>CAVQCA010000060.1:0-25686 GCA_963710815.1 uncultured Gammaproteobacteria bacterium | reverse complement strand
ACATAGAGGTTGTAGGCGTGTGTAGCGGGCTGTTGGGATGCGTGGCGGTGATCCGTCTCAAGCGAGTTGCGCAAAAAAAAGCGGAGTTCACGAGGAACTCCGCAAGTCGGGGGATTTGCGTATGACTCGAGAGCTGTCGCGTCAGCCGCCGATCAGTGCCGGGCTGGCGGCGTTCACCGACAGGGTATTGATGTCGAAGTTGTTGACGATATTCCCGGAGCTGTCAGAGTTGCCGCTGCCGCCACTGGTGAAGACGTTGAAGATCGTCGGATTCTGGTACAGGTTGTAGTTGTTGGTGATGATGTTGTAGATGCCTGGCGTGCGCGTGCGGGGTAGCACCTGCTGATCCGGACGGGCGACGATCCAGCCGGTGGTGAAGCCGCCGCGGATCTGCCTCACGGCCGCCCGGTCGAGGTCTTTGCTTGCCGCTAAATCGTTGATGATGAGTGTGCTCATTGTCGGGTCTCCATGGTCTGTTGGTCAGATTCGCTGTGAGCGGCGTGGCGGTGTGCCTCCGCAGGTCTGACTGGATTGAAAGCAGGAGCCGTGCCAGCATGGGCGCACGCGTCTGACAATGAAGGTAAGACGAAGATTTAACACAAGAAAAAAGTGACGCTGGACGGAATGACCGATCCGGAGCCGTAGTCGGCTGCGCGTAGTTGCAGGGGCATAACCAACAGATTCCCCGCAAAACGTTAGTCCGGATGAAACACCGCCAGGGGGTGAGATCCCCTGAGCCACGGGAGCGCCCGGAAAAAACGCAACGGTCACGCAAGGCGCCGGGTCAGGAAGGCGTAGAAAAAAGCGGAGGTCCGAAGACCTCCGCCTGGGGTGGTGCAGGGTAACGATCGGGTAACCCCTGCGCGCGGGTGGAGCGCCCCTTAGGCAATGCCCCCCACAACGACGCTGGTCACCGGGGAAATATCCAGGTTGAGCAGGGTGTTCACACCCACCAGGGTCTGTGTTGCCGTGGTAACGGCCGCAATCCCCGCTTCGGCTTCGGCCGCCAGCGACTGGGCATTGAACGCCAGCAGATCATTGCCGCCGCGAACGGCCAGCATGGCGCTGTGATCCAGCTCTTTACTCTCTACCAGGTCAGTAATTAACAGATGGGTCATTTCGAATCTCCTTTAGTCAAATGATGAAAGTGTCTACGTGTCGGTAACGGTTGGATGTTTGCACCCGGCCGTTGAGCGTGTCAGGACTCATCCTGGTTAATGCAGGCAGCGTGCCAGGTAGCACGCTGTGCCGAGTGGTGCGATACATGCTGCTGAATAAAAACAATATTTTATTATCCGACCGGTCTCGCATCCGTGCCATGGAAGACCGCCGTGCGTGTTCGAGTCGTTCCGTAGCCAACATCCGGGGAGGGGGAGTTCGCTGTCGTACGACAGCCGGGATGCACGCGCGGTGCCTGAGAGTTGACGCGAGAACGGGAGCAAAGGACGGCATGCCGCTGAGGAGCCCACCGTTATGGGCGGGGGACCGATCGGCATGACAGCGGCTCGGCGGGTTCACCGGCAGGCACAAAAAAAAGCGGAGGTCCGAAGACCTCCGCTCTGGCGTGCCGTCTGCCGCTTTTCGATCAGACGATCGAGAAGATGCCCAGGCCGCCGTTCGCGCCGATCCCGACCAGCGTGTTCTGCGCTTCCTCGTAGTCGAAGGCGGTGTTGGAGGAAAGCAGGTTCTGGGTGCTCTCGTTGACGGCCACCAGGCCGGCAGCCGCACTCTGGGATGAGCCCTGGAGGTTCGTCGAGAAGACATCACCACCGCCACGCACTTCGCTCATGGCCTTGACGTCGAGTTCCTTGCTTGCGGAAAGATCTTTGATGGTCAACATTGCAGTTCTCCTTTGGTTTCAATCGTAATAACAGGTTTAAGGGTTTGGGTCATGAGCGTGTTGTCGCTCATGTCTGGGATAAAGCAGGAGCCGTGCCAGGTTGGTGGTGCTTGCGGATAAAATTCTGTAACTTGTTGTGTATATGAATATATTATTATTTATGGTAAGGACAGGGTGAGGATTCACTCAGGGCGCTGTCTCGTCAAACGTTTGCGAAGCACCAACACTATTTCTCGTGAAGTTCGGGTAATCACAACGCGGGCCATCGCTGCCGGGAGGATCGGCGCGTGGCTCGGCGCCGGCATTGGTCGAGTCCTGGAGTAACACCCGGGATCAACGCCGCGGTGACCAGCTCCTCCTGGTTACCCGGCCAGTGGGTTTGAGCGCGCGATGGAGAGGGGTCGCATGTGCGTGGGGAATGAGAAACGGTGAAGCGCTCGGCGTTTTGGGCCAGAGACTGCTCGGGACTGCATCACTTCCCCGGGTTTCCCGGCAGGCACAAAAAAAGCGGAGGTCCGAAGACCTCCGCTCTGACGTGCCGTCTGCCGCTTTTCGATCAGGCAATCGAGAAGATGCCCAGGCCGACGTTTTGGCCGATCCCGACCAGCGTGTTCTGCGCGTCGGTGTAGTCGAAGGCGGTGTTGGAGGAAAGCAGGTTCTGGGTGCTCTCGTTGACGGCCACCAGGCCGGCAGCCGCACTCTGGGATGAACCCTGGAGGTTCGTCGAGAAGACATCACCACCGCCACGCACTTCGCTCATGGCCTTGACGTCGAGTTCCTTGCTTGCGGAAAGATCTTTGATGGTCAACATTGCAGTTCTCCTTTGGTTTCAATCGTGATAACAGGTTTAAGGGTTTGGGTCATGAGCGTGTTGTCGCTCATGTCTGGGATAAAGCAGGACCCGTGCCAGGTTGGTGGTGCTTGCGGATAAAATTTCGTAACTTATTGTGTATAAATCATATTATTATTTTATGGCAAGGACGGGCAGCGGATTCACCCAGAGTACCGTCTCGTCAAACGTTTGCGAAGCACCAACACAATTTCGCGTGAAGTTCGGGTTACCACAACGCGGGCAATTGCAGCCTGGAAGGATCGGCATGTGTCCCGGTGACGGCAACGGTTGGGTCCAGGAGTAACACCCGGGATCAACGCCGCGGTGACCAGCTCCTCCTGGTAACCCGGCCAGTGGGTTTGAGCGCGCGATGGGGAGGGGTACGCATGAGCGTGGGGAATGAGGGATGGTGTGACGGTGTGACGGTGGGTGAGGCGCTCAGCGTTTTGGGCCAGATACTGCTCGGGATCCCATCAGTTCCCGGGTTTACCGGCAGGCACAAAATGAACGGAGGTCCGAAGACCTCCGCTTGAGCGTGTCGTGGGGCAGGATCTGAGAAGTGCTGCGTTGGGTGGGTTGGTTTACGAGAGGTGGTAGGCGTGTGCAGCGGGCTGTTGGGATGCGTGGCGGTGGTCCGTTCTCAAGCGAGTTGCGCAAAAAAAAGCGGAGTTCACGAGGAACTCCGCAAGTCGGGGGATTTGTGTATGACTCGAGTGCTGTCGCGTCAGCCGCCGATCAGCGCCGGGCTGGCGGCGTTCACCGACAGGGTATTGATGTCGAAGTTGTTGACGATATTCCCGGAGCTGTCGGAGTTGCCGCTGCCGCCACTGGTGAAGACGTTGAAGATCGTCGGATTCTGGTACAGGTTGTAGTTGTTGGTGATGATGTTGTAGATGCCTGGTGCCCGCGCACTGGATAAGCCATGCGGCTCCAGGCGTGCTACCTGCCAGCCGCCGGTGTAAGCCGCCGCGGATCTGCATCACGGCCGCCCGGTCGAGGTCTTTGCTTACCACTAAATCGTTGATGACGAGTTTGCTCATTGTCGGGTCTCCTGGGTCAGTTAGTCAGATTTGCTGTGAGCGGCGTGGCGGTTTGCCTCCGCTGTCTGACTGTATTGAAAGCATGAGCCGTGCCAGCACGGCCGCGCGCGGCTGACAATGAAGGTAAGACGATGATTTAAAACAATAAAAAAGTGACTCTGGACGGAATGACCGATCCGGACCCGTAGTAGGCCGCGCGTAGTTGCAGGGGCATAACCAACAGATTCCCCGCAAAACGTTAGTCCGGATGAAACACCGCCAGGGGGTGAGACCCGTGGACCACGGAAGCGCCCGGAAAAAACGCAACGGTCACGCAAGGCGCCGGGTCAGGAAGGCGTACAAAAAAAGCGGAGGTCCGAAGACCTCCGCCTGGGGTGGTGCAGGGTACCGATCGGGCAACCCCTGCGCGCGGGTGGAGCGTCCCTTAGGCAATGCCCCCCACAACGACGTTGGTCACCGGGGAAATATCCAGGTTGAGCAGGGTGTTCACACCCACCAGGGTCTGGGTTGCCGCGGTGACGGCCGCAATCCCCGCTTTGGCTTCGGCCGCCAGCGACTCGGCATTGAACGCCAGCAGATCATTGCCGCCGCGAACGGCCAGCATGGCGCTGTGATCCAGCTCTTTACTCTCTACCAGGTCAGTAATTAACAGATGGGTCATTTCGAATCTCCTTTAGTCAATGATGAAAGTGTCTACGTGTCGGTAACGGTTGGATGTTTGCACCCGGCCGTTGAGCGTGTCAGGACTCATCCTGGTTAATGCAGGCAGCGTGCCAGGTAGCACGCTGCGCCGGGTGGTGCGATACATGCTGCTGAATAAAAACAATATTTTATTATCCGACCGGTCTCGCATCCGTGCCATGGAAGACCGCCGTGCGTGTTCGAGTCGTTCCGTAGCCAACATCCGGGGAGGGGGAGTTCGCTGTCGTACGACAGCCGGGATGCACGCGCGGTGCCTGAGGGTCGACGCGAGCATGGAGAGCGGGGGACGGTGTGACGGTGAGGCGCTCAGCGTTTGGGCCAGAGACTGCTCGGGATGCATCAGTTCTCCGGGTTCACCGGCAGGCACAAAAAAAAGCGGAGGTCCGAAGACCTCCGCTCTGACGTGCCGTCTGCCGCTTTTCGATCAGACGATCGAGTAGATGCCCAGGCCGCCGTTCGCGCCGATCCCGACCAGCGTGTTCTGCGCTTCCTCGTAGTCGAAGGCGGTGTTGGAGGAAAGCAGGTTCTGGGTGCTCTCGTTGACGGCCACCAGGCCGGCAGCCGAACCCTGGAATGAGCTCTGGCCGTTCGCCGAGAAGACATCACCACCGCCACGCACTTCGCTCATGGCCTTGACGTCGAGTTCCTTGCTTGCGGAAAGATCTTTGATGGTCAACATTGCAGTTCTCCTTTGGTTTCAATCGTGATAACAGGTTTAAGGGTTTGGGTCATGAGCGTGTTGTTGCTCATGTCTGGGATAAAGCAGAAGCCGTGCCAGGTTGGCCAGATCAGCGCAAAAATAATTTTAACTATATGAAATATTGATATTTTAATGATTCAGTTAGGAGGCGTGCAGAGATCGCGCAGGACACTCGCCAAACGGATGTTCGCTATTTGCAAACTATCCAGGCGACCATGTTTGATGAAAAGCAACGATTGAAAGTCAAAAGCCCTGCGATTAGGAAACCGCCGTTTCCCGACCACGGATCACAAGTCGGCAGGTATTGTTCGGCCTCTTCGCGCTGTCAGTCGTAAGGCTTATTTGGCAGGAGTGGGTTGAGATGCCAAAACACAAACGCCGCGATGACATCCTTACTTATGATGCATGAACGAGGTCACACTCGCGGAGTTGCCCGCTGGTGGCTGCTGAAGGATTGATGCTCCCCTGTTCACGGCAATGGGTGCGGACAGTTCAATACACTCCTCTACCTGTGAGGGGGCAGCCTATTGGCTGCCATCTTACAGGTAAGCTGTCAGCTCATTGCAATGCAGCACGTGGCAAGGTGAGTCTGTAGATCCCCGTTTATTTCTACCGCCGACTCGAGTCGAAATCAAAACCGGCAAGGTTGAAATGATCAAAGGGAGCCGGTTTCTGGAAAAGGCTCGATTCATAGCCTGGAAGACCGCTGAGACGCTGCCGGTTCCAGCCACCGGTAATCTGGCGCATCGCCGCTCTGTCCAGTTCCACGCTTTCCTTGAGATCCTTGATTACTATGTGTGCCATTATCGCTCTCCCGTGACATCCGCGGACTCGGAAGGAGTCTGGGATCGTCAATGCACCGGGCCGTATGAGGATTAAAAAAAGTATAGATCGGAATTTCAGCCCAAGCGATTAATATACCAGTTTAATTGATCATCAGGCCCTGGTCAGGGCGCGGTTGTTGAGATTCGCGCTCGACGGGGCCGGGCGGGTAATACGTCGCCACGTGCTGACAACACAAGGGTATATGTACTAAAGTGAGGGCAAATGAAGGGCATCGCAAGGCGAAAAATGCCGGCGTGTTGCAACGCAGGAAGCGTAGACAGGGCTTCGACATTGTCAGATCAATCGATAATTTCCGGAAGGCATGCGCGGCGTAAGTGACGAACCCGGCCACTGCCTTCCGGTGAGGGCATCCGCTCGGCTGGCCCTATTGCCGAGGAAGGTCGCGGGATGAGTTACCGGTGGTGGTCATGCTGTCGCACAACAACAGGAAGGCAGCGTCGTGTCAACGAAGATGCCTATCTGAATCTCGACGACCTGGGGTTGTGGCTGGTTGCCGATGGAATGGGCGGTCACACCCGTGGCGATGTCGCGAGTCGCCTGATCGTGGAGGCTTTCGAGGGCCTGACCAGGCCGGATTCGCTGGAGAATTTTGCAAACGAGGTCAAGGCGCGGCTCGCCACTGCCAATCAACGCATGCGCGATGAGGCTCGCGCTGCCGGTTCCGACCAGTTGATGGGAAGCACCGTGGTCGCCTTTCTGGTGTACAAACGCGAATGGATGTGCCTGTGGGCGGGTGACAGTCGCGCCTACCTGATGCGCGATGGCAGTCTTACCCAAATCACCCGTGATCACAGCGTTGCCGAGGAACTCGTCCAGCGCGGTGAGTTGCGCCGCGATCAGGCGACCTCGCATCCCTCATCCAACCGTATTACTCGCGCTGTCGGCACTCAGGACCAGCTGGTGGTTGACCAATACCGTTCATTTCTCCGGGACGGCGATGCCGTCCTGTTGTGCAGCGACGGACTGACCAAGGAGATCAGTGACGATGAAGTCGCTGCCATCATAGACGACTATGACTGTGAAGAAGCCAGCGAGGAACTGCTTGAGCTGACGCTGGAGCGCGGCGCGCGCGACAACGTCACGGTGGCGGTGATTCGCTTCGAGGCGACTACCGGGTTCGGCGATCACCACGCGGATGATACCGCGGTGAATTACGGGTTGACGCACAGGCCGCACCAACTGACGAGACACGCCTCTCGTGACCGGGTGCAGTTGAACGAAGATCGCTCCAGCGCAACGGTGTAACGGGCCATGGCGAGTTTTGCACACGCATTGAAATCATTCAGAAGCGGGACCTTGTCGCAGGACCAGCTGATCGAGGAAGTCGAGCGTATCCTCGCGGATGGCCGGGGTGATGAAACCTGGATGCTGGGGACGCTCGATGAGGAACATGTCCGCACGCCGCTCCCCGCCGAGGTGCACGCGGCGGTGAAACGCCGGATCGAGCAGTCCGCGGATGCCAAGCGGAAAAATGCAGGGGAACAGGCCGCTGCCGGCGGCTTCGTCGATCCTGATGCCAGTCGCACTTACCTGGCGACGCGGTTTTTCGGTGAGGGCGAACAAGCACAGTCCGCCATCGGTGAGAAGGAAAGCCCGCTGCCGCGTAGTGTCCGCCCGGATACCAGTTCGCTGCCGGGCATCGAGAAGATCAAGGGTGTGGGTGACGTGCTGAATGACCGCTTCGTCCTCGAGGAGCGCGTCGGTTCCGGGGGCATGAGTACGGTTTACAAGGCGCTCGACCGGCGCAAGCTCGAAGCCGACGACCGAAACCCCTACGTGGCGGTCAAGGTGCTCAATGTCGAGTTCCGTTCCCACCCGCAGTCACTGATTGCACTGCAGCGCGAAGCGAAGAAATCGCAGAGCCTTGCCCATCCGAATATCGTCCGAGTGTACGACTTCGACCGTGATGGTGACACCGTGTACATGACCATGGAATATCTGTCCGGCAAGTCGCTGGCGCAGATATTCCGGGCGCGGGATTTCAAGGGTATGTCACAGGAGGCGGCGATGCCCATCCTGGAACAGATTGCGGCGGCGCTGAAGTTCGCTCACGACAATGGCATCGTGCATGCGGATTTCAAGCCTGCCAATGTCATCATCACTGACAGCGGGCAGGTCAAGGTCATCGACTTCGGAATTGCACGCGCCTTCCAGCGGCCGGACCAGGTCGATATGGACGCGACACGTTTTGATCCGGGTTCCCTCGGAGCCCTGACACCGACCTATGCAAGTCCCGAGATGCTGGAGCACCAGGAAGTGGATCCACGTGATGATGTCTATGCACTGGGGTGTATTACCTATGAAATGCTGACCGGAAGGCACCCCTTCGGCCGCATGCAGGCAACCGAGGCGCGGGACGGAGGGCTGCAGCTCGAACACCGCAAGGGACTGACGAGCAGGCAGTGGAAAGCCCTGAAAAAGGCGCTTGCCTTCAACCGTGAACAGCGCACGCCGACGGTAGGACAGTTATGCCACGACATCAGTTGTAAGAGCCTGGTCGCCCCTACCGTCTTCAGGTTATCTGGGCTGGCCGCCTCGCTGCTGGTGGTGGCCGGCGCCGCCGGTTATTACTATATCTCGATGTTTCGTCCGGCTCCGCAAATCGAGGCATCGGCGGTGTCGCCGGGCGAGCGTGCCGGGTTCAATGGTGGGGAGACCGCTACCCGCACGGCAGCCATAGAGATCGAGGGTTATGCTGATACGGAATCACCCGCAGCGGGTGCTGAAAAACTACCTACCGCCGGCATGAAGGTTGCGAAGATGGGGCCGCAGGTTCCGGTGAAATCCGTCGCGACAGAGGTACACAAGCTGTCTCTGTCGGCAGTCATGCCCATGCTGGACCGGGTGTCCTGTGCGGCTCTGGACGCGACTGTAACTAACGGTACCGTGAATGTACACGGATATGCATCGCAACGGCTGGATATGAAGCGGCTGGAAAGCGAGCTGCTGACGCTTCCAGGGGCGAAGAAAGTCGCCGTCGACGTGACGCCGGTCAGTGATGAGAAATGTGCCGTGCTGGATCTCTACGAGCCATACTGGCGCATCAACGAGGACGCCGGGGGTGCTACCACGATACGCACTCGGAGTGAGCACGGCGAGCTCACCGAAGGGGATCCCCTCATCGTCAAGATAACAACCCCGCCTTACGAGTCCTATGTCAATCTTGACTACTACTCACTGGACGGCGGTGTGGTACATATGGTTCCGGGACCCCGCGTCGAGGGCAATCAGGCACCGCCCAGCTACGCCGCCACCATCGGTGATCTGGGCGAATGGATCATCGCGAAGCCGTTCGGCACGGAACTCGTGGTGGTGTTGACCACGCCGAAGCCGTTGTTCGACCAGCCGCGAGAAGAAGTGGAAAAGGGTGCAGATTACCTGGTGGCGCTTCGTGATCGCCTGGATCAACTGGGGAGTGATACCTCGCGTGACAGGATTACCGCGGATTTTGTCATGATCAACACCAGGCCCCGGACGCTGCTGGAACAGTTCAAGGACAAAGCACTGGGACGCAGTCCCTGAGCGTACACCGAAGCGCGGCGCTCTGGTAACGGGTATGCCCTAGGGCAGTGTTTTAGCCACGCGAAAACCGTTGAGTATGTAACGCACTGTCGTATCGTATGTGAACCGGCTCGACGAGTGCGCGTAGGTGCTGTCGTTGCGCCACGCTCCCCCCCTGATCACATTCTCGCGACAGTCGGAACTGGTCCAGGCGGAACCGTCGGTCGGTGCGCCGTCGTAGTCTTTATGCCAGCAGTCCTCGACCCATTCCCAGACGCCACCGTTCATGCCGTAGAGACCGAAAGGATTAGGCGGGAGAGCGTCAACGTTGGCAGGCGCATCATTGCTCCAGTCACCGCCGCAGCCCTTGCAGTTGGCCATGCCGGCTTGCATTTTTTCACCCCACCAGTAGCGCGAGCCGGTCCCGGCGCGCGCTGCGTACTCCCATTCCGCCTCCGTCGGCAGGCGGTAGTTCTGGCCCGTCTGCTTCGAGAGCCAGCGTACGTATCGCTGGGTATCTGTCCAGCTGATGTCCCTGGCCGGTGATATATCCGGCGAACCGGTCGTGCTGGTGACGGGTTTGCAAGCCTCCGCCTGAACACAGGCATTCCATTGCGCCAGGGTGACCTCGTACTCGCCGATGGCGTACGGTTTGCTGATCGTCACACGGTGTGAGGGTCTTTCGCTGCGATCGCCGTGGTCATCCCCCATGATGAACGAAGCCGGCTGCAATACCACCATTTCCGGGCAGTCCTCGCAGTCGCGAACACCTTCGGTTCTGTGCGCCACAGCCGGCGTTCGGACGGGCGCCGGTTCGGGTTTGATGGGAACCGGCGGCGCCGGCTTCGGCACCGGTACCGGTACCGGCGAAGGTGCGGCGACCGGTTCCCGGATCAGATCACGGTAGACAAATCCCGTGATCCCGCCGGCGAGGTCGATGCGGTACCAGTTGCCGTCCTGTGCGCGGCCCGTGACGTGCACACGGTCACCGCGGTTCAGTCCACCGACCAGTTCGGCGCGCGAGGAAGGTTCCTTGCGCACATTGGCGTTGGTGACGGCCTCAAACTGGACATCCATTTCCTCGACGGGCGGCGCAGGCGGGGCGGCAGGGGGGCTGGATTCGGCGTACCGCGCCGCCCGGGCCCTGGCTAGCGACGCGAAACGTCCGTCAGGGTAGGCCTGGAGATAAGCCTTATAGTCTTCAGCGTGGGTGCTGTTCTTGATTGATTCCCAGAATTCGAGCTCGTACTGGGCCTCGCCGCTCTTGGGCAGCAGGCCCGCGGTCGCTACGCCTGTGACGGTAAGGCCGAGCGACAGGCTCAATAACAACACTCTGCACCCTGTTCCTATCATCATGATTATCCCGTGCTGGTGTTTTTGAGATCGGTCTGGTCTGACAATCAAGCCTGAGAGGCTAGACGAGCACGCATCTGCGCGCAAGCGTTTTACCGGACCCCGACAGACATAAGGATAGGCGAATCTGTCCATGGAGTCGATTTCCAGCCGCCGCTGCAACAACATGACTCACACAGGCATCCTGGATCCCTGCGGGACGGCGCGTGTGAAAGGTAACTTGAAATAGCCGATGCGTGATATATGCTTGGTAGGGCGAGCAGCGTTTCAGCGATCCGAAAATGCTGCTGGCCGGTAGATCGAACCAATCAGAAGGCTCATCAAGAGAACTATGAGCTGCTTTTCAGACACCGGTCCCGCGAGCCTGTGAATCGCCTGAAGAAGTTTCACGGATCGGGACCTCAGGGAGGGTGAGAAATGCTACCAACAAGAATAGTCTCGTTCGTGATACTGCTGGCGCTGTCAGGCACAATGGCATTTGCCGCAGAGCGGACACCGGCGCCCAAGGATGCCGAGGTCTATATTATCTGGCCGCCTGATGGCGCGGTGATCAGAGGTGGCAAGCTCTGGGTCCGCATGGGACTGCGTAATGCAGGTGTTGCGCCCAAGGGCGTGTGCATGCCAAACACAGGTCATCACCATCTGTTGATCGATACCGATCTGCCGCCCTTCGACCAGGAGATTCCCTCGGATCGCCAGCACCTGCATTTCGGTGGCGGCCAGACCGAGGCGCGTCTCGAAGACCTGACGCCCGGAAAACATACCCTGCAGCTTCTGCTGGCCGACTGCAACCATGTGCCGCACGACCCGCCCCTGTACTCGACGAAGATCACGATCACCGTGCCGCCTTATTAGGAAGGACGAGTCGGGAACGCCCTGGATAAAACGAACAAAGGAAGACAAACACATGAAAAGCATGATCAGAAACTTGCTTGCTTGCCTGGCGACCGCGGTGTTGTTCTCCGGTGTCGCCGCCGCAGAAAGAACGCCTGCGCCGGCAAATGCCTACCTGTATATCGGCTGGCCCAATGATGGTGAAGTCGTGCCGGCCAACAAGCCGTTCAGGGTGTGGTTCGGGCTGCGCAATATGGGCGTGGCGCCAAAAGGCGCCTGTGTCCCAAACACCGGGCATCACCACCTGTTAATTGACACCAATCTGCCGCCGCTGGATCAGGAAATTCCGTCTGATCGTAATCACATTCACTTCGGCGCAGGGCAGACCGAAACGACCATCGAACTGCCGCCGGGAACGCACACCTTGCAGTTGTTGATGGGGGACTGCAACCATGTGCCGCACGATCCGCCGGTCTATTCGACCAAGAAAACGATCTACGTCAAATGAGTGCGTGACATTCGGCGCAGACAGCACATCCGCTGACGCTGTGCTACGGCTCGGCGGCCAGGACCAGTGCTGGAGTTGAAACGGTTGCTTCGGCCTGATTATTGGCGGCGGTCAGGAATTCCCTGATAAACTTCTCCTTGTAAGACCGCGTCCACAGTTCCGGCAGACCCACATCGATGGCGGCGTGATAGTCGATGTGGACCTTGCTGTTCACTGTTGTGAAGCTGATGCGGCCGTGGTTCGCCTTGAGACTGCCGTCCACCTGTTTCCAGAAAATCGTATTCCCGCTATGACGCACCTGGACTAGCGACCACTGGCTGCCGACCGGCCAGGGGAATGAGAACTTCACCAGGAACTCCTGGCTGTCGTGATCCTCACTGACCAGTGTCGTTTCCCGGACCCAGTTATGTAGCATGGGGTATGTGGTGATGCAGTTGAAGATGTTATAGATGACCGGTTGCGGGACGGCGAACACCGCCTGTGCGTGAATCAGTTTCTGGCTGTCGGCACTATCGGTCTCGAAGCTTATATCGATCTGTGGTCCCGCGAACACGGGTGATCCGGGGAAATGTAAAGCGGCTGCAAGCACCACAAAAAGCAGGATGTGTGCCAGTGCATTCACTGACATCGCCCGGCCGGGTGGGGGTTCGTCGTTGCAAACCTGCCTGTTGTGTGTGGTATTGGTTGCGAGAGTCGGTGTGCCGCTGTTCATGATTGTTCCATCCATACGCTCCAGTGAGTCACAGATACCTATGTCAGGGAGGTCAGCATCATTTGTGCCAGGTCCTTGTGAGTACGAATGGTAAAGTTGTAACAAACTGTAATTACGAATATTAATGTCCTGTCCGGTAGCGCCTGTGCGTGGCCGCGAGGGGCGTGTCAGGGTGGATCATGGGTCGGCTGCAAACAACATAAATCAGCCGGTGGTTGGTCAGTGAGCAACACCCGTATCAGGCGAATGATCAGGAGTGGCCGCGATGCTGTATCCTGAGGGTCAACGGCTGTCCGAAACCGGCCACAAACACCGAAGATCGCAGGGTGAGCCTGGTCGTGACGATGCGGGTTCACCGGTGGACAGTCGGGCGAACCAGACTGTAACCATCCGGAGATCCCTGCCGGGCAACGGTACCTGTGATCCCGGGGGGAGTGATTACACTACCCGCGGTGTACGCTTCATCAACGGCGAGAGGTTCGGTTTTGCGCCGGGCCGCGAGGTTCAATGGGAGATTCGGGTGGACAACACATTGAAAATTCTGCAACGACTGCTGCTCGCCTTGGCGTTGATTAGTGGTCCGGTGGTAGCGGCGGATTACACCGTGGATTTTTCTCGCATCGACAACCTGGAAAGCATCCGCCCGCTGGTGCAACGCTGCGCTGACTTCGATGCGCTAGAGATATACCGCAGCAAAATGGAAACCAGTCCCAACCTCGAGGAGCTGCGCAGCACCCTGTCCAGCGTCGGCTTCGCGCTGTTCAACAAGTGCCCTGACAATATAACCGGGCCGGGCATTGCACTGGTCAGGCAGCCGAAAGCGTCGCTGACCATGGACTACTCGGTGGATTTCACCCGGGTGAAGAATTTCGAGGTCCTGCGCCCACTCATCAAAGAATGTCGTGATTTCGGTGGGCTGGAGACCTTCAGAAGCAGGCTGCAGTCGACGGAGAGTCTTGACGACATGCGCAAGACACTGATCAACGTCGGCTTTGGCATGTTCGAGGACTGTCCCCCGGGAATTTCGGGACCGGGAATCACGCCCAATCGGTAACGTTCCGTGTGCGGCCTCTTTCCTGTTGCTTCGTACGCCTTGCATCGTGACATTCCGCGATGCAAAGAATACTCAGGCAGGCTCCTGGGTAATCAGCTTGAAATAGATGAGTTTACCCCGACCGGCCCGTATATGCCGGCCGAGGCAGATCACGCCTCTGCTGCGCAGCACGATCTGTTCGTGATGAAGAAAGACTTCATCATCATTGTCGATTTGAACGAAAGTCCCGTTGGTACTCTGGTCGGTGAGGATGAAATTCGTCTGCTGGAAACCCAGGCGGGCGTGGTTGCGTGACGCCAGTTCCGACTCGATCTGGATATCCGACTGATCGCCGCGACCGATCGTCAGTGAGGGACTTTCCGGGATAAGGGTCATGGTGTTGTCGCGCCAGCGCAGGTTCAGGCTGCGGGTGGTGCTGGTACTTTCCTGGTACTGCGTAGGAATCGCAATACGGGTAACCGTCTCTTCATAGCAGACGACCTGACAGAGTTGTTCGTCCGTTGCTGTACCCGCTGTATCCTGTTCGTACAGCCGGAACCGGGCTTGAGACAGTTCGCTGAGGTGCCCGCAGATGGTCCTGGTGGCAAAGATCTGCCCGGGTGGAACCTGTTTCATCAGCTGTTCCGCCAGTTCGCGTACCCTGCCCGCAGTGGATGGCGCGACATCGCCGGCGAGATCCCCGGCCTGTCGGTCCAGCAGGATACGCACATCAGCCAGCGCTGATCCGTGGCCGTGCTCCCTGCAGGCCTGCTGCACGCTGCAGGCAGCCCCGAAGGCGGAGTCGGCGGTGGGGAACAGACCGATGAGTGCGTTATTGCTGGTCCGTGTCCCTCGACATAGCCCGCAATCAAGCAGCGCCGCCTCGACAAACGCCAATTGTTCCTCGAGTTGAGCTTGTGGCAATGCGTCAGCGGATGATGCGGGTGCATCCGGCGTTGCGAGCCTGATCAGCAGTATTGTCTGGTAAGCGGAGTTTGCATCAAACATGATGGCGTCTCCCTTGTTCGGAAAATTCTTATCGTCTTATCTGCTTATTTGCTGATTATTCGCCAGCGATGCCCCGTCATCCGGCGGCTTCCCGGCGTGTCGCTGCTTGTGTCGTATCCTTAACTATAATCGAAAAATCCGGGTCCGCACCGTGTGTATGGCGAATTGTTGCTTAGGCCGCTACGGGCAACTGATATAGCCCGCGGTAGTGAGATTTCCACTGGAATTTGTTGAGGTCAGCGCGGCGCATTAGGGTTTCGCTGGAGATTTCTGGGGGTGTATAGCCGCTGAGTGCAGAATGTACACGATGCACGTTGTAATACTGTCGGAATGCTTCCATTTTTCGCTTCAGGTCACTGGCGTTCCAGAAGAGCATCTGATCTAGGTATTCGCGGCGAATGGTTCCGATCAGCCGTTCGACGAAGGGATGCGATAAGGGCATGTAGGGAACGGATTTGATCTCGTGAATATCCAAGATGCGAAGATTCGCTTGCCAGCGGTGGTGCAGGAATAGCGGGTCATTGTCGGAGCTGAGGTAGTGCGAAACATTTTGGGTAGAAATCGCTGTGTTGAACATCTGGAACAGGGCAAGACCATCGAAATCGCCGGCTTGCACACCGATGCCAATGATGCGTCGAGTGAACTGATCCATGACCACCAGTACCCAGTGGCTTTTCAATAGGATGGATTCGCAGCGAAAGAGGTCAATGCTCCAGAGACTATCTTTTGTGTGTCCCAGTAAGGTTAGCCATGACGGCCCATCGTCACCGGAACCAGGTCGATAATGTGCAGCGAGGACACGCCGCGCAACATCTTTATCGATGTCGATTCCGAATGTCTTGTTAATCTGCTGTGCGATCCGTGGGCATCCGTACCGTGGATTGCGTCGTTTGAAATCAACGATGGCCTGGATGATTTCCCGTGATGGGCCCTTTGGACCGGATATTCCTTTACTGCCTGATGAATACAGCAGTCAGTACTTTCGTATCTTGAGTAGGTCGTGAAATTTCAACAGCGTCGCAGGTCGAATAATCACTGCAGCTCGCTGGATGCGACGTGGTTTGAGAAACAGCGACCAGAAGCCCAACAGGAATCTATCAAGTGCCGAGAGATTGGGTGCGCGTCGCCGGGAACGATTGACGACCAGACGCTGTTGCTTCATGAGCATGCTGTCAGCGACGACGAACCTTGCACCACCGGGCCGCAGGAGTTTGACGATCGTGGTCAATAGATGCGCGAGGAGTACCAGCAGATCCTTCATAGCAGAGCAGGGGAGGGGCGATTGTTTTCAGGAGCAAGACTGTCTAAGTTGGTGTTGTCAGGAGACAATTACGAATTCGCCAAACACACCGAATCTCGCCGTTCATAGGCCGGCGTGGTGAGTGCTTCCCTATTTGCGATCTTTGGAGTGGGTGGGGTGATGCACATAGTGGCTCACTATCGAGACAAGTCAACTGCTGTAGAGGTTCGTCGGAAACGGGATTATTGACGGCCAAATGATCCTGCGGGGATTTTGCGGGGATTAGTTGTGCATCGTTATGCATTGTGGTGCACAGGTTGCAACGGGCGCCACGGTAAGTCGTTGAATAAAAAGGCTGAAAAATTGCCTTTCTGTACTTTTAATCCGATGGTCGAAGGTTCGAATCCTTCACGACCCACCATTAAAACAACGACTTGCCATTACAAACATCCCTGTCATATATTCCTTTGCGTGAGTTTTGCGTGTGGCTAAGAACTGCTTAGCCTGCGCAAAACCACCAGTTCGGGCTTTTTACTGCCTTTCTCAC
This sequence comes from uncultured Gammaproteobacteria bacterium, assembly GCA_963710815.1. Taxonomy (GTDB): domain Bacteria; phylum Pseudomonadota; class Gammaproteobacteria; order UBA9214; family UBA9214; genus CAVQCA01. The sequence continues at coordinate 8,990 of CAVQCA010000060.1, read as the reverse complement.
ACACCGCATTGGCTGCTTCGATCAGCCGTGAAAGTTCTGCGGCTGAGTAGTGGGTGGTGATCCGTTGGGTTTTTCGAGTTACATGCTCGTATGCAGAGAACCAAGTGTATACCAGACATACGGCATGATTAACCGTACATTCTCAATTCGAGATCTAATGAGAAGCGATGGTTTGACCCCACTAATCGGTTTCCCTCTTACGCAGCGACTATTGTTTGAATTCAGCTCCATTTCAGCTGGCGATGTCAATCTCTTGCCGAGGTTCGCCAGGCAGAATCTGATGATATAGGATGTTGTTGTACGACATACTTCCGTACAAATTGCTGGAGCCCAGTTATGACCGAGTATAAAACCTATCACGTATGGGACGTTAGCGTCCGCTGGTTTCATTGGATCAATCTGCTGTGCCTGCTAGGGCTAATTGCCGTGGGCGTGGCCATTCTCAATGACGAGGCGCTCGGTGTAACCAACGACGGAAAGATTCTGCTGAAGACCGTACATGTCTGGATTGGTTATGTGTTCACGCTGAATCTGCTGTGGCGTCTGGTCTGGGCCTTTATCGGTGGAGTGCATGCACGCTGGCGTGCGATTCTGCCCGGCGGGCGAGGCTATATGAATGATGTGCGCAGTTACATCGCCGATTTCATCGCCGGGCGGCCGCGCCAGTACCTCGGCCACAATCCCCTTGGACGCATCGCGGTCACCTTCCTGCTGCTTTTGTTGCTAACACAGGCCATCACGGGGCTGGCGCTGGCTGGCACGGATCTGTTTTATCCACCCATCGGTGCGTGGATTGCCGACCATATAGCCGCCCCGGGTGTCGATCCGGCAACGCTGATACCCTACGCGAAAGATATGTATGACCAGACCGCCTATGAGGGGATGCGCGCATTCCGCAAACCCTTCATCACCATTCATTATTACAATTTCTTCGTTCTGCTCTTCTTCGCAGTGATTCATATCCTGGCGGTTGTCGTAACCGAACTGCGCGAAGGAGGCAATCTGATCTCCGCCATGTTTTCGGGCAGGAAGGTGCTGAGTGTGCCGCCAGCTGATCTGTCAAAAGTCGATTAAGGTTATCGCGTGCATTCAGTCACGCCGCGACACAGATGGTACCGCCAGCCTATCGGAGTGGCGTCCAGATTCACTAGTGTGACGCTCCCGGCTCTTCGCGCTAGCCCAACTTAGCGGATTCGGCTCTACGGTGCCGGCAACTTATTGATTGATATGAGCCGCACCCCAAAGGTCTGCACTACATGGGGGTGGCGGTTTCGGCCTGGGCGGTGGAGATTTTGGGCGGTGGCTGAGCCGGCAGTTCGAGCCGCAACCGCTCCAGCAGCAGCTTGAGTTCGGGCTGCGGCTCGGTGTGGCGAGTCAACGTAATGGTTCGACCGTCGGTGGTCGGGATTTCGACGTCGATCATCTGCACGGCGGCGAACTTCTCGAGCACGCTGCGCGGCGTCAGCCCGGGTGCATGCGCTCGCAGTTGCCGGGCGAGCGTGACGTGCAGGCAGTAGGCCAGAAAGGCGATGAAGATGTGTGCCTCAATCCGCGCTTCTTTCTGGTGGTAGATCGGCCGGATCGCAAGATCGCCTTTGAGATTCTTGAACGCTTCTTCGACCTGCGTGAGCTGGATGTAGTAACGCCACAGCTCGGCGGGATCGCTGCCGGTGAGATTGGTGCGCAGCAGATAACGGCCTTCGCGACGCCGGACCTGCCTGAGCTTGTCGCGGTTGAGACGGTAGGTGAACGTCGGGTTTTGATCGTGCACCTGGATCTCAACCAGCCGCCAGCCGGAGGGATACTGGCTGCGCGCCGCGCCGAGCTTCATCAGCAACTCTTTGTGCGTGAGCGTCATGCCGGAGAGCTGTTTCAGCCGCGCCCATAAACGCTTGAGCTGGCGGTTACGCATTGCGCGTTCCTTGGCGACGCGATCCGCGCTCTGGGCGAACACGTACAGCTCGCCGTCCTGCGGCAAGAGCTTGACCTGCACGCCGGGCCGGGCGTCCTGCCAGGGCTTGAGCAACAAGTCCTTCTCCAGCTTCGACAAGCGGCCCTTGGGCGTGCCGACCAGGTAATGCACCGGCGGATCGGCTTTGCGCATCTCCTCGAGCGTCGCCTCCGTCGGGATACCGCGATCCATGACCCAGACTCTTCGGGCCTTGCCGTACTGGCATTCGATGCGCGCGAGAAAATCACGCAGCGTGGTACTGTCGGCCGTGTTGCCCGGCAGCACTTCGTAGGCCAGCGGCAAGCCTTCGGGCGTGACCACCAGCGCAATGACCACCTGCACACAGTCCGGGCGCTTGTCGCGCGAGTAACCATACTTGCGCTTGTCCTCGTCATCGAACGGCGGATTGGCTTCAAAGTACGTGCTGGTCAGATCATAGAGCAGCACGTCGAATTCGACGTTGAACAGATCGCGCCAGCGTTGCACCAGATGATCGAAGACCGCGCGTCTTGTGTTCCACAAGACGATCGTGACAGGCGTACAGCGTGTGGATATCGGCCAGGCCATCGTCGGCGCCGAGCAGATCACGCAACGCACTGTGCTCAAACCACTGCCGGTGTAAGCGCCATTCGCTGCCCGGCGACAGCAGCCGATACGCCACCAGCACGAACAGCACCTGATCCCAGCGTGTACCCTTGCGGCTCATGGGCAGGCGCTCGCGCCAGGCCAGGGTTTAGTACTCATCATGACGACGCACCCACGGGCCTGATTCATTGCGGCCCTTCGGGGCGCGGTCCAGCCACGGATACATGCTCCAGATGGCATCCACACCGCGTGAGTACGTGGAATAGGTGTGGTAGACGACGCCGTCTTCGAGCGCGAACGCGCTCATGCCTTCCCGCTCACGCAAATAGGTGCTTATATCGATTCCCGTCATGCCTGCATTCTCGGCTGACACCGGGTTCGTCATTGCCCCTTTACCTACTTCCATCACCGGGTCGTCGCGGCGGAAATTGTAGTAGCCGCCCTCGCGCTGCTGCTGTTCCGTGAACGAGGCGCTGAAGTCGAAATTGAAGTCGCTGCCGAACGACGACGCCCAGGGAAACGACCAGCCCATCCGTTTCTTGTAGGCCTGCAACTTGGCGAGCGGAGCGCGCGAGATCGCCCACAGCATTATATCGTGATTGGCCAGATGCGTGGTGATTCCATTAAAGCCGTCCGCAATCGCCGAGCAGTTCGGGCACCCTGCCTTGAAATCTGGCCCGAACATGAAATGATAGACAAGGAGCTGGCTGCGGCCTTTGAAAAGGTCAGCCAGCGAAACGTTTCCTTCGTCGGTTTCGAAGCGGTACTCCTTGTCGATCCGGACCCACGGGAGTTCCTGACGCTGCCGCGCCACCTCGTCGCCGTGGCGGGTGAGTTCCTTTTCTGCCTTGAGCAGCTCGATCCGGGCGGTGAGCCACTCCTCGCGCGAGACCACCGCATGCGGTACTGTCTGTGGCGAGGATGCTTTAACGTTGTTCATGGTTATTTCCTTTGAACGGTCGATTTACGAATTTAACAAAGCGGGCACCTGGCCGGCGCTGCCCGTACTAGAATGACCCCGTCTTTACCTCGCCGTCACGCTCGTAATTGGCGACAATCACCCCTGCCGGCGTTACCGAACTTTTGGTTAACCTGAATGCCGCCGGCATGCTGCCTTCAGCAAACAGGCGCTTGCCGGAGCCGAGCGTTACGGGGTATATCTTCAGCCAAAATTCATCTGCCAGGTCATGCTTTAGCAGTGTCTGGATGAAATTGCCGCTGCCGTGCACCTGAAGTTCCGGCCCGTCCTCCGATTTGAGTTTCTCAATTTCGCGAACCACATCATCTGCCAGCTGAACTGAATTTTCCCAATCGAAATTCAATGTAGAGCGGGACGCGACATACTTCCTTGCCTTGTTGATGCCGGAGGCTATGGGATCGTTTGCATCGTTATGGTTCGGCCAGTAGGAGGCGAAAATATCGTATGTCTTCCTGCCGAGCAGGAGATCAAACGGCCTCGACATCTGCTCGGTCATCACGCTTCCCAAAGATTCGTCAAAATAAGGCACGGTCCATCCGCCATATTTGAAATCGCCGGACGTGTCCTCCGTGGGTGCGCCGGGCGCCTGCATGACGCCGTCCATTGTTATGAAAGACAAGATAATGAGCTTTCTCATATTTTTCTCCTGCGCTTATTTCTCCAGCGGACAGTTCAGCATCCAGTGAAAGCCGTATTTGTCTTTCAGCATGCCGAAATGCGCGCCCCAGAACGTGTCCGCAAGCGGCATGGTGACCTCACCGCCTGCGCTGAGCGCTTTGAACAATCGCTCGGTTTCCGGGATGTCTTTGGGCTGAATGCTGATGGATATGTTATCTCCCACCACCGGCGCGCCCATGGGATTGTCCGAAGCCATCAGGATCAAATCGCCGGTCGTCAAACAGGCATGCATGACTTTGTCCATGGCTTCTTCCGGCGGCTTTTTGCCCCAGGGTAAGCATCCTCGGGGGCATCGGCATAGGTCATCACTTCCAGCTTTCCGTCGAAGCAGTCCTTATAAAACTCCATGGCTTCGCGGGCATTGCCGGCGAAAAACAGATAGGGTGTCAGTGGTTTCATAGCTCTTTTCTCCTTCTCCGCCATTCATCACAAGCTTTTTCCGTCATATTTCGTCACTTCCAGGGAATCGATATCCACGTCGTCCAGACAGCGGACATTAACAGCACGCATCTCCGTACCGTCCGGCGCCTTGCCTTTCGCAAAGGCTGTCACGCCGCATGTATTGCAAAACAGGTGATGGATCGTTTTCTCCCCGAACTGGTAATCAGTCAGATGATCCTCTCCCTTTTTCAATGTAAATTTCTCCGCTGGTGTAAAGCCGAGAATCGTGCCCTTGCGCCGACAAATCGAGCAGTTACAGGTAATCAAGCCTTCGAGTGCCATCGTCACGTCAAATTCCACAGCACCGCAGTGGCAGCTTCCGGTATAGGTTTGTTCGCTCATATGATTGCTCCTATGCCGCTTTGAGCTTTTCAATATCGAGTTTTTTCATTTTGAGAAGCGCCGCCATGACGCGTTCGCGCTTCGCCTCATTTTCATCGCTCAACAGCTCATCCAGGACAGCAGGAACGATCTGCCATGTCACCCCGAATTTGTCGGTAAGCCAGCCGCATTCGATGATCTGCCCGCCGTCGGAGAGTTTTCCCCACAGGTCGTCAATTTCCTGCTGGGTATCGCAGGGGACAACGAAAGACGTTCCCCAGTTCATTTTGATTTCATCGCCGCCGTTGAGTGCGACGAACTTGCTCCCGTTCAGCTCAAACGCAATGGTCATTACTGCGCCCTTGGGCTTGCCGGAGACTTCTTCGGACGCCCCAGGATAGTGCGTAATTTGCGTTACCTTGGAATTCTCGAAAACGGACAGGTAAAAATTGACCGCGTCCTCGGCGTTGCCGCTGAACCACAGAAAGGGGAATAATTTCTGCATGACGTTTCTCTTTGTCTATTGATCGGCGTACTTATCATGAAAACCCCAACATTCATAGGACGGGCTCTGCGGCAAGCCTTCAGGCGAGTCCTCCCAGGTCTCTTGCTCGCCCCATGGCGTCAGATCGAGGAATGTCCGGATACTGCTCATGGTTTTCACCTTGCTCCTATCAATACATAAATAAGCCAACGCCTTCGCCTATAAGATCGTTCGGTCCGTAAATCGTCCACATCAAACGAAACTGCTGGGCCTCATGGAGAGTAAATATAGCCGGTTGGCAGGATCACGCCATTATTTCCAGAACCGTAGTAGATTACCTTTGGACTTTTGACGCGTTGAGGGTTACGGCGGCGCGTATGAGAGCCTTCAACGCCTCCTCGTCTATACTCTCACCCTCGTGAAAGTCGATGGCCCGCCTTGTGTTCCCGTCAAGACTGGAGTTGAAGAGGCCCGAAGGATCGTTCAGAGCCGCACCTTTGGCAAAGGTCATCTTCACGACGTTCTTGTAGGTCTCGCCTGTACAAATCAATCCTTCGTGCGACCATACCGGAACCCCTCTCCACTTCCACTCCTCGACGACGTCGGGATCGGCTTCCTTGACTATGGTGCGTAGCCGGGTGAGCAGCTTGCCGCGCCAGTCGCCCAGCTCCTTAATTCTCGCGTCTATCAGCTCAGAAGGAGACTTGCTTTCCCGGGACCCGCTCTTCTTCATGCCTGTTTCTCCTCCTTTTAAAATGCTTTTGGCACGACCCCGGCGTAGGCATTAAACGTGCATATAGCAGCCACACCAATCAACTAAATAATCGGGCCGTAATTCGCGCATCGGAATATAAATGCAACCCGGAAAAGAACAGCATATCCGCCGTGACTACTCCGGAGTCGAGGATCGCGCGTCATTTAGCAGCAAAGCGGAGAAAGCCGGACATGCCACTTTCGCGCCTGGCGACAGATGCGATCTCTCAGTAATTTTGCGCTTGCGAGAAAACCATCTCGCAGAAACTTCCCCCGGGCGGCTTGGGCCTCATTCAATGCCGTGTGATACGCCTCCCAGGGAGGCAAAAAATCGTTACCCGCCGCGCCGCGCATGTAGATCGGCACGCCGACGCACCCGACCACCAAAACAAATCCTGTTGCAAGAAAGGCGTGACCTGTCCCACCGAAGATGCAATCAGGGACAAGGTACGCTCGGGAAAGCTGGAGCTGGCGTTGAATGGATGCAAGAGGTCACGGCCTGTCGTTGATTTACGACTCAAGGCAGGCGCTAATTAACCGCATTGTTCCACAGGCTCACGTTTCTCCAAAGCCAGAACGATCTCGAAGGCCTGGCCGCAACCGTTGCAGGTCAACGACGTCCAGGTTTTCAGCTTATCCTGCCAGAGCCAGATACTCTCATTACAGGTCACCGTGGCGAGGATCTCGCCGCTCTCGCGCAGCTTGTAGACATGCTGGATGTACTTGATGACTTCGTAGCCGGCGGGGCGTTGCGCGAGACGGTAGGTCACCTTCTCACCGATGACCTCGCGTGCCGACTCCGGCAGGCGCTCGATCGCCGGGTCGCCGATGGTGATCTCGTGCACCGGTACCGTCGCATCGAAGCGCAGGCCGGTATCGGTGATGCTGTTCTCGCGCAGTTTCTTGCGCTGGTAGATGACCGCCTCGGTCGGAATCGCACACGGCGCCACCGCTGGGGCGACACCGAGCCCGGCAAGCAGGTTGCCTTGCACGGCAGGATCGATAAGGCGTTGCTTCTCGCTCGTGGTCCCGAAAAGCTGGCGCTTGAACCAGTCGAGTTGGGTCGTGAGGGATTGAACCTGCGCTTGAAGCGCGTCGTATTCAGCGCGTGGAATCGTGATGCTTTGGGAGGAAGCGAGCAGCGTTTGCGCGAACTCATGGCGCAGAATTATACCCCGGCATGCAGGCCTTGGGTATGCGAATAACGCTTGTATTGCCTTCTTTCCCGAAGATCGATGCCTTCGAGCAGCAGCTTCAGATGCGTCCACGACAGCAGTGCCTTCTCCTCAGCACCGCCACACGACTGAAAGCGTCCCTGTTCCAGGCGCTTGGACCACAGGCAGTAGCCGCTGCGGTCAAAATACAGCACCTTCATCTGCGTGCGTTTGCGGTTGATGAACACGAACAGGTGGCCGCTGGTGGGATCTTCCTGCAAGGCATTACGGACCAGCGCCGAGAGTCCATCAAACGACTTCCTCATGTCCGTCGGGCGGGTGTAGAGCCACACCCGGACCTGGGCTTCGGGAAAAAACACTGCGCCTACCGCACCCGCAGCACGATGCCCTCACCGAGTTCAAGCTCGATGCGCCAGGGCGCCGGCTTGACCGCCAAGTCCGGCCAGGCCGGCAACTCGACCAGTGCCGGCATCGGCCTGTCCTCTGCCGGTAAGGCACCGCGCAGTCGTTTGCGCCAGTAGCCAAAGCTGCTGTAGGCCAGGCCGTGTTGGGCACAGAACACGCGCTGGCTCACGTCCCCGGCTTCGTACTCGATCATCAGCCGCTCCCACTCCTCACGGCTACGGCGGTTGTTCCGGCTTACCGTCTTCAACATCATCGGGTCTCCTGTGCATGGACAACAGACCCACCTTAACAACAGCTTCAAATCACGGGAAGGACGTCTGGGTTTGAACGCTTACGGTTTGCCGCCTATATTACGGCGTTGCTGCAACGCGATGTGCGCGATCTGGCGAATATCGAGGGGCTGACGGACATGCCGCGCCTGTTATCCCTGCTGGCTGCGCGTGTCGGTAGCTTGTTGAATATGTCGGAACTATCGCGCAGTTCCGGCATACCCAACAGTACCCTCAAGCGCTACCTGAGTCTTTTGCAGGCCACTTTTCTGTTCCAGCCACTGTCAGCCTGGTCGTCGAATCTCGGCAAGCGGTTGATCAAGTCCCCCAAGATTCATCTGATTGATTCCGGACTAACAGCCCACCTGGCAGGCGTTACTCGCCAGAGCCATGATCGAGATCCCGTGTTTTTTGGCCATTTGTTAGAAAACTTCGTTGTCAATGAACTGCGCAAACAGACTGGATGGTCGGACAGTCGGGTGAACTTGCATCATTATCGGACCACTACAGGCAGGGAAGTGGATATCCTGCTTGAAGACGCAGCAGGTCGCCTGGTGGGCCTGGAGGTGAAGGCCTCCGCAACTGTGGTGCGCAAAGACTTCTCCGGTTTCGATGCGCTGTCGGAGGATACGGGCAGGCAGTTCGTACGGGGAATCGTACTGTACACGGGGGAGGAGTCTGTCGCATTTGGAGAGAACTACATGGCACTGCCAGTCAGTGCCATGTGGCGAATGACAGGGTAACGACAGACGTGACGGAGCAGGGGAAGCTGGAGAACAGATTTGAGCACCTTGAAGTTGAGTGTGGCTGGTTGCGTATGGAAGATTCTTCTTTTCTGAAGGTGACTATACTGGCCGAATTCATTCGGCCAACAACCCTCCCCGCACATAGCTCGAATTTGAATGCGTTTGCGGAGCGCTGGATGAAATCGATCAAGGACGACTGTTTA
>CAVQCA010000059.1:0-80460 GCA_963710815.1 uncultured Gammaproteobacteria bacterium | reverse complement strand
TTCGTGCTGCTGGTAGAGGCGTATGGTGGTCTCGCTGAGACGCACGTCGAGGGTCTGGCCCACCAGGCGCCACGGCGCCGAGTAGCGACACTGGTTCACCTGCAGGTGGCAGTCGCCGTGCAGCTTGGCGCAGACCCAGCGGGCACACTCCGGCACGCTGTTGAGTAGGGGTTTAACCATCGCCCGCTCGGTCTCGACAAAACGCTGCAGCGGTGGCGTGCGCGTGGTGCCGTGGATGCGGTTGCCTGCCTCCTGCATGACCCAGGCCATTAACTGCTGGTTGGCATCGGCCAGATCGCGGAACTCGCGCAGCGGCAGGAAGTTGTTCTTGACGTACTTGACGCCCGCTTCTATCCGCTTCAATGCGGTCTCCCCTGCCATCGTCGAGACGCCGATTTACGAGGCATTCATCGAACCGGACAAGGTCCACGAAACGCTGCAGGGCTTCAATGATTTCCACCCGATAGGCCGTATTGGAGTCCCTGACGATGTCGCCAGCGTGATCGATTTCCTGTTGTCGGAGCGGCCGGCTGGGTCACGGGTGCGATCTGGGATGTGGACGGCGGCGTGATGGCCGGCCGCAATCAGGTGTGAGCCACTTACTCGACCCGTTGCAAGCCGCAAGCCGCCAGCCGCAGGCTGAACCCGCAGGACCCGGTACGGTGCAGCCACAATCGCCCCTCGGTCGGGCTCATCTCCGCGCTGCACGTGACACGCAACCGGATGCAGCATACGATCATTACGCGGGCCACCCCTGCATACCTGCGAGGTGATTACCTGGGATACCTTCAGCAGCAGACGTATGAAGACGATGTACCTGGCTGGATGGGCACCTTGCGGCATCTGTCGCTACCAGGCAAGTACCGGGTGCGATGCCCCTCCCCTGTCACGATCCTGCCCGGACAGCTTGTCAGGCGCAGTTTAAAAATGGCGCCGCATGGCGGCGCCTGAACAGGATCGGCATGAATTACTGCCTGACGGCTGGGCAGAACGGCATTACATGTTCCGCGCCTGCAGAAACTGACGCATCTTCGCCGTAATGACCTTGTAATCTTCCTCGAGCGCAAAATGGCCGGTATCGAGGATGTTGTAATCGATATCCTCGACGTCCCGCTTGTAACCTTCCGCGCCCGGAACCGGGAAGAACGCATCATACCTGCCCCACACGACCAGCACGGGCGGTTGGTGATCACGCAGGTATTGCTGCCATTGCGGGTACAGCTTCAGATTGTTCTGGTAATCATAGAACAGGTCCAGTTGGGCGCGATGCTGTCCCTCGCGGGAGATCCTGGCATAGTCGAGATTCCAGTTGTCCGGCGAGATGGAATCCGGTTCGCGCGTGCCGTGCGTGTATTGCCATTTCATCGCTGCGTAGGAAAACACATTGTCGATGATGGTCTGCTCGAGTTCCGGCGTTCGCTGCTTCCAGTACTCCAGCACCGGTCCCCAGCCCTCCGCACTGATGCCCTCCTCGTAGGCATTGCCGTTCTGCGTAATGATGGCCTGTACCCGCTCGGGATGGGCAGTGGCGATCCGGAAACCGATCGGAGCGCCATAGTCCTGGATCATCAGCACGTACTTCTTCAGGCCGCGCCGGGACAGGAACTTGTCCATAATTCCGGCCAGGTTGTCGAAGGTATAGGAAAAATCCTCCGGAGACGGGAAACTGCTTTCGCCGAAACCCGGATAGTCCGGCGCGATCAGGTAGTATCTGTCTGACAGCTCCCTCAGGACTTCACGATACATGTGTGAGGAAGAGGGAAAGCCGTGCAGCAGCACGATCGCCGGATTGGACGGGTCGCCCGCCTCGCGGAAGAAGATCTTCAGACCGTCGACAGTTTCAAAACCGTAACGGACGGTTGGTTCCTGATCGACGGCGTGGACGGCGCTGCACAGGCTCGCCAGTGTGGTCGCAATCGACAGGATTATCGCATTTTGGTTTCTCGAGTATTTCATCATGCACCTCCATTCTCTGGGGTTGTCACAAACACCGGCATGAAGGCCTGGACCAAGGGGGTTGAAAACTAACCAACATACTGCCTTCATGCTGGTTAGTTATAATCTGGATAGACTAACCTGTCAAGTACAGCTATACTGGTTACATGCAACCCGATGATTACCAGTTTGAATTTGTTGGCAACAATCCCGCCATCGATTTCACCAACACGGAAATCGTCGTCCGCGGCGAATTGAGGGATCTACTGCAGAGGAATGCAGATCTGGCTCACTGGGCACAGGAAGCCGGTTTCAATCTCAATGGCCGTTTGACTACCAGTGACTTTTCCGCCTCGCGCGAGCTAAGAGCGGCCTTGAATGTGGTGTTCCAGGCGAGAATCGACGGTCAATCCGCGAGCAAGAAGGCTTTGGCGGTGATCAACCGGCACCTGGCGAATCATTGCGCCCATCAGGTATTGCAAGCCTCGGGCGATGGCGTCGGGTTCGAACTCGCCCCATCCGGGGAGGCCCTGAGTGTATCCGCGCTATTAGCCAGACTGGCCCATGAGGGCGCCCGGCTCCTGGCTTCCCCGCAGGCGGAACATCTCAGGCGTTGCAGCAATCCGGATTGTGTCCTGATTTTTCTCGACACTTCACGCAGCCATAAGCGGCGCTGGTGCAGCATGAATACCTGCGGCAATCGGACGAAGGTCGCAAAACATTACCGAAGCCGTCTGTCCCGCTGATCAGGTCTACCCGGGAGACTATCCGCTGTGCCTGCGATCATGGACACCATAGGGTTCTCCGGCTCCGGGTAATTACCAAGTAATATCCCCGATGCATCCCTGTCGCATATCAATATCGCGACTCCAGATATTCACGCAGGACAACCGCCTGATTGTGCGTGGTATCCCGAGCGGTATAGACCAGCGTAATGTGCTGCTCTTTTTTCAAGACCGCGCCAATAAGGTCCAGTTCTTCCTGCTTACCTTCCAGCTCCCCCAGGTAGCGAAGCCTGAACTCCTGCCGGCGTATCGTTGAATGACCAAACCATTTGCGCAAGCCGGTAGAGGGCGCAATGTCCTTGAGCCAGAGAGAGGTTCGCCTCCTGTTTCGAAACACCGCGCGGCCAGAGACGGTCAACGAGGATACGGCACCCGTCACTGGCCTCTGGCTTGTCATAGACACGTTTCGGCCGGATGTGCATATCCCGCACCTGTTCAGTCCTGCGCGGATTGATCCGCGGCATCGATCAATCGGGCGGCCATCGCCTTTGCCCGGCGTGCGGTCGACGGATCGCCGTTCACCTGTGCGACCGCGGTCGCCCCTTCGTGCAGCAGGTTGATTTCCTCACCGACCCGTGCCGGCTCATCGAACCCTGCCGCGCGCGCCAGTTCCTCGAAGTAGGCGATCATCAGGCGTTTGTGCAGTACGACCACCTGAAACACAGGGCTGGTGCGCACATTGTATTCGCTGGCGGCACTCATGAAGGGACAGCCATAGAACGAGTTGCCCCGAAACCAGTCCTCCAGCACATCGAAACTTGCCAGGATCTTTTGCTTCGGCTCGTGCGCCAATTGATCCACGGCTGCCCGCAATCCCTCGCGATGCTGCGTATCGATGCGCTGCAGCACGGCCACGATGAGATCCTCCTTGGTCCGGAAGTGCCGGTACAGCGTGGTCTTCGCAACACCTGCCTCCGCGATGACGCGGTCGATCCCCGAGGCATGGTATCCGCAGCGGTTGAACAGCTCGGTCGCGACTTCGATCAGGTGCTCACGTTTCTGGGCGCGTTTCATCGTGCATTCCATAAGAATACATACAGGTTAGTATCTATATTACATTAAGACAGCGCCGCGTCCCACAATAAAGCTATGTAATTAGTTCATGAATAATAAATAGTTAACTAGATCTTACCCAGACTTTAAGATTTTCGTTGACAAACGATACGGATCTGTCTATTTTTAAATCAGGCGCTACGGTTCTGTAGCGTTTTATCAGGCCCACTGGCCGGCAAAGCAACTGATCGCCGACCCGGACCTTTCACAGTTACCGAGGAGGACTGACATGAAACATGACATCGAAATATCGCACCCGGCCAACCGGGCATCCCGTACCAGTGCGGCCATTCTGCTGGCTTCCCTGATCTGCGGTGCCATCGTCGGGCTCAATTCCGGGAACAATGCCCGGGCGGCTTCCACGCCGGACTGGGGGCCGCAGTGGACCACGGATGGCCAGCTGAAGCTCCCGCAGGGCTATCACCGCTGGATCTTTCTGGGTTCGCCGCTGACCCCGCACGGGCTGAACAACGGCAAGGCCGGCTTCCCGGAGTTTCACAATGTGTATATCCAGCCCGAGGCTTACCAGACCTACCGCAGAACCGGGGAGTTCCCGGAAGGCACGATCCTGCTGAAGGAACTGCAGCTGACCAAACCCGGCACCTTCGCGGACGGTTCGCGGGTCGAGCCGTCCGGCCGCGGTTACTTCCCCGGCAAGGCGAACGGCATCGACATCTCTGTCAAGGACAGCAAGCGCTTCGAGGACAGCAACGGCTGGGGTTTCTTCAATTTCGGCCATCGCGCACCTCCCTACGCGAAAACAGCAGCGGTACAACCGAAGGAGGCCTGCGCCGGCTGCCATGAGGCCAATGCCACCAACATGGTGTTCAGCGAGTTTTACGCACCGGTTCTCGATGCGAAGTAGCGGATTCCGGAGCCGGGGGCCGACTGGCACCCGACTTCGGAAACATCCACAGGAGTAACGCCAGCTACACCCGATCAAGCACAGACCATAGAGGAGAAGATCATGACTACCAGACATACCCTTTCCGCACTTGTCGGCATTGCGATCACACTGGTAACCGCTCGTGTGACAGCCGGGCAGGATATCGCGCCGTATTACGATGAAGAGTCGCATACGGTTGTTTACAACTTTGTCGGTGGCCCGGTTTCGCCTGTCGGGTCACAGCCATCAGTACATGCCAAAGACCGCACACATCCGTATTACGACGAAGACACTGACACGGTCGTTTACCACTTCACCGATGACCCGGCCACACCGAGCCGGCCTGAGGCTTCGGGGCCTGCGGCCAGCAGGTTCACGCCGTATTACGACGAAGACACCGACAACACCGTCGTCTATCGCCATGTCGGGCACCAGGCTACGCGGAGGACCGCAATGATGGGTGCGCCCTGATCATCAAGGACTTTGATTAATCGTCAGCCGGTTAATCGCCATGCAACACGGGAAGCACATAACAGGGTCACCGGTCATCCGGCCGGTGACCCTGTACAGAAAGCATCGTCTCCTGCAATGAACCGGCTGTAGATGTACGTTCGAACCAGATAAAGGAGGCAATGTCATGAACAGGCCAAGCACAACCAGGAGCACATCGATCGGGAACATGCCGATGCCTTTGTCAGTCAGGACGCTCGCAGTGCAGAACCATTCTTACCGCGACAGTGGCGGTGTCAGCGCCGGGAACAGGGGTCACGGCTTCCGTCCGGCCTTTCTGGATCAGGCAACGGACATTGCCTACCAGTCCTGTTTCGCGAACGGCAGTGCGGCGCCTGTGCATGTCCTCGACGGACTGCCGGATGAACTGGTGCTTGAACGCAATCGGCAAGGAAGAGTCACGACTGTCAGAGAAGGTATCATCGCCGGTTTTTTACGGCACGGTGTCTTTTATACCCGGGAACAAGCCGCCCTGGCGTACTCCCATTGACGCCCTCTCACCGATCAGCGGGCAAGTCGGGCATGAACCATGCCTTGTCAGCGTGGTCTCGCAAGCCACTACCCTGCTGCCCTGGAGCAGCCGTTATTCATCAGCGGCACACACCAGGCAGCTTGCACAATAGTGCCGACAGTCTGTTGATATCCGCCGTGCTGAAATGCTGCACGAAATGTTCCGTGATCGCCTCACCATACACCTTCCACATGCGCTTCAGCAGGCCATTTCCTGACGGGGTAATCCGGACCTGGGCGCCCCGCCCGTCCGCTTCACAGGCATAACGCTCGATCAATCCTTCACGCTCCAGCCGGTCCAGCAGCCGCGACACATTGTACTTGTTCAGCAGGACAGCCTCACCGATCTCGAACTGGCGCAATCCGTCCGGTTCGGCCCGGCGCAGCTCCAGCAGGACATCGTACCAGCGCAGGGGCGGCAAGCCGGCCCGCTTGAGATCCACCTCGACACGTTCCAGTAACAGTTGCTGGGCCCGCACCAGGCGCGCCCATGTCTGTAGAGTGAAATCATCCGGCATCGGTTTCATGCACTTCAGCTTAACGGTTTGTAGTTGCACTTGCAACTACTATCGCACCCTGTTATAGTTGTACTTGCAACCAGTAGGGTTGCTGCCAACTGAAGGAGAACTGACATGACCACTTTTCGACGCATTCATCGTGACGATATCCATGCCCACATCCGGGCCGGTACATCTGTACACCTGGTCGAAGCCCTGCCGGAAAAGTACTACCGGGACGGGCACCTGCCGGGCGCCATCCTCCTGCCTCATGACGAGGTACGCGCCCGTGCCGGAGATGTGCTTCCGGAAAAAAACGACTTCATCGTAGTGTATTGCGCCAATACCGCCTGCCAGAACTCGCGGATTGCGGCGCAGACGCTCGCCTCGATGGGCTACACCAACGTCGCCGAGTACGAGGAAGGCAAGCAGGACTGGATCGAGGCCGGACTGCCGATTGAATCGGACCAGGTGGTCGCATGACGGAAGTGGCAAGGTGCTCTGTCCATCGGGGCACCTTGCCGTATGGTGATCGTTACAGGAACCCGTACCTGCCATTCACCAGGATGCGGTACATAACGGCCAATCAAATTATTTCGTTCAAGTTCATAGCGGGGTACACGCCGTTACACAGTTCGCGTGTTTACCTGCTGTCACAATCCGGTCACGTTGATATCACATGCGACCTGATCTCCTACAATATTAAATCTGCAACTCATTGACCCTGGATAAATAATTGGAGTCTTTGCTGCATTTCCTGAATACCGGGCCGGGGACTCTTTACCGGGAAGGGGACTTTCAGAAACAGGCTCGGCCGAGCATTGCGGAGTCTATATCTTACTGATAGTTATATTGTTATTTTGGTGGCCAGGGACGGAATCGAACCGCCGACACGGGGATTTTCAGGCGGGACGGTTCATTACCTACCACATAACATTCAGTCACTTACGGCGCTTGCCAATCAATACCGCATTCCAGCATTCAGTAAGTTGCATGTACTGTTGAAATAGATGCGCACAAATTGGGCACAGTAGTTTCAGCAGCCTTAAACAACCTCGCTGCTCTAAATGGATGGCAGGCTGCTGGCAAGTGCTGATGCACCCTCGCTTGCCGAACCGGATTTTATAAAAATACTCGCCGCGCAGCGGCGCACCTGCTGTGGCGGAGCCACGGAAGCGCCCCCACTACCGTTGAACAACGCCTCGATGTATCAGGCGCGTAACCATTGCGGCCTTAACAAGGCGTGTTTATTTATCGGTTATTAGTCAAACCTAAATTCCCTACTTCGGCAACAATCTGCCATTAACGGTGTGGCAGCATTTGACCGCTGATGTCTCGTCCTTGCAATATGGACGTTGTAACATTCGAGTAGTAGTGGCTCACCATGCAGGACAAATCTGGGAACTGGTGTGTGGTGGTTATGATGACAGGCCAGTGCGGATGACGTTCATTATTCGACAACGTCAGTGTGTCGTGAATACGCGTCGGCCCGAACTGAATAAGTATTTCTACGTACTTCCTCATTGAGTCTGACGCGGGTGACATTCGTTGTCTAGCAGATGATAGATCGCTGTCATTTCTTCTAGTAACATGATATTTAAACAGCAGCAAGTGAAAGCGGCTTATTGCACAGTGCAGCCCAGCCGCCTAGGATGTTTGATACATAAGCATTTACTGTTAGGCACACTGATTCTTGATTGCTTAAGTTATCGGGCAAAAGGATATACAAATGACTGCGATTCTGCATCCCGGTTCCGGTTCTCAAGCCGCATCTGTAGCTGGTGCAGCGGAAGGTTCTGGATCTGGTGCTGGAACCTCTGCTGGTTTGGTATTTAACATAGACCCAAAATGGGTAGGCGGTGGATTGATCGGTATTATTGGAGCGTTGTTGCTCTACATTTGGAACGATACAACGTCAGATATCGCGATGCTTCAAAAGAGCGTTGATGAATTAACTAAAACAGTAACTCGCATGGAAGCCAAGATGGAAACTATGGTCGCAAACCAAGAGGACTTAAAAACAGTTCTCCGTAGCTCCGTTGAAGAGCTCAAAAAAGATATTAACAATGCATCGTCGAAATCAGAAATCTTAGAGATTAAGAAAATACTCGAAGAGCGTAATTGACCTGCCCCCAATTTTGCTTCCATGCATTTCCTAGCGCAGTCCGCATCGTTGCGTTACGGCGATTGTCTTGTCCCCACTTTTTGACAACGGTACGTGTAAATGAGTCGCCTTTCCCATAGTGGGATTCACCCAAAACTAAAATACGCAATCCATAAAGCTCTGCTTTCTCGTACTGTTTACCCAGCATTTCATTGCCCGAGTTGCAATGTCTATGCTAACCAAATCTGGGGCGATGCGTATTCACAGTTTGGAGGTAATAGTTTCCAGGGAGTTGGAGGAGTCACTTTTGCTTTCTGTACTCACTGTCAACATGAGTCAATTTGGGTAGGTGACAAGCTGATTTATCCAGCCTCAACTCAAGCACCACCAGCTAATCCGGATTTGCCAGAGAATATTCTATGTGATTATGAGGAAGCTTCTCGCATCGCTGGTGATTCACCGAGAGGAGCGGCAGCCCTACTCAGACTTTGTATACAAAAATTGTGTAAACATCTTGGTGAGGCAGGGAAAAACATTAACAGCGACGTTGCATCCCTTGTGAAAAAAGGATTAAACCCAACTATCCAGAAAAGCCTAGATATTGTCAGAGTCATAGGCAATGAAGCTGTTCACCCTAGAACAATTGATCTAAATGACAATCCAGAAACGGCTATTGCATTATTCAATTTAGTAAAGGGTCTGCCTGCAGAGAAGCTAGATCAGATAACACAGAGAGACAAGTAAAGTTCAGGCTCTGGCGTGTCAGCGGCACAGCTAAGGTGTGAGGGAAATAAAATTCTTTACATGAGTTATGAAAAATTGACATCCGGAATGTCTAAATCAAAATCCTCATTCCGGCCCGCCAATTCTAGGCAGCTATACAAGTCATTATGATCCAATCCATTCTAGATTTCTTCGAACGGCTAATTACCGATTTCTCATGGCGACGCGCGTCCGTCGTTGGCGTAATTGTGCTACTGGTCTTTATTAGTGTATTTCTCTATGAAGGAGAAACTGGGACTTTTGCACTACAAAAAACCGAACGAGAAATCGCTCTTATCGAACGGTTGACTTCTATTGCAGACTCAGGAGCGTTGCAGTCTGAGCCAAAACTCAGAACTGCGTATTCCGCTGTACTTGATCAATTACTTCTTGATATTTCCGGGACAAGCTCTCCGTGGATTGTTAACAACGGAATTCTAAAAGTGTTCGCTTCTATTATTGCATGGTTAATTCTGATTCTGCTAATGAAGTTAGCGTCCCCAACAGGTCTCGAAAGAAACACAATGATTGGAGTATTAATCGCCGCAACACCTTTCGTTCTCCTATCGCTTGCTATACCGGACTTCGAGAATCGGTGGGTGAATTACGTCGTTTACCCATTACTGCAGGTAATGCTCGTAGTTGTAGTGGCCCTGTATTTGCAGCGACGAGCTAATCAGAGGGGTGCTACTTAAGAATAGAGCGTACACCAAAACACGCATTACTCATTTTTGCTGTTACGCGGAAGGACGCCCTGGCGAGATTGGCTCGTTGCAGAGCGAACGTCAGGGCACCGTTCTAGTAGTGGTTGGCTCCCCTGTCAGGACAAATCTGAGAACTGGTGCGAGATCATCAACATCATCGGCTAGGACTCTGTAACAACATGATAAGAAACAATAATTCTGTTGTTTCGTCCCAAATATTGTCAAGAAGGCAATTCAACATTGGACCTGTAGATGCTGTGGCTATTTGGCAGTAATCAACCTACCTTTGCATTTCTCATCAAGAGCTAGACGCACTGAAAGCAACTCGCGTCGCACGTTAAATTCCTGCAATCCAGGTCACTGAGAGTCCACTCAGACAATCAAGGGCCTCGTTAATCGCTGTCAGCAATTGCGTTTTCTGATATTTTGACCGGAAGAGTATAAATAGACCATGTAATCAGGATGATACGTAGAAATACGTACATCATTGCGTTTGCGGATATGCTGAATAATCTGTCCGTCTAATTCCTATTATGCATAAAAGAAAATGGGGTCTAAATGGAAATCGGCGCCGCGGGATTAATGAAGATTGCTGAGATGATATGCGGAGATAGCCCGTTCGACTTTTTTCCCTATCGAAGTTCTTCAAACTTGACCCGTTTTTTTATTGATCTCGATTTAGATTATGTTCATGACGGTTCTACTAGAAGGCTCTGGGCTAATGATGTTTTGAAAGAATTAAGTGCAAAGAAACAACCGGTTCCAAATATGCCCTCACCAGAAATGGTAAAAATAGTCGAGTATTTACTTCATCCTGACCATTTCCTGTTTGATGAGCGAGTGGATAGATATAAAGCTGTTGAGGCAGTACAAGTCTGTTTGAGGACTTACGATTTAACGGTTACAACTCAGCCTAACGGACTTGTAAAGCTCGTACCGGCACATGGTGAATTCGTTTCTACGGATTACTCAGAAGTGCCAATAGAAAGGCTAATCACTTTCAAGCCGAGCGTGTTCAATGTCCCAATTAAGCCACAAAACCCGAAACTAATTTCAGTAATGATGCCGTTCAATGCGGCATTTACAGGCACCTATACGGCCATAGAACGTGTCGCTGAATATATGAGGTTAGAGTGTGTCAGGGCAGATAGCATTTGGGATAACTCGATCTTTATTCAAGATATATTCGATATTATTTACTGCGCAAAAGTTGTTATCGTCGATTTTAGTGGCAGGAACCCTAATGTCATGTATGAAACAGGCATTGCTCATGCACTGGGGAAAACCGTCATTCCTATAACCCAGTCAATAGACGATATTCCGTCTGATCTCGGTCACCATCGCGCACTAAAATATTTGCCAAACGAAGAAGGGTATCGAGATCTCAGTAATGAGTTGTACAAGCGGTTGAAATCTATTTATGGACACGACGCATAAGAATGCCATAAATACAGATGACAATAAGTTACGCTGTGTTTCATAATTTGTTGCTGGATATGGCTGGCGTTAGATGCTCAATAGGGAATAGACATGGCTAGAGTATTTGTATCTTCATCAAGAGACGGTTCCGAAATAGAGTCTTTGCTCATAGATGGTCTGAAGAGTCAACATCAAATCATTAGAATGAATGATGAGCTAGGAAGTCAATGGAAAGCATCAATCAGAGGCGCCTTTCAAAGAGCAGATGTATTTGTTGCAATACTCACCAAAGATTTTCTGAGTTCTAAAAATTCTTTTGAAGGGCTTACATATCTAATTTCATATATTGAAAACAACAAACAGAAGCTATTGATTCCCGTCGTAGTTGGGGAGATTGAGCTTCCGTTCGATTTGCAGCAATTCGTGTACATAAGAATTGACCCTGGAGATATCGCGTCAATAGAGATTGCTGTTGAGTCAATTAATAAAGCAATTGCACGCCACGCAGGGCGGATCGCTGCAACTCAGGAAATTGAGTCTGACAAGAAACAAAAAATAGAATCGAAAGCGGCAGAGTATGTAGAGGAAGCAATAAAAGAGCTGAAAGGACGAGAGGGAATCCTTCTTAAAAAAGCAGGCTTTTGGTATTGGATGGGTTATGGAGCTATTGCAATCGGCGTTCTTGCTGCTGGAGTTTTTGCGTTTATTGGCTACGCTCGGTTTCAGCAACCAAGTCCAGCTTGGGATCTTGTAGCATTTGCCGGAATAAAGAGTATCGTTCTGGTTGGTCTGCTTTTGGCAATGGCGAAGTACTCATTCAGTCTCGCAAAATCTTACATGGAAGAATCATTGAAGAATGCAGATCGCATTCATGCAATATCATTCGGCAAGTTTTACCTGCAAGCATTCGGTAATGAGGCGCAGCAGACAGATATCAAAGAAATATTTCAGCACTGGAATATAAGCGGTAAGAATTCATTTTCAGCGCAAAATGCAAATTCAATAGAACCAAAAATGTTGGAGACTGCTTTTGAATTGGCGAAGGCAATGTCAAGCAACACTAAAAACCACTAACAAGCGTCTAATACTCAAATTGGGGTGAACTTGGGCTTATGGGTGAAATAATCCAGTTTCCGATTAGTGAAGATGACTTCTTCAAGAGATTCCAGTCAGATGGTATGCCGCCTGAACTTGTGGTTTGTCTTAAGGCTGCCTATAAGAATGCCATCGAAAGATTAAGGAGTGCTCCAGCTGTTGAAGTTAGGGTGAATTCAGAGTATGTCGAACAAATGAAAGAATTTACACAGCAATATAGGGATTACTTGAAATTAATGTTTGAAATTCTACTAACCAAAGAGGCTGAAAATTGTTTATTGAAATTTCAGTTATCGAAATCTGGGGGTGCAACCTAATTACACTCATAGTGACAAATCGTGGACGATAGAAAAGGGCTAGGCAAAATTAATGAGAAACGTTCGTTGTATTGCGACGCCTGGAGCCAGTGGTTACTCTCTCACCTTGACCTCTGCCAATCTGCCCTGTTGCACTGCAAATCATGATAAATGCCGATTCTTGGGTCCTGCGCGAGTTGGCCGAACTTGGCTTTGTTCCTTATGTGAACATTCTGCCGGGTATCTCGGATAGCTTTGTCTCACTTCGTGACACGGAAGCACAGTTCATTGAAAGACTGGCTGGGAGGCTCACGAAAAGACAAGCGGTAGCGTTGGGGCTTCTCTCCAGGTCATTTCAACTTAGCATTTCATGCTTAGTCAATCAACTTCATCAAAACTATGCTGGATGGAATTGCTCTTACCGCTCTCTGATGGAAACCTTCTTCGTTATCGATTGGATAAGTCAGAACTCGCAGCGGTTTGAAGCCTACTTTGAGGGGCAAGAACCGGGAATCGGTAGAATAAAAACCGAGTGCTGTGGTCGGCACCCAGAATTTGCAACAGCTTATAAAGAGGCGTCGGACGTGACTCACGTGGGAAATAGAGCGCTTCATCTATCCAGAAAGACTGTAGTCCAGAGTGAGGGAGATTTGCCGTTTTCGGCATCTGCAATGCGCATTGTGGGAAGTGAGCTTGTGACAATGCTCCATGACTTCGCCCGGCTGCTGGATCTTGTTTGTATTGACCTGAAGTCCCTAATGTTGGGTAACGATTCGCTGCTTCGAATAGGTGAAGTGCTATGGGATGGAACTCGGACCAACTCCAAATTTGGTTGCCTAGGGTATATACCACGTACGCCACCGGACACGCTATCCGATACGGATTGAGAGGCTAGAGTCGTTCTATCGCGTGTGATCAGCTTCGATAGAAGTGGCTTGCCATGTCGTTAATTGATAGCTAACAAGGTTCCCCAGCCCACTCAGTAATGTCTGCTCTAGGCTTAGTGGTTACGCGAAAAAGCGCCCTGGCATGAGCGGCTCGTTGCAGAGCGAACGCCAGGGCGACCGCACCGCGGTTGCACATGAAACCGATTCCTCAGAATCCATTCGATGGTTGTCCACTCTGGACATAGGGTTCTAAGTAAGCGCCAAAGATTCAGCACCCTTGCAGCCATAGTGGCGCGATGCTTACTTCATGTTCCAGGGCAACAAGGCTTCAATCTTTTCCAGCGTGTCAGCCGCCGCTATGTATTGCAATACATGATGTAGATAGGCAGAGGGTTCCAGCCCATTGGCCTTCGCGGTTTCTATCAGACTATAGCAGGTCGCACTGGCCCTGGCGCCACGTGGCGTATCACTGAACAACCAGTTGCGCCTGCCAACCGCAAAGGGCCTGATGGCGTTCTCCGCCAGCGCATTGCTGATATTCAAGCGGCCATCTTCACAGTAACCAATGAGCAGGCCCCACTGACTAAGCGTGTAGTTGATGGCGATCCAGGTCAGGCTGTCTTTGGGCACCCGGGGGCTGTTCGTTACCAACCAGTCCTTCAAATCATCCAGTACCGGTCGGCTCAGTGTCTGTCGTTGCGCCTTTTTCTGTTCAGGCTCAAGATCCTTGATCCGGTCTTCGATCAAGTAAAGTTTGCGGATCTTGCCAATGGCCACATCGGCCTTGCTGACCTTGCTGGCTTTCTTATTGGCAGGCGCCGCCTTGCTTGCCTCAACGAACTTTCTGCGCGCATGATCCCAACAGCCAATGCGGGTAATGGGGTTTTCACGACAGACCCGGTTGTACCCGGCATACCCATCAGCCTGGAGTACGCCCTCGAAGCCATCCAGCAGGCGCAACGGCACCTCCTCACTGCGTGAGACATCATATTCGAACAGCACGGCCGGTTGCTCCGGCGGCCCACCCCGAATCAGCCACATCCATTTGTCGGATGTCGCCGGCCGGCCGTCTTCTTTCAGTACCTGCACCCGGGTCTCGTCTGCCTGCAGGTAATCCCCTGCCAACTGGTGTTCCCGCATCAGGTTAATCAGCGGTTTGAAGACGTCATCCAGGCGGATGATCCAGTTGGCCAGGGTGGTGCGGGTAATGTCGCCGCCGTAGCGATTTAGGATCTTCTCCAACCGATACAGTGGCAAGGCGTCGGCATACTTCGAGATCAGGATATAGGCCAGCAGTTGCACGCTGGCAATGCATTTGCCCAGTGGGTGCGGCGGCCTTTGGGCGGCAACCATCTGTTGCTCACCGCCTTGTTCAAAAACAGCCTTTTCCTGCCAGTACTCAATCACCCGTGCCTGGGCAGGCACGATATCCAGTTCTTCCTTAACCTTGGTGAAGAAGGTTTTGTCCGCACCCGCCTTTTCCTCATCCGTTAAGATCAGGTCAACGCGTATGCGTGGCAGTTGATCAGAAAAACCCTTGCGTTTCTTGCAGGGTTTCTTCGGTGAATGATCTTCCGGCAGTTGAGCTTCAAGATCGCTGAGTGCAACTTCAAGCTCCGCCTCATCAAAGAAATCGACCTGGAAGGACAGCTTCTCGCTGCTGGCGCCAAAGCGCTGTAGCCTGGACAGCCGCAGTTTCTCTTCAAGGAGTTTCAGCAGCTGTTGCTGCTCACGGATGATGTGATCTTTTTGCTCGAGGGCCTCAAGCAATTCCGGCACCGTTGGCGGGATAAAAACAGGCGGTTCTTGTGGTGTACTTGTCGCTGTTTTCACGGGCGGCATTATAACAGAACCGCATCATTTACCGGTTAAAATAATGCGTCGTAATGCAGCTTTTTATGACCTTGCATCAGGCTGATGTCATAGCCGTCCAGTAGCCAGTTGATCTGTTGGCCGGTCAGCGACATGAGTTCATCACCCTGGCGTGGCCAGCGGAATTTCTCTTCGGCCAGGCTCTTGTAGTAGAGCACAAAACCATTGTCTTCCCAGAACAGGCACTTGATCTTGTTCCGCTGGCGGTTGGTGAAGGCATAGAGGCCGCCGTCGAAGGGGTTGTGGCCCAGCTCCTGTTCGACGATGGCGGCAAGGCCGCGAAAGCTTTTGCGAAAATCGACCGGGTTGCGGTACAGGTATATCCCCGGCATATCACAGGTCGGCCTGACATAGTGGTTCATGACAGGCGACTCAGCAGTTGGTAAACAATGGGCAGGTTGTCACCCGCAATGCCACGAAGCACCAGGCCACTGGGAAATACAAGAGATAACCCGGCGCTGCGGGATGCCGCCAAATGGGTGACTGGCACAAAACCAGAACACTTCTGGCTTTGCGCCTCCTGCGACTGTTGCAGAAACTTGCGCCGCCAGTACCCGAAACGATGATAGCTCAGCTTATTGGCCTTGCAGTAGGCGTGTTGTGGTTGTCCTGATGACTGCCACGCTTCAATCTGTTGCAGCCAATAGCTGGCCAGGGCTTCGGATTCGGCTTTGACGGACATGACTTTCTCCTGCGTTGGGGGCAGGAGAAAGTATTGTCTGGTTATTGCGTGAATTGATAGGTGTCGATTCGTGGGCGCTTACGGTTCTAATACAGGGTCGCTAACTGGTGACTACCGGCTCCCCGTTCAAGTAACACGGGGGGCTCTGGATACATGTCTGCGCAAAAGGGGAGATTCCCTCAGAGGTTCCTACAGAACAGACACCCTTGACGGGGATGATTCTCAGGGTGTATGTTGTCTGTAAGTTGACTAACTTACAGGCGACACCCAATGAAAGCTTCTACCCTACCTGAGCTGTGGAGCTCACCCGACAACAGCCGGGTGACCAGCAAACAATACTCTTTCCGCCTCCCGGTCCATGTGGCCGCCAAGATTGAGGCGCTCTGCACCATGTTCCCCGGCAAGAACCGCACCCAGATCGTGGCCGATCTGCTGACCTCGGCACTGGACGAGGTGGAAAGCGGCTTCCCTTTTGTGCAGGGTCAAAAATTTGGTGAAGACCCGGACACGGGGGAGGTTTTATACGAGGACGTTGGCGATACCGCACGTTTTCGAAAACTAACCAATCAATACTACCTGGAGCTTGAACGTGAGTTGGGTAACTCAACGCCAACGCCCCTCTATTCTGAGACCGTCATAACGGGCTAAGGACACCCATACAGAATTTAATAAGGAGAACAGTATGGAAGACGATAGACTCAAAATTTTGCCGCCTCTCTACCTGGTAAGTACGGAATTCGATTGCTGGAAATGCGGCGAGAAAATGCCTGTATTTGCCTTATTGGCACCGAATGTGGAGAACACATATGAGGATACAGGTAATGAGGCATGTGTCTTGACAGACATTGTCGATCTTCCGGACGAAATTCTCCATTTCATGCAGGAACGGGCTCCCAATTTCAAGCTCACATATTCCAAAACCGTCGATTATGAATACTACGCCAATACCTGCCCTAGTTGCGGCATATTATCCGGCGACTTTCATCTGCATTTAGAACCCGATGGACCCTTTTTCCCAGCAGATGAACAAGAAGCAAGTCTTTTAATTCTCACTGAGGTGCCAATTCAATCACCGGTACGAATAGATTCTGGATATCACATAGGAACTGGAGATTTAATTCTTAGCAACGCAAGAAGAAAGGCATCGACTTCACCCGGCTGTCGGTCTTGAAGAAGGCCATACGCCAGGTAAAGCGGCGGTAAGTGGTGACCCGATGTTAGGTGATCAGGAGGACTTGTTCCAAAAGAAGGAAATCAGCCTGTGTGCCGAACCGGGCCGGACTGAGCGGCGGCTCGTTACAGAGCCGCGAGGGACGGACCGGGTGGCCGCGGGTGCGCCGCCTAGTAACACAGCACCCTCAAACCGCATTGAGAGTGAAAACGAGTCACGGATAGTGCATACCGGCATAGACAGCCTTTACCTCTCCTATGCCGGGGAGCTGAAACCCGACGTAGAGCAAGACCTGGAATCCCTGAAGCTATTGGCCCAATCGGAGGACCCGCAAGAACAGGCCGGGGCGGTTTTGTCCCTTTGTGATCATCGCTTCGAAGTGAAGGACAAGGGCAAGGGGCGCTATCCGTTTGTCCTGCAGGATGGCGTCTTTCACCTGCAACTCTCCCGGGCGCAGGCCAAATCCTTGCCGATGGTCTACGCCCAGATCGGCAGTGAGGCACTCACCCGCACCGGGGTGAAATACACCGAGATCGCCCTCAATAACCTGGTCTCCGTCCTGGGTACGACACGCGCACCGGCGACGGTCAGCCGGGTGGACCTCTGTGCGGATTTCGTTACCGGCGTCGAGCTGGAAGGGATACCGAGAAACGCCTGGATCAATCGGGCCAACAAGCGCTCGTCCCATGAGGACCGGGGACGTTTCTCGGGGCTTACCTTCGGGATGGGTGGTGCACTCTCGGCGCGACTCTACGACAAAACCCTGGAAATAGAGCACTCGGAGAAGACCTACCTGTACGACGTCTGGAACGAGGGGGGCTGGGCCGGTGAGTTTCCGGTGTGGCGACTGGAATTCGAATTCCATCGCACTGTGCTGCGTGAGTTTTGGATCACGACGGTTGAAGAGTTGCTCGCCCTACGTGCAGCCCTGTGGTGCTACGCCATGCACTGGCTGCGCCTGGTGGTGCCCTCCCCGACCGACAACACCAAAGAGCGCTGGCCGAACCATCCGCTATGGGATGTCCTTCTACAGGCCGACTGGGGCGTGGAGCGCGGGGAACCGCTCACCCGCACCCGCAAGACCCGCCCGCCGTCCGACAAGTCCCTGTTTGTGAATGGCCTGGGCGCCCTCACCTCCTACATGGCCCGCGAAGGTATTACCGATTTTGATGAAGGCTACCGGCGCTTCGGGATAGATGCGCACGAATATCACCGGCTGCAGAGCCAGCGCACCGGCAAAACCCTGTCGACCTATGCCCGCGAGAAGGTGCAAGGCAAGGCGCGGCGCTTCAATACCCACCTTGTGACGGAGCCATTCACCGGCTGCCGGTGATGCCTCCGGGAGCGCCACGGAGTGAGCCTGTATCATGCGTACCCTCGATCTCAACGAAGCCGCCGCCTTCCTGCACATGTCGCCGGCGGCGCTACGGCAAAAGGCCAAGGCCGGCATTATCCAGGGCGCGAAACCGGGCAAGCGCTGGGTCTTCCTGGAAGCAGACCTTGCCGACCACCTGCGCTCCCTCTATGCTGGTCCCTGGCAAGCGCCGCGAAGTGGCTGTGACAAGGAGGCATCATGTCACTCTACAAACGCGGCACTACCTGGTGGGTCCGCTTCACAGCACCTAATGGCAAGCGAATACGCCGCTCTGCTGGGACTGAAGAGAAGCAACTCGCGCAGGAATACCACGACCAGTTAAAGGTCGATCTGTGGCGTATTCACAGGCTGGGTGAAAAACCCAGGCGCACCTGGCAGGAAGCCGTGGTGCGTTGGATGCAGGATACCGACGGCAAGGCGGATCATCACAAGGACCTTGCAAAGCTCCGGTGGCTGGATCAGTTCTTGAGAAACCACTACCTGGATGAAATCAACCGGGAGCTGGTGGACCACATCGGAGCGGCCAAGAAGCACGAAGCGAGCGCCTCAACGGCAAACCGTTACCTGGCGTTACTGCGGGCGATCTTGCGCAAGGCCCGTGATGAATGGGAATGGCTGGAGACGATTCCCCGGGTCCGGCTCTATCCTGAGCCCAGAAAGCGGGTGCGGTGGATCACCCAGGCGCAGGCGGTCAAGTTGGTCGCGGCGCTGCCACCCCACCTGGCTGACATGGCGGCCTTCACGCTCGCGACGGGCTTAAGGCAAAGCAACGTCAGTTATCTGCGCTGGGACCAGGTGGACCTGGAGCGTGGCACGGCATGGATTCATGCCGATCAGTCCAAGTCGCGCCGGGCGATTGCGGTGCCGTTGAACCAGGATGCCTTAACCATTCTGGATCATCGGCAGGGCCAGCATCCGGTCTATGTGTTCACCTACAAGGACGCACCGGTGGCACGGACGACCACCAAGGCATGGAAGCGTGCTCTGGAGCGTGTCGGCATCGAGGATTTCCGCTGGCACGATTTGCGGCACACCTGGGCGTCGTGGCACGTCCAGCAAGGCACCAGTCTGCAGGAGTTGATGGAGTTGGGCGGCTGGGCCTCGTTCGAAATGGTGTTGCGCTATGCGCACCTGGCCAGCGAGCACTTGAAGAAAGCGGCGCAGCGGGTCGAGAGCACAAACCTGGCACAGCACCAGAAGAACGGCTTGAAGTTAATCGTAAACAACTGAAATTAATGGTGGCCAGGGACGGAATCGAACCGCCGACACGGGGATTTTCAGTCCCCTGCTCTACCAACTGAGCTACCTGGCCGGGGGTGGGTATTAAAGCCGCAGTCCCGGGGCGAGTCAAGGCGGCTGTATTATTCACCCGGGCGGGATCAATTAACAGCCCGGGGAGGGTCGATCGACCGCCTGGCGCCGATCGGCTTACTTCAAACGATCCGGGGACACGAACCCGCCGGGCAGCGTGGAGCCACCACCGAAGAAAAACTTTTCCATCTCCTCTTCCAGAAGCTTGCGTGCCTTGGGGTCCACCAGCGAGATGCGGTGCTCGTTGATCAGCATGGTCTGGTGGCGCAGCCAGAGCTGCCAGGCCTCTTTCGAGACGTTCTCGTAGATCCGCTGCCCCAGCTCGCCGGGATAAGGCGGCACCTCCAGTCCCTCGGCTTCCCTTCCCAGCTTGACACATTTCACCATCCGACCCATGGAATCACCCCTTTTGCTGTTGTTGAGTATATCGCTGCAGCAGTCGTTTTACCGGTGCGGCCAGACCCCGCTCTTCGAGTCGATGAGGCGCGCACCAGAGACGTGTGCGCTCTTCCCGTACGCCGTCCGGTGAAACCTGCGCTTTCGCCAGCACCGGCGTGATCTCCAGGTGAAAATGGCTGAAGGTGTGCTGCACGCACGGCCATTCCTCCAGGAGGCATACATCCAGGCCCATGTGCTCGCGGCACCAGGTCTCCGGAGGTTGATCTGGCGCAACTTCCGGGAAGCTCCACAACCCGCCCCAGATGCCTGCCGGCGGACGCCGCTCCAGCAGGATCTCGCCCGCATCGTTGCAGACCAGCATCATGCGTGTCCTGCGCAGCGGCAGCGCCCGGCGCGGGCGCGCGGACGGAAAGTCCCGCTGCCGACCGGCAAGCCGGGCCGCGCAATCCCTCTCCATCGGGCACTGGCCGCAGGCGGGCTGGCCGCGGGTGCACAGTGTCGCGCCGAGATCCATAATCGCCTGGGTGTAGGCCGCCACCTGCGTCCCCGGTGTGTAGCGCTCGGCCAGCACCCAGAGCCGGTTCTCGACGGACGCCTGTCCCGGCCAGCCCTCCACGGCGTGAAAGCGGGCGATCACCCGCTTCACGTTGCCGTCCAGGATCGGGTGGCGCTGCCCGCATGCCAGCGACAGGATCGCCCCGGCGGTGGAACGCCCGATGCCAGGCAGCGCCCGCACCGCGTCGAGGTTATCAGGGAAACGCCCCCGATGCCGCCCTGCGATGAGGCGCGCCGCAGCATGCAGGTTGCGCGCCCGGGCGTAGTAACCCAGGCCCGACCAGTGATGCAGAACCTGGTCAAGACTCGCCCCGGCCAGGGCCTGTACGTCAGGGAAGCGCGCCAGGAAGCGTTCGTAGTAGGGAATGACGGTGGCCACCTGCGTTTGCTGCAGCATGATCTCCGAGATCCAGACACGGTAGGGCGTCGGGTTTTCCTGCCAGGGAAGATCCCTGCGGCCATGACGCGCGAACCAGTCGAGCACGCGCGCGGCGAAATCGCCGGGGTTCACGAACTGGTTTCCTGCTGGCAGCGCGCTTCGATGATCATGACGATTGCCGTTATCTGATTGACCATTTCGTGCCGGATCAGCCAGGGCCCGATCAGTGCCGGCATATAGAAGTCCGGCACGAGTTCGGCGCTGAAGCGCAACAAGGTGACATCACCGACACCCGTCAGGCGCCAGATCCCGCGCCCCCGGCGAAAATCGCTCCCCCGCGGGATAACAACCGCCTCAATGGTGTGATGTTCCTCCTGCACCATATCCTGTATCTGGGTAACATTGCGGCAGTAAAACAGCACACAAACGCGGGTGACGGTACGGATACGGTGCTTCACCGGGCTGAAGGTGCGCAGGATGCGACTTGCCCTGATGGCCGGGTTGATGTCATGCAGGTGATCATAATCCGTTATCAGCCGGTAGACCATGTCGACCGGGGCATCGATGCGCGCTTCGATGGAAAGGGAATACACACCCGCATCGTAGCTTGCGGATGAATCCAGCACGCCACCGGCGCGGCAGAGCAGCGGCGCCAGCAGCAGCGCGCACCCCAGAAGTCGGAACACCGCGGGCAAGCTGCCTATTTGAACAGGTCCTTCAGCAACTGCCTGGTGGGTTCTTCACCGAGTTTTCCCTTCAACAACTTCCCGGCCTTCTTTTCGATCTTCTCCCTGGCCTTTTCCTTCGCCGCATCGCCAACGGCGGCAGAGAGGTCCGGTGTATAGGTCAGCTTGCTGAAGGTTCCGCCGATGCGCACCGGGATCGCGACCCCCTTCAGTTCATCGAGCGCCTTGCCTCCCTGCCCTTCCAGGGAGCCAACGATCTTGGTCGTCAGCAGGTAATCGATGGTCTCGGCGGGCAGACTGACCTGGCCCTCACCGCTGATCCTCAGCAGGGGGGACTTGACGGACAGATCATTGTTTCTGACCACGCCATCGGTCACGGTCGCGGTTCCCCGCAACTCGGCGAAATCGGTCTGGTCGGGCTGGTCACCGACGGGCGGCGACTGCCCCTTGAGCCTGGCCTGGGCCGTGCGTATCAGCGAAGCGATATTCACACCCTTGATGCTGCCGTCGATGAAGGAAAACGCGGTGTTGCCGTTCAGGGTGCGGCGCAGCTGTTCCGGCGTCGCACCGCTGCCGGTCAGCCGAACGTCAACATTGCCGGTGCCGGTCAGCTTGTCGTCACCGCTCAGGTCCTTGAGCAACGGCCCGGCCTGGATACCCTTCACATGTTCGTCCAGGGACAGACGTGGGGTTTTTCCCCTGACGTCCACGGTAATATCCCCGCTGTACTGCCCCTGGTACATCCTGGCGGTCGCCGGATACACACGCAGCAGGCCGTCATGCGACTTGATCGTGAACTCGATATCCGTCGAGCGCAGCTTGAAGGCCTTCAGTGTGGCGATTTTCGCCGTACCGGAAAGGTTCAGACCGCGCAGGGTATCGACCGGCAGCGCCGCCGCACCGCCCGCCGCGGCGGCGGGGGTGGCCGCCGGCGTCCGCGCCTCCTTGGCCGGAGGGGGCAGGTAACGATCCAGGTCGAACTGGTCGACCTGCAATGCGAAACCAATGGCGGGTTTGGCAAAATCATCCACGCGCAGCTTGCCGTTGACGTGCGTATCATCGAGCTGCAACTTCAGGGATGTGGCCGCCGCGTACTGCGGGGAGGCCTCCCATTGCAGGGCGGCGCCCGCCTTGCCGAGCACCGTGGCGTCCGCGGTCAGCGGCGGCTTCTGACCCAGCGCCTTGATGAGCTCACGCGGCGCGAATTCCGCCACGTTCAACGCGCCGTGAATACGTGGATCCTTGCCGCCAATGCCGGTACCGCTGGCATTGCCGCTGATGTTCAGTCCCAGCGTCTCGATCGAAAGCTTCGTCATCTGCAACGTCTGGTGCTGGAGATCGACCGTGATATCCGTCGCCAGCGAGAGCTGCAGCCGGCCGCCGGGCACGGTATCGCCCGTTCAGATCGAGCTTCAGTTGCGCTCCGTCGATGGTGACCGCCTGCAAGGATTCCGCGATCATGACCTTGCCGCGCAGCTCCGTCCGGCCGGCGATGGCGGGCTGCCTGGCATCCATGCCGAAATGGAGGTCGAGATCGAACGGTTTGCCCGGTGCGATGGCGCCGGTGGTGAACGACAGGTCCTTGATCTCGTAATGCGCTCCGGTGGATCGATCATCCCACAGCACGCGGGCATCGCTCACCTTCACACCGCCGATGGCCAGGCCCGCGAGCGGACTGCCGCCCTCCGCGCCCGGCCGGCTTGTGCCGGTTGGCGTTTTCCCGCCGCTCTTGCCGAGCAGGTCATCCCAGTTGCTGCGGCCGCTGGCATCCCTGCCGAGCCGCAGCTGCAGGCCGGAAAGCCTGAGGGTATCCATCTCCAGCTGTTTGTGCAGCAGCGGAAGCAGCTTGACGCGCACCTCGACCTTATCGATGCTGGCCATGGGCTGATCGCCGAAGCCCGGCGCGTTGCTCAGGCGCGTCGGACCGATCTCCAGTCCCAGCCACGGAAACACGGAGAGGCTGATCTTGCCATCGATGTGCAAGGTGCGGCCGGTGTCATCTTTCACCACCGCGGCGATCTGATCCTTGTAATCGTTGGGATCGATGATCATTGGCAGCACCAGTGCCAGCACGAGGATCAACCCGGCGACGAGCGCAACCATTCCCAGAATGATTTTCAGCAATTTCCCCATCGGTTTTCCCTTGTGTTATCGCGGTAATCCGGTGTATTTCACCCCGTGCAGTATAGATGAGTCATCTCCCCGTTTCATATAAGGTTGGCTGAGGGCTCGGGCGGGCGCCGCCTCACGGCATCCTGCTTCACGCGGCACCTGCCCCTCCCTGAGCATCGTCCCTGCAAACTCATCACTCCCGCGCGTCCCTGTAAACAAAAAAATAGGGCGCGTGGTTTATCACGCGCCCTACTCCCGTTTCTGTCCGCCAGGTACGGCGGACGTCATCGGCTCGGTCAACAGAACATCTCAACCGACCTCAGCTTTTCGTGGCCTCGGTCTTGGCGGCAGCGGGCGGCGGAACCTCATCCTGTGGCGCCATCACGGGGTTAACATGGTAGCCGCGATCCAGACTGCGTTCCTGGTAGCGTTTCTGGGCATCCAGGCGACGCTGTTCGGCCGCCTTTAAGAAGGCTGCACGGCGTTCTTCAGCCGCCTTGCGCTGTTCCTGCGCCTGCTTCTCCATTTCCTGCAGACGGGCGTCGTCTTCGGGCCGGGGGGGCTGTTCGAAGCCGTTCACCGGATACGCTGACATGGAGTCCTGCATATCCTTGTTCATCTCCTGTTGCGTCTCCTGGATCATCTTGTTCATATCCTGCATCTGGGCCACTTGATCCTGGTACATGCGCCGTTCCATGGTGGTGATCGGATCGGGATGTTCGGCATAGTATTTCGCCATCTGGCGCTGAACATTCTGCATGTACTCGAATGCCTTGGCCTGCTGGTCCTGCATCGCCTTGCGCTGCGCATCGGTCAGCTCAACCGGCGGCTGCATCGGTACGCCGTAGCCATAAGGCGCATAACCATAGGGGGCATAGCCGTTGTACGGACCCCAGCCCCAGGCTGACGCGGTCGCGGAAGCCGCTACCAGTACACCGGCGGATATTACGGTAACGATCGTTTTCATTTCTGATTCTCCTCTCGAATCGATGGTTGGTTGAAAATTATCAGGATAGCGCCATTCTTATTTAGTTTATTACTAATCGCTTATGTTTTAAAATATATTTATTTTATCTATAGATTAATTATTCTTTGTTTACGGTTCGCTAACCGTAATGCGGCCGCCCGGATCACTCCGGTTGATTTCACCGGCACGCCAGCCCCGCCTTCCCGATCGCAGGTGAATCATTTTTACCGGCGTTTAACAAAACCCTAATAAACCGGTAATCACCACCACACACAAGCCCGCCATCATTTCTGCGCGTGAGGCACGGCCGCTGCGTAGCAGAATCGCCCGTCCGTGCCCGGGAACAGACATGCGGGGCGCCTTCTCCCGCGTGCCGCAGCTGGGAATCAGAAAGATGGAAACGGCAAATCAATCGCTACATTCATTGCGAACATCCCCTGACATTGAACCGTCCGCGGGACTCAGGAGTGTGCGTGAGATTCCCGCCAAGAAAGACAACATCCGCCTGCTTCTGGTCGAGGATGACCCCGATATCTGCGAGATGCTTCAGTACGCACTGAAGAGCGATGACTCTCACGTCGTTGCACTCAGCGACTGCCGGAGCGCCTTGCAGGAACTGGCCACCCACACGCCGAACATAGTCCTGCTGGACTGGATGCTGCCCGATATGAGCGGCATCGAACTGTTGCGCCGGATGCGGCGCGAACCCCGCCTCAGTGAAATTCCGGTGATCATGCTGACCGCACGCGGCGAAGAGGCGGACCGGGTGCGCGGTCTGGAATGCGGGGCGGATGATTATGTCGTCAAGCCCTTTTCCATCCGGGAACTCAAGGCGCGCATCAACACCCACCTGCGCAAACAGGTCAACGACAGGGACACCACCTTCTGTACCGATGGCCTGGTGCTCGACCAGAAAAGCTATCGGACCACGGTCAACGGCCACCCGGTCGAGCTGGGGCCTACGGAATTTCGCCTGCTGCGCCACTTCATGAGCCACAGGGACCGGGTCTTCACCCGCGCCCATTTGCTGGATACCGTCTGGGGCGCCAACGTCTATATCGAAGAGCGCACCGTGGACGTCCATATCCGCCGCCTGCGCAAGGCACTGGAACCCTTCAACAAGGCCTATCTCATTCAAACCGTCCGCGGCGCCGGTTACCGCTTCTCCACGCACGCCTGAACCGGGAGCGTATCCAGGGGCCCGTCACGAACGGGTCAGGGACTCACTCCGGACCCGCCGGATCATGCGGCGTCGCATTGCCGGGCGAGGAGTCCTCGCCAGGGAGTTTGTCGGCATCGATTTCGAGCCAGCCGAGCAGCATCTCATAGCCAAGCACCAGGATGACGGAGCCGATGAACAGGCCGATGATGCCCGAGGCGAGAAACCCGCCGATCGCGCCAACGAAAATCACCGCCATCGGCACGTTGACGCCACGTCCGAGCAGCAGGGGTTTGAGGACATTGTCCAGCATCCCGACCATGATGCTCCAGATCAGGAAGATCACCGCCGTCGTGGTATCGCCGGTGGCGAACACATAGATAATCACCGGAACGGTGATGGGGAAGATGCCGATCTGGATCACCGACAACAGCAGACACAGAAACGCCCACAGACCTGCCGCCGGCACACCTGCAACGAGGAATCCCAAGCCGGCCAGTATCGACTGTAGCAGGGCGACACCCAGGATGCCGCGGGAGACGCTGCGGATGGTCGCCCGAGCGAGATCGATGAACCCGGCCCCGTGTTCCTCAGCGAGTCGCCGTGCTATGGCATAGCTGATGCGCTTGCCGGATTCGTCGTGCCTGAGAATGACGCCGGCGATGATGATCGCCGCGACAAACTGCAGAATGCCGATGCCGGCGCCGGCGGCGCCGGACAACAACCATTTGCCGAGCACCTTTAGCTGGGGTCCGACCTCCCCCAGCGCCCCGGCGAGATTGCCCGAGGCCAGACGCCAGAACTTGTCCAGCGGCTCACCGATCAGCGGCCAGCCGGCGACGCTATCCGGCGGCATCGGGATGATCAGGGCGCCTTCGGACAGCGATCTTGCCAGACCCGTCACGCCGGTGACCAGGGTGTCAGACAACATGAAGGTGGGCATGATCAGCAGAACCAGCGCCAGTATGACGAACAGCGTGGCCGCCAGGGTGCGCCGTTCGCCCAGGGCCCGCCGCAGCCACTGATAGTTGGGATGGGTCGCCACGGCGATGATCACACCCCATACGACCGGGATGATGAAAGGCTGCACAATCTGGAAACAGTAGATCCCGAGGATGGCAATCAATCCGAGGCGAACCGTCGCCTCGACCGTGCGGTTGAGAAATGCCCTGTCCTTGGCAATGGTATCGGGTGTATTCATACAGACGGCCCTGTGACGCACATCGTCATCGCAGTGAAAGTTGCGACAGTAAAGATAAAGACATGCCGGCACAAGCGGCCGTGCTGTTGAACGAACGGTGGTTGATGGATATCAGCGAGAACCGAATCATCCCGGCTGGAGTGGAGCGGGTGATGGGAATCGAACCCACGTTAGTAGCTTGGGAAGCTACAGTTCTACCATTGAACTACACCCGCGCGAGATACCACCTGTAGAATCAGCAATTTATACGAACGGTTGGTCCACTTCAATCCCTAAAAATGTAACCAGCTGATTATACAAGTAAACCGAAACGTAGAGGAATTGTACCGAAGGTTTTGTCAAAAGCTAAATGGAATCACTCGGACTGCAATGATGTTGTGGTAGTCGTGAGCAGCTGGGTTCAACCGGCATGTGTCGCTTCACCTCTATTTAATATAAGCGTTCACTTAACAGCAACTTTCGACCGCTGTGTGGCGCGGTGGCTCACCACCTCGCCGTCGTGGAACAGCCACAGCGAACCGGGCTCCAT
Source organism: uncultured Gammaproteobacteria bacterium (assembly GCA_963710815.1). Classification (GTDB taxonomy): domain Bacteria; phylum Pseudomonadota; class Gammaproteobacteria; order UBA9214; family UBA9214; genus CAVQCA01. The sequence continues at coordinate 52,619 of CAVQCA010000059.1, read as the reverse complement.
GGTGACCCAATCCTCATTGTCGGTGAGCGGCTGGGTGGCGACTACCGCCACGCGGTCATTCGCCGCTATCTTACTGTCGGTAGGTTGCATGGCACTCCACGCAATACTGCATAGTCTTGTTCAATGCACGTAATGACGCATTAACATCCCTTGTTTGTAAGACATTGCCAAGATCGTCGCCACTCTTATGGAAAGCCAATCCAAGCTGCTCAAATTTTTCATTGTTGAACATGCTGCACATCTCTTTCATTTCCGGGGTTAAACCAAGCTTGGTATGAGCAATCATTGAGGCATCTTCAAATTTTCCTTCTGCCATTAAACCGACAATTGACTTGATTGCTTCCACATGTGATCTCATATTCGATAGCTGATGCTGCTTCATTTCCTGTGACAACCCTAGTGAAGTACGTGTGTCCATCCCGGTCATTTCATAATCATGATTCCCCATGTGCATTATTTCGTCATCAGCGAACACTCCATTGAAGCCTGCTATTACAATGAATGCTGAAACGGCTAATGTAATATTTTTCATTTTTTGATTCCTCGTATCTTGAGAAGAGCCGGACGCTAATACCGATTAGCTACAATTGGAATGCGGCATTTTGTCGCTCTCTTAACTTTTCACTATATTTATTTACCACTGTGCGTAAAAGTAAAGCCAACGGCTCACATAAGGAGCACGCAGCGAAGCGGAGCGTCCCAGCCCGAAGGGCGACTTGATGTGATGGTTCCTGCCGCCCAAGTATGCCATGTCAACGAGGTTCAGCCTTTTAATAAATTAGCCCCTCTTTCACTACAATGGCTATTCTACTTTGGGCTGGTTAACCCAGACATAGCTGGCAACTGTCGCGCCTTGGTCGTCGGAAACCTTGAAAGCTGCATCTATACCCATCTTGGTATCCTTAAAGCGCCCAACTGTAGTTAGGCGAAAAATGATATAAAGAAGTGCACACATGAAAAAGTTGAAAATTAGCAAAGCTTTCACATTGATGGAATCGGGGCCCGTTGTCCTTGTTACAACGAGTGACGGAAAGAAGTACAACATCATGACGATTTCATGGACAATGGTTTTGGATTTCACACCGGTCTTTGCCATAACCACTGGAGAATGGAATTATTCTTTTACGGCTCTTCGGAAAACAAAGGAGTGCGTTATTTCAATCCCCACGGTTGACATACTTGATAAAGTCGTTGGAATAGGAACATGCTCCGGTGCCAATACAGACAAATTTGTCAAATTCAAGCTCACTCCCGTAAAAGGTAAAATAGTAAAAGCGCCATTGATAAAAGAATGCCTCGCTAATATCGAGTGTAACGTCATCGACATCGTCAAAAAACACAACATTGTCGTTCTCGAAGCCGTTGCGGCATACTTTGACACCTCGCGCAAAGAGAAACGAACTGTTCACGCCGTCGGTGATGGTACATTTATCGTAGATGGGCGCAAACTATCCCGAAAAAGAATGATGGCGTCCAAAATTCCAAATGGTATTTAAGCCTGTCAGACGGATCTGATAGTCAGATAATAAAATGCTAAAGGACCGGGTATGCAGGGGTGCTCATGGAATTCCTTTCAATTTTCCAATGCCACACAGATGGGGCACAATGATAATATTCAAACCCCTGATAACGATTTTATCGGGCTCGGCTGTGTGGCGCGGTGGCTCACCACCTCGCCGTCGTGGAACAGCCACAGCGAGCCGGGCGCCATGGGACCCAATCCTCATTGTCGGTGAGCGGCTGGGTGGCGACTACCGCCACGCGGTCATTCGGCGTGGTCACTTCACTGAAATCCACCATCAGGTCTTCGTCCTTCAGGTGCGCCGTCTTAAACGGCGCGCGCCGCACGATGTAGCTCAGTTCGGTGGAACAGTGCGCAAACAGGCAATCGCCGTTGCACAGCAGGAAATTGACAATACCTACACAGGAAAGCGGGCAAATCAGTTCGTGTAGCGCGGTGAACAGCTCGTCGCGTGTCGGCGGCGCATCACCGAACTGTTGGCGCAGGCTTTGCAACAGCCAGCAGAAAATGTGTTCACTGTCAGTGTTACCGACCGGCAGAAAGCTGCCGTCGAGTTCGGGCTGGAACTTCGGCAGGTCGCCGTTGTGCGCATACACCCAGTATTTACCCCATAGCTCGCGCTGGAAGGGGTGGGTGTTCTCCAGCGACACGATACCCTGCGTCGCCTTGCGGATGTGAGCGATCACGTTGAGTGAACGGATCGGGTAGTGGCGCACCAGTTCGGCGACCGGAGATTGTGCCGAAGGCTGCGGATCGAGGAATAACCGCACCCCCTTGCCCTCGAAGAACGCGATGCCCCAGCCGTCGGCATGCACGTCGGTGTCGCCGCCGCGCTTCTGGAAGCCGGTAAATGAAAAACAAATATCGGTGGGGATGTTGCAGTTCATCCCTAACAGTTGACACATAGCTTAGCTCGAAACCTCATCGACAAATCGATTGCATGTATATCCTTGGTCAGGCTGCTGTTCAAGCCCGCGATCCACGCCGGTCTCGGCGATGAGGTGCACCGTATCAAATTTGATGTCTCCCTAAGCCTGACATAAGGGATGGCAAGTCTGATGCCTTCTGTTGTTTCACGGGCCGATCTCCACAACTCAATAGTTCCAAGTTTCATGTCCGAGCGGTGCCGTATTCAGCAGCTTCCTCAGATGTCGCCATTGCGGTAGATATTCATCCATCAATGCAGTGAAGCGTTCGGTTCCCGTAGTAGCATTATCAAACATCACCTAACTATTCCATTTTGGAAAGTACGTCTTTAACCGCTCCACTGTGTGCCGCCACTTTGGTGTTGTCGGCTGACAGACCGTGTTCTGGTTAGCGAACACGCCTACCTCATTGACGGCTTTCGATTCGGGAAAGCGTCAGCGTACTGGTTCAACAACACCTTCCAATTTGATCTTTACCGCTTGCTCCTCTGATCAGCCCATGTCAAACATCAGAACCTCGCCTTCCGACGAACTGCTAAGTGTGACAGCTGCGGGACCGTCAATCGCGACGCCGTCACCGGCATGGAGTTGCTCACAATTCAGCAGGATGTTGCCCCGTGCTACATGGACCCAGCCTTTGCGGTCCCCAGCAAGAGTATGGCTGATGCTGTCCCTGTCTCTGAGCAGAGAAGCGTATAGATCAACATCCTGGTGGATCGTCACTGAGCCTTCACGCCCGTCGCGCGAGCCGATCAGTCGCAAACGCCCGCACTTCTCTTCTTCTGAAAAGAGCTTCTGTTCGTAGCTCGGCGTTAGTCCTTCTTTCTCGGGCAACACCCAGATTTGCAGAAAATGCACAGGCTCAGAATCAGACGCGTTGAACTCGCTGTGCGTGACACCCGTACCGGCACTCATGCGCTGCACGTCCCCCGGGCGAATCACTGAACCATTGCCCATGCTATCCTTGTGCTCCAATGCGCCCTCCAGCACATAGCTGATGATCTCCATATCCCTGTGACCATGAGTGCCGAACCCGCCTCTGGGAACGACCGTATCGTCATTGATCACACGCAGATTCGAAAAGCCCATATGCTTGGGGTCGTAATAGCTGGCAAATGAAAACGTGTGATAACTGTTGAGCCAGCCGTGGTTGGCATGGCCACGTTCTTCTGCCCGTCGCAGTGCAAACATGCTCATCCTCCTGTCGCTTATTCCGTGAACAAAACCTAGCAGCATTATCAGGTATTATCCATGGCGTCAGTTTCAAAGGACTTTTACGACTTGTGCAACAATCTTTGAGTGATGCTTGAATCGTTCGTAAGTCGTACTGTTAAACAGTGACCAGACATTCTCTAGGAACGCCTCTGCCGAAGGTGATAGCACGATGGTTGAGCGTGACGTTTTTTTGACAATGGTAGAAGAGCAGGGATTCAGCGCCGCAGCGAAGCGACTGGACACTACACCAGCCGCTATTAGTCGTCGCATCAAGAACCTTGAGCAACGCATGGTGTCAGGCTGCTGCAACGCACAACGCGAAAGGTTCAGCTGACGGAAGCAGGCGATCTCTATTTTCGCGAGGTCAGCAGACTCATGGGCGAACTAAGAAGCGTCGAGCAACAGGTCGGTGAAGTTACTGGTCAATTAACCGGCCAATTGCGGAATGTTGGACCGATGTCTTTCGGCCAGCGGCGATTGGCACCGGTACTTCCCTCCACAAACGCCACAGAGCACCGTATGCGCTTTCTGCCGTGCATGGGGAATTCGTAATATTCTCCTGGTAACAAAGACCTGGATTGTCAATGTTGTCAAACAACCGCGACATGTGAAATAGTACGTTCGCCACGATTTTACATGTCCATGATATCCAAACGTCTCTTATGGTAACCAACGGCCCACAATCGCTGCGGATCAACACGACCAGGAAATCGGACAGCATCACTCCAGCGCAGAAAAAGTTCAACACCCTGATAAACAGGCTCGACCGCCAACGTAAACGGCTCGCGGAATGGCAGGAAATCATGCCGTTCTACCAGGAAGAGGTCATCAGGACCTTCCAGCCGCTTCGCGAAAGCTATGCCGGTTTCCAGGCAAAAATGGTCACACTGCTTGATCGCCACTACCGCAACAAGTGTTTTTCGCGACTGCAGCGGGAAAAAGTCAGTCATATCATTTTGAATATCTGCGAAGAGCTGATTAACAATCACGGGCGGGACGACCTGAAAACCATCGCAAACCGCCACAGCGACATCGATTTTGATGATCAGCAGGAATTGAACAAGACCATGGGCGGGGATGTACTTCGCGCGATGCTGGAATCGGAGTTTGATCTTGATCTGAGTGACGTCAAGCTGGACATGGATGACCCCTATGGCACGGCGGAAAGACTGGGCACCATACTGGACGAGCAGCAATGCAAGGCTAAGGCGAAGCACCACAAGCGCAAGAAGACAGCTCGCCAACTGGCTAAAGAGGAGCGCGAAAAAGAAGAAGAGAGCAGAATCAGCCAGTCAATTCAGGCAGTCTATCGGCAACTGGTTGGTGCGCTACATCCGGATAGGGAACGCGACCCGGAACAGCACCGGCGCAAAACCGATTTAATGAAACAAATCACCGTCGCTTATAAAAACAGAGACTTGCTGCAATTACTCGAGCTGCAACTGACTGTGGAACAGATCAACCAGGCCGAAATTGACTCGATCGGCGAAGACCGCCTTAAATACTTCAATAAGATTCTGCAGCGCCAGTCGCAGGAACTAAAACAGGAAATCGATGAGATTGAGCTGCATATGAAAGCTGCCGGAGGATTCATGCCATTTGAATCACTCACGCCCAAAAAGCTCTTTTCCACCCTTAGGACTGATAAAAAACGGCTGGAATTCTCGATTATTGAAATCCAGAATGACCTCGATCGATTCAAAGATGTTCGTCACGTCAAACGCTGGCTGAAAACCTACGAACTGCCGCCAAACATGGCTGACGAGCTCTTCATCAACATGTTCAGATAAACTGGCATTGATTTTGTTCAGCGGTTCTTGCCTGGCGACTGCTTTTTAATGAAATTCTGTGATTGGCCACGGAATTACACGGAATAAACACAAACAAGATCTTTCCGTGTTTACCGTGTGCTTCCGTGGCTATTGATTTATGGTTAGCCTCTTCAGGATGCAGAGCACATCGGGGCGGCGTTACTGGCGGTGTTGAGTTTTGCCCTTGTCGCACCGCCGGCCTAACCAAAAAGGCGATCGTAGCCGATGAGTGCCCAGGTGATCCCTGCCAGCCAGAGGCTGATGAAGACGGCCGCGGATCCCAGGTCCTTGGCGCGTGCGGAAAGCAGGTGTTTATCATCGCTGATGCGATCGATGGCCGCCTCGACGGCAGAGTTCAGGAGTTCGGTGATGAGCACGAGCAGGCAACTGCCGATGAGCATGAGCCGTTCGACGGTGCTGCCTCCGAGCCAGAAGGCGGCGGGTGCCAGGACCAGCGTGAGCAATACTTCCTGGCGGAAGGCGGCCTCGTGTTTCCAGGCGGCGCGTATGCCGGCGAGTGAATAGAGGGTGGCGCGCCAGATTCGACCGATACCTTGCTGATTATGATTTACCATAGCCTCTCCTGTTGCGCCCGGGCGCAGCGAGACCGGCCCGGACAACCAGCCGTCATGCGCCAGACGCAGGATGCTTTATAACCGCATGCGCCGCAAAGACGCAAAGTTCGCGAATAAACCTGGTTTATCAAACAAGTCAGCGACTCTGCGTGCTTCGCGTCTTGGCGGTGAATTTGATTTGCTGTGCACAAACGCCAAATAATAACGACAGACAACCTCTGGAGGAGACATCCCGATGGATACCGGCAAATTCTTCAGCCAGTCCCGCCGCACCATTCTGAAATCCGTCGCCCTGATGGGAGGGCTGTTCGGACTGCGGCAGGCGCAGGCGCATCACACCGAGACCCATTTCGCCGAGGACTCGGCGCACCATATCGTCTACCAGTGCAACAAGGCCGACCCGGAGTACCTGGAGCATGTGCTGTTCTCGGCAGGGGCGTTGCTGCGCGAGTTTGGCGACGATGTCGAGATCGTCTTCGCCGTGTTCGGACCCGGCCTGCACCTGCTGGGCAAACACCCGCTGCGTCCCATTCCGCACGAATTGCAGCAGCGCGCCAGTTCGCTGGCGGCCTACGGCGTATCCTTCCACGCCTGTGGCAATACCATGCAGTCGCTGAACTGGACGAAGAAAGACCTGGTGGACTACGCGAAGGTGGTGCCGGTCGGCGTGGGCGACCTTATGCAGCTGCAGGAAAAGGGCTTTGCCTATGTAAGCTGGTAAGCATCGTTACGCAACCCGCCCGCCCGGCCCGCCGCCGTACAGGGCTTCGATCCGCCCGGCGAATTTCGCCAGCACCAGCGCGCGTTTCACCTTGAGCGTGGGTGTCATCAAACCGTTGTCCACCGTCCATGGCTCGCGCACCAGTATCACCCGCCGCACCTTGGCGTACCCGGGAAAGCCGCTCAGGTGCTGTTTGATCACATTGACGAAGTGGTTGCGCAATTTCTCGTCTTCCAGGCTCGCATCCGAGTAGTCGTCCAGGCCATAGTGGCGCGCCACCCCCAGCCAGCCGTCGGGATTGGGCACCAGGATCGCGGACAGGTAGGGCCTGCCCTCCCCGACAATCAATGCCTGGTCGATCAGCGGATCGAGGCAGATGGCCATCTCCATGTCCATGGGCGGGATCTTCTCGCCGTTCGACAGCACCAGGATGTCCTTGAGACGGCCGGTGATGTAAACGCGCCCGTGGTCGAGACGCGCCTGATCGCCGGTATGCAGCCAACCGCCGGGATCGATGACCCCGGCCGTGGCGGCGTGATTGTTCCAGTAGCCGAGCATTCGGCCCGGGGTCTTCACCAGCAGTTCGTCGTCATCACCGATGCGCACTTCGACACCGTTCAGGGGCACACCCACGCTGGCCGGATCGTTATCCAGCGGCAGATTCACGCTGATGACGGGGCTGGTCTCCGTGAGCCCGTAGCCCTGCAGGATCGGCACCCCCAGGCTGATGAAGGTCTTTGCCACCGGCAGCGGCAGGGCCGCGCCGCCACTGACCGACAGGCGCAGTCGCCCGCCCAGTTTGGCGGTGACCTTGTCCGCCACCAGCCGCTTCATCAACGGCCATGCGAGCAGCTTCGGCCGCCATCCGGCCCGCTGCTGCTGGCGTTCGAAGCGATGCCAGCCGACCCGGGTGGTGAGCCGGAACAGCACGCGCGCCAGCACGGACTGCCGGTCCATCTGGTCCTGGATGCGGACAAACACGCGCTCGAAGATGCGCGGCACGGCGATAAGCACCGTCGGCCGGATCGTCAGCAGATCCTCGGCCAGTTGCGGCACGGAACGGGCATAGGCCACGGTGGCGCCGGCCATCATCGGCAGGTAATAGCCGCCGGTGCGTTCCAGGGTGTGGGAAAGCGGCAGAAAGGAAAGAAACAGGTCCTCCTGAAAGACATCGATCATGGTGAGCGCGGCGTGCGCGATCGACAGCAGATTGTAGTGTGTCAGCATGACGCCCTTGGACCTGCCGGTCGTCCCGGAGGTGTAGACGATGGTGGCCAGCGCATGGGGATCGCCGTCGCGGCGCATCAGCGCAGTGGCCTCGTCGGGCAACCAGTCCCGCACGAAACGCACCCGCTCATCGGCGCAGGGTTCCTCCCGCGGTGACTTCGGCCCGTTCAGAATCAGCACCCGCTTCAGTTCCTCATGATCCTTCAGTGCCGGCGCCAGGCGATTCCAGCCGGCGAGATCCTGCACCAGCAGCACCCTGACCGCGGAGTCTTTCAGGATGTAGGCGATGTTCTCGGGACGGTCATCGGTATAGAGGGGCACCACCACCAGGGCGCAGGCCAGCGCGGCCTGATCGAAGTACACCCATTCCTTGCTGTTGCGCAGGTGGACGGCGACCCGCTCTCCCGACTGGAGTTCCTCGCTCGCCAGGGCAGCCTGCCAGCGGGCGGTGGCCCGTCCCACGTCCCTCCAGGTGGCTTCCGTCCAAAGCCTGCGCCCGGCATCATAACCGCGGTAAGCGATGCTGTCCGGAGTACGCCGTACCCGTTGATATAGCAGCCCGTCGAGGGTCCCGGCAATCTCGGCCGAGATAATATCCTCCGTCCATTGCGTCATAGGGACATCCCGGAAAATTCCAGTTCATTGCCGGTCGGGACGGGAAATGTGGCGAAATACACCATAAGATTCATGCCGGGTCGGTGATGTCACGTCTTATCCGCCCGTCGCGGAGGTATACGACAAGGCTCGATAAAACGGGTAATTACCATGGAAATGATCGCGGCAGTTCTGATTATTGTAGAATAGCACCCATGTGCCGTCGGTTTTTCAAAGCAATACGATGAATATTATAGTGAATGGTTCCCCACGGGATATCCCTGACAACATCAGCGCTGCCGACCTGATCGTCGCGCTGGACCTGGTCGGCAAACGTCTGGCCCTGGAAGTAAACGAGGCAATTGTTCCCCGCAGCAGCTTCGACACCTATCGCCTGAACCCGGGTGACAGGGTCGAGATCGTCCATGCCATCGGCGGCGGCTGAACGCTTACCCTGATCCCTTACGGCCCTGGCCGGAAACACAGTATCAAAGAGTCAATCCATCATGTCCACAGTCATGCAGCCACAGTCCCGTCCAGCCACCGGTGATCCCCTGGTGATCGCCGGCGTTGAATACCAGTCCCGCCTGCTGGTGGGCACCGGCAAGTACAAGGATCTCGAGGAGACCCGCGCCGCTACCGAGGCGAGCGGCGCGGAAATCGTCACCGTGGCCATCCGCCGCTCCAATATCGGACAACGCCCGGGCGAGCCGAACCTGCTCGATGTCATCCCGCCCGAACGGTATACGCTCCTGCCCAATACCGCCGGCTGCTATACGGCCGATGACGCCGTGCGCACCTGCCGGCTCGCGCGGGAGCTGCTGGACGGCCATGAACTGGTCAAGCTGGAAGTGCTGGGGGATGAGAAGACGTTGTTTCCCGACGTCGTGGAGACCATCAAGGCCGCCGAAATCCTGGTCCGTGAAGGCTTCCAGGTCATGGTCTACACCAACGACGACCCGATCATGGCCAGGCGTTTCGAAGACATGGGCTGTGTGGCCGTCATGCCGCTCGCCGCGCCGATCGGTTCGGGGCTCGGCATCCGCAATCCCTACAATATCCTGACCATCGTCGAGAACGCCGGCGTGCCCATCCTGGTGGATGCCGGCGTGGGCACCGCCTCGGACGCCGCCACCGCCATGGAGCTGGGGTGTGACGGGGTCCTGATGAACACCGCGATCGCCGGCGCCAGCGATCCGGTGCTCATGGCCGCGGCGATGAAGAAGGCCATCGAAGCCGGCCGCGAAGCGTTCCGCGCCGGGCGCATCCCGCGCAAGCGTTTCGCCAGCGCCTCCTCCCCCATCGAGGGAACGATTTTCTGAGGTGAGAGGTGAGCAAGCAAGAGGTGCAACGCAACGGAATCAATGGCCACGGAAGAACACGGAAGAACACGGAATTTTTTTATCATCCACAACACGTGTCCCGTTCCAGACATTCAACTGTCTGGTAATGTCTCATGGTGATTGGCCCGGATTTATGGCACAAGGACACAATCTGGCGTACATATTTTCGTTCTAATGATTTTTCCGTGTGCTTCCGTGGCTATCCCGCTCTTTCATTTCCCGCCCGATAAGGCCTCCCAGTCCCGGCGAATGAGATCGGTTTGAACGCCACGCACCCTCACTTGCGGGCAATTCGTTCTTTCGTGCGGCGGGAAGGCCGGATTACCCGCGCCCAGGAACAGGCGCTGACGCGACTTTGGCCGCGGTTTGGACTGGAGGCCGACGGCCTTATCGATCTCGATGCCTGTTTCGGGCGCCACGCTCCCCGCACGCTGGAAATCGGTTTCGGCAATGGCGAATCCCTGGCCGTCATGGCAATTCATGAGCCTGACATGGACTTCATCGGCATCGAGGTCCACCGGCCCGGCGTCGGGCATTTGTTGCTGGAACTCGAACGACGTGAGCTGCATAATGTCAGGGTCATCCGTGCGGACGCCGTCGATGTGCTGAAACGCTGTCTGCCCGATGGGGCACTCGAGCGGGTGTTGTTGCTGTTTCCGGATCCCTGGCCAAAGAAGCGCCATCACAAGCGGCGCCTCGTTCAACCCGGTTTCATCGAAGTGCTGGCGCGTAAAATATCACCCCGCGGCATCCTGCACATGGCGACCGACTGGGAGGATTACGCGCAGTACATGCTGGAAGTCATGGCGGCGGCGCCAGCCTTTCGCAACTGCGCCGGGGCCGGCAACTATTCTCCCCGTCCCGATTACCGACCGGTAACCAGGTTCGAGGAACGCGGCCGACGCCTCGGCCACGGGGTGAGGGACCTGCTTTTCGAGCGGATTTGACGCGAGGCCGGTACACGCTCCGGTACTCCGCACGGTCATTTCCCGTGAAGCCGGCGGATTCCTGACGGGCCGGCCTAACCTCGCCCGGTGTGGTATTGCCGGAAGGCGGAAGACTTGGCGCGCTATCCTGGGTGCCGCGGCAGGTGACTGTATTACATGACTAATCGTGAATATTCGCAGTTTGACCCGGGTAATGATCCTTGTGACCGGCGGCGTAATGATGGTTCAATACGAACCTATGGTTTGACGGTGACGGCGCCGCAACATGACAATGCTCGTAACAGCACGCTCGGCGCGCACCTGAAGCTGAATTCGGAACAGATATCTTAACCAGACGGGCGAGGAGCCTCCCATGTCCAGAAAAAATCCTGTCATCGCGGTCACCGGTTCGTCCGGAGCGGGCACCACCACGGTCAAGGTGGCGTTTGAACACATCTTCCTGCGCGAAGGCGTCAACCCGCTCGTCATTGAAGGTGACAGTTATCATCGTTATGACCGCGCGGCGATGAAAGTGGCCATGGAAAAAGCCGAACAGGAGGGTGTCCACAACTTCAGTCATTTCGGACCGGAGTCCAACATCTTCGACAAGCTGGAAGAGACCTTCAAGGCCTATGGCGAAACCGGTGCCTGCCAGCGGCGTTACTACCTGCACAGCCAGGAAGAGGCCAAACCCTACGGGCAAAAGCCCGGTGAGTTCACTCCCTGGGAGAAGATCGAACCCGGGACCGACCTGCTGTTCTACGAGGGTCTGCACGGCGGCGTGGTGACCCCGACAAGCAATGTCGCACAGTATGTCGATCTGCTGATCGGCGTGGTGCCGATCGTGAATCTGGAATGGATACAGAAGATCCACCGTGACTGCTCGCAACGCGGCTATTCCGCCGAAGCCGTTACCGACACCATCCTGCGGCGCATGTATGACTACGTGCATTACATCACGCCGCAGTTCTCGCGCACGGATATCAACTTCCAGCGTGTACCGACCGTCGATACCTCCAACCCGTTCATCGCACGCGACATCCCGACCCCGGACGAGAGTTTCGTGGTAATACGCTTCCAGGACCCGGCAAAGTTCAACGTTGACTTCCCCTACCTGCTAAGCATGCTGCGGGAATCGTTCATGTCCCGGCGCAATACCATCGTGGTGCCGGGCGGGAAGATGGGGTTTGCCATGGAAATCATCCTGGCGCCGATCATCCAGAGCATCCTGGACAACCGGGCTGACGCCTGAGCCATGCGCGGATTCGCCGGCGGGGCGTACTTTCCCGCCCCGCCGGCCAGTGCCCGCGCGTGATCCGAGACATCATTCAGGCTCCCGCATGCTGCAAAATGTATTGACGATACTGCTGGCCGGCGGCGTCGGCTCGCGCCTGCATCCGCTCACTCTGGATCGCGCCAAGCCGGCGGTGCCGTTTGGCGGTAAATACCGGATCATCGATTTCACCCTCGCCAATTGCCTGCATTCCGGCATGCGCCGGGTGCTGGTGCTGACGCAGTACAAGTCACACTCCCTGCACAAGCACCTGCGCGATGGCTGGTCGATCTTCAACCCCGAGATCGGTGAGTACATCACTCCCGTCCCCCCCAGATGCGCAAGGGCGAAACCTGGTACAGCGGCACGGCGGATGCCATTTACCAGAACCTGTTTCTGCTGGAGCGGGCCGACGCGGACACCGTCCTGATCCTTTCCGGCGACCACATCTACCGCATGGACTACGCCGCCATGCTGGCGTTTCATGAAAGCCACGAGGCGGATGTCACTATCGCGTGCATGAAGGTCGGGCGCGCCGAAGCCGGCCAGTTCGGGATCGTAGGCATCGATGTCGACCAACGGGTCACGGCATTCAATGAGAAACCGGTCCTGCCGCCAACCCCTCCGGACGACCCCGAACACTGCCTGGCCTCCATGGGGGTCTACATCTTCTCCAAACAGCTGCTGCTGGATACCCTGGAAGCGGACCATCTCCGCGGGGATTCTGACCACGACTTCGGCAAGAACATCCTGCCGGCATTGATAAGAAGCCACCGTGTCTTCGCCTACCGCTTCGGCGGATCCGCCGGACGTGTTTCCCCCGACAACTACTGGCGCGACGTGGGTACCATCGATTCATTCTACGAGGCCAATATGGATCTGCTCAGGCCGGTGCCCTCGCTGAATCTCTACCAGGATGACTGGCCAATCCGCACCTACCAGTCACAACCGCCACCGGCGCGCACCGTACCCGGTGTCTCGGGCAATGAAGGCATCTCCATCAACTCCATCATCTCCGGTGGCGTGGTCATCGCCGGCGGCAGTGTCCAGCATTCGATCCTGTTCCCGCGCGTCTTCGTGGGCGATGAGAGCGTGGTCAGGGATTCCATCCTGTTTGAAAGGGTCAACGTCGGCGACAACGTGAGGCTGCGCAACTGCATCATCGACAAGGGCGTCCGGGTACCGAACGGTGAAACCGTCGGCCTGGATACAGAGAAAGACCGCGCGCGATTTACCCTCTCCGACAACGGTATCGTGGTCGTACCCAAGAACTACCGCTTTGAGTGAGACCGGGTAACCGGCCCGGTTCGGATAACCGTGCCGGCCTCGCGGTCCAACGACGATTTTCAGTGACCTGTACGTGGAGGTAGAGAGAGATGCATCCGTCGGCTGTTTCACCGGCAAGCGAGGCTTCCAGGACGGCGCATGACCGCCAGCTTGCACTGTGGCTCATGGTCTGCTGCGCCATGATCTATGCCATGGTGATACTCGGCGGCGTGACCCGGCTGACCGGTTCGGGGTTGTCGATGGTGCAGTGGGATCCCATCTTCGGCGTCGTGCCGCCGCTCAGCGAGGCGCGCTGGGAAGCGACCTTCAGCCTCTACAAGAAATCCCCCGAGTACCAAAAGATAAACGCCGGCATGGACCTGCGCGGCTTCAAGCAGATCTACTGGTTCGAGTACGCGCACCGCCTGCTGGGACGCACGATCGGGCTGGTGTTCCTGATCCCGTTTCTCTTCTTCCTGTTCACCGGGCGCATACGACGACCTTTGATACCGGTACTGGTCACGATGTTCGTCCTCGGCGGACTGCAGGGCCTGCTCGGCTGGTACATGGTCAGGAGCGGCCTGGTGGACAACCCGCACGTCAGCCAGTACCGGCTCACTGCGCACCTGGGCACGGCCCTGCTCATCTATCTCTACATGCTGTGGGTCGCCCTGGGGTTATGGTGGAACGACAAGCCGGAGAACCCGCCGGAGACGCCGCGCGGCCTGCGCCGCTTCGCCGCGCTGCTGGGGGGGCTGGTGTTCGTCACGGCGCTCTCCGGCGGGTTCGTGGCCGGTCTGAAGGCGGGCTTCGCCTATAATACCTTCCCGCTGATGGGTGGCCACTGGATACCCGCGGGCATCTTCATGCAGTCGCCGGTGTGGCGCAACTTCTTCGAGAACATCGCCACGGTACAGTTCGATCACCGCCTGCTGGCCACCCTGGTGTTCGTGAGTAGCGTGAGCTTCTGGCTGACGGCGAGGCGATACAGGCTGCCTTCATCGGCACGCATCGCTGTACATGCCCTGCTGGCAGCCGTCCTGTTGCAGGTCACGCTGGGCATCTCGACCCTGCTGTTGCATGTGCCGACACCACTGGCGGCCACGCACCAGGCAGGCGCCGTGCTGTTGTTGACGGTGATCCTGATCGTGAACCATCGCCTGATCCACGCCCGGGCCGGTACACCGGACGGATTGATCGGAAAAGGTTGAAGGAATTACCGGCAGGCCACCGGCCTGCCGGTACGGGACTGCCGATTACAGGCTGCTGAAATATGCAGCCACGTTGTCGATATCCGCATCCGTCAGCGGCTTGGCCATACCGTTCATGACATGCATGGTGTTGTCGGTACGGGTCCCGTCGCGGAAGGCCTTGAGCTGATTGACGAGGTAAGTCTCCTTCTGCCCCTTCAGGTTCGGATACATCGGCGCGGTGCTGATGCCCGTAGCGCCGTGGCAAGCGACACAGGCAGCCGACTTGGCCTTGCCTGCCGCCACGTCACCGGCGGCCAGCACGACGCCGCTCAGACCAAGCAATACACCCACTGTAACCACACTCACAAGTTTCTTCATTTTCCTGACTCCATCGGGTTGTTGGAACTGTTTACACAGCTGTTAAAGGGGAATGAGATCGCATTTGGTTGCTGACTCAAGGTGTGCAGTATCACACACGGGGCAAGGTAGTTTATTAAAAAACGATAATATTCTTCAACTAAAGATATTAGAACCCTTGTCAAACAACAGGTTAGACATTAGACGGGGACGTAAAGCCTAACCGGACAGCCAGAACCACCAGATGATCACTGCCATCACCAGACAGCCGCCGATATTGACCCAGACATCGGGACTCATTATGCAGTTCCCCTGCCGGGACGAAAACGCCGTAGACGGTTGGCGTTGCTCACCACCGTCACCGAGGACAACGCCATCGCCGCGCCGGCGATCATCGGGTTGAGCAACATGCCCGTCAAGGGATAGAGCGCGCCGGCGGCGACCGGTATACCCAGCGAATTGTAGACCAGGGCGCCGAAAAGATTCTGCCAGATATTGCGCACCGTGGCATGGGAAATGGCAATGGCGTCGGCCACGCCATGCAGGGAACCGCCCATCAGGGTCACATCGGCGCTTTCGATGGCAACGTCCGTGCCGGTCCCGAGCGCGAAACCGACATCGGCGCGCGCCAGCACCGGCGCATCGTTGATGCCGTCACCGACCATCGCCACCACTTCGCCCTCGGCCTGCAGGGCCGCGACGTGCGCCGCCTTGCCATCCGGCAGCACCTCGGCGTGGTATTCCGCAATGCCGACGGCCTGCGCCACGGCCTGTGCCGTGGCGCGAGCATCCCCGGTCAGCAGCACCAGACGCAGGCCACGCGACTTGAGACGTGCAATCGCCGCGGCCGAATCCGCCTTGACGGGATCGGCGACGGTGACCATGCCCGCGAGTACATCATCAACGGCGAGAAAAACCGATGACTGGCCCCTCCCGGCGTGCATCTCGTATTGAGGTAGCAGTGCGCTGACATCGATCGCCCGGGTACGCATCAGCGCAGCATTGCCCAGCAACAGCTTGCGCCCGTCCAGCTCCCCCCCCACACCGTAGCCGGCGAGAGCCTCGAAACCGGTTACGCGAGCGGGGTCAATCGCGCGTTCGCGCGCCGCCGCCACGATCGCCTCGGCCAGGGCATGTTCCGACCCCGTTTCCAGTCCGGCGGCAAGGCCGAGCAGGGCGGATGCTTCCCAGTCGGCGACCGGCTCAATAGACGTCACCCGCGGCCGCCCTTCCGTGACCGTACCGGTCTTGTCGAATACCACCGTGGTCACCTTGCGGGCGCGCTGCAATGCCTCGCCGCTGCGAATCAGAATCCCCTGCTCCGCCGCCTTGCCGATTCCCACCATGATGGAGATCGGCGTCGCCAGACCCAGGGCGCACGGGCATGCGATCACCAGCACGGTAATGGCCGTCACGATACTGAATGCGGTCCTGGGTTCGGGGCCGAAATTGAACCACAGCAGGAATGTCATGACGGCGATCAGTAGAACGACGGGTACGAACACGCCGGCAACCTGATCGACCAGGCGTGCCACCGGCAGCCTGGATCCCTGAGCCGTGCGCACCATTTCGATGATGTGTGCCAGCACCGTGTCCCTGCCGATGCGGCGGGTCCTGAGCAGAAAACTGCCGGTCCGGTTGAGCGTGCCACCGACCACTTCGTCCCCTGCGGCCTTGCTCACCGGCAGCGGTTCCCCCGTTAACATGGACTCGTCGACACTGGAGCGTCCATCGACGATGACGCCATCGACCGGGATCTTCTCACCGGGATGTACACGCACGGTCTCGTCGAGTCCAACCTGCTCGATGGGGACATCCGCCTCCTTCCCGTCGCGGATTACGCATGCGGTGCGGGGCTGCAGGCCGATCAGTTTCCTGATGGCCTGCGATGACCGGCTGCGCGCCTTCATTTCGAGCGCCGAGCCCAGGTTGAGCAGCGCGAGGATCACGGCGGCGGCCTCGAAATAAGCGTGACGGGCGAGGCTGGGAATCAGTTCCGGAAACAGCACCACCGCCATTGAATACAGCCATGCGCTGCCGGTACCCAGGGCGATCAGGGTATCCATGTTGGCGTTGTGACGGCGCAGGGACTGCCAGGCGCCGGTGTAGAAATGGCCGCCGGCGTATACCAGTACGGCCAGCGTGGCGATGCCGACGCCCGGCCAGAACGGTGAGCCGGCGGGAGAGGCCACGGCGGGCAACAGACCCAGCCAGTCGCTGGCCATCAGCGGCATGCCGATCAGCGCCGCCACCGCAGACCGGCGCAACAGGTCGCGGTAATGCCCGGCTTCGAGGGCATCGCGTTCGGCGAGGTCTTCCGGACCGGTCATTTCGGCGGCACCATAACCGGCGGAGACGACGGCCTGAACGAGCGCCTCGGGGCGCACCTCGCCGGCCACCTGCGCCGTGTGCTCGGCAAAATTGACCTCGGCCGAAGTCACACCGGGCACTGCCAGCAAAGCCTTGTGTACGCTTGCCACGCAACCGGCGCAACTCATACCGGAAACGGACAGATGGATGACGGAGTTCTCTGTCATAACCGGGGATAGTCTGGTGTGTATGGAAATCGGCCGGGTTCTACTGGAATACGGGTACGGGCGATATTCACCACGCCCGTGTGCACCGCGACCGCGGCGGCCAGCGGACTGGCCAGCAGGAGGCTCATGCCCCCAGCAGGCGCCGCCACCAGCGCTTGCGGTTGGCGGGCAACATAGCAGCCGCATTAAGATCGGACGGCGGCAGTCTGGAAAGTATCCAGCCCGGCAGGGGGGGATGGTCGCTGTAGCCGCAGGATACGCCCAGGTTGCCCGGGTCATAGATTTTGACGAAGCGGGGGGTCTCGAACGAGTCGGCGTAGACGATTCCGCAGTATTCTTCGTCGTGCTCCTCGCGCAGCAGGCGCTTTATTTCAGACAGGAAGGTCCGCAGCCTCTCCCCGCTCGCCGGTTCCACCGGCGGGGTCTCGCCCGTGGCGTATATATACCAGCCATTCCCTGCGTCCTCGCGCAATAGCTCCCAGAGGGTATCGAGCTGCTCCCATCTCAGGACATTACGGAAACGGCCGCGGAACGCAGTGGCGAAAGGATCTGTTGCCGGTTTATCCATGTCGTGCGCCTTCATTTCTCCCCGGGCACCGGGTTGTGGCGGGTTTGATGCCTGGTTAATCTGCATGTCAGTCCTCAGGTCGGCTTGTGATTCAATGGACCGTGCCGGAATGTAGCGTCTCAGCAATGAATATACCGGTGGCCGGTACACGGGACCGTGTACCAACAAAAGGGTTTCAACATCTCTTAAGCTACTTTATACCATGGATCCGCACTTCTGGCATGAGCGCTGGAAAACCGGGCAGATCGGTTTTCATCAGGACGATATCAACCCCTATCTTGTCCGTTACTGGCCATCCCTGGAGCGGGCCAGTGGGGAGCGCGTCTTCGTGCCCCTGTGCGGGAAAAGCCGGGACATGTTCTGGCTGCTGGAGCAGGGATTCGAGGTGGTGGGTGTCGAAATCAGCCCCATCGCGGTGGAATCCTTCTTTGCCGAAAACCGGCTTTCACCCCTCGTCTCCCGGGAAGCCCGCCACCAGCGATGGAAGATCGATACACTGGAAATCCTGTGCGGTGATTTCTTCGAGCTGCAGCGGAGCGATATCGGCAACTGCGGCGGACTGTATGACCGGGCGGCGTTGATCGCCCTGCCGCCCGAGATGCGCCCACGGTACGTCGACCACCTTTCGACCCTGCTCGACCCGCACGCCAGCGGACTCCTGATATCCCTCGAGTACAATCAGGCCGGGATGGCGGGACCGCCATTTTCCGTTAGCGATGCGGAGGTATTGCGCCTGTTCGGAGAGGCGTACACGGTTCAGCAACTCAACCGCACCGATATCCTGCACTCACAACCGAAATTTAGGGAACGGGGACTCACCCGGCTCAGCGAACAGGCCTGGCATATAACCCGTTCGATGACCAGGGTGACTGCCGGATCCGGCGATGCGGCACGGATTTGACCAGGATCAAGTCGACGTCGTCAGGACGGCGGGACAATTAAGCTAATCATAGCCATAGCAAGGTGAAACCCCATGGAATTACTCATTCTGTTGCTCGTTGCCGGTGCGGTAATGACCATCATCATCGGCGGCGCCTATTTCACCTGTCAGCGGGTCCACAACTATTGCGCCCTGCAATCGAAACGTGAAGAACTTGCGATGCGCCTGCGCAACAGCCGGCTTGGCAGGATGTTACGCAGCCTCAACATCAACCTGCGTGACTATATGCAAAAATTTCCTGCGTCCACAATCAAAAACCGGATCAACGACTGCCGGGAATGCGATGCCTCGGTAGCCTGCGATTCCTATCTCGAGGATGACTACAGGGACCCCGCCAGTGCGCGCGAGTTCTGTCCGAACATGAATGAGTTCGACCGCTTGCGGGAAGAATCGCGCAAGAACACGGCCTGAACACCGGACCGGTCAAAGGAGACAACCGGCTGTTTGTTGCCGGCGCATTCGTGATTGAACGCGTGGAAGTGGCGGTCATCACCTGGCCAGGCTCACCTCCTGGAATACGGAACGCAGGTCGCTTTCCCATCGCTCGAAAATTGCCGGATCCACCGCATCCCCTGCAATGGCGGTGTACAGCCTGGGGTTAGTAGCAACCAGAATGGTCTGGCCGTGCTCGGCAAAGATGGAAATCTTCAGCGGCAGATAGGGAATCATCCGGGGAGCCTTGCTGCCGATTTCCCTTACCTCGCCGATCCTGCCGTAGAACACAATCCGGTATTTGTCCGTCTTGTATCCCATGCCGGTGAGCCCGATATCCACGCGCTGAACCCGCGAGACTGTGTAACCATGCTCACGGAGGGATTCCTGCAGCGCAAGCATGGTCTCTGGAAACGGCTGTATCGAGCGCGCCATGAGAATGTCCTCGGCATTTGCCGCAGTCGCGAACTGGCATAGCAGCAGGGCCAGCAGGATAACGTGATTTCGCACAGGCTTCACAGCGTGGCATCCTCGAGGATCGCACGATACACGGCAGTCATCCGCTTGCAGGCATCATCCAGTTCATCGTTATTGAACAGGTGACTCAGATAGAGCGGATTAACGGCCATCACGCGCACCTTGCCGCCCACCTCGATAACCGTAACCCGGCAGGGAAGAAACATTCCCACACGTGGGTCAATGGCAAGCGCATCGTACAGAAACTTGAAATTACAGAAGTGCAGCACAACCTGCCGCTTGTTTTCCTTGCCTTCCTTGGCCAGACCATGCTCCAGGTAATCCGTCCTGATCAGCCGAAAATTCTGACTGATGATGGATTGCTTGAGGTTCTCGACCGTTTCCTCGAGTGTATAGGGTGACTCCACCACGAGTACCGGCGACCCCGGTATGGCGGCATGCCCGGTGTCGGCCGGATTGCCGCTGAAAGACCGGACATAGCTGACCAGATCATCGATGTCTTTCCCGGACAGACCCTGCGAGAGGAAGGATCGCATGGGGGTGCCCTCGCGACCGTACATCAGGGTATGCCTGATCATCTCATCGGATGCGGCCGCCAGAAAACCGGGATTGTTCAGGGCGGGTGCGATGATCGGCAAATCTCGCCGGCGAGAGAAGGTCACGCCCGTACCCTTGCCTCCCTTGCCATCCAGGCCATGGCACTTCGCGCAATGGGCAACATAGAGCTCTCTGCCATGTACCGGGTTTCCCTTGACCGACTCATCGGAATACCCGGGCTCCGGCTTTCCTGACCAGCCCCGGATAAAACTGACCAGGGCATCCACTTGCGCGTCACTCAGCGCCGGAAAGGCCGGCATCACACGGCCGGGTCGTCCATGGCGGATGGTCTTGCGCAGAAAGGAGTCATCAATGCTCCCAAGGAATGATGGCAATGCCAGGGGAACGCCTACACCTCCCGTCCCCTTGTCGCCATGACAGACGGCGCAGTGTGCGGCGTATAGCTGCCCACCGTCGGGAGCGGCCTGAGCCAGGCCACCACAAAACAAAAATAAAACTACTAGAATCATTTTCATATTGTGTATACCCGCATTCTGTACAGGCCCCGCCAGAAAACCTGACCGTATGCTATTTTTATGAGCGCTGGTTGTGGGCTAGTCAAGATGCTACAGGACCAAGCGTGAATATTTCTTGTTAATAATATATTAATGAACTGTTTCATTCTTGACTCAGATCAATATATTCAACCGGCACTTCCCTCAGGATAGGTAGCGTCTGCATCCGAGACATACCTCGTTTATCCAGATCAGGAGTGCATACATCATGAAAACAGTGAAAACTTCCATTGCAGTAGCTTTCATTGCCAGCCTTGCGGCTCTCCCGATGACCTCCGCCAACGCCTGGTGGGGGGGCCCGTGGGGCGGTCCGGGCGGATGGGGCAACGGTTGGGGCAACGACTGGGGCCCATTCGATGGCTGGGGTGATGGCTGGGGTGACTTCAGCATAAGCATGAGCGCTGGCGGTCACGGCTATGGCCACGGGTATGGCCGAGGCTATGGGTATGGCTATGACTATCCGTACTACGGTTGGGGTGGCCCCTATGGTTATGGCGGTTATCCGGGCGCCTGGGGTGCTCCTTATGGCTACGCACCACCGGTTGCCGCGACTCCAGCCGCTCCCGCTACCAAGAGCAGCGAATAACACCAGACCGATTACCGGCGTGCGCACAGGGATGTGCCCATGCTGGTATATAAAATTCATCTGATGTATAAAGCGGACTCAGGCAGGCCAGCGGATATCTGGCCTGTTGTCATTTATAGCTATCAACCACCGCATATACACAGAGGCCTACATGAACGATAAGGTTATTGCCCTCCTCCTGATTCTGCTGACTTCCATTTCCCTATCCGCTTCTGCAGCACCCTATACATACTATTCACCCTACACACCATATGGCGGGCCCTATGGCGGTGAGTATCGCAACCCGGAGCCTCAGGCCGAAGCCGGCACTCCGGCAGCCATACTCAAGGAAGGCGTCACCAAGCTGACCGCATTTATCCGCGGCGGCGGAGCACAGAATCGCGCCCAGGCAATGGCTTATCTGGAAAAGGAAATCGCCCCGTACTTTGATTTTGCCTACATGACCCGCTGGGCTGCCGGACCGGCATGGCGTGAAATGAACAATGCACAACGCCAGGAGATGCAGGAGACGATCACCACGTCCTTCCTGACCACTCTGGCCCAGAAACTGACAACCTATTCCAGCCAGTCGATACGCTACTTCACGCCCCGCGGCCATAGAAAGGATGAAACTACGGTCAGCGCATGGATCATGCAACCCACCGGATATCCTATAAAGCTTGATTTCCGGTTTTACAAGAGCAGCGACGGCTGGAAGATCTTTGATGTCAAGGCCGACGGCAACAGCGCTGTTATCTACTATCGCGACCAGTTCAGAAACATGTACCGCTACAGCGGTACCCGGGATCCGCGCTATTACAACTGAAGCTCGTGACCGATGCCCTGCCGCAAGAACCACGGCAGGGCATCGGTCATCCCGTTCCGACGCCAGCGACAACGCCTGCCAGAGACACCCTGATAACGCGCCCGTACATGCCATCGCCGCGTTCATCCGGTACCTGACCGGTAAACCAATTCATCCGCGGGAAAAGCACGGACACATCGGCCGGTTTTCCCTGGATACGGGGCCGTCCGCACACGACGAATTCCTGGCGCATCAAAGCGGATATTTTGGCGCCTCTCCGCATCGTCAGGGTTCGCCCGACACATCTCTCCCGGAAGTACACCATGGGCAGCCATGCCGGCAGCTAAATCATCGCGTCGATCCGCCGTTACAGTGGTCAAATCTGGCTTGGCTTACAGTCACACCCGCGCCCATTCCATGTTTCCCGGATGGGCTGCAGGAATTATAGAATGGACAAACTGATACAACCTGCGGATTACATGAATCTCTCACGGCCAAAAGGATGGCGGTAATGACAACATACATGAATACCCTGGTGGGTCAGGTCACGGCAGTGCGTCCTGGCCTCCTCAGCGTGACACTGAACGAAGACAGCGAGGGGAATCCCCCGAGGGCGATGTCCAGCGGCGAACGCATACCGGTTGGGCAACCGGGTTCCTATCTGGCTATTACCCAGAAAGGTATACGCATCCTCGCCGTGGTAACCGAGATGGCCGAGCAGGACATCGTGGAGCCGTCAAACAACCTCCCGGGACGCCGTAATGTCAAGCAGCGCACCATCAAGCTGATACCGCTCGGCGAGATCAACAGTGGAGGAATTTTCGAGAACGGCGTAAAGAACTATCCCGTGGCGGGGGCGGAAGTACACGCCGTCAGTGAAGATGACATCAAATCCATCTTCGTGAAGTTCCGCAGCAAGGGTTACAGCCTCGGAAACCTCTCCAGCCACTCCTCACTGGACGTATGCTTTGACCCGGCGACCCTGTTCGGCAGGCATTTTGCCATTCTCGGGCAGTCAGGCGCCGGCAAGTCATGGACTGTCGCCAATCTAATCCAGCGCGCGGTCAAGGCAATGCCCAATGCACACATCATCCTGCTCGATCTGCACGGTGAATATGCCTGGAAGGATCACGAAGGAAAGCAGCACTACGCCTTCGATGAGAACGTCGTGCGCCATATCGATGCACGCGATCTGGAAATGCCCTACTGGCTCATGACCTTCTCGGAGCTGGTTGACCTGCTGATCGACCGCAGCGATGACAACGCCTCGACGCAGATTGCGTTCCTGCGCGACAGCGTGCATGACCTGCGCAACAAATCCAACAAGGACCTTGGCATCAGCCACCTGACCGTGGACTCACCGGTTTATTTTTCGCTTGATACGCTCTACGGCTATTTTGAAGAAGCGAACAAGATGACCACCAATTTCGGCAAGGAAAAAGGGCCGCTCGCGGGACAGTTCGACCAGTTTCTCATGCGACTGCAAAGCCGCATGAATGACGTGCGTTACAACTTCATGCTCAGGCCCCAACACCGCAACTCGTCTGATTCACTGGGCGGACTGCTGCGTGATTTTGTCGGCCTTGGCGATCCCAAACGCCAGATTACGGTCATCGATATCAGCACCGTGCCCTTTGATGTCAGGCCGACGGTCACATCCCAGATCGGCCGGCTCGCCTTTGAATTCAACTACTGGAATCCGCATTACCGCGACTTCCCGATTCTGCTCGTCTGCGAGGAGGCCCACGCCTATATACCGCGCGATAACGACCCGCGCTATGAGGGAACCCGGCAATCGATGCAGCGCATCGCGCGCGAAGGCCGCAAGTATGGCGTCGGGCTGGCCGTGGTCAGCCAGCGACCGAACGAACTGTCAGAAACCGTGCTGGCACAGTGCAACACCTTCATCTGTCTGCGCCTGACCAACCCGGATGACCAGGCTTATGTACGCAATCTGGTACCGGAGTCCGAGCGTGATCTCATCGAGGTACTCTCGTCGCTGGGCCGCGGCGAGGCACTTGCCATGGGGCAGGCCGTACCACTACCCACACGTCTGCAGTTTTTCAAACCCAGTCCGGAACCGAACAGCGCCGATGTCGATTTTTACAATCAGTGGATCACGGGGCTGAAAGATCTGGACGTGGATGACATTGTGGATCGCTGGCGGCATCAGGACCGCCTGAAGTCCTGAGAAATCCGATTGCCTGCCGGCGTCACCGGTAACGGTTCGCCGGTATCAATCCGGTGCGTTCATCTCCTCATGGCCCAGCAGGTGCAATATCTGGTCACGCGCCGCCATGGCATCCTGGTAACCGAGTTCGATGAGCTCCTTGCAATACGGTGCATCGAACATCAGATAACTCATCAGCGGAAGGCCTTCACGCGCGAGCGCGCCGACCCCCATGAGCAGGATGCGCACGGAAAGCGGGAAATTTCCGACGTAGCGCTCCACGATATCACGCACGTCCCGACTGGGTGCAATCATCAGGTATTCGATCTGGCGCAGGGACGTATCCGCGAACTCGACCCGTTTGTCTTTCGTTTCCGCGATGGTGTGGTTGATGCGCCGCATGCGTTCTATATCGGCATCCAGGCTGTCCATGAACAGATTGTCGAAGATATAGCCGGCGATCTGTCCAAATGACGGATACGGCACGACAACGCGGTCAGGCGGCACGGAGTCAGGCCCGTGACTCCTGGCGCCGATCACCAGCAGCCGGTTTGCTCCCATGTGCAGGGCGGGGCTCAGGGGCGCGGTCTGGCGCATGGAGCCGTCACCGAAATATTCACCATGCAGCTTTACCGCGGGGAACAGCCACGGTATGGCGGCTGACGCCATCAAATGATCCAGCGTCAGCTCCTCCGGCCTTCCCAGCCGGCGTGTCCGCTTCCACGGAACCAGGCCCGGGATGCCCTGGTAAAATGTCACCGACATACCGCTTGTATACCCGGAGGCAGTGACCGATACGGCTCGCAGCTCACCTCTCTCTATGGCCTGCTGTATGCGCGCAAACCTGATGTGCCTTTCCAGCATTTCCCGCAACGGACTGTTATCGAGGACCGATTTTGGCTGCCCCTTCACCAGTCCTGCGCTGCCGAAAGTCACGGCCCAGCGGGCACCGCTTTTCACCGCTGTCCAGGCATCGGTCCTGAAAACCTTGTCGACATGGAAGTTCTCCCAGATGCCGTTGAGTCGTCGTACGCCTTCCCTGAATTGAAATGCGCTGCTTGCCAGCAGCACGGCGTTCAAGGCGCCGGATGATGCACCACAGATTACCTGGAACGGATTACTGGCTTCCCTGGGCAGGATATCGGCGATGGCCTTCAATACCCCCGCCTGATACGCACTGCGCGCACCGCCGCCCGGCAACACCAGACCGGTCACCGGTGCTTCATGCTTTTTCTTGAATGAAAGCCAGTACATAGCGTGCGTGCCGCATCCTCGACATAATTGTATCGGCCCCTGCGGATGTCCCTGACCAGTGAAACCGGACGGCTATTCCGGTAAAAAAACCGCGGCGCTGGTTACCCGGCCGCCGCCGGGTTCATTCTTGCCACCACCCGGTTGATGATATCGGCAATCGGCGGGTTTTCGGACGCCTCGACCATGATGGCATACTCCCGCTCATCGGACAGAAGCGGCTCCTGTGACCGGAGCTGGGCTTGCAGGACTTCCATACCGGCCTCGGACGGATCGGTGCCAGCGGCCTGCCGTACGCGGATCCTGTCGCGGAGCGTGTTCTCATCCGCGGTAAAACTCAACAGCACGAACGACACGCCGAGTCGCGCGGCCAGCCCGCGGAAACGATCGCGTTCGGCATACTTGAGGAAGGCCGCGTCGACGACGGCGGTGAAGCCGCCTTCAATCACGTACGTGGCCAGTTCGGCGAGCCGCGCGTAGGTTTTCATGCCAGCTTCCGCGGAGTAAATCCCTGTCCGTATTCCGGATCCGGTATCCGCATTCATTGGATAACCGTACAGGCGCTTGCGCTCCACATCGGAGCGGATCTGGATCGCACGCTGACTGACGGCCAGCCGTCGGGCATACCAGGACTTGCCCGTACCCGAGACGCCATGGGTAATAATCAGAGCGGGGCTGGATGAACCGGCATAGTACCGGGAGAGTTTCACATAGGAGGCATATTCGTCCCATGCGGTTTTCGCCTCCCCGCTCGCTGCAACCGCCTGCCGCAACTGCAAGGCAGCGACCTTGGCGCGAACCAGCGCACGGTAAACCAGGTAGTAGCGCAGTATCCTGACACCGGCGTAATCACCGCTTTTCTGAAGATAGCCATTCAGGAAACGGTATGCCAGATCCGGATATCCACGGTCCTGCAGGTCCATCACCAGGAATGCGGTTTCACTCATGACGTCGATCCAGCGAAGACCGGGATTGAACTCGATACAATCGAAGGGCGTGATGCGGCCATCGACCAGCACCATATTTCCCAGATGCAGATCGCCATGGCATTCACGGACGAAGCCCTTGTCCTTGCGGGCATTGATTATGCCCTGTCTATCCCGAAACTCCCTTTCGCACCACTGTTCCAGGCGATCGACCTGCTGCCGCTGCAAGACGCCTTCCGGCACCGGCCTGATGTATTCAAAATTCTCCATGACCCAGTGATGAATATCCCCGGGCCGACCGTAGGGTTCGTCGATGCCCGCAACGGCCGCCCGGCCATGGATAACCGAGACCAGTTCGGTAATTTCATCGATGTGTCCCGTGGTCAGTGCGTGATCCGCCGCCATGCGGCTTAACAGGGCCTGCTGGGCAAACTGTCGCATCCTGACGGCGTACTCTATCGGTTGCCCTCCATCCTGTAACACGGGTCGCTCCACCTGGCCCGTCACTTCGATGACATCGAGATAGAGATCCGGCGCAAACCGCCGGTTCAGCCGCAGCTCTTCCTCGCAGTAGAAATGGCGCTTCTCCAGCGTGGAGAAATCGAGAAACCCGAATTTAACGGCTTTCTTGATCTTGTAGGCGATACTGCCGGTCAGAATTACCCACGAGATATGCGTCTCGACCAGGCTGATATCACCGACAGGGTGGTCATAAGACGCAGGGTCCTGTAGTGCGCGGATCAGGGTCTTCTGGTCTTGTGGCACACTATCACCCCTGTTTACCCCATCTCGCCCCCCCGGCGTCGGGCTGGCCACGACCGCTTACCGCGAATAGACAGACGGTGCAGAACAGCCTCAATGGCTATACCATAGGCCGGTGACATCGATCAACAAGCAGTTGGTCTATATAAG
Organism: uncultured Gammaproteobacteria bacterium; assembly: GCA_963710815.1. Classification (GTDB taxonomy): domain Bacteria; phylum Pseudomonadota; class Gammaproteobacteria; order UBA9214; family UBA9214; genus CAVQCA01. The sequence continues at coordinate 24,975 of CAVQCA010000059.1, read as the reverse complement.
AACCAGTTCCATTCTGCCTTGGGAGCCTGTCGGACTTGGGTGATCGTAGCGAGCATGGTGGGAGAGCGAGCACAGAGGTTCACGATATCGAGGCGCATAGTGGTTCTATGCAACGAAATATCGGGGAACTATGGGCCGCTCTCCCGCCAGCGCAGTAGATCAATCCTAAGTCCGACAGGCTCCTATGGAAAACTTGTTTCATGTAGCTGTTCAACAAACAACTTCATACATACCAGGAGGCCGTTCATGAGAGCCGGTGATCTCTGCAATCGCGATGTGGTAACCACCACCCGGGAGACAACCATACCGGATGCCGCCAGGCTGATGCGTGACCATCATGTAGGAAGCCTGGTTGTCGTGGAAACACATGGCGGTCGCCTGGAACCGGTCGGCATCATTACTGATCGTGACATCGTGATTGAGGTCATTGCCGAAAAGGTGGACATCGAGAAGGTGACGGTGGGTGACATCATGAGTTATACCCTGTTGAAGGTGACGGAGCAGGAGAGCGTCTTCGACACGGCTCAGCGCATGCGCGCCCGCGGTGTTCGGCGCGTACCCGTGATTTCCGACGCCGGGACACTCATGGGAATACTGGCCCTCGACGATATGCTCGCACTGCTGAGTGAGGAGTTGTCGCTACTGGCAAAACTGACTTCTCGCGAGAGCGAACAGGAAAAGAAGAAGCGTGCCCACAGCCGGTCGAAAAACCAGCAATGAGCACGGGACATCGGTGAAATGCCCGAAAAGCACGGATTCGTACCGAGCGGAATCCTGCCGGAGTTTCCGGGTATTGAAGTGGCAGGGACGCCCGATTCACCGGGCGTCCCGTTTTTTTACCCTGAACCGGTCAAGGATCAGCCTGCCCCGGGGTGGGGGTGGATACCTGAAATGACGTCAGGTAATCACTGGGGCGACGCGGGAACCCTGGCGTAGGGATTCTCGCCGTAACGCGGCCCGCCCGGCGGCCCGGCAGGATACGCACCCGAAGATGATTCATCCGCGCGCTCGAACATTTCCTGGTAGTGCTGGCTGATGTAGTTGTGCCGCTCCTGTGGTGTCATATCCTCCATGGTGGAGAGGTATGCGGCCATACGCGCCTTCCTCTGCTCCGCTTCATTGCGCAGATCTTCCTGCCTCTTGATCATGACTTCCTTGCGATCAAGGGCCATTTGCAGCAGTTCCTTTTGATGATCGACAAGATAATCACGCTCCGTGGCGATGCTCTGGCGCTGTTCGTCGTAATGCCTGGCCATTTGCTCAAATCGTTCCTCGCGCTGCTTCAGATAGGCCTCGACTTTTTCCGCGTAAGCATTCTGCCTGGCCTCGTAACGCCGGCGCGCTTCTTCAAGGCGTTTGAGTGTTTCCACCTTTCTGGCGTCATAAAGCTCACGATAGGCCTTGATACGCTGTTCCATCTCCTGTTCCATGCTTTGCGATGGCTTATCGGAAGCAACGCCGGGTGGCAGAATTCCCAGCGGTGCAGGCACGGCGGCTGGCGGTGGGGGCACGGTAGCGGATGGTGCGGGCACGGCGGCTGGTGGTGGGGACGCGGTGGCGGGTGGTGCAGGCACGGCGGCTGGCGGTACCGGTGCTTCGGGTGCCGACAAGGTGTGCGGTGATATCACCGGTGTGGATGCGGCCGGTTCCTGTTCGGTTACGGTCGGGGGTGGCACCTCTTCCGCCATGGCCTGCTGCAGACAGAAGCACCCGGATAACAGCGACACAAGCAACGCTTTTTCCAACATTTGCTCTCTCCTCTTATAGTTTCTTATCTTGATTCAGTCAGAACGTAAGAAATATTTCACTGCCTTCACTACTATATCCAACTGACCGGAACCACGCCACCGGCGCTTGTCGGCGCCCGAAAACCACCAGGGTGATTTAATGGATCTCCGGTTTTACCAGGGGAAAAAATTGTTCATCTTTGACAATGGACGACCGATATTGCGCCCCATATAGGTGATCTCGTTACGCATCTGATCACCGGTAATCGTCATAGTGCGCATCGACTCATCCATATTGCGGATATGCGTCAGCATGGGATCAAGGTTTTCCATCGCGTTCATCTTGACGGAAATATCATCAATGGAATTCGTCATCCTGTCCATACGCCGGGTCATGGTACGTACATTTTCCGACAGGTAGGCCACACTATCCGAGATGTGCGTCAGATGCTCACCCATTTCCGGGTCCATATTTACCGCAAGTGTGTGGATATCGCGGCTCAATGTATAGATAAGGAAAAAACCATAGGCCGCCAGAATAACGAAAGCCAGCATGGTAGGATAAATCACAAGCTCCCAACGACGTGCGCTGGCCTCAAAGACCTTGACAAACCTGTCCATGGAATCTGTAGTCAGTACCAGTTCATCCTTGCGTCCCTGGCTATCCGTAGCCTCATCCTTCTCCTTGACTGGTTTTGTATCGTTCATGAGTAAAACTGCCTCGTTTGATAGTCAGCAGGCGTTTATTGTAAATACCCTCTGCTCCTGCCCATATAGTTAATAATCTTTATTTAATCATACGTCAATTAATGGGTGTCCAATACTACCGGATTCACCTCCCGGTGAGGACAGGTATGCGGGAACCGCCGCCGGAGGACATTGAAATAGAGACATTTTCGATGGCGACCCTTGAATCCCGCACGCCTGTAGGACTTGGGGTTGAGCTACCTGGTAATTGCTCCATGTCTCGCCTGAGGCGCCTGCTTTTGGTACCCATGCCTCATGCATTGCCCGGGCCAGCCGCTCAACCGGTACCCGGTCTCACCTTCTCCCTGCAGTCGTGTGCTGGCGTGAGCACTGCCCATCGCCCCTCACCAACCGACGGGCTCCCGGTTCCGCCGGAGTTATACCATTCGTGGATCCTGGCCAGTGTCTGTCCATAAAGAAATGGACTCACCGCAAAGGCGCACGACTGCAGGGATGCAGGAGCCAGGAGCAGTTGCCGAAAGAAAGCAAAGTGTTCAATTGATTTCATTGAAGAATTCCCTGCGTCCTTGCGCCTTTGCGGTGAACTCGGTGTTTATGACAGACACTGGCTACAGCGTACGCTATCCGTAGACATTCCGGTCAACGTCGCCGGCCCGGGCCTGGATCGGGTGATTGAATATGCCCTTGCCCGCGGAAATTTCGTAGAATCAACCACAGCCTGCATTTCTCACCGGGAGCCTGTCGGGAAACAGCGATGCAATACATTATCGATGCGGAAAACATCAAGTGCGGGGGATGCGCCAGCACCATCAAGGATGCACTCGGCCGGATCAGCGGCGTACATGAGGTCGAGGTCGATATCACCACCGGCCGTGTCACCGTCACGGCCGATGAGGGGATAAGGGACAAACTCACGGCCGCCCTGCGCGAAAGCGGATATCCGGAACGCAAACCTCCGTAAACGCCTGCCGGAGAGGCCTGCAGATGGCCCACCCTCGAGGACCTTTCGAATGGAATTGAAAAATGTCATGACACACACGGGGGTCGCCCGCGGCGGTATGGTCGTGCGCGAGGGTTTCAGGGAGTGCCTGCAATGCGCCGTACCCGGTATCCCGTACGTGGACGAGCACGGCAAGGTCGTCGGGCGCTTCTCCATCCGTGAAACCCTGCGTCGGGCCTGTATTCCGGATGTCATGGTGAGGTATGCCGACCTGCTGGGCGATACCCCGGGATGCCTGGTGGTTTCCGCGGAGCATGCGCCGCAGTTGCTGGACCTGCCGCTGCAGCCCTTCGTCAAGTATGAGGTCGCCCGGATCAGCCCCGGTTGCGCGGTCGCCACCGCCGTGGCGCTCATGGAGAGACACACCACCAACTATCTGTTTGTCATCGACCATCAAGGCCACTATCTGGGAGTGGTCACGATATGGGCGATCGCCAGGCGCATGCTCGAGTTCTCGGACTGAGCGTACGCGATGCTGGAATCCAGCCACGTCACGCTGTCAGGCCCGATGATCGTATCGGGCCTGGTACTTCTCGCCGCCTACGCCCTGATCTTCGCCGAGGTGATACACCGCGTGCATGCGGCGATAGTCGGGGCGGTCGTCATGGTGGGCATCGGCATGTACGGGGGCTTTTACTCCCAGGAACAGGCCATTCAGGCGATCGATGCCAACACCATGCTACTGCTTGGTGGCATGATGATGTTGGTGGCCATTCTGCGTCACACCGGCGGGTTCGAATACCTGGCGATACGCATCGCCAAGCGAACTGCCAGCCGGCCCCGCCATTTGCTGATCAGCCTTTCCCTCGTTGTGAGCATCGTCAGCATGTTTCTGGACAACGTCACGACGGTCATCGTCTTCGCCCCGCTCACCGTGCTGATTTGCCGGATGGTCGGACTGAATCCCTTGCCTTACCTGATGGCGGAAGCGATGATGTCCAATATCGGGGGCATTGCCACCCTGGTCGGCGACCCGCCAAACATCATGATCAGCAGCGCCGCCGGCATCGACTTCAATCGCTTCCTGCTGCACATGGCGCCGCCGGTGGCGGTAATCTGGTGCGGCACGATTGCCTTGCTGCTGTTCCGGTTCCGCACGGAACTGACGCCCCCGGACTCCTTCACCGGCGTGGTCGACCTCGACGAGAGCCGCGCCATCACCGACCCCGCGGGACTTAAACGCGGCCTGATAGGCCTGGCGGTGATCATCGCGCTGTTTTTCGTGCACCATCATCTGCACCTGTATCCCTCCTATGCGACGTTCATCGGTCTGGCCCTGGTCCTGATGCTCAGCCAGCCAGAGCCGAATTCCCTGTTTAAAAACGTTGACTGGCCGGTGTTGATGTTCTTTGCCGCACTGTTCGTCATCGTCGGCGGCGTGCAGGGCTCCGGGTTGCTGGCGCTGATCGGACAGCACCTGGCATCCGTGGCCAGCGATCCCGAACTGCTGCTGATCAGTTGCCTGTTGCTGATGTGGATCGCGGCACTGCTCAGCGCGATCATCGATAACATTCCTTTCACGGTCACCATGATCCCGATCGTGCTCAGCCTGGAGACCAAGGGCGTGAACATCACCCCGATGTGGTGGGCGCTGGCGCTGGGGGTGGGGCTGGGCGGGAACGGATCCCATATCGGCGCGACCGCCAATATCATCTGCGTCAGCGAGTCGGAACGCTGCGGCATTCCCGGGTCGCGCATCACCCCCGGGTTGTGGCTGCGTCGCGGGTTTCCCATCATGCTGGCCGGTCTTGCTATCGCCAGCCTGGTATTCACGCTCTTTTTCGGTTTTTTCTCCTGAGGGCGCGCCAACTGCCCGCAAGCGGCATGGACGCTAACTTCTCGGGTCTGCAGCGGTTTTGGGTCCGTCGCTGCCGATTATCGTGTGAATCGACGGGATCCGGTCAGCGGCAAAACACGCCGGCATTGATCCATATCAATTCCCGCACCGTGAAATCGGTATAAAAATAGGCACTTGATCAGGTGTGTTTGCGGCTGTCACGAAATGGCCATAGGAACCACGTCAATAACAAGAGCCGTCACACGCCGTGCGGCGTTCCCACACGGGCACAAAAACCCTACAGGCTGACAAGAAATTCACTCTTAGACATGAAACAACGCATTGTTTTCGACGTCGGATTGATACGCCGCTACGACCAGTCGGGTCCTCGCTACACCTCCTACCCGACCGCGGCCCAGTTCCATGACGGCATCAGCGAAACGGACTATGTGCTCTGGGCGCGCCACAGCAACGAGGATCCGATTCCCCGACCGCTGTCGATCTACATCCATATCCCCTTCTGCGACACGGTGTGCTTTTACTGCGCCTGCAACAAGGTAGTCACCAAGAACCATACCCGCGCCACGGAGTATCTGGATCACCTCTACCGCGAAATCGCCATGCAGGGAAAATTGTTCGACCGCGACCGCGCGGTCGAACAACTGCACTGGGGCGGCGGCACGCCGACGTTCCTGGAGACCGGCCAGATGCGCGCCCTGATGGAAAGAATCGGGCAGCACTTTACCCTCGCCGCCAACGACAGCGGTGAATTCTCCATCGAGATCGACCCGCGTTCCGCCGACTACGCCAAACTCAAGGCGCTGCGCCAGGCGGGGTTCAACCGCGTCAGTTTCGGCGTGCAGGATCTCGATCCACGGGTGCAGAAGGCCGTCAACAGGATCCAGAGCGAGGAACAGACCCGCAAGGTCGCCATGGCGGCGCGGGAACTCGGCTACTCGTCGATCAATGTCGACCTGATGTACGGCCTGCCCTTCCAGAGCGTGCAGAGTTTCGAGGAGACCCTGCGGCATGTCGTTGAGATCGCCCCGGACCGGCTGGCGGTCTACAACTACGCCCACCTGCCGCAGCGCTTCAAGCCGCAGCGCCGCATCGACGAGGCCGACCTGCCGTCAGCGGACGAAAAGCTCGATATCCTGCAGCGCACCATCGAATTTCTGTCGGATTCCGGCTACGTGTACATCGGCATGGATCATTTCGCAAAACCGGATGACGAGCTGGCCGTCGCGCAGCGCAACGGCACGCTGCAGCGAAATTTTCAGGGCTATTCGACCCATGCGGACTGTGACCTGGTCAGCATGGGGGTGTCGGCCATCAGCAAGGTGTGCGACAGCTTCAGCCAGAATGTACGCGATCTCGAGGCGTATTACCGCATGATCGATGCCGGCCGCCTGCCAATCGACCGCGGCTTCGAGGTGACGCCGGACGACCTGCTGCGACGCGATATCATCATGCATATCATGTGCAACTTCTTCCTCGACATCCCCGCAGTCGAGAAAAAGTGGCGTATCAGCTTTCCGGAAAAATTCAGGGCGGAAATCGCCGGCCTGCGGCAGATGCAGACCGATGGCCTGCTGAAACTCGATGAGAAGGCACTGGAAGTCCTGCCGGCCGGCCGGCTGCTGGTGCGCAACATCTGCATGGTCTTTGACCACTACCTCAAGGGCGGCGGCCAGAACAACCGGTTTTCAAAGGTCATCTAGCCCGATAAATAGCCACGGAAGCACACGGAAAGAAAAGCCTGTATTCCTTGTGATTCTGTGGCCAAAGGGATGTGATCAGGCACCATTCCATCCAGGAGCCTCAGGCCGGTCGAACGGAGACGGAACCCTTCGGGTAACCTTCGATTCTTCCCGCCAGCCGGTCGAGGTCATGCAGGACCACACGCCGCCGGTTCACCGTGAGCAGGTTCTGTTCCTGGAAATGCGCGAACAGGCGGCTGACCGTTTCGATGGCGAGCCCCAGGTAGTTGCCGATGTCCTGGCGTGACATGGGCAGGTTGAACTCGGTCGCGGACAGACCGCGCGCGTGGAAGCGCTTCGACAGACTGACCAGAAAGGTCGCCAGACGCTCTTCGGCATTGCGCTTGCCGAGCAGCAGCAGCATCTGGTGATCCAGAGTGATCTCACGGCCGACCAGGCGCATGATCTGCTTGTGGAGTCCCGGTGTGGAATGACACAGTTCTTCCAGGCGTTCGTAGGGCAGAGAACAGACGCAGGAGGTCTCCAGCACCACGCTGTTGCTGGTATAGTGGCCGTCGCTCAGACCATCGAATCCGACCATTTCGCCGGGCAAGGTAAACCCGAGGACCTGTTCATCGCCGTCATCCGTGGTGTTATAGGATTTCAGCGTACCGGAGCGCACTGCGTACAGGCAGAGGCTCGAATCGCCGACGCGGTACAGATGCTGCCCGGGTTGCAGCGGTGGCCTGCGTTTGACGATCTTCTCCAGCTGCGCCAGTTCGGCTTCCGTCAAACCGTGCGGCAGGCAGAGTTCCGCCAGACTGCAGTTGCTGCAGGATATCCTGATCTCTTCCACCGTTGGCTGCCTGGCTTTGCGTGTCATCCTGCAACTCCGCTTATAATGCTTATATAACTTCTGCAACAGCTGACGAGACGTGGCCGGGATACCGGCTATTGATTTCGTGGTCTCGTTTTCGATACCCGGCATGATTCAGGAGTTTGTTCCGGTAATATCCATCCCGGCCAATCAGTAATTATAATCATTCGTCTAACATCGCTTTTCTGTTAAGGTACCACACCGAAGCAGGACCATGCACGCCGCCAGCACGCCCGGCGGGGCATCATACCGCCCAGGAATCACCCCCTTGTTCACACCCATGCACAAGCGCCTGTCAGCATTCATCAACGCCGGCGGAGAAACCGCCCTCACACAGGGGAAAACCGGACTGGAGAAGGAAAGCCTGCGCGTCGGCCCGGATGGCAGCATCGCGCAGACTCCGCACCCCGCTGTGCTGGGGTCAGCGCTGACCCACCCGTGGATCACCACGGACTACTCCGAAGCGCTGCTGGAATTCATCACCCCGCCGCTATCGGGTCCGGTGGAGGCGCTGGCATTCCTGCGCGAGCTGGAACAGTTCGTCTATGCGAAAATCGACCGTGAATTGCTTTGGTGTTCCAGCATGCCCTGCGTGGTCGAAGGGGAAGAGAGTATTCCCATCGCGCAGTACGGCATTTCCAATGCGGGTTTCATGAAAACGGTTTACCGTCGCGGACTGGGGCACCGTTACGGGCGCATGATGCAGGTCATCGCCGGCGCGCACTTCAACTATTCCTTTGCGGAGGATCTCTGGCCCGTCTACCAGGACGTACTGAAAGACCCCCGCCCGGCCAGGGATTTCATCTCCGATGGTTACTTCGGGGTCATCCGCAATCTCCAGCGCGTCGGCTGGCTGACCCCCTATCTGTTCGGCAACTCGCCCGCCATCTGCAAATCCTTCATGTGCGGCAGGCCGACCGTTCTCGAGTCCTTCAACGAAAGCACCTATTATGGACCCCATGCAACCTCCCTGCGCATGTGCGATATCGGCTACCAGAACAGGCACGAGAACAACGACGGCTTCAAGGCGAGTTATGACAATCTCGATGTCTATGTCGAGACCCTGACAAACGCCATCGAAACCCCCTGCCCCAGCCATGAAAAAATCGGGGTAAAGGTCGATGGCGAATACCGGCAGCTCAACCCCAATATCCTGCAGATCGAGAACGAATACTACAGCTCGGTGCGCCCGAAACAGGTCCCCGAGTTCATGGAAAAACCGACGCTGGCACTCAAGCGGCGCGGCGTACGCTATATCGAACTGCGCTCCATGGACATCGACGTCTATGACCCATTGGGAATCAGCGAGCAACAGTGCCGGTTCGCGGAAGCCCTGACAGCCCTGTGCCTGTTTCAGGAAAGCCCGTTGATCAGCGCCGAAGACACCGGCGAGATCGACTACAACCTGGCCGCGGTTTGCTACCGGGGACGGGAACCGGGGCTGGAACTGCGGCGCGATGGCAGGCCGGTCACCCTGAAACAGTGGGCGGGAGAAATCTGCGAGGCCATGGTGGAAATCGCCGTCCTGCTCGATGCGGGGGAATCCGCAACCCCTTACCAGGATACCGTGCGCGCGCAGATGGATGCGATCGCGGATCCGGAACGGACGCCATCCGCACAGATCCTGGAGGATATGCGCGAACACGGCGAGGGCTATTTCGACTTCGCCAACCGTATGTCGCAACAGCACCGGGATTATTTCCTGGGGCTGCCGCGCGACCCGGAGCGTTTCTATGCGATCGAGACCTCCGTGGTCAAATCCGTGCGCGATCAGGAAAAACTCGAGGCGGCCGACACCCGCTCATTCGACGAGTTCCTGCAGGACTATTTCGCGCAGAAACCCTGAGGCCCGCACCCCGCGCCAGGGGTTCGCGGCTCCTCTGTTCGCGGCGCGGTTTTACAGCCGCGTCAGGGATGGGAAACGAGTTTCGCCTCCGGCACGTATTCCTGAATCGCACCCACTATCTCGTAGCGGACGCGCGGGATGGGCCGGATGGACACCCAGAGCAGGTTCAGCTTGATATTGAACTCGGCGAACACGACGGCATGACTGAACTGCGCCAGCGCCAGATGCATGTCACTGACCGTCTGGCTGATCAGGCTCTGCGGTTTGTGCTTCAAGCCCGGAACGATCACCATGAAATCGCTCAATGGCCTCCCCTGCTCGTCATGCAACGGCGCCCGGTGCCGCAGCGGGACCGAGGCGTCATGAAACGGCAGTGAGGTTCGCGGGATCATCATTGCCGTCAAGTGTAGCGCGCGAGCGCAAGTAACGCATGGCCCCGTGAGGCTGCCCGATTTTCGGCCCTATAAAGCCTGCTTTAACAACGAACTACACAATGATGTCTCAGGAGCAGGAGGGATGTGCGGGACTGTCGGTCACCCATAAACGCCGAATTCACCGCAGAGACGCAAAGGACGCAGAGAAATTCTTTAATGAAATCAATTGAACACTTTACGTTCTTTGCGCCTTTGCGGTGAGTATATTTCATGATTGGCACTGGGGCCCGATATCAGCCGAGCAGGGCATCCCGCACGCGCTCCAGACGGCCGCGCACCTCGCGGGCCACGACATCGATATCCGCCCGGTCGACGAGTTTCAGCACGGCGGCGGGGTCCATGAAACCGACGATGATCGAACCGTCCTCTTCCTCACGCACCACCACATTGCAGGGCAGCAGCAGGCCGATGTCGAGATCGGCCTGTATCGCCTGGTTCGCCAGCACCGGGTTGCAGGCGCCGAGGATGCGATAGGGTCGGTGCTCCACGCCGAGCTTTTTCTTCAGGGTGGCGGCCAGATCGATCTCAGTCAGCACGCCGAATCCTTCCTTCTGGAGTTCCGCTCGCACTCGCTCCTCGACCTGCTGCAGTGTGCCGGGAACCGTAACATTGAATCCGTACATGATTTTCACCTCCCGTTGGATCGAACTATCAGTCGTGTTTGACTGAACATACGCATGGATATGCAATCATAGGACTTACCTTTGATTCATGACACCCGGGATATCATTTGCGCGATACCGAATATCGCCACGAAACCATGTGCTAAAAAGCGCATTCAGAATCTTTCCGTGCTGTTCCGTGTGTTTTCGTGGCTATTTAAGTAATTCGAAGCAATCAAAAGACAGGGTGTTCCGGCGGAAACACTCGCTCAAGAGGTCAGTCGCCGCTGCGCCTCGCGGTATTTCTCCGACGTCCTGGCGATCACCTCCGGAGGGAGCTTCGGGCCGGGTGGTGTCTTGTCCCAATCCAGCGTCTCCAGGTAGTCGCGCACATACTGTTTGTCGAAACTTGCCGGACTGGTGCCGGGCGCGTAGCTGTCCGCCGGCCAGAACCGCGAGGAATCCGGGGTGAGGATTTCATCGATCAGCACCAGCCCCCTGTTCACGTCGGTACCGAACTCGAACTTGGTGTCGGCGATAATGATGCCGCGTTCCAGGGCATAGGCGGCGCAGCGGCGGTAGATCGCCAGGCTCACCTCACGGACCTGTTCCGCCAGTTCGGCGCCCAGCAGCGTTACGGTCTGCTCGTAGTTGATGTTCTCGTCATGGTCGCCAAGCGCCGCCTTGGTCGAGGGCGTGTAGAGCGGTTCCGGCAGGCGATCGGCCATCTGCAGTCCCGGTGGCAGCGGGATGCCGCACACCTGCCCGGTTGTTTGGTAATCCTTCCATCCCGATCCGATCAGGTAGCCGCGCACGATGGCCTCCACCGGCAGCGCCTTGAGCTTTTTCACCACGATGGCGCGGCCCTCGATGTCGGCGCGCTCCCGCGCATCCGGCACCGCCTGCTCGAGCGGCATCGCGGCCAGGTGGTTGGGAACCAGGTCGCGGGTGTAGTCAAACCAGAAACCGGCCACCGCGGTCAGCACCGCGCCCTTGCCGGGTATCGGATCGGGCAGCACCACGTCGAAGGCCGACAGGCGGTCCGTGGTGACGATCAGCAGGTGCTCATCGCCGACGGTGTAGATATCGCGCACCTTGCCACGGTGGAGCAGCGGCAGGGATTTCAGGCAGCTTTCAAACAGTACGTCCTTCATGGTGAGGTCTCTCGGGCGATTCCGGCACAAAGCGGACATTCTACCCGCCATCGTCCCTGTTTATGAAGCCTCCGCGTCGGGCGGAAGAGCACGCCAGGGGATTGCCCGCAGGCGTTCCGGGGATGGTAGAATGCCCGATCTTCAACCAGGGATTTACAAGGCAAGCGCATGAACAAAGCACAGGTCGCCGTCATCATGGGCAGCAGCAGCGACTGGGAGATCATGAAGCCGGCGGTCGAGATGCTGGAGAAATTCGGCATCCCCTGCGAAGCCAGGGTCATCTCAGCGCATCGCGCTACCGATCTGCTGGTGGAATACGCCGAAGGACTGCGATCGCGCGGCTTTGTCTGCGCCATCGCCGGGGCCGGGGGCGCCGCCCACCTCGCCGGTGTGCTCGCCGCCAAGACCACGCTGCCGGTGCTTGGTGTCCCCATCCCGTCCAAATACCTCAATGGCATGGACTCGCTGCTGTCCACGGTGCAGATGCCCAAAGGCATCCCGGTGGCCACTTTCTCCATCGGCGAGGCCGGCGCCGCCAACGCCGCGCTGTACGCCGTGAGCATGATTGCCGTCACCGATGCCGGAATGGCAGCCAGGCTGCAGGATTTCCGCAGTGAGCAGGAAGAGACAGTCCGCAACATGAAGCTGCCGCCGCAATGATCTTTCCCGATGCCACGCTGGGCATGATCGGCGGCGGCCAGCTCGGCCGCATGTTCACCATCGCCGCCCGCAGCATGGGGTATCGCGTCATCATTCTGGACCCCGACCCCCACAGCCCGGCCGGACAAATCGCCGATCAGCACATCAAGGCCGATTTTCACGACCACGCGGCACTCGATATTCTGGGCGACTCCTGCGTCGCCATCACCAGTGAATTCGAGAACATCCCGGTCGAGAGCCTCTCCCGCCTGCAGCGCCACTGTCCGGCGCACCCCGCACCGGAAGTTCTCGCCATGACGCAGAACTGCCTGCTGGAAAAGAACTTCCTCGACGAACACGAATTCCCTACCGTCGCCTTCTATCCCATCCAGACGGTCGATGATCTCGAGGAGGCCATGGCCGAACTCGATGCGCCGGGTATTCTGAAGATCGCGCAGCCGCGTTATCCCGGTCATGGTCGCCGCGCGGTAGGCACCCTGGACGAGGCGATCGAGGCGTTCCGGGAAATGGGCGAGCAGCCTTGCGTGCTCGAAGAAAGAATCTTCGTCGAAAAACGTCTCTCCGTGATTCTGGCGCGCAGCATCGAAGGCGAAATCGCCGTTTACCCGGTCGTCGAAAACCGTTACCGCAAGGGCGTGCTGGACCTGTCACTGGCGCCGGCGGACATCAGCACCGCGACGGCGGACGGGGCGATCGAGCTGGCATGCGATCTGGCGGACGAACTCGAATACTGCGGGGTGCTTTCCACCGAGTTTTTGCTGACGGGAGAGGGAGACCTGCTGATCAACACCATCACGCCGCGTCCGCATAACAGCGGCCATTACACCGTGGACGCCTGCGTGACCTCGCAGTTCGAGCAGCAGGTGCGCATGATGTGCGGCCTGCCCCCGGGAGATACGCAACTGCTCTCATCCGTGGTGATGACCAATCTGCTGGGCGACCTGTGGAGCAGCGGCGATCCCCACTGGGAAGCCGTGTTCGAGGAGCCACAGGCCAAGCTGCACCTCTACGGAAAACAGGAGGCCCGACCGGGCCGCAAGATGGGGCACATCAACTGTCTCGCCGAAGACACGGATAGCGCGTTGCAGATCGCCGAGACGATCCGCGGCCGGTTGACACCCTGATATCGACCACCCTCACAGCGAGGGCGCCTGCAGCAGTTGCGCCGCCTCCTGCAGAACGAATTCCCGGAAACTCTGCGCCACCAGCGACAACCGCTTGCCTTCCCGGTACACGATGTACCAGTAACGCATGATCGGGAACTTGATGACGTCCAGAACCACAAGCTTTTCCAGCGCCAGTTCCATCGCCAGGGTATGCAGGGAGACCAGCCCCAGCCCCAGACCCGCCTCGACGCCCTGCTTGATCGCCTCGTTGCTGCTCATCTCCATCGGTGTTGCGAGTCGCAGGTCGTTGGCGGCGAAATAGCGTTCCATCGCCGAGCGTGTGCCGGAGCCCTGCTCGCGCACCAGGAAGGTTTCCTCCCGCAACCTTTCCGGCGGGATGCGCTTTTCACCTGCGAGGGGATGATCCGGCGGGGCGATGACGACCAGCGGATTCTCAAGAAAGTGTTCCGCGACCAGGTCCATACCTTCCGGCGGCTGGCCCATGATGACGAGATCGTTGCGGTTCTCCACCAGACCCTTCAGCAGCTGTTTGCGATTGGTGACATCCAGGCTCACGCTGACGGCGCCCCCGTGGCGCTGGCAGAAGGTCGCCAGCAGACGCGGCACGAAATAGTTCGCGGTGCTGGCCACGGCGATGGTCAGGCGCCCGCGCTTCAGCCCCTTCATCTCGTCGACCACCTGGTCGAGTTCATGCAGCTGCGCGGTAATCGCCGAGGCATAGCGGCCGAACTCGCGTCCGGCATCGGTCAGAAAGATCTTCTTGCCGATCTGTTCGAACAGCGGCAATCCTACCGCCAGCTCCAGCTGCTTGATCTGCATGGAAACCGCCGGCTGCGTGAGATGCAGCTCTTCCGAGGCACGGGTAAAGCTGAGCTGCCGCGCCACGGATTCGAATATTTTCAATTGTCGGAAGGTGACGTTCATGGACAGGTCGGGGTCGGAATAACATAAATTTTATCTTATGTATTTAAAATAAACATCTGTAATCTACTTATGAATCAGGTCCCGGGCAGATGGCCCGGATCAGGACTGGAGTGTGAATTCGATGAGTTCGCCATTGCCATAATGAAGATCCGGCAGGACGGCATCAGGCAGCGACCCGAACATGACGGTGAAGACCCGCAGCGTCTCCTCGTGCGCCACGACCAGCACGGTTTCCTCGGGCTGGACGGTAAGCCATTCGACGAAACCTGACACGCGCCGCTTGTAATCGAGCAGCGATTCGCCGCCGTTGATGCGCCGGTGCAGTCGGTCACTGCCGGTCGCGGCGAAATACTCCGCCACTGGCCGGCCCTCGAAACCCGTACGGACGTCGTTGAGCGCGGAATGCGCCTGCACGGGTACCCGGTGATCGCGGTTGACGATGTCCGCTGTCTGCCGGGTGCGCGGCAGTTCCGAGGTAATGATGCGCTCCAGCGGCACCGCATGCAGCCGTTGCGCCGCCGCCCGGGCCTGGCGGATGCCCTCGGGGGTGAGGTGGACATCAACCTCAGGATCGTCATTGCACAACCCGAGGCGGTTATAGTTGGTTTCGCCGTGACGCAGGCAGTAAAGCTTCATCACGGCTTTACTGGCGGGGCGAAATCGGTCATGGCGGCTGATCCTCTTGGTGCAGGCGATTGATACTGACTATAATCGCTCGCTTGCGTAATGAGGAGATATCCCATGTTCAGGACCCTGGCCGGCGGTGTCATCACGCTGGTAACGCTGGCGGGTTGCGCCACCTCACCCACCGGCCGCTCGCAGCTGATGTTCATGCCGGAAAGTGAGATGACTCAAATGGGCCTGCAGGCGTTCGCCAACATCAAGAAGGAAACGCCCGTCGACAGGGACGCAACGACCAACACCTACGTCCAGTGCGTGGGGCGGGCCATCACCCGCGAGGTCGGCCAGGGCAGCTGGGAGATCGTGGTGTTCGAGGACAAGGACGCCAATGCCTTCGCCCTCCCCGGCAACAAGATCGGCGTCAATACCGGCCTGCTCAAGGTGGCCGAAAACCAGGACCAACTGGCCACGGTCATAGGTCACGAGGTCGCGCATGTCCTCTCCCACCATTCCAACGAGCGGGTGTCGCAGAAATTCGCGGTGGAACAGGGGGTGGCGCTGATAGGCGCCCTCGCCAGTCCGCAGTCCGGCACCGGCCAGAGCCTGATGGGGCTGCTCGGCGTGGGCGCCCAGTACGGCATACTCATGCCCTATTCACGTATCCAGGAAAGCGAGGCCGACCAGCTCGGCCTGGACCTGATGGCAAAGGCCGGCTTCAATCCGCGCGAGAGCATCAAGCTCTGGAAAAACATGACCCGCGCGGGCGGGAGCCAGCCTCCCGAATTCCTGTCCACCCACCCCTCCTACAGCACGCGCATCACGGACCTGAACGCCCATATGATGGTCGCCCTGCGGCTGCAGCAGAAGGCCTTGCAACTCGGCAGGCACCCGTCGTGTCGCCCGTAACCCCCCCGGGTGAGGAATATATGCCGATCACAGCCTTGAAGGAATTTCTCCAGAAGGAATCGACCGGCGGTCTGCTGATCATCGCCGCGGCCGTCCTGGCCATGCTGGCCGAAAACTCGCCGCTCAAATCCCTGTATGACGCCTGGCTCTCGACGCCGGTCGGCTTTCAGTTCGGCGTCTTCCTGCTCAACAAGCCCCTGCTGCTCTGGATCAATGACGGCCTGATGGCGGTGTTCTTCTTCCTGATCGGCCTGGAGATCAAGCGTGAATTTCTCGAGGGCGAGTTAGCCGATCGTTCCCGTGTGGTTCTGCCCGCCATCGCCGCGGTGGGCGGCATGGCGATGCCCGCGCTTGTGTATGTCGCATTCAACCACGATGACCCCGCCGCACTCAACGCCTGGGCCATTCCCACTGCCACCGACATCGCCTTCGCACTGGGCGTGCTCTCGCTGCTCGGCAGCCGCGTGCCGAATTCACTCAAGTTATTCCTGCTGACGCTGGCCGTGATCGACGATCTCGGCGCCATCGTCATCATCGCGCTGTTCTATTCGGGCGATCTCTCCATGATGTCCCTGCTGGTCGCCGCAGGCGCACTCGTCGCACTGCTGCTCCTCAACCGGCGTGGCGTTGTCAGGATCGCACCCTACATCCTGGTCGGCGTGGTGCTCTGGGTCGCAGTCCTCAAGTCCGGCGTGCATGCCACGCTGGCCGGCGTCGTGCTGGCGTTTTTCATTCCGCTGCGCGATCCCGCAACCGGCGGCTCGCCGCTTTCCCGCCTCGAGCATCAGCTCCACCCCTACGTGGCCTTCCTGATTCTCCCGCTGTTTGCCTTCGCCAACACGGGCGTCTCGCTGGCGGGGCTCTCGCCGCAGTCGCTGCTCCACCCGGTGCCGCTCGGCATCGCCGCGGGCCTGCTCGTGGGGAAGCAGGTCGGCGTATTCGGGTTAACCTGGCTCGCCATCCGGCTGGGCCTCGGCAAACTGCCCGAGGGCGCCGGCTGGGCCTCCCTGTACGGCGTCGCCGCACTCTGCGGCATCGGCTTCACCATGAGCCTGTTCATCAGCTCCCTCGCCGCCGAACAGGTCGGCACGGGGATGGTGGTCGACAACCGGCTGGGCATCCTGGGCGGTTCCATACTCTCCGCCATCATTGGATACCTGGTGCTGGCCTATGCGCTGGGGCGCAAACAGCCCGGGGCCGGCCAGTGAACCGGGCCGATCCGCCGGCGTCCGGGTCCGGGTTGGATACCATACTGCGTGACCGTGCGCACGCATTGCGCCGCGATGCCGCGGGTTGCGCAATACCCATGAATGCATCCCCGGGAGAGTAGTGATGGAATATGGCGGCATTTTCGGCATCCTGATCCTGCTGGCGGATATCTGGGCGATACTGAACGTCTTCCAGAGTCGCGGCAGCGCCGTCAACAAGGCGTTGTGGATCGTGCTGGTCCTGGTCCTGCCGCTGTTCGGCGTCGTCATCTGGTATTTCGCCGGACCTCGCGAACACACCGGCTGAACGAACACCGGCCATTGACTCCGCACAGGGCGGCAAGACTCCATGGGCATCCTCGATAGACTGTTCGGCCGTCACACCCGGCGCGCAACGCCGCTCGATGAGGCTCGCACGCTCATCGATCGCTTTACCACCGCCACACTGGCGGGCGTCGATACGGAAGACGTCGGTCGTTATCCCGCCAAGCAGCGCAAGGTAATGGCCTTTCATTTCGGCGCCATCGAGCACCTCGCCGACGAATACGATCTCGACGAAACCCAGACCCTGGCCGTATTCGTCATGTTCCTGAACCGCTATTTCAGGCTTCCGGTCAGCGAAAGCGGCAGCATCAGCCAACTGGTCGAGGGTTTCCGGTCCGAGCCGGTGGAACGTGAATTTCTCGCGGAGGGACGGGAGGTTTTCATACGTTGGCAGATGCAGAACGATCGCCGCGCACCGTTGCAACTGGGTGAAATGCTGAAGCGCACGTGAGCGATGCACTCGAGCAGTTGCTCCGGGAAGTGCGTGTCTGTCGGGTCTGCGCGTCGAAACTGCCCTTCGAACCCAGACCGGTGCTGCGCGCCAGCCGTGCGGCGCGACTGCTGATCGTCGGCCAGGCGCCGGGAACCCGTGTCCACCAGACCGGCATCCCCTGGAATGATCCAAGCGGCAACCGGCTGCGTGAGTGGCTGCAGATCGAACGCGACCTGTTCTATAACGAACGGCGCGTCGCCATCATTCCCATGGGCTTCTGCTATCCCGGCAAGGGCGCCTCCGGGGACCTGCCACCGCGACCGGAATGCGCCCCGCTCTGGCACCAACCCCTGCTGGCGCAGCTCCCCGGATTGCGGCTGCGCATCCTGATCGGCAAGTACGCGCAGGACTACTATCTTGGCACGCGGCGCCAGTCACTGGCCGAGACGGTGCGCGCCTGGCAGGACTATCTGCCGGAATACTTCCCACTGCCCCACCCGTCCCCGCGCAACATGCGCTGGTTCAGGGACCACCCCTGGTTCGAGGCGGACGTCGTACCGGCCTTGCGGGCGTTGACCGCCGAAATCCTGAAGTAGGACCTCCTGCCGCAAGTCAGCCCCCACAAGCCTGCAATTTCACCAGGCAATACAAGCACCTCGCAGACCTTGCCTCATCCGGGTGAGGCCTCCTGTCGGGCACGTGCTTGCATGACCGTCGGCCGCAGGGAGAAGGTGAGACCGGGAACCGGTCGAGAAGCTGGCCTGGGCCATGCGACCGGCGAGCGTACAGGGATGTATTTACAGCGTGTCATGCAGGCACGTGCCCGACAGGAGGCGTGGACAGTGCGATTCCCGGTAATCCGGAAGATGGCGTCAGGAGATTTTCCGGGTCGCGCGCGCCGGCAGGCCTTACGGATAAGTGCTCATGTCACCCGGGTCGGCGGTTTTTGGCTACACGCCGCTGGCGACTCTGGTAAAATCCTGCATTGCTATGCCCATGACACCATACCCGTTGCTTCGTCAAATCGACTCCCCCGAGGACTTGCGCCGCCTCGAAACGGACGAGCTCGCGCAGCTTGCCGCCGAGCTGCGGGAATATCTTATTGTATCGGTGGCCAATACCGGCGGGCACCTCGCCGCCGGGCTGGGCACGGTCGAACTGACCATCGCCCTGCATTATGTGTTCAACACCCCGCATGATCGGCTGGTATGGGATATCGGCCACCAGGCCTACCCCCACAAGATTCTCACCGGCCGGCGCGACGCGATGCCCAGCCTGCGCCACCAGCATGGCCTGAGCGGCTTCCTCAACCGCGGCGAAAGTGAATACGATACCTTCGGCGCGGGCCATTCCAGCACCTCGATCAGCGCCGCCCTGGGCATGGCGATGGCCGCAGCACGGGACGATTCCTGCCGCAAGGCCGTGGCAATCATCGGGGACGGCGCCATGACGGCCGGTATGGCCTTCGAGGCGCTCAATAATGCCGGCGACCTGGATTGCGACCTGCTGGTAATCCTGAACGACAACGAAATGTCGATCTCGCGCAACCATGGCGCGATGCACAACTATCTCGCCCAGATCCTCTCCAGCCGTTTCTATACCGGCGTGCGCGAGAGCAGCAAGAGCATCCTGAACAACCTGCCGGGCGCGCAGCGCTTCTTCGGTCGCTGGGAAGAGCACATGAAAGGCATGCTGCTACCCGGCACCCTGTTCGAGGAACTGGGTTTCAACTACATCGGCCCGATCGACGGCCATGACCTGCCGACGCTGATCGGCACGCTCGGCAACCTGCGCAAACTCAGGGGCCGCCAGTTCCTGCACGTGGTCACCCAGAAAGGCAAGGGTTACCATCACGCCGAGAAGGACCCCTGCAATTATCACGGCGTGGCGCCTTTCGATCGCGAGACCGGCACGCCGCATACCCGCCAGGGCGGCAGTAAAAAAAGCTATACACAGGTCTTCGGTGACTGGCTGTGTGACATGGCGAACGCGGACCCGCGCCTGATCGGCATCACCCCGGCCATGTGCGAGGGTTCCGGACTGACCCGCTTCGCACAGCTTCACCCGGATCGCTACCACGATGTGGGCATCGCCGAACAGCATGCGCTCACCTTCGCAGCCGGACTGGCCTGCGAGGGTCTGAAACCGGTCGTCGCCATCTATTCGACCTTTCTGCAGCGCGCCTACGACCAGCTGATCCACGACATCGCGCTGCAGAATCTCGACGTCACCTTCGCCATCGACCGCGCCGGGCTGGTCGGGGCGGACGGGGCCACCCATGCCGGAGCGTTCGACCTGAGTTTCCTGCGCTGCATCCCCAACCTGCTGGTCATGGCACCGGCCGATGAGCGGGAATGCCGCCAGCTGCTGTCGACGGCCTTCCGCCATGATGGCCCGGCCGCGGTACGTTATCCGCGCGGCACCGGTACGGGCGTGGTCGCCGGGACGGACCTGGAACCTTTGCCCGTCGGCAGGGCCGAGGTGCGCCGCCGCGGCAGGCGCATCGCGATCCTCGCCTTCGGCAGCCGCGTTGCCGCGGCGCTGGAGACCGGCGAACGCCTCGATGCGACCGTGGTCAACATGCGCTTCGTCAAACCGCTGGACACAGAACTGGTCAGCGAGCTGGCCGACACGCACGAGTTGATCGTGACCGTCGAGGAAAACACCGTCCAGGGCGGCGCCGGCTCGGCGGTCAACGAGGCCCTCCTCGCGGAGGGACGTGCGATTCGTGTCCTCAACCTGGGCATCCCCGACCGTTTCATCGCTCACGCCGACCAGCAGCAGCAGCTCGCCGAGTGTGGCCTGGACGCCGCCGGCATCCAGGCCGCCATCGAAGCCGCGGGCGCATCGGCCACGAAGCAGGACCAGAAAGCCATTGGATAAGACCAGGCGCTACGTCGGCATCTACCATGACAACTCCGGTGGCATGACCAGCGCCGGCACTATCATCCGCGATGCCTGGGTTTTCGGCCTGCTGCCTGAGGAGGAAACCTGCGAGGGCTGGACGCACAGCCAGATCGATGCGCTCTACGACAAGGTCACCAAAGCGTGGGAACCGTACGGGCACCTGGTGTCGAACCTGCCGGAGGAACTGCGCGGCAAACATACCCGCATTTACACGGCGGCCACCGAGTACGCCCGCGCGCATGGCTGGAATCCGGAACTCGACGACGAAGACTAGTCCGTAATTCCCCGCTGTATTTCAACCTTCGCCTGCCGACGTCAGGCCGGCTTCCGCGAACAGCGCCAGGGTGATCTGCGCCTCCTCCTCGCTGATCCGGTTGAGGGCATAGCCCACGTGGATCAGTACGTAGTCATCCACCCGCGTCTCATCGAGGAGGGCGAGCGAGACCTCCTTGCGGACTCCGCCCACCTCTACCGTGGCCAGATCCCCGGAGTCGTGAATACTGACGACCCTAGCCGGCAGTGCCAGACACATGCAGCTCATCCTCCCGGGCCGTCGCGACGGGATGTCCAACGAGCGCCAGCTGCCGCGTCGCCCGCAGCCACTGGTACCAGTCTGCCATCCCCTCACCGCTCTGGGCGGAGACCCGCAGTACCTTGATGCGCGGATTCACGCGTCGCGCATAGTCGATGCAGCGATCGACATCGAATTGCAGGTAGGGCAGCAGGTCCACCTTGTTCAGCAGCATCAGGTCGGCGGCGTGAAACATGTCGGGGTACTTGAGCGGCTTGTCTTCGCCCTCGGTCACGGAGAGGATCACCACCTTGTGCGCCTCGCCCAGGTCAAAGGCGGCGGGACACACCAGGTTGCCGACGTTCTCGATGAAAAGCAGGCTGCCATCGACCGGTTTGAGCGACTCCAGCGCATGGCCCACCATGTGGCCATCCAGATGACAGCCCTTGCCGGTGTTGATCTGCAGCGCCTTGACGCCGGTTGCGCGAATGCGCTCGGCATCGTTGGCGGTCTGCTGGTCGCCCTCGATCACCGCCGCCGGCAGTTCGTCCCTCAGGTCCTGGAGGGTGCGCGTCAGCAGCGTCGTCTTGCCCGAACCGGGGCTGGAAACCAGGTTGAGCGCGAGGATGGCATGGTCGGAGAACCAGCGCCGGTTGGCGGCCGCGTAGCGGTTGTTCTTGCCGAGAATATCCTGCTCGATGCGCACCAGTCGCGACTGGCTGAGTCCCGGCGCATGGACGCCCGCCGCGCCCAGCCCGTAATCGTGGGTATGACCATCATGCGAGTGAGCCTCATGCCCGTGCGGGTGAGCGTGCCCATGACCGTGATGGGAGTCATGGGTATGGGAATGGTCGTGGGCGTGGTCGTGCCCATGATCGTGATCGTGGTTATGGGCATCAGGCTGGCCTTCAAGCCGGGTCTCGCCTTCGCCGCAGCCGCATACGGTACACATCATTCCACCTCCAGTATTCGTGATACCCATCTTCTGGCCGCCGGCAACCCGCGGCGGCCAACTACCGCAGGATACACGCACACAGCGACATCTTGTGCATCAGTGTAGCGTCAATTCGTAGCCGACGCAGGGATCCACGGCGCTGATCAGCATCGCGGCCTGACGGCGCAAGCCCACCGCATCCGGCGCCGTGAGGGTTTTCAGCCCCCTGGCCGCCACACCGTCGGGATGGAAATTCCACTCCGTCGGGGCCAGGATCTGGTAGCGACGCACGCAGTCATGCTCCAGTTCAACGCGGTGCACCAGTCGCCCGCGCGCCGCCTCCACCTGGGAGAGTCCCACTCCCGCTGGATATGCCGGCGGTATCGTGTTCACCGTCTCCCGATACCTGCAAGGCTTCGGTGAGCGCACGCAGGCGCGCCGGCGTCTGCGCCAGTTCCACCAGCAGGGACACCAGCCGCGCCAGCAGCCCGGCACCGGTGGTTGCGAGCAGCGACCGGATCATGGGTATGTCTTGCTGGCGCGCAAGCGGCGTGGTTTCCCGCGGCCCGCCCTGCCACTCCGGGCGCGCGATGAAGGCATCAGCGTCGTGCGCCGAAAGACGGGCTTCGAGCTGCGCCTCCGGCAGCACCGGAAGGAAGGCGGGTTCGACCGCACCGCTTGCCTCCCAGCCCTTGTCCTGTACCCGCCTCAGGACGCGCGTCGCCACGCCTCCCGAACGCCCGATCCAGGCATCCAGTCCCGTCTTGTCGGTGATCTCCAGCCAGTCTTGCACAGGACAACCGAAAACCGCGCGTTCCAGCAGATTATACAGCGTCATGGCCAGGTCATGCAGCGCCCAGTCGGCGGCATGCAGTTTCGCCTCGAGGCCGAAGGCCCTGCCATTGACGAACAGCGCATTCCTCGATTCCGGCAGCAGCCGCATCAGGGGAGCCATCAGCGCGACCTGGTTGTCTTCATCGAAGAAGGACGGCCAGTCCATCAGGATCCGCCACAGGTGCTCACGCGTCGTTTCCAGACAAACCAGCAGTTCGCGCGCAAGACGAACCCCGCGATCCGGAGTGATCCCCAGCGCGCGTTCGCAGGCGGTCTGGGCCGCCTGACCCTGGGCCGTTGCGCAGACACTATAGAGCAAAGGCAGCAGTTGCAGCACCGCTTCCGGTGTTTTGGCCTCGAAAACCCGCGCGGCTTGCGCGGGGCGTGTGGAGCGAATCGTCACCCCGCGCACCTGCCCGCCCTCCCGGGCAAGATCGATCAGTAGCCGACCTTCGACACTCATAAGCACTTACCCCCTGACCGAACACTGAACAGTGTGTGAACCCGGACGCCCCGGGCTGCCAGGCGCCATTCCGGTCTCCGGGTTGATCTGCCGTTGCAGCGCCGCGATCGCCCGCACCCCGAAACCCTCGCTACGGCAATTTTCTCGCCATCTCGAGTCAGCCGGCAGGCCGGGCAGGCGCCAGCCGAAAGGATCGATAGCGATGTCGGCTGACCATGGCGGATAGCGTCCCGCACACGGAGGCAAATTCGCCTGCGGCAGATTCGGCCGCCCCCGCCTCGTATTCGCGTTGAATTTGCGTATAATACTTCGGGCCCGGGGCCAGCAGGGAGTCCATAATCGCTGTTCCACTGCAATGACACCCCGGTAACTACGCACCGGATTTCGTTACCCATCGTCTCCCGGTTACGCAGCGATACCCTGGCTTCCGTACATCGCCCCATTGATCTGAAAATACCGCCTCGTGGCGCTTGAGTAACTAGATTATGATGTCGAAATTGACACGCACCCTGACCTCCCTGCTTCCCGTGGAAAACCACCGCACCGGCAGTTGCAACCAGTGCGGCGAATGCTGCCGGCTGCCATTTGAGTGCTTTTTCCTGCGCACCGGAACGGACGGTAAAAGCTATTGTTCCGCCTACCGGTTCAGGCCGCCCACCTGCCGCAAATTCCCCCGCACCAGTGCCCAGCTCGAGCTGGTCAGGGATGTCTGCGGCTTCTCCTTTGCGGAAGCACGCTACCGGCAGACCACATCGACGGATTGCGATGACTGCCTGCCTGCCGCCGAGCGCTAGGCGCCTGTCCGGATAACCACCAGACGCCCGGCAAACCCGTCGCGGGTTTGCCTTTTCCCGCTGCCGCCGCTACGCTGGCAGCGGATGGGCAGCACCACCGAAATCTTTTTCCGCCCCGGGGAAACCGCCCGGGAACGGGTGACACTGCCGGCGCCGCTCTACAACCGCTGCCGCCTGCTGCTCGCCCGCTGCACACGTCCCCACGTCTTCGTCCCCATCCGCAGCATGCAGTACCAGGCGGTGATCGACAGCGAGGAAATCATCTTCGTAGACAACCAGGGCTACGCGGTCCGCGACGGCCGCGGCGGGCGACTGATCGTGCTGGCCTGGAAGGTATTACTCGGCAGCCCGCGCGAATCACTGACCGAGCCGGTGCCGATCGAAATTCTCTATTACGGTCAGCGAAACCCATGACACCCACCGCCGCCTGATGAGCGAATTCCCCCGGGCGCTGAGCCTGTTGGAGTCCAGACAGCGGCGCGACACCGGCGATTGCCCGAGCGC
>CAVQCA010000058.1:0-70191 GCA_963710815.1 uncultured Gammaproteobacteria bacterium | reverse complement strand
CGCTCTCCCTGACCCTCTCCCGAAGGGAGAGGGGATTTTTGCAGTGATGGGGTAAACTGCCAGGGTAAAGCATGATCAGAGTGGGATAGCATGAAGACCATATTGTATGTTTTTGCCATTGCCTGGCTCCTGACAGGCCTGGGCGCCTTGATTGGCGGACAGCACCTCGGCATGGGACCCTCGCAGGGTGGAATGCCATCGATGGATGCTGGCGGGGTCTCCGACACAGTAAGCGCCGTTTGGTTCTGGCTGTGGATGTTTCTCATACCCTCCCTGCTCGCCGGCGCCCTGGGCGCCATACTGGGAAGACTGGATGATATCCGTGAAGCAATCGATTTCGCGAACGAGCAGGATGTCCCTGATGACAAGCCACCCGCGCCAGAGGAACGGGCTGACCCTTATCGGGCTGACCCTTATATCGGTGACGGATACCTCTCAGTCCATCCAGACATGAGCGCCCCGCCATCGAGGCAGAAGCATCCCCGCCCCTGACAGCTCCCGGACCCCGTCCCGGTCGGCGCCGCGGCATCCCCTGGCGGGACATGCGCTATCGCATATCCCGCAGCAAGGGTTTATAGTAAAAATCAACGATCGGGATACGGGTTCTCGCGCCGTGCCGTTTCATTTCGCGCACCCTGTAACGGGGCGCCATACGGGGTGGCCGTTGATTGCAGGATAGAAGGCAATGCGGTATTTGATATACCTACTGATTGTTGTGAATTGCGTTTATTTCGGTTGGCAGGAGCTTCGACGCGCACCGCTTTTTGAGGTTGCACATCATCCCGCACCGATGCCTCCCGGCATCAGGCCCCTGGTGACGCTGCAGGAAAAGTATGCCCGGCAGTCCACCGAGACCAGACGTATAGAAGAGGTGACTACAACACAACCACCGTCTGCGGTTACACCACTGTCCTGCAACATGCTTGGTCCGTTCCTCGCGGAATCGGCACTGAAGTCGATTGAAAAACGTCTCGACAGCTTCCGGGCTCGTGACCAGACCACAGACCCGATACGTCAGGGAAGAGGTCGGATACGCGGTACTCTTGCCGGCAATGGAATATAAAGAAGCCTTACAGACCAAGCGCAAACTGGACCGTGAAAACATCACCGCCAATATTATCGGGATGGACAACGTGATTTCCCTGGGGGTCTTCAGGGATAAATCCCGGGCAGAGAAAATACTGGCGCGCGCTCGTGCACTGGGCCTCGCACCGCGCCTGGAACCGAGCTACGCGAAGCGCACCACCTGGTGGCTGATGCTGCAGGAAAAGGATACCGGGAATGCCGGCGTGCAATGGATCATCAGAAAAAACCCCGAACTGCGGCTGGAGACATTCGCCTGCCCGTGAGGAACAGCGCCGGCGCATGATTCGTCATCCGGGCATGTCATGCCGGTTCGACGACGAAATGGATGCCTCTTCCGGCAGGTGGGGACACCGGTACGGTCAGTATGCATTACTTAAGGAATACCGTCATTATAAAAATATAAATGGCCACGGAAGCACACGGAAATACACGGAAAATCCACAGATAATTTCAGTGTCTTCGGTCGATTCCATGGCTTTCCAGCACGATTTGAACTTAAGTAAGTGCCATGCGGTCCGGTCACACCTTGCGCCGTGCCTCCACGACATTGGGCAATTGCCCGATCTGCGTGAGCACGCGGCTCAACTGGGAAATGTTCGCGATTTCCACGGTCAGGTTCATGCGCGCGATGCCGTCACGCTTGTCGGTCAGGGTGTTCACACCGCTGAGATTGATCTTTTCATTGGCCAGCACGGCCGTGATGTCACGCAACAACCCCGAGCGGTCATAGGCCTGCACGAAGAGTTCCACCGTGTAACCCGTTTCCGAAGGCACGCCCCACTCCACCTCGATAAGCCGCTTCCGGTCTTCCCCTTCCATGCGCAGGATATTCCCGCAATCGCGGCGGTGGATCGTGACCCCGCGCCCGCGGGTGATGTAACCGACGATGGGATCGTTCGGAACCGGGTGGCAACATCGGGCGGGGCTGGTCAACAGATTGCCCACCCCCAGAACGCTGAAACCCTCGGGTGTGGCTGACGCCTTCCGGGATCTGGCCCGCTTTTTCTCCACAATCACGGGCTCCGGCCGCGGCGCCAGTTCATTGATCGCGTTGGCCAGTTGACCGGTATTGATATCTCCCCGGCCCAGCGCGGCAAGCAGTTCATCGACCTGCCTGAATCTGAACCACCCGGCGAGCTTTTCGACCGGCAGACCGGTGATGCCCAGTCGATGCAGTTCACGATCCAGCAGGCCCCGGCCAGCGCTGATGTTGTGGTCGACGTCCTGACGCTTGAACCACTGGCGCACACGCGATCTGGCGCGCGAGGTCTTCAGGTAGCCCTGGTGCGGATTCATCCAGTCGCGGCTCGGAGCCCCCTGCCGGGTGGTGAGCACCTCGACCTGCTCGCCATTCTGCAGATGATACGTCAGCGGGACGATGCGCCCGTTGACCTTGGCGCCACGGCAGCGGTGTCCGATCTCCGAATGTACGGCATAGGCGAAATCAAGCGGCGTCGAGCCCTGGGGCAGATCGATGATCCTGCCTTGCGGCGTCAGCACATAGACCCGCTCCTGGAAGGCCTCGGACTTGAACCGGTCGACGAAATCATCGGCGCTGCTCTCCTCGTCGCGCCATTCCAGCAGCTGCCGCAGCCAGGCAATCTTTTCCTCGTAACCGGGATCGAAACTGCCCCCTTCCTTGTAGCGCCAGTGGGCCGCGACGCCGAGTTCGGAATGCCGGTGCATCTCCTCGGTGCGGATCTGCACTTCCAGCGTGCGCCCTTCCGGCCCGATCACGGCGGTATGCAGGGAGCGGTAGAGATTCTCCTTCGGGTTGGCGATGTAATCGTCGAATTCCCTGGCGATATGGCGCCACAGCCCATGGACGACACCCAGAGCGCCATAACAGTCGCGCTCTTCCTTCACCAGGATGCGCACCGCCCGCATGTCGAAGATCTGGTCGAAATCGAGCTGCTTGCGCTGCATCTTGCGCCAGATACTGTAGATATGTTTCGGCCGTCCACTGACGTCCGCCTCGATCCCGGCCTCCTTCAGCGCCGTGCCCAGGCGCTCGATAACGCGCTGGATATACCCTTCCCGATCCGCGCGCTTTTCATCGAGCTGCGTTGCCAGTTCCTTGTAAACCCCGGGTTCGAGGTAGCGCAGCGACAGGTCCTCGAGTTCCCACTTGATCTGCCAGATACCCAGGCGGTTGGCGAGGGGCGCGTAGATATCCAGGGTCTCACGGGCGATGCGCCGCCAGCGGTCTTCATCCAGGTGCTTGAGGGTGCGCATGTTGTGCAGCCGGTCCGCCAGTTTGATCAGCACGACGCGCACATCCTCGGCCATGGCGAGCAACAGCTTGCGCAGACTCTCGGCCTGGGCGTGTTCCTTGCCCCCTTCCTGGCCGAGCTCGCGGAATTCCCCGATCCGCTCCATCCGGGTGACGCCATTCACCAGGCGGGCGATCACCGGGCCAAACTCCTTCTCGACATCTGCCAGCGAGGTATCGGTATCCTCGATCACGTCATGCAGCATGGCCGCGGCGAGGGTTTCGTAGTCCAGCCGCAACTCGTTGAGGATCCCGGCCACGGCGAGCGCGTGGTGGTAGCAGGGATCACCCGATGCGCGCCGCTGCCCCTGGTGCGCCTTGAGAGCCCAATCCGCCGCCCGCGACAGGATGAGCGCCTCGGCCGGTGGCCGGCCTGACAGTAAACGTTCGAGCTTGCGCCGGGAGGAATCAGGATGCTTGTTCACGTGCGATAGGTTAATGGAATCGTCATGCCTTGTCGCACCTGTGCTTGCCACGTCGACAGTCAGCGCATGCACAGAATGAGGCATTGCGGCCCAATGGCCTGGGTGAGACCCTGTAAAATTAAGGTCTCGCAGGGAGCGCATACCATCAGCGCGACGGCGGAAGATACCTCGGGCAACGTCGCCACGGCGGCAATCCAGGTGACGGTTGCCGCCTCCACGAAGGGCGGTGGCAATGGCGGCGGTAAAGGAAGATGGAAATAACCCGGAGAACATGCCAACTGCTGTCCGCGGATTTCCAGGCCCGACCAGCTGGCACACGTCACTAAAGAAACAGACTCACAGCAACACCGCACGAAGGCTGGATGCACACGGAGGTGCATCCGTCACGCAAGCAGTATCACTTAGTCATAAACACCGTTTTCACTGCAATGCCGCAAAAATCGCAAGGTGTTCTTTTGAACAAGAATTTCTCTGCGTCCTTTGCGTCTCCGCGGTAAAACGGTGTTCCCGCTTTAGAGTTCAGAAAAGCCTGAAGCAGATCACGCCGAGTGCGGATTCAACTCGGGAAGTTCCGCCTTCGTGCGGCGGGTGCTGCGCCGGCTGCTCGTGAACATGCGGGGGCGCAACTGGTTCCTCAGGTCGGTCTTCCAGGCATTGAAATCGAGCGGCCGTGCGCCGTAGATCGCGCTGTCCAGGGACTGGACCAGGGCGCGGAGTTTGGCCGGCTCGACTTGCGGATTGGCCTCGATGAGTTTCTCCGCAATCTGCGGCAAGGGGGTGTGTGCCGCGATCCTGAGATGCTGGCAGATGCGGTTCTTGAACTGTATGCACCATTCCCTCGGGCTGTCTTCCTGATCGACGCAGCGTGTGCACATCCACAGCTTGACCGGCATGGGCATGAACATCGCAAGGCCAAGGCGCAACTTTCTCAGGTACTTCACCACATTCAGCCGCTGCAAGGCGTTCCGCGATGCGGCCACGGTGCGCTGTTTCACCGGAACCAGCGCGGACCGTGCTGCCGTCATGAAGGTCTTGAAGATCGGTCGCGTGCGTGCCCAGGCCCCGAGCCAGTAACCCAGGATCATCCCGAAGGTAATCAGCATGGGAAACCAGAAATAGATGGGAAATCCTCCGCTGACAGCATGGGCAGAACTCGCGCTCTTCGTGCCGGCTGGCATGACCTCAGGCTGATCTGACTGACTGGCGATCTCGACGGTCTTCGTATCGACATCCCACCACGTCACGCCGAGTTGAGGCAAGCGTATCCAGCCATCCTTGAGGGGTATCAGGGTATAGACCTCCGTGCGGCTGCCAATAAGGGAGGCGCCGTCCTTCGAAATGCCACTTTTCGTTGTGGTCGATTCGCGATAGACGCGGAAATCCTTACTCACGAGCTGGTTCTCAAGGGAGGGCAACTGATCACCCAGCGCACCCCTGGCTTCCAGTTCCAGGGTGAGTGTTACCGGTGTCCCCTCCTTGACGCGCTGTTCATTCGACAACTGCGCTTTCAATTTCAGATCGTTCAATGGCAGCCAGGGTTTTACAGCCGGTTCGGCCGGTTGCACGCTGAGGCTAACCGGTTTCGCCGACGCAATCGTGAAGGCATTACCTGCGCCCGCACCCGGCATGCCTGGCATGGCATTCCATTGCCTGTGGCTGGAGGCATGTGTGCCGGCAAAGCGGATAACCGGGATGGTAATCTCACCGGAGCGCAGCGGCGTCAGTTTGAAATGATAAGTATTGACAATTTCATGGTTCCCACTGCGACTGTCCGTGCGCATGCTCGCAACAGGACCGTCCACTTTCTGCATGACAGCGCCATCGATGCGAGGCAGGCTGGGATCCAGCGTCTTGAGATTATCACTGCTGACCACGCGTACGGTATAAACGATATTCTGCTGCTCGAACGGAGACGCGTCACTCACCTCCACTTCCACGCTCGGCTGGCCGCTCGCAGAGGCGGCGGGCATCTGACCGGGGTAAGCTGCGTAGGCCTGCTGCATCGGCTGCTGCATCGGCATCATCGGGTTCATCACCCCGGGCCAGCCGGTCCCAGGTGCGCCGCCGAGATAATTGCCATTGTCGGCGGTGGTATTGTTCACGTTCGGGGAACCATAACTATAGCTATAGCTGTAGCTGTATCCGTTATTGTCGGTGGTGAGGTTGCTCTCTGACTGCACACCCGGCTTAAACGCTCCGATATTGCCCCAGGGACGATTCGTGGTGGTGTGCCCGGGCTGTTCGTCGCCACGATTGCCATTCATGCCGAAACCGAAGGAAAAGGCGTTGGCCGTCTGGACGATTCCGGCCAGCAGGCTCGTCAGCAGGCAGATGATGCAGTAACGGGGAATTCTCAGGTGATTCATTGGGGTATCCTGTTGTGGTGCATATGTGTAATGGACCCGTTGTTTCCTTGCCGGAACTGCCTGAATATCCTATCTGATGAGTATGATATAGTACAAAGCACTATATTTACCATGGTCTTGTTTCCATTAACATCCTTCTATGGCGATCCAGTTCCTGACGTTCCTCGATCATGAACTGATTTCTCAACAAATAGGCGGGATCTCCTTCCACCTGGTCCAGCAATTGATCCATCATGGTCATGGAGATAGCGGCACCGGGTTTGGCGTTTTTATCCGGGATCCCGGGAGATTTTTCCGTACCCGCCCGTCCGGGCGCTGTCCCCAATTGATCGAACTTCTCCACGGCCTTGCTTGCCTTGGTGTCCTTTTCGGTGATTTCCCCCGGCGCCATGCCTGACCCGGCTTTTGGTTCAGAACCGCTGCCGGCTTCCTGGCGATCACGATTCTTGTCGCCTCCCGCCTTGTCCTTATCCTGTTTCTCCCCGGTCCCCTGATCCTTTTCCATTTCACCCATATCGCCCTTCTTTTCATCGGGCAGCATTCCGCCTTCACCCGTCTGGTTCTGTTTATCCTCCCCCTTTGCCTCGGAGTCCGGCTTCTGTTTCTTGCCACCGGATTCTCCCTCCGGCTGCTCCTTCTTACCGGATTGACTGTCAGTCTTTGACTTCTCGGACTTTTGGCCCTTGGATTCCTGCTCCTGCTTACCGGTTTCCTTGCTGGTATCCTCTTTCCCCTTGTTTTCCATGGATTCTTTCTTCTTTTCTCCAGACTCGCCCTTCGATTCCTTCTCCCCGGCGGCCCCGGTGGTCTCCTTTTTCTTGTCTTTTTCTCCGGACTTGCCCTCGGCATCCTGTTTACTACTCTCACCCTTGGATTCCTGGTCCTGTTTGCCTGATTCACCCTCGGAATTCTTTTTGCCCGACTTCCCCTCGGAATCCTGTTTGGCCGAATCACCCTTGGATTCCTTATCCTTTTTACCCGATTCACCCTCGGAATCCTGGTCACCCGACTTCTTCTGGTCGGATTCCTTCTTCTGGTCGCCCGACTTCTTCTGCTCGGATTCCTTCTTCTGCTCGCCCGACTTCTTCTGCTCGGATTCCTTCTTCTGCTCGGATTCCTTCTTCTGGTCGCCCGACTTCTTCTGCTCGGATTCCTTCTTCTGGTCACCCGACTTCTTCTGCTCGGATTCCTTCTTCTGGTCACCCGACTTCTTCTGCTCGGACTCCTTCTTCTGGTCACCCGACTTCTTCTGCTCGGATTCCTTCTTCTGGTCACCCGACTTCTTCTGCTCGGACTCCTTCTTCTGGTCGGCCTCCTTCTTCTGGTCGGACTGCTTCTTCTCGGGTTCTTTCTTTTCCTCCGGTTTCTCCGGTTTTTTCTCCGCCAGCTTTTCGGTTATGGTCTGCTCAACCATTTTCTTCGCCAATCCCAGGTTGTGCAGGGTATCCTCATCATTCGCGCGCAGCTTCAGGGACTGCTCGTAGGCGTCTATCGCTCCGTGGTAATCGCCCTGTTTGTAGCGGGTATTACCGAGGTTATACAGCGCATCCGCCTTGACGTCCGGGCGTTCGACTCTGGCAAACGCCTCTCCAGCCTCCTTGTACCGACCCGCACGATAGAGTGCGACCCCGCGCCGGTAAGCGTCGCTGAATTCACTCGCCGCGTCCACGTACTCGCCATTATCGAATTTATCGGCCGCATCCTGCTCCGGGGTTTTGAACAGTGAGGCGCCGGCCACCAACGGAATAGCCAGTAGCACCGGCAGAAACCACAGGGCACGGCGGCACCGCAGTGACCACGGGTTCTTCAAATGTCGATCGATTCGGTTCATGCGCCCGTTCGCCTGTATCCCGGGAGCGTCCGCCGGAACTGCGGCAGAAGTAACAGCATTGCCATCCCCGCCAGCAGGTAGAATCGCTCATTCCATACCCGGGTACGCTCGTCATTGTCTGATTTAGGCAAGGCGGCGGCCTTGATCTGCGCCAGGATAGCCCTGGTATCGTTATCCCGGTAATCCGCCCTCTCGTAGATTCCATCGCCGGCCGCCGCAAGCTTCTTCAGCTCCGTCTCATTCAGCGCGGAGGTCACCGGTTGACCGTCTCTCGTCTTTAGCCAGGGATTTCCATTATCCGGTACCACACCCCCTTCCGGCGTGCCGATACCCAGCACGTGGACCCGCACCCCGGCATCAGCGAAGGAACGTATCCGTTCCTCGAGTCCCGGCTCGTCAAAATCGCCGTCGGTGATGATCAGCACCGAGTTGACGCTTTTCGCCGGCTGGCCGGCGATGAGTTCCTTCGCCCGATCAAGCGCAAATGAAAGCCGACTTCCCTGGAGCCGCACCAGCCGGGTATCGAGCGCTGACAGGACACTGCGTATACCGTTCATATCCTCCGTGATCGGTGATATCACATGCGCAACCGACGCGAAGGCAATCAGCCCGACACGGATGCCCCGACTCTCATTGATGATGTCCTCCAGTTCCTGGCGTCCACGCGCCAGCCGGGTCGGTTTGACATCCGCCACTTCCATGGAAGCCGAGATATCGAACAACACCAACAGATTGGTGCCCGGCTTGAACAGCTGGACATCCGTGAAATCCCAGCGCGGACCCGCCATCGCCAGCACCATCAGCGTCCATATGCCGGTCCAGCGTGCAAACCGTTTCCAGCGGGCCCGTGGTGAAGCCTCCGTGCGGCCGAGTAGATAGGGCATCAGGTGGGCATCGGCATAATTGCGTATCCGTTCGTTCCTGCCCAGGCCGGGTAGGACCATCAGCCAGAGGGCGACCGGGATGCACAGCAAGAGAGCCCATAGCCAGCCGGGCTCCGCGAAATGAAATGCGGTCAGAAAGCTGTTATCCATGCGCCCGGCCGGTGTACCAGGTCCTGGGTATGCCATCCGGAAACAGACCAAGGACCAGAAGGACCAGCAACGCCACGCCCAGGGGCCAGCGGTACAGCGGGCTGGGTATCATGACGGTGCGCGATTCCGCCTGGGTTTTTTCCATCGCATCGATGCGTTGATAAATTTTTTCCAGCGCATCGGTGTCCGTGGCCCGGAAGTAGGCGCCTCCGGTCATTTTTGCGATATCGGTCAGCAGGTCCTCGTCGATTTCCATTTTTTGCTCTGTCATCCGCCCATTTTCCATGAACGGCACCAGTCCCTTGCTGCCCACACCTATGGTGTAGATACGGACTCCTTCCTGGGCCGCCAGTTGCGCGGCCAGGCGCGGGGGCAGGCTTCCCTCGGTATTCTCACCATCGGTAAGCAGAATCAGTACCCTTGATCCCTCCGGCCGATCGCGCAGTTTTTTTACCGCCAGACCGATGGCATCGCCGATGGCGGTCCCGTCGCCGGCCATGCGCGTAACGATGCTGCCTACCAGGTCATGCACGGCTTCGATATCCAGCGTCAGGGGTGAGAGCACGAATGCCTGGCTACCGAACACGATCATTCCGATGCGGTCCCCTTCCCGGGCCTGGATAAAACGCCCGATGACACCCTTGACAACCGCCATGCGAGTGACCTGTCTGCCATTGACGGTAAAATCCAGCGCGTCCATGGAACGCGAGGCATCGACAGCCAGCATCAGGTCATAGCCCTCGGTACGGACCTCTGAATAGGGTTCCAGCCATTCCGGACGCATCAGGGCAAGGATCAGGGTGAGCCACAACAGGGCCAGCAAGAGGGTCTTCTGCCGGCTGCCCGTATGGGTAAGGGAACGCGCCGACAGGAAGGTTGACGCCAGCCGGCCGAGCGCGGGATGCAGCAAGGTCGCGCCTTCTTCCTGACTGTAGTAATCGGATACCTTGTGACGGCGCGGCCAGAATTTCCATACCAGCAGCGGAAGCGGAAATAACAGGGCGACCCATGGCCAGTGAAAACTAAACATGACCAGGGCCCCGTCTGCCGATCAGATTCATCCGTAACAGGCGGGCGCGAACACCGATATTCGGAAACTTTCGGGCCGGTTGCGTCGCATCGATCCAGCGGATCGCCGCGCGTATCAGCGCCGCGATTTCCTTGCGTTCCACCTCAATTGACGGTGGCATGTAGGGCGCCTTCAGCAGGATCTGACCACGTCCTTCCCAGTCAAAACCACTGGTATCCATCTCCGCGAGCCAATGCAGCCAGGTCTCTCCCGTCAATCCCGCGGCAACCCGGCGACCACTGCGCGCCATCGCGATACGCCGCAACAGCTCCGACAGGCGTCCGGCCACCTCACGGGGATTTTCACCTGGCAGCGCCTTGCGCAAGGCACCGAGTTTCCGACGGGCATCACTGCGCCAGCCCAGCAATGGGCCGCGATATGCCAACCAGTATCCCATGGCGATCACCACCGGGACCAGGGCGATAATGGCAATGACATACCACCAACCGGGAGCCGGTGGCCACCAGGGCACTCCGTCGAGTCCATGGATATCATGCAGGGTCCCGGAAAATGTATCCATTGTGCTAAACCCTGCCTCCTGCATAGCGCCGCAGGCCTTCTGTCAATACATGGTGCACATCGTCGTCGGTGCTGACGGGGATCAGGCCGATGCCGAGCCGGTATGACATTTGCCTGAGTTCATCACGACGCAGTTCCCAATCCTCGCGGAATGCCTGCCGGCCCAGCTCATTGTCCGTATCCACCTCCAGCAGCTCTCCGACGGTATTGGAGAAGATGATCGATCCAATGGCGGGAAGGTCCCGGTCGGCGGGATCATCAATCGGCAGCAGCAGCACATCATGGCGCTGACGCAGGCTCCCCAGGGTGCGCTCCAGGCCGGCCGTGACCTGGTTGATGGCGGCAATCACAAAGATCAATGACCCGGTGGTACTTCCGGAATCCAGATGCTTCAACGCGTTAATGATCTGGGAGTCGTCGATTTCCCCGTGTTCGGCCGGTTTCGTCAAGGCCCGCAACAGGCGCCAGAGACCACGCCGCCCCGGTGTCGCCCGGAAATACTGGGTACCGGTGGCCGGGTTGCCGAATAGCACGCCGCCGACGCGATCGTGCTGTTTGCTGGCGGCCCAGCCTATCAGCGCCGCGGTACGCGCCGCCTGAATGGATTTGAATGTGCCGCGGGTACCAAAACTCATGTGCGGACCGGTATCCACGCAGAGAATGACGCTGCGCTGGCGTTCTTCGCGAAATACCTTGAGATGCGGCTTGCCGGTGCGCGCCGTGACCAGCCAGTCCATATTGCGAATATCATCCCCTTCCCGGTATTCGCGCACTTCCTCAAAATCAAGCCCGGTACCGCGGAAGACCGAGGAATAAAGACCGGCAAAGGTCGAATTGACCAGATGGTGCGCGGCCACACCCAGCGCACGCGCCTGATGGCGAAGTTCTAGCAGGTCATCAAGCCGCGGATAAAGAATCATAATTGCGGCAACGGCTCGAATTTATGTAAAACAGACGCAACAAGGGACCTTCTGAAGATGCCAACTGCTGAACGAATCACGGAATTGCAACAACCTCCAGCAGTCGTTTGATGAAATCGGTGGTCGACACGCCTTCGGCCTCGCCTTCGAAGGTCAACAACAAGCGGTGTCGCAGTACATCCGGCGCGACAGCCTGAATATGGTGAGGCGCGACGAATTCATCGCCATTGAGCCATGCCCGGGCCCGGGAACACCGCGCCAGGGCGATGGTGGCGCGCGGCGAGGCGCCGAAACGACACCAGCGTTTAAGATCGGCGTCATAGGCTTCAGGCTTGCGGCTGGCCTGTACCAGATCCACGATATAGTTGTTTAACTTGGGATCGAGGTAGATTTTTGCAACATCCTCACGCACCCTGAAAAGGTCCTCCTGGGATAATACCCTGGCGGGGGGTTCGGGCACGCTCAGCTGCTGTTTGCTGTCGAGTTCGAGGATCGCGAGCTCTTCCTCCCGATTCGGGTAATCCACCCAGACGTGCATCAGAAATCGGTCCAGTTGGGCCTCCGGCAGGTGATAGGTTCCTTCCTGCTCGATCGGGTTCTGGGTAGCCAGCACCATGAACAGTTTTGGCATGGTATAGGTTTGCAGACCAACGGTGACCTGATGTTCCCCCATGGCCTCGAGCAGCGCCGATTGAACCTTTGCCGGCGCCCGGTTCACCTCATCGGCGAGCAGAATATTGTGAAACAGGGGCCCGGGGCGAAATTCGAATTCACCCTTTTCATGACGGTAGATATCGGTACCGATCAAATCGGATGGCAGCAGATCAGGAGTAAACTGTATGCGATGAAAATTACCCTCAATGGCTTCCGCCAGGGACTTAACCGCCGTAGTTTTCGCCAGACCAGGCATACCTTCCACCAGCAGGTGCCCCTGACTCAACAGGCAGATCAGCATGCTGTCGATGAGGTCACGCTGCCCGATAACCCGTGATGCGAGGTGGGCGCGGACACCATCTAGTACCGAAGGATCTATTCGCCGGTTAGCTGCCTGGCTGCTGACGTTCAACAATGTGCTTGTCTCCTGGATATTTAGGATTCATTGCCAAAGAAATTACCGATTTGCCTACCCGCTTGCCGTGGTTCCGGACTACAGATAATAATCCCGGATTTCAAACTGAGGGGGAATGGTCAAACAATCGAATTATCTAGTTACAACTCATTTATAAACCTTAAATTCATTAATTACAAGATAAGTCTAATTGATCTTCGTCAAGAAGATCTGGCGTAACGGCTATTTATCACCAGGTTGATTTTGATGGGGATTAATCTGTGAATTGAATGGCACTAAGTTAAGCCTAATCACACCCCTATGGCCACGGAATCACACGGAAGACACGGAAAGAAGAGCCTATATTCCGTGTTTTTCCGTGTGATTCCGTGGCTATTTATCGGGGTTGGGCCTTAACCAAGTGCCATTCATCTGTGTATTGAATAGCGATTACGTAAAGGATATCGCCCGTAACGACCCAATGGTCACGTTGGTACACACGCAGACCTTTATGATTACACCGGCTTTTCGGGAGTCGGATGTCCATCGGCGGGACCCGTGGGCCCGGGGGCGATTTTCGTTTCAGTCCTGTGTACCGGTCGGGTCTGCAGTCCCGAGGGATCGGTAAAGGTGTCGTTCAGTTTCTGTATATAATCATTGGCCTCGGCGATAACCCGCTGCAGTCGTTTACGGGTGGACTTGCCCCACCCGACCGGGTTGGTGACGAAGATACTGTGCCATCCACGGGTATTGTAGTGAAACGCGTTGCACAGGCGTTCGCACTCGATACCCGGCGCAAAATCCTTTTTGATCAATCGGGTAATCCGTCTCGCGGCCAGTTTCCGGATTTTGAAATGCAGGTAGACCAGCATCATGGCCATGACGGCCAGCACCAGCCCGGTCTCCACCAGATTACCGACAGATCCGCGCCACCAGTCCGGGATGGACCAGTATGCGCCATCGAGCAATCCGAACAGGCGGGCCACCAGCAGTGCCGCGACCAGAAACGTCCCGAGCAGGATGCCATCACCCCAAAGGACCAGTCGTCGCCAGCGTGCCTTGTAAGACCGGAGCCATGGTACGGATTTTTCCTCGATATGGTGCGCCATTTTCTCAAGCGCACCGATGATCCGGTAGGCGCGCTCGACACCAACACGCCGGATTCTGTCATGTACCTCGGTGAGGTCGTGGTCGCGTTTTGATTCATAACGCCTGCGAATCGACTCATCCGCTATGGTCACGGCGACATCCGGATTGTAGATATTGTAGAAACGGCCCGCCGTCAGACCTTCCTGGGCGAGGGCTCGTTGCCAGGCCCCGATAACCTCCTCCGGATTGTCCTCACGCGCCGTGGTATCCATCTGATTCAGGATATAGACAAATTTGGTCGCATCCGGCCTGTGAATCGTGTCTCCCACCAGGTGCGCCAGGGTGTCGCGCATCGCACCGGGCTCCGGGTGGCGAGCATCGAAAAACACCAGCACCAGATCCGAGAGATCGATAATGTGATCGGTAAGCCGCAGTGTCGCGGTACGCTGGGAATCGGCGTCAAACCCCGGTGAGTCGATGATGATGCTGCCCCGTAATCCTTCACTCGGGCATGTCTTGAGCTGGAGATAGCTGTCAACGCGGCGCCCTTCGCCTGTCGCAACTTTTTCAAGTTCATTGCTGATCTGGTAGAAAGGGAAACGCGGGTCTGCATCCAGCGCCACACCGGGCAATGACTGTGATGGATGTTCACCCCCGTAACAGATGACCGTAAATTTATCATCTACGGCCTGATTACCGGTCTGCTGTAATTTGACGCCGAGAAAGTGATTGATGAAGGTTGACTTGCCTGCAGAGAAGGTTCCCAGCAACGAGATCATGGGCCACCAGGAAATCTGGGTGGCAAATGACTGCTCCGAGTCCAGCATTCCGAGCGTATAGCCTGCCTGGTCCAGATGC
The DNA here is from genome assembly GCA_963710815.1 of uncultured Gammaproteobacteria bacterium. GTDB lineage: Bacteria > Pseudomonadota > Gammaproteobacteria > UBA9214 > UBA9214 > CAVQCA01. The sequence goes on along the minus strand of CAVQCA010000058.1, from coordinate 55,674 downwards.
CGGTAGCTCTCGACCGCGGATACCAGCACCGGGTTTTCCTTCCTCAGATGCTGTTCCAGGCTTTTCAACCGCTGCCTGATGGTTTTCCCCGCCCTGGTCATCGATGAATACTGGAGGCAGGTCCGGGTGTCAGGTTACTTAGTGATCATTGGATGAGGTTTAACTCTAAAACTCCCCTGTCGATCCCCTTTTCATAATATCCAGAATGGTTTCCTTGACCGCGATGGCCTCTTTGCGCAACGGCTCGGGCAAGGTCTTGCCGCCGTATATCATCATATCCATATTGAGCGTATAGAGCCATAACTTGCCCTGCGGGTCTTCAATCAGCGATATCCGGCATGGCAGATAAGCCGAGAAAGCGGACGAATAGTTAAACATATCGGCGGCAGTCAAAGGATTACAGAACATGTAAATCTTGAGGAAACGCTGCGGCTTGCCCGTCATGGCCGCCACCTGTTCTGAAAGTGGCAGCTCACCGACATCCTTGATGTTATGTTCATTGGCGACAAACTGCATGGTCTGTTCGACATCCTCCCGCTTCAGGCCTTCCTTGACTGGAAATTTCCACACCGTCGCCTCGGCCGCGTTACCCGTCTCGATCAGTTTCCTGGCCATATCGAGGTAAACCTCGGGGGCCTTGTTGTCAAACGAACGTAGATTGACCAGGTTATCTCCCAGCTGGATCGACACGTAAATCATCCCGGCGACCAGTAGAAGCCCGATCAAGGCAAGTAAATTCCAAATAAATCTGAGCATCTGTTATCTCCCCCTGAAAAAAACGTTAATCATTGCCCCCGGGCGTCGCTGCCGAACTAATGAGTTTTTCCAGTTCATCGGCCTGCTTTCCATTCAATCTACGGATCACACTGACCAGTTCACGCGCCCTGTCGATATGCCCTTCCCTGACGAGTCGGATCCCTGCATCGTAATACGCCGCGGCAGCTTCTTCCCAGCGTCCCTGTGAAAAATACATATTACCCAGTTCCCCGTACCCATCCGGATTCTCTGGTTCAAGTTTCGTCAGTGCGCGGTAGTTTTTCTCGGCATCCTCATAATTGTGCAACCAGAATGCCTCGCGCGCCGCAGCAAGAAGCTCATAGGGTTTTTTCGCCGCGGCGGGAATCCGGGATGGTTGCCCGACGGTTGTCCCGCCAGGTGGTGTCTTTTCGGTAGTGACGGGTGAAGAACCAGGCGTAGCCGCCCCCTCCGGGGTGGCGCCCGTACCTTCCAGAGGTTCCGTGACCGGATAAGACTCCCGGTTTGAACCAGATTCCCCCGCCTGTGGCTCGAACGGGGATTCCGTCGGCGCGGCCGGGACTGGCGAGACGCTGCTTCCCGTGGCGGACGTTCCAGGTTCAGGTAAAGTCCCGGATGGGAGGAGTGGCGAGGCTTTCATGCCGGTGTTTGAACCAGACCCCTCCGCCTGTGGCTCGACAGGAGATTCTGCCGGAGCCGCCGGGACTGGCGAGACGCTGCCCTCCGCGGCAAACGTTCCAGGTTCAGGTGAAGTCCCGGATGGGAGTGGCGGGGCCTTCGTACCGGCGTTTGAACCAGGGCCTTCCGACGGTGGTTCAAGCGGGGATTCTGCCGGAATAGCCGGGACTGGCGAGATGCCGCCCCCCGCGGCGGACGTTCCGGGTTCAGGTGAAGTCCCGGAAGAGAGTGGCGGGGGTTTCATACCGGTGTTTGAACCAGAACTGCCCACCTGTGGCTCTACAGGAGATTCTGTCGGAATCGCCGGGACTGGCGAGATGCCGCCCCCCATGGCATTTGAGCCGGGCTCACCCCCGGTTGAACCTTCGCCGGACACGGTTTCTTCTGCCTCGGGTAGCGGCACAGCTTCAACATCCGGTTGACGATCTTCACCAGCGGCCTCGATGGCCATCCTGCCTGGTGCCGCCTCGCGCGGGGTTTCCGATGGTGGGTTTTCAGCTTTTGTTCCGGGCGCCTCCTCCGTCGCACCCCCGGCAGGTACGACAGGCGCCGATTCTTCGCCAACCGCCTCCGAAGACTGGTGCCCTGGCGGCTTCATCAGCAGCCGCTTCCACCGCTATTTTTCTACCAGGCAGGACATCCGCAGGCTTTTCGCCGCTCCCTGCCACTTTAGCTGACTCCGGCAACAGAAAATCGGGAAGCTCGAGATCAGGGAACAGTTGTCCACGGTAGATAAATCCGATGCCCAGTAATATGACGACGACAATGGCAAAGCCGTGACTGACAATGCGAGCAAGGTTGTTCATCCTGCATACTCCTGCAATAAGTATCCTGTCACTATGATTGCCCGGCTACGTCGGGATAGAGCGCTTTCGCTAACGTTCTGAATTCCTGCGCCGCCTTACTCCGCGGCCACATCTCAAACACGGTCAACCCTTCACTCAGTGAACGGCGGAAACCCGTCCTGAGACGTAGCCGTTGCGGAAGAACGATATCGATACCCGGCAGCAGACGCAATGCCGCTTCGGTTTCGTGCGTTTCACGGATGGATTTGTTGGTATCGGCCCGGTTGACGAAGGCCAGTGTTTGCTGTGCACCATTGGTCTTCATGACATCAAGATCTGGCCCGATAATATGCAGGAAACGCTGGGTTGCCCAGACATCGGCCTGACTCGGCGGGACCGGGATCAGTATGCGATCCGCCGCCGTCATGGCTTCTTTCATGGCGGCAAGATTCGCCGCCCCGACATCAATGAGCACCTCATGCCCGGCATGCGCGAGCAATTGCTCCTTGAGCACGGCCCTCACGGAGTGAATCGTCAAATCAGGCTTGTATTCCATTTCCCGGCGCAGCATCGCCAGATCGCTGAAGGTGCATTGCGGGTCAAGATCATAACCGATGACCGGGCGATTGTTCTTCTCGAGCCAGACAGCGAGGTTGAAGGCCACCGTACTCTTGCCGGAGCCACCTTTGAGGTTCGCGATAACAGTAATCATTGTATGGTTGTTAATCCCCAAGACAGTGCAAACCTTAACTTGAGAAACGGGACTTTGTAATGACTCCCCATCATTCCGGGATCACGTATGCAAGCATCAATGCTCGCTACCCTGGCCCGGTTCCATCCCCCCGCCCTGCGGGATGCTCACTTCCTTGTAATCCGCCGGTACAGTAAACAGGTCCGCCGGCTGTTTGCCAATCTTTATATTGCGAAATTCACTGACAAATCCACCCGGTCGTTCTTCACGGATATTCATCTTCAGCCCGGGATCAAACCACTGCTGAACGACATATTTCTGACCGCCGGGCCGGGTTGCCGTCATTTCCCATTTTTCAGTAACGCGGCCATTCAATGTCTCCCTGCCAATCAGTCGCATCTCCATGGTAGAGCCGTCCGGAAGTGATTGGCGTACCGGCATATGACGCTCCTGATCCAGCCAGACAATCATTTTGCCGGATTGCCCGGGGGAGGTATTCACCATCTCCCACTTTTCCGCCGGCCGGCCGTTGACATCCTCAACACCAAGCCTGGTACAGCCAAGATTTTGCATACCGGCACAGGGATTGGCATCTTTCGCGGCCACGGCCGAGCCACCCGGCATCATCTCACCGGGCCCCGCCTTACGCACCATATAGGAATGCCCTGCGGGATCTAGCATGTAGGCCGTCTGCTGCTTCATATCGATAATCTGGATCATCGTCTTGCCGTTGACGATGATGTCAGTACGCATCCGCCCGTTACCGATATATATCTTGCTCTGCCGGGGTTCTTGCTGCGGCATGGATTGATCGATAACCGCTGAAAATTCAATCGGGCCCTGTCCGGCGATGACGGCCGTGGATATAGACAGCAACAATATCAGCGAAGAAAGAAACCTAAAGCACATTTTCAAACGTTACCCTCGCAAACATAGTATTGGAAACGAACCAGTCTGTTAAATGAATGGTGTTTGGTTAATGCATGTGATTCTGTCCTATAGCACGATCTGTCTAACAGTCCACTCGCCTGCTAAAGAAAAACGAGCCGACACATCCCTGTGCGGGCTCGTTTGGGTTTCCGGCCTGGTTATTTGCTGGTGGCCGGTTCGGCTGGCTGCGCGGGTGCGGCCACCGGAGGAGCGTAGCCATACGGAGCACCATAGGCGCCTGGATAGCCGCCGTAACCATAGGGACCACCGTAGCCATAATATGGATAGCCGCCATAGCCATAGCCATAGCCGGAACCGTAGCCACGACCATAACCACGGCCATAGCCGCTGCCGTGAGCACCACCGCTCATGTTGAAGTCGAAATCGCCGGAGCCATCACCCCAGCCATCACCCCAGCCGTTATTACCCCAGCCATTATTCCAGGGACCACCGCCGCCCCAGGGACCACCGCCCCACCAGGCCTGGGCTGCAGTGAAAGGAATCGCCATTGCACCGGCTATAGCGGTGGCACACAATGTTTTGGTCAGTTTATTCATATCTACTACCTCATCATGTTGTTTTGTATGCAATCGATATTGCAAACTTGACTCCCTTGGTTACCTGAATCATCAACGGAGGGAGGGGCCGTATCTGATTCCAACTCTCAACCGACGCTAGCCGGTTGAAGAGAAGACATTAGCAACAGTGACCATTACCTGTCTTGTATCTTTCCAGAATCAAGTGCGGATCCCATATTACCAGCCATAGAGCGGTGGCATCATTCCCGGATTGATGCCGTAAATCCCACCGCCCAACCCCGGAACACCCAGCGACGGGTCATAGTAGCCATAACCGCCATAACCGCCATAACCGCCATAACCTCCTAACCGCCATAACCTTGCCCCCCTCCATAGGGAATTGTATCAGGTCGCTGTTCTTCACGTGTCGTGCTTTCTTTCTTTTTTTTCAGGGGAGGAAACTCCCCCCAGGGACGCTGGACCTGATATTGGGGTTGGGTCTGATACTCTGGCGACGGCGTATTTTGTGGCGGAATGGTCTGGTACCAGGGTGAGGATTGCGGTGATGTTTGCTCCGTCATTTGGGGCGGTGGATACGTACCCGGGTAATAGGGTTGCTGAGGTTGACCCATGGATGGGGATGATGGCAACGGCGCTTGGACATAAGGACTTGACAATGTTGGATATTTTGAATGTGGATACCACTGCTTGACAATCGGTTGCTGTACTTGCGGCGCCTTCACCGCGCCACTGGAGGTCTCTTCCGGTTTTTTCTTACCATCGCTGCAGGAGGTAACAAGGTAAACGACAAATAACAGCACAATCCAGATGACCAGGGTTTCTGAGCTTGGGCGACTCTGCATCCCCATGGTAATTAGGCATGCGGTTACTGTGTACCGCTCCCGCGACGATAGAACGGCTCGGGTGCCGGCGGAACGCTCATACGGTTAGATGCAGGTGGTGGTGGAACCTCCTCTTCGGCACGTTGTGCCGGCAGGTTATTAGTCCAGGGTGATGGCGCATAGCCATTAGGCGGGTAGACCTGGCGATGAGGGTAACCATATGACCGCATCTGCCCCGGGACCGGAGTCGGTTGGCTCCGGTTATAACCGCGATAACCGTAGTACCCGGGCGGAGGTTCAGGATCGTAAAACTGAGATCCCGAATAAGCGCCGGGGGACGTGGGCGTCGGTAAACCGGCCGCCGGTGGCGCGTCCGCAAGGTAATCACCCTGTTGTCCGTCCTGGCCCGGGGGTGATACTCCAAGACCGCTAACAAACGGTGTTTTGACAACCTCTTGACCCGGCACCCGGGGATCGATATTAACGGATTGATAGGGGCCGGGTGGCGGTGGAGCCGAGACGATAGCCCAGTCAGGATCGTAATTACGGTTTGAGGTTTGGGTTTGCGGTGCAGCCTGTAGTTCACTCGCGGCGAAGGCACCGACTACTGCCATGGCGCCCGCGAGGCCCATGATCGCACCCAGACAGCGTTGTAATACGGTAGCATGGTGTCTCATTGGTAATATCCTTTCAACTCTCCGACGCATCCATACTGTAATGAATTAGCGAGCATTCGCACCTTAACTTTAGTTTAGATCCTGCTTGAGGCGTATCCCGCGACGTTTACGCACGATGCCCTCACTCTCGCCCTCATCCCCGGTTGCAGACGTGGCAGATTCATCGTGGCCCTCACCCGAATGGTCAGCATCGTCAGCGGCCGCCGACTGAACGACGGTGGCGCCTTCCCCATGGACCCGGGAAGCACGGGCTCAGTTGCGGGTGCTGGCGCCTCGCTCATCCTGGACGCCGAATCAATCGGGGGTTGTGCTGCAACCGCGCTCACCGCGGGTTCTGTTGTAGCCGCAGCTGCCGTCTCCGCCGCAGGAACAGGTTGTGGCGTTGGCGGTGCCTCACGCGGTGGGGGGGGCGTTCCCCCGCGTGGAGGGGGGGGCGGCGTGCCACCACCCGGTGTGGGCGGCGGTGGGGGAGGTGTCGCACCTCGACGACGTCCAAAGCCACCCAATATGGCCTTGAAACCCATGCCGAGCATGGTGAAGACAGCCCGAACGATATAAAAGATCCAGGTAAAAACAGAGATGATCCCGCTGTATAAACGCATCCACAGCGGCGTACCCGCTGGCCTGGACGATGTTTCCTGCCCGACTTTCTCAATTTTCTGGTAGGCCGGACTGATGCCAACCGTGCCATCATCGGCGGTCTGCATATAGAATTGCTTGCGAGCGCTGATACAACCGAGCGGGATGACGAGCAGGGCCATGAGGTTCCCACACCGGCGCCAAACAGTGTACTGATGGCCAGCCCGCTGAAAATCGGATCACTCAATATGGTGGAAGCACCGGCCATCGTGGTCAGGGAAGTGATAAAAATTGGCCGCATGCGTATTTCCGCACCCTTGATGGCCGCCTCCCTGACATCCTTACCCTTAGCGACCTCGATCTTGACGAACTCAACGATCAGAATGGATTGCCGTACGATGATCCCGCCCAGGGCAATCATGCCAATCATCGAGGTGGCCGTGAACTCCGCGCCCATGATCCAGTGCCCGGGGATAATGCCGATGAGAGTCAGCGGAATGGGCGACATAATGAGGCCGGCTATGGTGAAATTCCTGAATTCCCAGACGATCAGTCCGTAAATCAGCACCAGGGCCGCCATGAATGCACCACCCATGTCGCGGAAGGTCTCGTAGGTCACCGTCCACTCCCCGCTCCATTCATAACCGGGCTTGCTATCGTCCGCCGGGGGGCCGAACAGGTTCCAGGGCATGGTCCCCATCTTCACGCCATCCGGGGCGGTATAGTCCTTCACGAGGTCTTCGATCCCCAGCATGCCGTAGATCGGCGCACCCAGACGGCCTTCCATCTCGCCTACCACATATTCGACTCCACGCAGGTCCTTGGTGTAGATGATGGGGTCTTCATATTGCTTGACGAACTGACCCAGTTCGGAGAGAGGCAAGGTCTTGCCGTCGTTCGTCGGCACCGGCAGATCCCCCAGGCTGGTGATCTGCGACCGGCTGGAGAGCGGCACCTGTATGACTATATAGGTGGGTTCCAATACTGTGCCGCGTTTGACATCACCCAGTTTATAGTTGCCCATGGCCATGGCGAGAGTATTGTTGATCGTGTCGACCGATATTCCCCGGCGCACGGCCTTTTGAGTATCGACATTGAAGCGCCAGTATTCATAGGGATCAGCCATGTAGTTGTTGACGTCAACGACATTCGGAACTTTCTCGAACATATCCGTCATGTCGGCAGCCACCTTGCGCCGTATTTCGGCACCCGGTCCGTGGACCTCCGCGACTACCGTCTGCAGCACCGGTGGTCCGGGCGGCATCTCGACCACGGCTATGCGTCCCCCCATTGCCTCTGCAATCGGAGTCAGTCGGTGGCGTGCCTCTACGGCAAGTTCGTGGCTGGTCTTTTCACGTTTGTGCTTGTCCTTGATCATGACCAGCATGTCGGCATCCCAGGAATTCTGGCGCAGGTAATAGTGACGCACCATTCCGTTGAAATTGAATGGCTCTGCCGTCCCGGTATAAGTCTGGACCTGTGTGACTTCCGGTAGTTTGCGGACTTCCTCGGCCAGCGCCCCGATAACATTGGCGGTGACGGGCATTGCCGTGCCTTCCGGCATGTCGAGTACCACGGAAAATTCCGGCTTGTTGTCAAACGGCAGCATCTTGACAACCACGGTCTGGGTATAAAAGAGGAAGCACAACCCGGCCGTCAGACCGATGAGTGTGAACAGGAACGCATAACCAAGAAAGCGGTTATTAATCAGTGGGGTGATGATGGGTCGATAAAAGCGACTGATTTTCTGATGTGTTTTGATTTCCTTTTTTGCCGCTTTTTCCAGCGCCGACAGTCTGGGCGCCACCTTGACCGCGAACCAGGGCGTGAAGATAAAGGCGGCGACCAGCGAGAAGAACATGGCCGAGGAACCCAGCACCGGGATGGGACGCATATAGGGCCCCATCAGGCCACTGACCCACCCCATCGGCAGCAGGGCGGATATGATGGTCAGGGTGGCAAGTATCGTCGGGTTACCCACCTCGCGCACCGCGTCGACGGCGAGGGCGACACTGGTCCTGCCCTGTTCCAGCCAGTGTCGAAAGATGTTCTCGATGACCACGGTCGCATCGTCAACCAGAATGCCGATGGAGAAGATCAGGGCGAAAAGACTGACGCGGTCGATGGTGTAATCCACCATCATCGCCCACCAGATGGTCACCAGGATAACGATGGGAATGACGGTAATGACAACAAAAGCGGCACGAAAGCCCAAACCGTAAAGACACAGGAGTGCGACGAATATCGCCGCCTCGAACATGGCCTTCAGCAGTTCGTTGACCTTGTCATTGGCTGTCTTGCCGTAATTGCGGGTGATCTCCACGTGAACGTTTGCAGGTATCAGGTCGCCCTTGAGTTCATCGAGCTTTTTCAGAAGGCGATCGGCCACAACCACCCCATTGGTCTTTTCTTTCTTGGCGATGGCGATGGTCACGGCCGGCGCGCCATCGGCCTCGGGGTTCGCGCCCTCATAGGCCGGTCCGGTATACTGCGCGACCATCCGGGACGGGTCGGCAGGTTCATGCGCTACGCGCGCCACATCGCGGACGTAAACCGGCACGCCGTTGCGTACCCCCACCACCAGACGCTCGATATCAGAAGCCGTCTTCAGGAAGGCGCCGGTGCGTACTGAAAGATTGGTGCCGCCGGTCTCGACGCCACCCGCCGTCTTCTCCGAATTTGCCGTGCGTATGGTCTCGGCGACCTGCGGCAGACTGATGCCAAACCCGGAAAGACGCTCGGGCAGGACTTCCACCTTCAACTGATCCTCGCGCCCTCCTACGATAAACCCCTTGCCCGTACCGTTCACAGAGCCAAGGCGTTGCAACACATCCAGTGCGAGGGTCCGCAGCGCGCCGTCATCGACATCGTTTGACCACAGGGTGGCCGTTACGATGGGGACATCATCGACCGAGACCGGTTTTACCAGCGGCATGGACACATCGGGCGGGATCTTGTCGAGATTGGATTGCAGCTTGTCGTGGACCTTGACGATTGACTTCCCCATGTCCTCACCGACATAGAAGCGCACGGTAACCATGGCGCGGCCACGCTCGGACGCCGTATAGGTATGCCTGACACCGGGGATTTCCTTCATGATCCGTTCCAGCGGATCGGTAACCAGACTGGCCACCTGCTGCGCCGAGGCCCCGGGATACTGGACGAATATGTCGACCATCGGGACGGAGATTTGCGGATCTTCCTGGCGGGGGGTAAAGAACAGACCCATCAATCCGACGAGCAATGCCGCGATCAGCAACATTGGCGTGACGGGTGAGGTGATAAAGAGTCGTGCAGTTCTGCCGGCGATGCCCAGTGATTTGGCATCATGCGGCATGGAGAAATCCTGTTGCTCAGCCATACGTTAATCCCGCCTTTTTATATGTTTTCTCTCAAGATGTTGGACAGAGCCTTTCGTTGCCCGGTTGGACTCCCTGCAATCGTCCCGCGACCCGGGGAAAACCCATTCTCAGCCGCAGTACCTCATAAACGCTCGCCATAGCGACATTGTCCAGGCGACTCAACCCGTCAGTCGCGGGGCTGTCATCAGCTCCCCGGTGCTCCCACAATGATGCGTTCACCGGGTCTGATCCCTGAGAGTATTGCAACTCCGTCAACCCCGACATCATCGCCCGTACGCACCAGCCGCAATTCACGCTTGTTGTCCTGGGTCAGCACATAGAGGCCCGGCAGGCTGCCGCGCCAGACCAGTGCGTTCTTGGGCACGACGGGCAGATTATGCACATTGGCGTTGATATCGTTGATGACAACCTCGGCATACATCCCGGCCCCGGCGGGGGCTCCTCGTGGCAAATCAAACTTGACGGTAACCGTATGCCGGTCTGGATCCGCCATGGGGTAAATCTGCTCTACCCGTGCCTCGAGACTGATATTACCGACATCCAGCTTGGCCGGTACAACCATGCCCTTCTTCACGCCGGGCATCAGGCGTGCGGGTATCTCAACCTGGATCTGCAACTGGGAAGTATCCGCAAACATGAGCAGCGGCATCCCAGGCTGTACCGGGTCACCGACCTCGACCAGTTTCTTGGTGATCACGCCGGCAAACGGGGCGATGGACTTGGTATCACGAAGCTTGGTATCGATCTCCTCGATTTTGGCCTTGGCCGCTACCAGTTGATTGCGCGCCTGCTCCACCCGAGTGCTGTACGAATAGAGATCGGCGCCCCGTTCATAGCCCGGAGAACTGGAACCCATAAAGCTGTTCATCGGGTTGCTGAAATTACGCATCAGCGAATCCATCCCGCCCATCATTTGATTCTGCTGACCGCCATAAGGTGAAACCCACTGCCTGGAATACTGTACGCCGGCATTGCGCAGCGCCGCATCGGCATTGGACAGGTTTGCAAACGCCGCGCGGCGCTGTGCCAGCAAATCGGCGTCAGTGATGGTCAGCAGTACTGCTCCCTCGTCGAAGCTGTCCCCTTCTTCACCGGAGATGCTGGCGACACGTCCAGGCAACTGCGCCGACAGGGTGGCTTCCTTGTAAGGGACAACGGTGCCACCCAGAGTGACGGTGCCGCCGACCGGAACGCTGGGGACTGTAATCACTGTCTCGGGCGAGGTTTGCGCATAGACGACGGGACCACACAGGAATGCGCACAAGAGACCGAGGGCAGTATTTTTTGTGATTAACATGGGTAATCCTCATGCACGTAAAATTTATGGGCAGGTTCATTAAAAAAATAGCTGCACCGTCGATAGACAGCGCTCTCCTGACCAACAGATCAATAAAATCCAGTGCCCGTCCATAAACACCGCTTTTATCGCAAAGGCGCAAAGAAATTCTTTAATAAAAACAATTAAAAACTTTGCGTTCTTTGCGCCTTTGCGGTGAGCTTATTTCTTTCTGGATCGACACTATTCAGGGAATCCTTGACATATTTCTTATTTCGATTTGGTGGTGAGGAAACACATTCGGCGTCAATCCGCACATCAAAACCGGGGGTTGTTCATGAAACCGTTTCAAGCACGCCCCATCACCGCAAAGCTCTTTATGAACGGGCCAGCCATTCGCGGATCCTTGACCATTGCACCATAATCACCCACATTAAACTTCAGTTTACGGGAGGTATAGGCCATGCCGAGACCCATCATACCGGGTGGTTTGGCGAGCCATTTGTTCCAGTGGTCGAACGATGCCCGCAAATCCCAGTTTAATGTTTCTCCGTTGTAAGTCCCGGCAGATACCGCCTTTCCATTCTCCACCGTCAGGACACCGCGTGGCTTGTCCTCACCATCAAAACCATAGCCGATGACCGAGTCAAAATTAATTTTTGCAAGGGCATCCGCAAGCTCTGGCTCACTGTTCCACTGATTCATGAAGTTCTTCATCCACTCATCGGAAAATAGATCCGCCATTATTTTGTCTCCTCCAGGTTAATCGGGTTGCCAGCCAAAAAATCCATAGTAATTATTAATTCGAACAACATTCCAACGAATATACGTTCATTAATAACTACCGTTAACATATCAAAAACAATTTTTAAAATACAGGAAAACAATACCCTGCTGTTAGTCGTGAGATTGAACGCCAGGCAACGGTGGCAGGGCTGCCAGGAGTCTGTCGGATCTAGAGTCCATCTACTGCGATAACGGGAGAGCGGCTCATCGCCCCTTCGTCTCTCGCTTCGTGCCCCCCAATATCGGGGAACTATGGCCACTTTCCCCCACCATCTTCGCCACGATTATCTGAATCCGACAGGCTCCCGGGACTTTGGAGACTCGGGTATGGCTGAATGCCGCCAATCACAAGGCAATATTTTCGTATATTTCAAAATATCCATTTACTGATAAATATATCGTGGTATTTGGTCGATAGGAGTCTCGCCATCGGATGTCCGGTGTTCTTCCCGTCTTCAAGGATCACATACCTGGCGACGTCAATAATGAAGAATAGCCACTGCAGCGCCATGAGCCGGCACGACGCCGGAAATGCAACACCATCTTTTAAAACTTACTCTTTTTTTTCAGCTTGTTACATAATATACCTGACCAAACACACATGAAGATAATGAAACCTTTTGTTCTGCATCCAGGTATTCATCTCCCGACATGACCAATCCGGATGCCCGAAGCACTGACGAGAGGGCCATTGAGCGGCGGCGAAATGACCGGCGACGCTTATCCTTCCGTTCCCTGTACGGGGCGCTGTTTATCCTGCGCCGTCGTCACTCGCGTCGAAAGGACGACCTGTTGAACAAGTATGTAGACTGGTATGAACCCTGGTTGCTGATTGCCGGTGTGCTCATTATTCTGCTGTCATGCATGGATGCCTTCCTGACGCTGATTCTTTTAAGTCACGGCGCGGTTGAAATGAATACCCTCATGGACTGGTTGATAAAGAAGGACATACGTACCTTTGCCACGGCAAAAATCGCCCTCACCACGCTGGCGGTGCTCGTCATGGTCATTCATTTCAACTTCAATCTCTATAAGATCTTGCCAGTTCGATATCTCCTGTACACCCTGATGTCGCTTTACGCCCTGCTGATAGCGCACGAAATCATTCTTCTTGGCGAGTTACCCCTGTAACCATGGGCCACACCCCGCCATGGCGTCAGCAGCAGCCATGGCGGTCATATTGACGATACCTCGCACGGTAACGGCATTACTGAGAATGTGTACCGGAAGTCTCGATCCGACGAGTATCGGTCCCACATCTACCGCATTCCCTATATTTTTCATCACGCCCAGCGCGATTCCTGCCGCCGCGAGATTCTGCATGACAAGGAGGTTAGCCGGAGCGCCGTGCCCTGGATAAGGTGCACCGTTATCGCCCTGCGCGGACAGAGCGGCCTCGATGCCCATGTCACCCGTCACTTCCAGATCCGGTGCACGACTGTTCAGTATCTCGATGACCGAGGTGGCGCCTTGCATATGTTCCCTGTCTCTTCCGCCACATTCCGCGTGAGACACGAATGCCACCCTGGGCTTGATACCGAACCGTTCCACGACCTTCGCAGCCATCAGCACGACGTCCGCCAGATGCTCCGGGTCAGGCTTGATCTCCACCTGGGTATCCGTGACAAACAGCGGACCCTGCCGCGTGATTACCAGATTCACGGTCGACAGATTCCGGACATTCTCCCCGCAACCGACGATATTCCGGATATGATTCAAATGCGCACAGAAATCACCCCGGACGCCGCATATTACCCCGTCAACCATGCGCCGACGCAGACGCACGGCCGACAGTACCGTAGCGTTCGTGCGCACCAGCTGTTGCGCCGAAGCGGGTGTAACCCCGCTCCCGGCAAGCCAGCCGCTGGCACTCAACCCGTCCTGATCCTGTAACCCGCCCTCCGCCGGATCCACGACCCCGAAATCCTGGTCAGGTCGCAATCGCATGCCAAGCTCACCGAGTTTTGCCTCGATCCGCTCGCGACGACCAACCAGCACAGGCCGGCAAAGCTCCTCCTCCACGATAACCTGCAGCGCCTGCAGAACGCGGGAAGATTCTCCTTCCGCGAACATGATACGTTGCGGATGCTGGCGTACCAGATCAAAGATCGGGCGCATCAGCACGCTGGTTCTGAAACGGTAGTCCTGCAGCTTGCGCCGATAGGCGACGAGATCCTGAAGAGGGCGTTTTGCGATGCCGCTGTCCATGGCTGCGCGAGCCACGCTAACCGCAATACGACTCATGAGGCGCCGGTCAAAAGGCTTGGGCAACAGATATTCCGGGCCGAAGTGGAAGGTTTCGCCACGATAGGCCGCGCTGACACAGTCGGAGGTTTCCTCGAGCGTCAGGTCGGCCAGCGCCTTGACGCAGGCAATCTTCATCTCATGATTGATGACCGTGGCGCCGACATCCAGCGCGCCGCGAAACAGGAAAGGGAAACACAAAACGTTGTTGACCTGATTCGGATAGTCGGACCGGCCGGTTGCCATAAGTACATCACCGCGTGCGGCATGGGCGATCTCCGGCAGGATTTCCGGAACCGGGTTCGCCAGCGCCAGGATAAAGGGGCGGTCCGCCATCCGCTTGACATCATCACCGTTCAGGACACCCGGACCGGACAGACCGAGGAAAATATCCGCGCCGACAATGGCTTCGTGCAGGGTACTCAAACCGGTCGCCCGCACATACCTCGACTTCTGCGGGTCATCCACACCCTCACGCCCTTCATATAGCACGCCCTTGCGATCACAGACGAAGACATTGTCCTTCCTCAGCCCCATTGAGACCAGCAGGTCCAGACAGGCGATCGCGGCCGCACCGGCCCCCGAACAGACCAGTTTCACGTCCTCGATGCGCTTGCCGGCCACCCGTAGTCCATTGCGGATGGCCGCCGCCACGACAATCGCCGTGCCGTGCTGATCATCGTGAAAGACCGGTATATCAAGACGCTCGATCAGTTTCCGCTCAATATCGAAACATTCCGGTGCCTTGATGTCCTCGAGGTTGATGCCGCCGAAGGTCGGCGCCAGCGCCGCCACGGCATCGACAAACTTATCCGGATCGCCCGCATCGAGTTCGAGGTCGAAGACATCGATATCCGCGAAGGTCTTGAACAGGGCGGCCTTGCCTTCCATCACCGGCTTCGCCGCATAGGGACCGATATTCCCCAGGCCGAGCACGGCTGTACCGTTGGTAATCACCGCGACGAGATTGCCGCGTGCCGTATAATCCCTGACGGTGTCGACGTTATCGACGATCGCTTCACATACCGCCGCAACCCCGGGTGTGTAGGCCAGCGACAGGTCATGCTGGGTCAGCATGCGTTTGGTTGTCTCGACAGCGATCTTGCCGGCAACAGGCAGGCGGTGGTAATCGAGCGCGGATTCCTTTATATCAGTAGTCATCTTGGTCGGTTATTTCTGGTTACACACAAGAAGTCGTCGAAATCCCGGTCGTTGCCATCAGGATAACGCCGCGGCATGCGGTACGGACGCCATTGTAATCTATCGACAGCCCCGGGCACACGGACGCCAGGGGCAACCGGCGTAGCCTGAAAAAACCACTGCCCTCCCGATCGTTGGGATTCCGGCAAGGGTTCAGCAGTAGTCGTCTCCACACGCACCGGGATTATTGCGAAACCTTTGCCCGTGCTGGAAATCTCGCCAGCATGAACCTCACCATGTCATTGAGACGATCCTGCCGGTCCTCCTTCGACAGGTGCAGATCCGCGAAACCCTGCAACGCACCACGCCAGACAGAACGTCCGGTTTTCCTGTCTGTGATGTCGATAACGAGCGTGCCTTTCTCATAACGAAAGCTGTCCGGTGCCTGGAGATTCAGGCTGGGCTGGAGACCGTAGCGGCTATTGAGTTCCTTGTCCGACAGCGCGCCATCCAGAACCACCACGTAACCGACCTGAAGGTCTGCCTGTCTGGTCCTCCAGGTATATTCGTAACCTTTGCTGGTCAGTGCACTGGTGATGGCCTTCTCGATCGCCTCCTTCTCGGGTATA
The DNA here is from genome assembly GCA_963710815.1 of uncultured Gammaproteobacteria bacterium. Taxonomy (GTDB): domain Bacteria; phylum Pseudomonadota; class Gammaproteobacteria; order UBA9214; family UBA9214; genus CAVQCA01. Next base: position 39,781 of record CAVQCA010000058.1, on the reverse strand, counting down.
TCACCTTTGTGGGGATCGCTGAGTATCTCCCGCATCCTCGGGGCCCAGCCGAAACTTGCCGCCGAAGACACATCAGCCGTCGAGTCCAGGGTCGATACGACAGTGAAAGGCATGGGCCGCGCATGAGTTGCCCCGGGTATGACCGGCTGCTGCCGGGCGCATCCCGCAAGCAGCATGATGACCATGATTGGAAGGAAAAGCAGGACTGGCTTCCGTTGGTTCATTACGACTCCTCGATGCCGGTACACGAATGAAGGCAGGGATTATAAGTCCTGTCAGATGTGAATGGCGCTTACTTAACGCTCATGGCGATTGACTCACCACCCCGCAGCATGAAAAATGCTGTCAATCAACTCTTCCTCACCGGATGACCAAAGTTAGAGGCACCTTGGGCGGTGCTTGACTGAGGCCCACGAGCGAGGAAGCTCCTCCTCTATCGTGTCTCTTAGAGACGGCGAGGGTTTGTGTCGTGTCTATCTCCGTATTTTTTTCACGCTAAGGGATATCGTTCTTATATTAAAGAACCAATGGCCACGGAAGCACACGGAAAACACGGAATATTCACAGATAATTTCTGTGTCTTCCGTGGATTCCGTGGCTATTTATCACGATTTCGACTTAACTGAGTGCCATTCCTGTCAGATGTCCGAAAAACCACGGAATCCATGTCTCAAGCAGGCATCCCGATCCTTATCCGGCCGGGTCAAGTCAGAGTCTGACTACGCGGCACCCGAATAACACGGTCTTGGGCGAACCCGTTCCGTCAACCGCACGGCACCCGCCGTGCCAGACGCTTCTGGGTACCGTGCGAAGTGAATCGCAGGCCTCCGGGTACGGCGCATGGCGGTGGTCATTCGCCCTTTTTCTTCCATTTTTCGATCTTTTTCACGAGTTTCGTGCAACCACCCTGCCGCCTGCCATGCTCGTGGAGGGTCGTCCATAACCTCTCTCCCAGGATTGCCGGAATCGCCACCATGGGCATCGCCGGCGTCAACATCAGGGGACCCAGGCTCGTGACCGCCGACTTGATGGGTAATGCCGTAACCTCGGGGTCGCGCCATGGACCCTTGATATGCACGGGAGCCAGTTCCGAGAACCAGATCTTTCTCTGTTTCGGGAGCAGTGTTACATCCATCGTTTCGTCTCCGAGATCAAACGTGGCCGTCCCCGTGGCAGAAAGTTTGGGACCTTCCGCTGCCAGCAGAGTGCTCGCGGCAACACCATCCTTGATGTCGAATCCCGCCATGACACAATCAAGCTTGGCGTAGGGATCGCGGTGTGTGGCGGTATTTATCACCCAGCCAAATACATCGACGGCGAGAAACTCCACGTATTTACGCGGCACTCTGGCGTCTTCCAGTCCAAAGCTGAATTTTCCATCAAGACTGGATGCCATTTCATGCGGGGAACCACCACGACCGCTGACATCGACCAGCAGATTGACATAGCCTTTCACGGGGACGTCGTTCTGGATCTGCGCCAGCAGCGGGCCCAGCAACAGGTCGTCACCGGATACCTTGAGATTGAAGACGGGCTTCGCCCGCGCGTTGATTTCCAGATCCAGAGTGGATGGCCCCCCCTGAAATTCCAGCCGCACGGGTGAAGCACGCAGCACCGCGTCCTGCAGATTGAGCCTGGCATCCAGACGTTTGAGGCTGAAATCCGTACCTGCTACGGCTTCTACGGCGACTGTCAGATCGAGATCGAAGTCCCGTAAAAAGCTCAGGTCCAGCGGTCGTCGGCTGAGAAAGTAGCTGTTTCCCGCAGCGTTCGCCGTAACACCGTCGGCCTGGTGCCCCTGCGCTTGGCTGCCTATTCCAAAATCCGCCAGATTCAATACCGGTATGTCGAGCCTGCCCTTGAGTCGGGGTCGGTTACCCGTCAGTGACCCCGTCAGCCGGGTTCGGGACGTCGTGCTGCCCACGGTGTTGCTTGCTTCATAGTTCAGACGGCCCCTGTGAATCTCGAGAAGCCCACGACCCCGATAGGGCGAGATGCCGGTCAGATCGACACCCAGCACCCTGCCCAGCGCGGGAACATCATCGATTTCGAACATCGTCCTGATCCGACCCTGATCGCGATTGACCAGATCGTCCAGGGCGCCCGATACCTTGAACTGGAACAGGCTGGTCCGGGCTGAAACCATCGTGAACTTATCCACGCCCCAGCTGCCGTCGGCGTCCGACACCGTCATAGCACCCTTCAACCGGCCGAGGGAAGCAGAGGGTGATTTGCCGGATAACGCGGCGACCAGCCTGGCGGTCCCCACATCGATGCCGATATCCAGCATGCTGCTGCGTCGCCTGAATCCGGTTCGGACGCTTCCGTTGGCCCTCAGTACGGGTTGATTGGGAGGACCGATGGTCAGCCTCAGCGACTCGATCGAGATATCGGGCACCCTGCCCCGGACACGCGCCTGGGCGCGTACCTTACCCAGTTCCGGCAGCTGCAGATTGAGGTATTTGTTCAGGTAGGTGCTTTTCGCCCCTTGCATATCCACCGCCAGGTTAAATCCCGACGTTTTTTCTGCCGGGTCGGAGAACGGGATGGTCTCGATCGAGCCACTGGCTGTGACACGAATTTGCCCGGGCCCACCGATAGCCAGGTTGAGGCCGTCAAGACTGAGGCCGTCACGGTAAGGGATCACCCTTGAGCTCATCCTGATGCGTCCGAGCTCCGGAAAGTCATTAGCGAGCGGCATAACGAGGCTGGCAAGCGCTTTAGTGGAGGGTGAGTCTACCGCCAGTTGAAGTTCTGAGGCTTGAAGCGGGCGTTTGTGCAGCGTTTTGTGAATGTCCGCGGTGCCGCTGACATCGACCTGAACACCGGAGCGTGTCCTTGCCTGTGCCTGCAAGTCCTCTATCCGGTAGCGGCCGTCATTGGCATACACCGTCCCCGTGACAGTTAGCGATTTCAGTTTGTTCCGCTGATCGAACAACAGCCAGGAGGTCACGGAGGGGTCGCTGGATTTGGCGTCAACCCGCATTTTCACCTGTCCAAGTGTCCTGAGATCCTCAATCTCGCCGGTCACATGCAAATCAAGCTGGTCGGGGCGCCGCAGACGGGCGCTGATCTGTTCCAGGCGGGGGTTGGTGTAGTCACCGCGCAGCAGCATCTGTGCACTCAGCACACCCAGCGGCGGCGCACTTTCATCCCAGAGTCTGAGTGTTTTGGTGATATCGGAATCGTCGAGGTTCAGCCGCAGGTCCAGACCTGCGCCCTCGAGAGGCCTGGCTATCGAACCCTCGAGGTGAGTCTGCAGTGTACCGCTCGTGACATCGAGGTGCACTGCATACGGCTGTTCGGCATCGATGAGTTGCACCAGCGAATCCATATGGCCACTGATGCTGAAGGGACGGTTATCGAACAAACCATTGCCCTTGATGCCGAGGGGACCGCTGTTGTTGATATCATCCAAGACAAGTGCACGCAGGGAGAGCTTGTGCGTTTTGTCGGGATTCGATTCCTGGAAATCGAAAGAGAGATTCTGCAACCGGGCTTCTTCAACGACAAAGGTCGGGAGGGAGATACCGTGTAAATTCAATCCGCCGGCCTGCGACGTTCGTTTCATTTCCAGGTGCACATCGGCGAGCGCCAGGCTTTTCACCCAGAATATCCCCTCCACCAGGGGATCGAGCCGCAGGCGGGTCCGGAATTCACCCACCGACAGTGAATAACTGCCATCGTTCGCGATCAGACTGACCTTGCCGGCCGTCAGGGAGGCTTCCCGGCCAAGGTGCAGCGCGAACGGCCCCTTGATCTGCAGGCTGGCATCGAGAAAGGTACGGGCCGTCCAGACCAGGGCGCTACGATAATCCTCGTTATCGAGAACGAGCAGCACACCGGCCACCAGCACGACCAGGTTCAACAGCAGAACCGGCAGGAACGCCAGCAGGCGCAGCAACCACTTCATGGACGGTCCCTGGTTGTTGTCATTTTTACTCCAGCGTTGCAAAAACCCCCTTTCCCGAAGAGAAAGGGGGTCCGTTTCCTGGATTCACTGCCGGTGAACTCCGGAATCACATGGTATTCAGTGCGCAATGCTTCGTTATACAGGCATATTTCTTCATTGAATGGCATTTAGTTAGGGCCTGTTAACACTTGTATGGTCGTCGCGACGGAGGTCATTTTTTCGCAAGACAAGGCAGCGCGAGTGCCGTGTAGTCAGTCTACACAAATGAGCGCTAACGCCGGATTGCGGGAAAATGGCCCCGTCCCTTCGGGTTGCGCCTGAAATCAGGCCATGCCGCGTTGCTCGTCGTTCATTTGGAACAACCAAACTTCTCTCCTCGCGCCTTGCCTGGCCTGATTTCAGGCAGCAACGCGGCGATCATACAAGTGTTAACAGGCCCTAAGGCCCAAGCCCGATAAATAGCCACGGAAGACACGGAAAGAAGAGCCTATATTCCGTGTTTTTCCGTGTGATTCCGTGGCCATAGGGGTGCGATTAGGCTTAACTTAGTGCTATTCATTTCTTCATTTATTCTGAAAATTCAGGAAAGCGCGGCCATTATCTCCCCCGGCGGGTGATCTGCCTACCGTTTCCGGCGCTCATGCGCTGCGCTGTCACTTCATCACCCTTCGCGTAAAGAGCCACACCGGGCGGCGGCTGCCGGGCGGGCATACAGGCCGCCCGTACCCCGAACCCGATACGCCGGCGCACGCCCCATGTAATGATGGCCATCCGCCGAGGTGAGATTGTATTCTATCCAGGCACGGTAATAAGGTGGAGTCACAGCGGGAACGAAACCAAGCACCACCAGCCATCCATATCGATCATGTATTCCACAAAAAGCGCCCCGTCAGTGGGCGAAATTCCTGCACGGCAACCCCTGGCCCGGTTGCCGCGCTTCCTGCTCCTGCTGCTCACCTGCACGATACCGGTCTCTCATGCCGGGGAGGACTTCCATCTGAATGCACAGGACAGCCGGTGGCTGTTATCGCATCCCAGCGTGCTGCGCCGGGGCGCCGACGGCTCCTGGCCGCCGTTTGAATTCCTTGACAGCCAGGGCGTCTATGCGGGCATGTGCCAGGACTACGCCAATCTGGTCGCGCAACGGCTGCATCTCACGTTCGAGGTCGTCCCCGGCCTGAGCTGGAAGGAAGTCCTGGACCGGCTCAGGACGCGTGATCTCGATGTGATCACCTGCCTGCTGGAGACGCCGAAACGTGACAGCTACATGGCGTTCAGCAAACCGTTCACGAATATCCCGTCAGTTATTTTCACCCGCTCCGACTACCCCTACCTCAACGGCCTGAATGGCCTGCTGGGGAAAAAGGTGGCAATGGTCAAAGACTACGCGGTCACTGATTTCCTGACCCGGGAATACCCCGGGTTCAAGGCCGTCCTGTTCGACACCCCGCTCGAAGCCCTGCAGGCGGTATCCCTGGGCGAGGCCGACGCCTTCGTGGAAACCCTCGCAGTGGGCTTCTATTTCATCCAGAAGCAGGGGCTGGCAAACCTCAAGGTCGCGGCCCCGGCCAGGGTTCCGGCGGTGGAAATCCGCTTCGGCATCCGCAAGGACTGGCAGCCATTGGCGGCCATCATCGACCGGGTGCTGGACACGATCACGCCCCCGGAACACACGGCTATCCAGCAGCGCTGGCTCACCGTCGCGTACGATCCAGTCACCGATTATTCGCTGCTCTGGAAGGTCGGCGGCACCCTGGGCGTGCTGCTGATACTTGCCGGATTGTGGATCCGGCAGGTGCATAAACAGAAGCTCGCGCTGCAGGCGAGCGAGGCGCGGCTGATCACCCAGCGCAACGCCCTCAGGCAACTGACCGATGATCTCGAGGCTTACAGCAAGCGTATCGCCAGCGAACTCAACATTGCCCGTGAAACCCAGACGGTACTGCTGCCGGACATGAACATGCTGCGCGCCATCTCCGACCTGCATGGCCTGCACATAGACTCCCGTTTCAAGCCCAGCTCCGAACTTGGGGGCGATTTCTGGGGGGTGAAAAACATCGACCAGCAGCGCGTCGCCATTATGATGGTGGATTTCTCGGGCCATGGCATCAATGCGGCCCTGAACACCTTCAGGCTGCACGCCCTGCTGGAAAGCGAAAAATACCTGGAACACAATCCCGCTGCCTACCTGCAAGGCATCAATGCACGCTTATCGCCGCTGCTGCCGGCGGGACAGTACGCTACCATGTTCTACGGCGTCATCGACCAGTCGAAGGACCAACTCGTCTATACCGGTGCGGCCACCCCCAGCCCGCTGGTATTCCCGCCGGACACCGACAATCCCCTGATCGGCAGCGGGGCGGGTTTTCCGCTGGGCATGTTCGATGATTCCGCTTATGAAAACCGCGAAATGCCGTTTCCGCCGGGCACCTCGCTGCTGCTCTACAGCGATGCTGTCACCGAAGGCAAGACCCTGCGGGGAGAACGTCTGGGAGAAAACGGCTTGATCGATCTGGTCTCCAGGTGCCTCAGGAGTTACCAGCGCGAAACGCTGGTTACGGCGCTGGCGGCAAAGCTCGATGAACTTCTCAACCAGCCGCTGGCGGACGATCTTACCATCGTGTGCGCCACACGTTCGGTGGGCGTCACCCTGCCGCTGCCGGGGATAATGGATATCAGGTAAGCCGGGGCGATACAGACCGCGGTCAGACACCACCGTATTGCAGTGGCGACAGGGAAGTGCAACCATATTGCGGGATGTCATTGAATTGATTCCAGGGAATTCATAAGAAGAACCACTGATGACAAACCCAGCCGACACGGTCCTGCGGCAAGCGAGCGTAGAGTTCAGTCAGCCGGCGGCCGACTGCCTGCTGATACGGCTGGCCGGCGCCTGGACGCTCAAGAGCGGGATTCCTCCTGTCGACGAATTCAGCCGGCGCATCACCGGCAATACCGAACTTCGTCACCTGCACTTCGACGGCAGCGGCATCAACCAGTGGGACAGCTCACTGCTGGCCTTCCTCAGGCGCATCATCGCGCAAGCGGTAAGCCAGGGCATGGCGCCCGAACTGGACGGCCTCCCCGACGGTGTGCGCCGCCTGCTCGAACTGGCCGCGGCGGTTCCTCCCAAGGTCGACGCGGGTCGCCGAGAGGATAAGGCCTCCGTTCTCGCGCAGATCGGCAACATCACCCTCAAATACCTGCACGGGGCGCCTGAGATGGTGCGCTTCATCGGCGAGGTCACCCTTTCCTTTGGACGACTGTTGCGCGGCAAGGCGCAATTTCGCCGTACGGACCTGCTGCTGATCATCCAGGACGTGGGGCCGCAGGCGCTGCCTATCGTTTCCCTGATCAGCTTCCTGGTCGGTCTTATCGTCGCCTACATGGGCGCCGTGCAGCTGGCGCAATTCGGCGCCCAGATCTATATCGCCAATCTCGTCGGTATCGGCATGGTTCGCGAGATGGGCGCCCTGATGACCGGCATCATCATGGCCGGCCGGACCGGCGCGTCGTTCGCCGCGCAACTGGGCACGATGCAGGTGAACGAGGAAATCGACGCCTTCCGCACACTGGGCATATCACCCCTGGACTTCCTCGTCATGCCGCGCATGCTCGCGCTGATATTCGTCATGCCGCTGCTGACCCTGTATTCGGACCTGGTGGGCATGCTGGCGGGACTGTTCGTGGCGAATACGTCGTTCAATATCGGCGCATTCGAGTATTACCATCAGACCGTACATTCACTCAATCTGACCCAGTTTGCCGTGGGCATCAGCAAGGGCACAACCTATGGCATCCTGATCGCCATCGCCGGTTGCCTGCGCGGTATGCAATGCGGGCGCAGTGCGCAGGCCGTCGGAGAGGCCGCAACCTCCGCCGTGGTCACCAGCATCCTGTTCATCGTCGTGGCGGCATCCGTGCTCACGATCATTTACCAGCAGCTGGGCGTCTGAGTTGGAACCCGATACCAGGCCACAAGCCGAAGCGCACATCACGGTGCGTGATCTCACCATGGCCTACGGCGACTTCATTATCCAGCATGACCTTGATTTCACGGTGCGCCGTGGCGATATCTTCATCATCATGGGCGGAAGCGGATGCGGCAAAAGCACCCTGCTGCGCCACCTCATCGGACTCAAACCGCCGGCAAAGGGGCAGGTGTATTTCGACGGGCTCAGCTTCTGGGAGTCCGGGCCGGAACAACAGGAATCTCTCAAGCGCAGCTTCGGCATGCTGTTTCAGGGCGGCGCCCTGTGGAGCTCTCTGACACTGGCGGAAAACGTCGCACTGCCGCTGGGCGAATTCACCGGGCTGAGCCCCGCCGAGATCAAGGAGATCGTTTCGCTCAAGCTTGCGCTGGTCGGGCTTGCCGGTTTTGAGGAATTCTACCCCTCCGAAATCAGCGGCGGCATGCAGAAACGGGCCGCGCTGGCGCGGGCCATGGCGCTGGACCCCGCCATCCTGTTCTTTGACGAGCCCTCGGCGGGACTCGATCCCATCAGTTCCCGTCGACTCGATGACCTGATCCTGGAACTGCGTGAAAGTCTGGGCGCGACGATCGTCGTGGTGACCCATGAACTCGCCAGTATCTTCACCATAGGCAACAATTCGGTCTTTCTCGATCCCGATTCCAGGACCATGATCGCCGGCGGCGATCCGAATATACTGCGGACGGAATGCACCGATCCCAGGGTACACAGCTTCCTCAACCGGGGTGAGACATGAGCAAACGCGCGAATCCCGCATTGATAGGCGCCTTCGTCGTTGGTGCCGTCGTGCTTGCCATTGTGGCGGTCCTGCTCTTCAGCAGCGGCGAACTGTTCGTGAAAAAGCCGCAGTTCGTGCTCTATTTCAAGGGATCGGTCAAGGGACTGAGTATCGGGTCTCCGGTCAACTTCCGCGGCGTCAATATCGGTGCGGTAACCAACATCCAGCTGGTCATGGGAGAAGGCGAATCGGATATCAGGATACCCGTCACCATCGAGATCAACCCCGAAAACTTCATCCGGAGCGATCAGGTGGTCAGACAGATGGCTGGCGGTACGGGGGAGAAGCTCGCCGGATTGATCAAGGCCGGTCTGCGCGCCCAGCTGCAACTGCAGAGCCTGCTGACCGGTCAGTTGTTCATCCAGATGGATTTCTATCCCGGCACGCCCGTGGAACTGATCGGCGACACCAAATACCCGGAGATCCCGACGATACCCACTCCGATCGAGAAGATCACCCGGAAACTGGCGGATTTTCCGGTTGATCAGGTGATGAACGATATCCTTTCCACAACGGAAGGCCTCAAGAAACTGGTCAATTCCCCGGAACTCCACAAGTCCATCCTGTCCCTCAACGAATCGCTGGACTCCCTCAACCGCCTTCTCAGGTCCCGAGACCTTCGGGAGGCGATCGCATCGCTGCATACCGCGCTCAATGACCTGGGGGCGTTCGCGCACAATGCCAGCCAGCAGGTCGGACCATTGAGTTCGGACATACATGCCACGCTGGTGGAGGTCCGCAGCGCCATGGTGCAGGCACGCGGTACGCTGCAATCAACGCAGCACCTGGTCAGCGACGAGAAACTGCTTTATGCAGTCGACAATGCGCTTGCGGAGATCACCAGCGCCGCTCGCTCGGTGCGCGATCTCACCGATTTCCTGGAGCGCCAGCCACAATCCCTGATAAGGGGCAAAAGCACTGCCGGAGGAAACTGATGCGTCAACTTTCCACGTTACCCCTGGTCGGCGTTGTGCTGGCGGTGCTCGCCGGTTGCGCCGCCGCTCCGTCCTCGCGGTTTTATATCCTGAGCCCGGTGCCGGCCGATGCGGCCGCGCCGGAGCGGGTCAACGCCGCGGCTGTCGGCGTCGGTCCGATCGAACTGCCAAGGTACCTGGACCGTCCCCAGATCGCCGTACGCAGCGGGACCTACGAAATAAGCTACAGCGAGACGCATCGCTGGGCCGAGGGACTACGGGACATCATCACCGGGGTCCTGGCGGAGAACCTGGCGGTACTGGTCCCGACCGACAAGGTCGCCGTCTTTCCCTGGGCGCGTTCGCTCACCATCGACTACCAGGTGGTGGTCGATATCTCTCAATTCGAGGCCGACGCGCAGGGGAACGTGGTGCTGTCCGCGTACTGGAAATTGCACCGGGAAGGCGCTCACGAAACCGTCGCAACGAAAAAAACAACCATCACCGAAACGACCGGTGGAAAAGAATACCGGGATATCGTCGCTGCACAAAGCCGCGCGCTGGCGGGCCTGAGCCGTGAGATCGCCGCGGCGATCAGGGCGGTGGCCAGCCGTCAACAACAGTTGAAATGAAATTACAGCTGCATCCGGTAGTGCTTATGGTCTGGCTTGTTCTGCTGGCTGCGCCCCCGCAAGTTAACGCGGCGAACAGCAACACAGCGACGTTCCGGCTCCCCGACACCGTCACGCGGGAAACCCTCCAGGCCAATATCAGGGAAATCAAGGCATCGAATGACCTGAATGACTCCGCACGGGAAAAGCTGATTGTGCTGTATCGCAGCGCTCTGGCGTATCTGGAACAAGCCGGTTCCTACGCTACTGCCACCAGGGAATTTCGGGAATCCAGGGAATCCGCACCGCGTAAGGCCAGAAAAATACGCGTGGAACTGGAAAAGCAGCAACAGTCGGGCGGGAATCCCGACGTGGGCGTAACGGATAACAGCCCGCTCACCGAGATCGAACAGGCCTTGCTGAAGGACAAGAGCGATCTGGACACGGCTGATGCCCTCTTGTCTGACCTGCAGGATCGCCTGCTTGCGCAGGCGGACCGTCCAAATCTCGCACGGCAACGTCTTGAAGACGTAAAGCAGCGCATGGAGCAGATTGCCGACGAGATCAGGCAAGCGGCCGCCAGCAATGAATCCCCGCAGCTGACCGAGGCCAGACAATGGTCCTTGCAAAGCGAAGGCATGGCCCTGAGCGCCGAAGCCAAGATGCTCGACCAGGAATTGCTGAGCGCCCCCATGCGTCTCGAACTGCTTGAGGCCGAAAGAGACAGCGCCAAAAACAACCTGAAACGCATGCGCACCCGGGTAAGGGTGCTCGAGAATCTGCTGAGTGGCAGGCGTCTGGCCGAAGCGCATCAGGCCCGGACCGCCACCGAGAAGACGAAACTCGAGTCCATGGGTAAACATCCACTGGTCCGGAAAATGGCACGGATGAACGCCGAACTGAGCGAGGATATCGGCTCCCTGGCGACCAGCATCGAACAGGCGAATGCCGAGGATGACAGGGCAACCAGTCAGGCGGAGCAGCTGGACGACGAGTTCCGCAGCACCCGGCAGAAGGTCGAGCTCGCGGGACTGAGTCAGGCGCTGGGTCGGGTACTGTATGAACAGCAGCGCGAATTGCCGAATGTACAGCTGTTTCGCAAACTGGCCCGTGAATACGAGAAACAGATCACCCGGGCTGGACTGCGTCTGATTCAGTACGATGAGGAACGCCAGAATCTGGGCAGCATCAGCGACTATGTCAATACCCTGACAAGTGATCTCGCGCCGGAACAAGCCCGGGGGATCCGCGGCGAACTCGAGCGGCTGACAGCCAGCAGGAAAGAACTGCTCGATCAGGCAATCACGCTTAACCACGCGTACCTGCGCGCCCTGGGAGATCTGGAGTTCGCCCAGCGCCAGCTGCTCGATACGGTAGAGGACTACAGCGTCTTTATCAGCGAGAATCTGCTCTGGGTACGCAGCGCCGAGGCCCCCAACGTAAATACCCTGCGCGAAATACCGGGTCAGATCATGCGGTTGCTATCGCCAGGCCAATGGATGGGCGCTGTTATGATTCTCGGCTCGCGGGCAATGGAATCCCCCATCGTCTTCATGCTTCCCGTCGCACTCGCAGGCATCATTCTGCTGCGCTCGCGTGGACTTTACCGCGCCCTTCGGGCGACCGGCCAGCATGTCGGCAAATCCCGTACCGACAAATATCTCTATTCCTTTCAGGCACTGCTGCTTACCCTGTTGCTGGCCCTGCCTTGGCCCCTGCTGCTGGGCGTTTCAGGCTGGCAGCTGGGAGACGCCATCGACACCACGGAATTCGCCAAGGGACTGGCGACTGCCTTGCTCTGGGTGGCAGGCCCACTCTATTACCTGCAGACCTTCCGCATAATCTGCACTCCCGGGGGGCTCGCCGAGGTCCACTTCCGCTGGCCGGAACAAAGTCTGGTGATGCTGCGTCGCCAGCTCAACCGTTTGACGATTACCTTCATACCCACCATTTTTCTTGCGGTGCTGACACTCAACCTTGCCACGCTGAAGACGGGTGCGGGAATCGAACGGCTGGCCTTCGTTCTGGTATTAACCACCCTGGCCCTGTTCTTTTATCGCCTGCTCTCGCCCCGAACGGGCTCACTGCAGCCGTACATGTCGCGCAAGCCGGCCAGCCTCTTCACCCGTTTGCGTCACCTGTGGCTGGTAATGAGCGTGGCCGTTCCTGTGGCCCTGGCAATCCTTGCGGTGGCCGGTTACCACTACACGGCCGGCATCCTGACGGGCAGTCTGATCAAGACCATGTGGCTGCTACTGATGCTCGTTATCACCCACCAGATGGTGGTGCGCTGGTTGCTGCTGACGCGTCGCAGACTGGCCTTCCGGGCGGCACTCGAACGGCGGGAAGCGGCAAAAAGCGCCGCGCAGGCAAGGGAGACGGCCGTTCCCGGCGGTGAAGGAATTACCGAGGCTGTGGAAGAACCGGCAGTCGATCTGGTCGCACTGAGTGACGAGAGTCGCAAGCTGCTCAATATGGCCCTGGTGCTTACCGGGATCATCGGCGTGTGGCTCATCTGGTCGGATGTCCTGCCGGCGTTTGCCTATCTCGACAAGATCACCCTCTGGAATCACGCCGTGAAAGTAAACGGGCAGGAACAGCAGATTCCCCTCACGCTGGCGGATGCGCTGCTCGCGATCCTCGTCGCCATCGGCACTGTGCTCACGACAAAGCGCTTGCCGGCCTTCCTCGAGATCGTGCTACTGCAGCATCTCGACATGACGCCGGGTGGCCGCTATACCGCCACCACCCTGTCGCGATATTTCATTGCGGGAACGGGAATCATGCTGGTCGTGGATATGTTCGGCGGCAGCTGGGCCCAGATTCAATGGCTCATCGCGGCACTGGGCGTTGGTATCGGTTTTGGCTTGCAGGAGATCGTTGCCAACTTTATCAGCGGCATCATTATCCTGTTCGAGCGGCCCATCCGTGTCGGCGATTACGTCAGCGTGGGAGATACCAGCGGACACGTCACCCGTATCCAGATTCGCGCGACCACAATCCAGACCCGGGATCGCAAGGAACTGCTGGTGCCAAACAAGGAGTTCATCACCGGTCGGCTGCTCAACTGGTCGCTCTCCGACCAGGTGACCCGCATCCTTATTCCCATCGGCATCGCCTACGGCAGTGACGTCGACAAGGCAATGGCCCTCGTTACCGAGGCGGCGCGGGAAAATCCACGCGTGCTCAGGGAGCCCCTGCCCTTCACTGCCTTCGAGGGTTTTGGCGATAATACTCTGAACCTGACGCCTGCGATGCTTCATCGACTCCATTGATTATCGCCTGGCCACGATGAGCGAATTACACCAGGCGATAAACCGCAAGCTCAACGCGGCAGGCATCGTCATCGCCTTCCCGCAGCGGGATTTGCACCTGGATACCTCGCGCCCTCTCGAGATCCACATCAGGCGCGACAATGGCACCCGGTGAGAAAATGCGGGCTAGCGCTCCGACCAGGGCTTGAAGGGATACTCGATCGGGCCGTCGCGAAGATCCCGGGGAAGCACCAGCCGCCGCTCGCCCCGCTGCCATTGCATTACGTAGGTTTTCTTATCGAGCTGTCTGCCCGCATCATCGACACGGTACGCGCCGAGTATCGACCGGAATTTCATCTCATGCAGTTGCTGGCGAATTGCGTCCTTGTCCAGCGAGCCCGCCAACCGCACCCCGGCTTCCAGTACCTGGCCGGCGCCGTAGCCGTAAGCAGCGTAAACGCTGGCATTATCGTCCATACTTTTCCTGGTAGCGGAAGGCGAAGTCGAAGGCCATGGGCATGTGTGCGGAGGCCATCCAGGCCACGACTCCCATCACGCCGTCGGCGTCCGGGCCCAGTGCCTTGCCGAATTCAGGCAGGGCCGGCCCCACGGTAAAAACAAACGCCTTGGGCGACAGGTTGCTTTTCTTCGCCTGGCGCACGATCGCGATCGCGTCATTCAGATAGGTCCCGCCGATCACCATATCCGGCGTGGCCAGCCGAATACCCTCGACAATTGCGGCAAAGTCGGTGGTACCGGGGGTATATTCCTCGTCGTAGACGATTTCCATGCCCTGTTTGGCCGCCTGGTCACGCACGCCCTCGGCGACACCCCGTGGAAAATCAGTCCCTTCGTAGAGCAGGGCAATCTTCGTCAGACCGGCCTTCCTGGCGGAATTGATGACCAGGTCCGTATAGGTATCGGTCGGCGCATCCACCTGGAAAATATTCCGGTAACCCCGGGACCAGATATCCCTTGACGAGGCGCCGGTGGCGACCATGGGAAAATTGTGTTTCTCGGCAACCTCGCTTGCGGCCAGGGTGAGACCGGAGGAATACGGTCCGAGCAGCAGGTCGACCTTGTCCTCGCTGATGAGGCGCTCGTACAGCGCCGCGCTGGTATTCGGATCGGACTTGTCATCGTAATAGACGATCTTGACCGGCCGGCCCAGCAGCGCGCCGCGCGCATTCAGGTCATACGCCCACATCTGTATACCTTCCAGTTGCTCTTTTCCCTGGGCAGCGTTTGAGCCGCTCAGGGATACCGTCACGCCCACCCGGATGGGCGGCTCGGCGGCCGGTGACACTTGAGGGAAGAGCAGACCCGGCAAGACGAGCATTGCGGCCAGCAGGCTACAGGCCCACGGCAAAAACCCCTGCATTTTTCTCATAGTGATCACGCGCTATTTCTCGATGTCCATCTGACGCTTGGTGGTATACAGCATACGTACGAATTCATACTCGAAGGGCGAACCGGTTTCGTAGTACCTGAAGGATATATGGGCCCGCGTATCGACGGGATACAGGGTGTAGTAGGCAATCTGCCTCGACGGGTGGCCATCCAGGTTCAGCGGGTCGATCGCCGACATCATCACGGAATCCGACAGCAGACCGGTGGTATCGCGCAGATTACTGGGGCCGTAGATCGGCAGGACCAGATAGGGGCCGGTGCCGACACCCCAATGGCCCAGGGTTTGTCCAAAATCTTCCAGCTGGCGCGGCAGGTCGAGGCTGGAGGCGACATCGATCAGTCCGAGCAGGCCCACCGTCGTGTTGACCATCAGGCGCTCGGTCGTGATGACGGTTTTATCGGCGCTCAATTGCAGGGCGCTGTTGATCAGCGTAGTGATGTCGCGGATATTGTTGAAGAAGTTATGTACCCCCTCCTGGGCGAGGGTCGGGGTCACCGCCTTGTAGGTATTCACTACCGGCAGGAAAAAGTATTTGTCGAAATTGTAGTTGAACCGGTACATGGTCCGGTTGAAGCCTTCCCAGGGATCCGGAATCTGTTCCGACATATAGGTCGTGCCCGGGACAAGCACATCCTGGGGTGAGAAATAGGGTTCCTCGATGACGGGTCCCTTCTGTATGGGAGCCGTGCTGCAAGCGCCCAGCGTGAAGGCGGCAACCAGCACCAGTGCATACTGCTGTAGTTTCCTGACGGTCGGTTTCATGATGATCGCGCCCTCATTTCCTGAAGACGTTGACCATGTAGGCCACGTTGTCCGGGTAATTCATGTTGCCGCAGTGACCGCCCGTGGGGTAGATCTTGGCACGGTCGCCGAACACGCGCGGGAAGAAATCGATCTCCCCGGGCGCCAGGATGATGTCATCGCGATTGGTCATAACCTCGATCTTCTTGCTCTTGTGCAGATAGTCCTCGATGGCCGTGAGACTCATCTCTTCGGTCAGCTTCTCCCGCGTCAGTGATGGATCCAGGGCGTGATAGAAGGGATAGAAATAGGCATGAAAATAATCCGTGAAACCAACGCGCATGCTCACCTGGCCGTATACACCAGGAGAGCTGTTTCGGGTGAAAAAGACATTCTTCGGCTTGACGAAGCCGTAATTGGTCATGAGATCCGAGGTAAACACCAGGTTGGCGGAGGAGATGCGGAAGGACACGCCGATCAGCGCCGCCAGTTCCTCATTGTTGGGGTCGACGGCATCAAATGCCTGATACAGGAACTCGTCGTCGAACTCCACCGATTTCGAACGTTCGTAAACCTTGCCCACCTGTTGCACGAGCTTGTTGTAGAACTGCGGGAAGTTGTCCACCCCGCCCGGTATGTTCTCCAGCATGCGGTCAAGCAGCGAGATGGAACTGTAGAGGCGTACCGGCGGGTTGATCAGCAGCGCCTTCTTGAATTTAAATACCTGCCGTTGCTCGTCCAGCAGGGTCACGAAGGCGGTATTGAAGGCTCCCAGGCTGTAGCCCGTGACGTAGAAGTCCGTCACCTGGATCTTGTCCTTGAGCGTGTCCCAGATACGCTCCATCGCCCGATACAGGTCTTCCGCATCCTTGTAGGCATGCCCGGGCACCGACGTCTTGGAAGCAGCCACGATGAAATTGGGATAAGTGGGCGATGACAGGGCAACGACACTGAAACCCGCCTGGTAAAACGCGCGCGCCATGTCCTGGTTCTTGACGCTGTTATACGGGGCGCCGGTGCCGGCTATGAGAAAAACCAGGGGTGCGGGACCTTTCTGCGGCACATAGAAGTAGCGCATCTTCGCGTCGTACCACAGGTAGTCCGGCACCTTGCGATCCTTGAAGATCGTGATACTGCTGTCCTTTAACGGAATATTCCTGGGCAGTTTGGCCGCATATTGCGGAGGTACGCCAACGACGGTGGCGACATACTTGTTTGTGAACGGGTAGTCATAGGACTCGGCGGCGGTGGCCGGGACCGTCGACACCCAGAGCGCGATGAGAAGGAAACTGAGGAGTCTTTGCATGAGATCACTTTATTTGTATGCAACCGCCGATCCGGCGGCGCGCGAAGTCTAACTGAATTTCCAGGAATTGTCATTTGCTAGGAGCCTGTCGGACTTGGGTGATCGTCGCGAGCATGGTGGGAGAACGAGCACAGAGGTTCACGATATCGAGGCGCATAGTGGTTCTATGCAACGAAATATCGGGGGACTATGGGCCGTTCTCCCACCAGCGCAGTAGATCAATCCTAAGTCCGACAGGCTCCTAGAACAGGATACGCACCATTAGGGTGCGTCACGGGGTTAAAACACCCGTGGTTGCGGCGCATTTTCAGGGGGTTGCCGGGCTATTCTCAGAATTTCTCCACGCTGTAACGCTCGACCCGCAGGGTGGGTGACCAGTAATCAGGCGGCAGACCGGCCTTGACTTTGAGATGACGCAGGAACTCCTGCCTGTCCTGCAGCGATTCCCACACCGACGGTAGAAAGGTTCCGCGGTGTGCGCCGTCGCTGAGCACCAGACCGTCGACGTGCGGTTGAATTTGCCGCAGCAGATCCTGTTCATCGACGAACCGCATCGGCCGCGGCGGCGCCAGCACGGAGATATGCACCTCCAGCCGGGCGAATTCGCCGGCGGACAACTCCGGGAAACGCGGATCACGGAAGGCGGCATTAAAGGCATTCCCGGCAACATCCTGTACGAGGGCCTGATGCGCCGTGAGGGTGCCGATGCAGCCGCGCAGCTCACCCTTGGTTTTCAGGGTGACGAACGATGCGCCTGGTTGTTGCAGTTCGGATGAATACCCTGTCACGTCCACTGGCAATGCCTGTCGACGTTGCAGACCATAACCGATGGATTCCCGGGCCACACCCAGCAACGTTTGGCGATCCTTTTTCGGCAGCATCATCAGTGAATGACGTATGCGCCGTAACCCACCACCTGATCGCGCGGACCGGCGGTATCTCCCGAATTGCGCAGATCGACGGTCTGCGCATGCAAGCCGTGCCGTCGCGCCACGGTGAGCAACCCGTTCACCGGGATACGCCCGCAGGCATCATCGTAACGGATCTTTTCCGGCGCCATTGCCTCAATGGCCCGGGAGGTCTGGCGGTCCATGCGCTGCGCCGTGGCATAGTCGTGATAGTGGCTTAGATCGGAGCTGATGACGATCAGGGTCTCGTCCCCGCCCCACAGGCGGTCGAGCACCTCCGCCACCTCCGCGGCGCTGGCTTCGCCCACCACCAGCGGGATCAGTTCGAATTGCCCAAGCATCGTCTGCAGAAAGGGCAGATGCACCTCCAGACTGTGTTCACTGTCATGGGCGGCATCCATGAGGCTGACCTGGTCGAGCTGCAGGATATCGTCGATCGCCTGGCGATCCAGCGGGATCAGTCCCAGTGGAGTGGCGAAATGCGTGGCGCTGCTGGCCGCCAGGCCATACAGCGGGACGCGATGCGAAGGGCCGAGCAGAACCACGCGATGGATATTCCCGCGCACGGGGATGATCCGGGCATAGGCACTGGCGGCCACCGCGCCGGAATAGATGTATCCGGCATGGGGTGCAATCACCGCCTTGGGCGGCGTCTCCTCCCCCGGCGTGGACGCGGCGGCGAAGAAGGCATCAAGCATGCCCTGCAGTTCCCCGGGATCGGAGGGGTAGAAAAGCCCTGCCACCGCCGGTTGGCGAATACGCTCATCCATATCTTGTGCTCCTGCCCACTGAATATACCTATAATAATAGACATGTATACAGCCGATCCCTGCCTCATAGTGTAATACCT
Source organism: uncultured Gammaproteobacteria bacterium (assembly GCA_963710815.1). Taxonomy (GTDB): domain Bacteria; phylum Pseudomonadota; class Gammaproteobacteria; order UBA9214; family UBA9214; genus CAVQCA01. The sequence goes on along the minus strand of CAVQCA010000058.1, from coordinate 21,103 downwards.
GCTTCATGCGTCCATCCAGGCAGGGTTGACAATGCGGAGGAACCGCCCATGAGCGACGCACCCATCGATACCCGCACAGCAAGACCGGCAGGTTACTGGCACAAGCTGGAAGACGGCCGGCTGCAGTGTGATCTTTGTCCACGGTTCTGCAAGCTGCATGACGGACAGCGCGGATTGTGCTTCGTGCGCGGGCGCACGGGCGAAACCATGGTGCTGACGACCTACGGCCGGTCCAGCGGATTCTGCGTTGACCCGATCGAGAAGAAACCACTCAACCATTTTCTGCCGGGTACGCCGGTGTTTTCGTTCGGAACGGCCGGATGCAATCTGGCCTGCAAGTTTTGCCAGAACTGGGACATCAGCAAATCACGGGAAATCGATACGCTCGCAGACGAGGCCACGCCTGAAATGATCGCCGCCGCCGCGCAGCGGTTGGGATGCAGGAGTGTGGCCTACACCTATAACGACCCGGTCATTTTCCATGAGTACGCCATCGATGTCGCCAGGGCCTGCCGTGTCAAAGGGATAAAATCCGTGGCGGTGACCGCAGGCTATGTCACGCCGGAACCGCGCAGGGAGTTTTATGCCTGGATGGATGCTGCAAATGTCGATCTCAAGGGGTTTAGGGAAGATTTTTATCACCGGCTTACCGGCGGGCACCTGGCGCCGGTGCTGGATACCCTGAGATACCTCAGGCACGAGACCAGCGTCTGGCTGGAACTCACCACCTTGCTGATTCCCGGACACAATGATTCACCTGAAGAAATCAGGACGATGTGTGAATGGGTCGTCAAGGAGCTGGGGCCGGATGTGCCCATGCATTTCACCGCATTCCATCCGGATTACCGGATGATGGATATACCCGCGACACCGGCTCACACATTGACGCAGGCGCGCCAGCTCGCGCGGGATGCCGGTGTGCATTATGCTTATACCGGCAACGTTCACGACCCCGCCGGCGGCAGCACCTATTGCCATCGATGCGGGCAGAAACTCATCGGTCGTGACTGGTACGTGCTGCACGAGTGGAACCTGACGGATGACGGCCACTGCACGCAATGCGGCACCCCGTGCGCCGGCGTATTCTCCGGCGCACCGGGCAGCTGGGGATCCCGCCGGTTGCCGGTACACATGGGGGATTATGCTTCGGGGTAAAACAGGGATCTCGCGCCAAGAGATGCATGCACCCGCTCGCCAGGCAGTACGAAAAGCATCAGCGGCGACGCCACCGCGCGCACTATGGACAGGCTTGCACAGAACCTGCACACGCACCATACTGTCGAAAATTCCCGCTATTGGATAAAAAATTTGTTAATAACATTCTACGGCGTACGCGGCTCGATTCCCTCTCCGGGGCCCGCCACCGCCAGATACGGCGGCAACACCTCGTGTGTCTTCATCGAACTGGCGGACGGCAGCAGCCTGATACTGGATTCAGGCACGGGCATCAGGGAACTGGGTAAGCGTCTGGCGCAAACGGACGGGACCATCAATATCCTGCTCTCACACGGACACTGGGACCATGTGCAGGGCTACCCGTTCTTCGAGCCGATCTACCAGCCGGGGCGGCGCATCCGCGTCTTCACCAGCAGGAAGGGCGAACACGGACAGCTCTGCTCCCTGTTCAACCAGATCGACGGCGCGAATTTTCCGGTCAGTGCCGAGCAACTGCCCTCGCAGAGCGAGTGCATCACCGAGGATCCGGAAACGGTCCTTGGGGAGGAGAATGTGAACATCAGGCGAGCCCGTCTCAATCATCCCGGCGGCGGCTTTGCCTACCGTATCGAGGAAGACGGGGCATCCTGTGTCTTTATCACCGACAACGAACTCGACCCACCGAACGGAGTGGCGACCCGCTATGACCAGTGGGTGGAATTCTGCCGTGATGCTGACGTCCTGATCCATGATGCCCAGTATGTGGAAACCGATATGCCCCACAAGCACGGTTGGGGACATTCACTGGTGACGCAGGTCAGGCAGCTTGCCGTCGACGCCGGGGCCGCCTGTCTGGTCATGTTCCACCACGATCCCGACCGCAGCGATGCCGAAATCGATTTCATACAGCGGGAAAACGAGGCCTTCTTCCGTGGCCAGCACGCGCCCTCGGTCAGTCTGTGCGCTGCGGAAGGCATGCGCATCCGGCTGACACCGCAACACGGCAAGGCGAGCAGTATCGACATCAGTTGATTGCAAGTGGCCCTTGCGCCGGCGATGAAGTCATGCGCACGCCATATACTCCATGCGGGCCTGAAGGTACTATCTGACGCGTACTGCTACGACGCTGGAGGCATAAAACTCTGTCCACCCGAAAAAAATACACCGTGTGTATTCGCGCAATGCGTTTCCCGGGACGTGCAGCCGGCTGACATGTCCGGGACCGACGCCGACCCCTGCTTCGCACATCCGCAGTCCCTGCTGAGCGTCGAGGACGCGGTGGCGACGCTGCTGGAAGACGCGCACCCGCTGGAGGACTGCGAGCGAATCCCGCTCGGGAAAGCGGCCGGCCGCATCCTGGCGCGTGACCTGCTCTCCCCCCTCGATGTCCCCGGCTTCGACAACAGCGCCATGGACGGGTATGCCCTGCACAGCAGCGACATGGAAACCGCCCGGACACGGGGTCTCGTCATCTCCCAGCGCATCCCGGCCGGGATGCAGGGCAAACCCCTGCAACCCGGCGACGCCGCCCGCATCTTTACCGGGGCCCCGGTACCCGAAGGGGCCGACACGGTCGTCATGCAGGAGATCTGCCGCGTCGAGGGCGAGCGGGTATTTGTCGGCGAAACGGCCGGCGCGGGCACCAATATCCGACCGCGCGGCAACGACATCACCGCCGGGAGTCCGCTGCTAAGCGCCGGCACACCCATGCGGGCGGCCCAGCTCGGGCTGGCGGCGTCCGTCGGCATCGCCGAGATCGAGGTCCGTCGCCGGTTGCGAGTCGCCGTCTTTTCGACCGGCGATGAACTTGTCGAACCGGGCCGGCCGCTCGCCCCCGGGCAAATTTACAACAGCAACCGCTACCTGCTGAACGCCCTCGTGGAAGCCCAGGGAGGCGAGGTCGTCGACCTGGGCAGCATTGCCGACAACCCCGAGGCCACGTACGCGGCGCTCTCGACGGCCGCCGCCCGATCCGACCTCGTCATCACCTCCGGCGGGGTTTCCGTCGGTGAGGAGGATCACGTCAAGGCCGTGCTGCAATCGCTCGGGGAACTGACCCTGTGGCGGGTGCGGATGAAGCCGGGCAAACCGCTCGCCTTCGGACGAATCGGCGCCGTCCCGTTCATCGGCCTGCCGGGCAACCCGGTCTCGGTCTTCGTGACCTTCCTGCTGTTCGCACGCCCCTATCTGCAGCGCCTGCAGGGACGCATCGATACACCACCGGCTTCCTGGCCCGTCAGTGCCGGTTTCGATCACCGGGCCGGTAATCGGCGGGAATACCTCCGTGTACGGATTCATTCGGATTCCGTACGCGGTCCAACCGCGGAGAAACATCCCCGACAGGGCTCGGATGTGCTGAGTTCCGTGGCCTGGGCGGAGGGTCTGGTGGAAATCCCGGAAAACACCCGGATTCACCCCGGCGACACCCTGCGCTACCTGCCTTTTCCGGAGTGGGCTCGGTGAACCGGCTGACCCATACCGACGCCGAGGGCAACGCACGCATGGTCGATGTCGGCGACAAAGCCCACAGCCAGCGGGAAGCCACGGCTGAAGCGCGGGTGCGGATGTCCGCGGAGACCCTGCACCTGATCGAGACCGGCGGACACCGCAAGGGCGATGTCCTGACCGTGGCCCGCATCGCGGGCATCCAGGCGGCCAAGCGTTGCGCCGGGCTGATTCCCCTCTGCCACCCCCTGCCGCTGACGGGCATCGACGTGGACATCGCCCCGATGCCGTCCCTTCCCGGCATACGCATCGTGGCGAGCTGCCGGGTAACCGGCCCCACCGGCGTCGAGATGGAGGCGCTCACGGCTGCCGCCGTCGCCGCCCTGACCGTTTACGACATGTGCAAGGCGGTGGACCGGGGCATGGTCATCGAGGAAGTCCGTTTGCTGCGCAAGTCGGGCGGACGCAGCGGCGACTGGCGTGCCGACTCCGCCGACTGAATGACCGGGAACGTCCGCTCCTGCCGCGTGGGTAATATTGCAGGGTGCGCGATGTACCGCAGGGAGCAGCTGCCGGGTAGATCAATCCCGAGTCCGACAGGCTCCTAGGCCGCCAGCGGCGGCACGCGCTGAATAATTTCCAGCGCGTCATGGCGCAAGTAGTTGCTGGCCATTTCGCTGCGCAGGCGTTCCTCGGTGAGGATGCCCTTCTCCAGACATTCCCGCACCAGGCCGAAGAAGAAGTTCTCCTGGTTGGGGTCCGGGTGTTTACCGTAGACGCCCATCAAACCGTAATCACCGAACACGGCGCGGCGTGCGCGCCGCAGCCAGTGCCGGGGCGGGAACAGCCGGAAGGTGTCCGCCTGCCGGTAGTCGATCGGCAGACCGGTTTTCCAGGGTTGATGCTTGCGCCTGGTGGTATGCAGCATGCGGGTTTTATCGGTCAGTCGGTCGAAATCGTTCCACTCGTCTTCGAACAGGTCAATCGTTTCTGGATCCTCGTAGCCCAGACAGACCCATTTCATGTAGTCGCGCCTGAACTCGAACATATCGTTGAACTGCGTCTCGAACTTCCAGTGCGTCAGTTTGGCGCAGTCGAGCAGCATGACACTTGTGGCCAAGCAGCCGTGTTTGCCCTTGTTGCCGGATTTTGGGCGGCACAGGATCGCCTTGCCCTGCATGTCGCGCGACAGCAACTCCCAGACATCGCCCACGGCGAAGACGTCCGGGTCGATCACCAGAGCGCGCCCCTGGTAACCCATCAGCCCGGGGGGCATGAACCGGCTGGGGGTAAAGGATTGCAGGTCATCGCGCACCCAGACCCGTTTCCCACCGCCGCGCAGAAACTTCTGACCTTCCCGCATCTTAAAGATCGGAATCTCGTCGTAACTCATGATGCGGACATCGAACCTGTCGTTGTGGCGGGAATTGCGCCGCACGGCGTATTCCGCCACGATGGCACCGAGCATCTGTTTGTGATTGGCCTGTATGAATACACAATGATCCACGACTTTCACCTCTTCATTTATGTGACGAGCGAAGGGCACCCGATGGGCATCCTGAGCGATTCCCCGTGAATGGTAACATCACCGCCCGCCGCCTGATATTCCGCCCCCGCGGGATTGCCGGTATGGTCAGGGCCGGTATTCGATGCAGACGCGCTTCGAGTGTCTGGCGAGCAAGGGATTTGAATAGATTTCCGGGATAATCTCAAGCATGACACGACATGGCAAGGGCGCCATAATGCACACGGCGACCCCGAGGAATGTGAACGAACCCATGCCGTTGTCATGACACCAAACAGCCAATTCCCCCTGGATGAAGCCAGGGAACTCGTCAAGGGCCTGAACACTCCCAATCCCTGGATTTACTGGACGGATTTCCTCTTCCACGTCACGCTCGGCTGGGCCGCGTTCCTGCTGACCCTGCGTGCCCCTCCCTACTCCGTCTGGCAGGGTTTTTTCTATCTGGTGACAACGCTGGCCCTGTACCGGGCCGTGATTTTCACCCATGAACTGGCCCACCTGCGCAGGACCACCTTCCGGGTATTCCGGCTGGTCTGGAACATGACCTGCGGCTTTCCCCTGATGGTGCCGTCCTTTATGTACGGCGGGGTTCACAACGACCATCACAAGCGCAACGTCTACGGGACGAAGGATGACGGAGAGTATCTGCCCTTTGCGGTCGGGCGACCCTTCAGGATCGTCCTGTACCTGCTGCAGGTTTTCGTTTTACCCCTGCTGCTCGCCGGCCGCTTCATCCTACTCACCCCGCTTTCGTATCTGCACCGCGGACTGCGGCGGCTTGTCTGGAAGAGCGCTTCCTCCCTCACCATCGATTTCGACTATCGCCGTCCCGAACCCTCGTCCCGGGACGAGGAGACCTGGCCGTGGCAGGAATTCGCCACCTTTCTCTATGGTGCAACGGCGGTTACCCTGGTGATCGCAGGACTCTGGCCCTCGCGGGTGCTGCTCCTGTGGTATCTCGTCAGCGTCCTGATGTTTCTGCTGAACTCGCTGCGAACCCTGGCGGCACACAGCTACCGCAACCCGGGCGACCGGATCATGGAGTTCTCCGAACAGTATCTGGACTCGGTGAACATCCCGGGCAATCCCCTGTTCACACCGCTCTGGGCGCCGGTCGGACTGCGCTACCACGCCACTCATCATCTGTTCCCCGCCCTGCCCTACCATGCGCTGGGCGAGGCGCATCGCCGCCTCGTCCGGGATCTGCCCGACAATACCCTTTACCTGCAAACCCTGCGACGCAGCCTCTGGGATGCCCTGCGACGGCTGTGGCGGGAGGCGGGGGCGCACCAGAAGATCGAAATACCGAAACCGGGGAAATGAAATTCAAATCGCGTAGAGACCGGAATGGTGCTTATTCAGCGGATACGCGTCCATATAAAAACACGACGGCCATGGAAGCGCATGGAAAAATACTGTCTATACACTCAGGTTTTCAGTGTCTTCCGTAACACATCCGCCCTTCCCGTCAATATTGTCCAGGACTATGTCCCGCTCACGGTTTCCCGGCTCGGTCCCCCGGCGTGGCCGGCGTAGCGTCTGGTGCATCGACATTTGCATTTCTGAGCAAACGCATCGCCCAGGCAAGCATGAGAATAATCACCGCCAGCAGGCCGAGTTCGGCCAGTGTGCCCAGGAAGCGCGGATCGGCAATATCGACATGGGATGCGCCTTCCGCGGTGATAATCAACAGGCGTCTGATCGCGGCAATGATTCCGACGATAAGAAACGGCTCGGTCTCGAGTTGCTGCGTTTGCACGATACGACCGACGGTATAGATGATTTCAGCCAGCATCAGCGAGAGCAGGACACGGTCAAGCAGATGTATTATGGCGGCGGTATATTCGCCGGCAATAATCGTGTTTGCCATCTCAATGACGGCGGATACCAGCAGCCCCGCGGCGGCAATCACCAGGATGTAGCCTGCCACCAGGTAAATGTAGTGTTCCGACCGCTCCAGCAGGCTGCCATACCTGCGTGCTTCACGCTTCATAATCATTTGTCCTGTAGCTGTATCCGCCATGGTCAATTAGATGATAAAAACGGGCAATCAACAACAGCATCGTCGATCGTCGCGCTGGATGAGAGGCGAAATCGGTGACCAACCACGGTTTCCCGTGCATCTCCAGCAGCAACACCCAATGGTCGCGCACGAAATGCCGCGGCGTACCCCCTCATCCACTGAACATTCCGCGTATTTTCGTTTGCTTCTGTGGCCATTTATTGTTTTATACCGCATGCAGTCCTGAATGATCCATTGAATGAGGAAACAACCGATGCAACAAGCCACCATAACCAAAACGTTCATGACCGGGCTGGTGACCGTGCTGCCCATCGTGGTGACGCTATACCTGTTGTACTGGCTTGCCGATATCAGCGAATCCATTCTTGGTCAGATCATCCGCGTATTCCTGCCGGACCACATTTACCACCCCGGTATGGGGCTGGCGGCCGGAATACTGATCGTCTTTATCGTCGGCATGCTGATGAACGCATGGATCATAAGAAAGTGGTTTGCCTGGAGTGAGCACCTTTTGTATCGTACTCCCATCGTAAAATCCCTTTACGGATCCATTCGCGAATTCTTCGAGTTTTTTTCGCATCCACGGAACAAGGAATTCCTGGAGGTTGTCTTCGTCCCTTTCGGCGATAAAAAAATATGGAGACTGGGATTCGTCACCAAGACCGGCATGAACAGACTGGTTGACGACCCCGCACAGGAAGAGCTGCTGGCGGTTTATTTGCCATTGAGTTATCAGATCGGCGGCATGACGGTTATCCTGCCCCGCTCGCTGATTCGCCCGGCCACCATTCCGGCGGAAGAGGCATGGCGGTTCGTGTTGACAGCCGGCGTCGCGGGGCAACCCGATTCCGGGTCGGACATTGACGGGCTGGAGCGTTGAAAGATTATTGCTTCAGCGGGGAAAGCGTGGACGATGACCCGGGGCGTGACGAGTCACGGCATAAATGCGCACTCCCTGCGGATACAGGAGGGCCTTACCCTACTGTACCCCGTTCCGACAGGCATGACTCGAAGCAAATCCCGGGGGTTCGACAGGCTCCTGCTATTTCATTTTTGCATTGAATGTGAGAACGCCGTGACCTAAGCTGGACTTATTGATTCCTTGTCCATGCCGACAAATGTGATATATGCCAGAATCCCGTGAGCAAGTCGTTATATCGTGGCCTGGCGGGCAGCCCGATGGCGTTAGAGTTAATGTGAAAAGGGGATTGCAATGACGGAACCCGAACTGCAAAAGCAGATCGATGATCTCAAAACCGACCTCAAATCGCTGAAATCGGATCTTGCGGAGCTGGCGAAGGTCCTGAAAGATCTGGGAGTCGGCAAGGTCAGCGATGCCAGAAGTTCTATCGAAGAGGAACTGGAAATGGGGCGGGAGGAACTGCGCCGTCGCCTGGACGAGGCTCGCGGACGCGGCAAGAAGACCATGGATGATCTCGAAGAAGGTATTGGCCAACACCCGTTTTCCAGCGTGCTGGCGGCATTCGGGACAGGCTTCCTTATTGCCAAATTGATGGGCCTCGGGGGGCGGCGCTGAATCGAATCGCCGATATTATCATCGCCGTCGCCGACCTTATCGAAGCGGAAGGCCGGGCATTAAGGTACGCCACGGTCCGTTTGGGGTTGGGACTGGCAATTATTGCACTGGCCGCCTTTCTGGCCATCGTCGGCTTTGCGCTCTGTTTGTGGGCCTTCTATCAGTATCTGATAACGACTACGGGGGCCGCGACCGCTTCACTGCTGACGGGTCTCCTTTGCATAATCATCGTTGGCGCCCTGATATGGCTGGCAAACAGACTGAACCGCTGACCACGGATGAGGCGAAACGGCGGCTGCACCACGCAGCCCGGGAAGCGGGGTTCTCGGCCTGGGCAAGGCGCGAACCTCTTCGGGTCCTCGCACTCGGATTGCTGGCCGGTATGATTTTTGGCGGTTCACCACGCATGCAGGACTTGATTATACGAACCCTGAAATAGTCCGATTCGACCTGCACACAAGGCAATCGGCGCCAGCCCGGAATGACGCCCATTCAGGCGCGTGACAATTCTTTACGTTTTTCTACAACGCCGTGATTCGCACGGACGAGGCGCGGGTGTAGCCTGCATTCCAGGTTGAAGCATGGACCTCGAGCAATCGGGGAAGACCCTCATCTTTAACCATAACCATTTGTACCCTATTTATATTTCACTGTTGCGCCTGCGCGCAATACGAGGAGAGTTAGCTATGAAAAGGATTACCCTGCTGAGCACCGCCCTGGCCGTCGCGGTTTCACTTCCCCTTTGCGCCGCCACGGCCGCGGAAAGCACCGGCAGCCCCCAGCACAAGGCCGCCATGGAGAAATGCGAGACTATGGCAAAGGAACACAAGGTCTCCGAGGCGAAGATGCACTCCTATATTCACAGCTGCATGAAGAAGGAGATGAAGAAGACTCAGGCTCACACCACGACTCCGGCCAAGAAGCCGATGCCGGCCGCGGAATAAACTCCCGGCTCGCGACGTCTGCCGTCGAAGGCCCCGCCCCCAGGAGCGGGGCCTTCGCATGTCGGGCCACTCCCCCATGTCCGCCACCGGTCCATGGCGGTAAAATCCCGACATGAGCGCTGTCTCGAATGACAGAATCACGGGATGAAACCGGTACTCGGCCGCCTGTCCTCCCGCATCGGGACCCGTACCCCCGTGGTGCTGCTGGGCGCATTGCTGTTTACCATCCTCGGCATCTCCAGCCTGACCTTCCAGCTCGTGCGTGGCCAGCGCTCGATGCTCGAGAGCGCCATCCGGGACTCGGAGCAGGGCGCTCTCGATCTGCTCGCCAACCGCGTGGAACACTCGCTCCTCAGCGCGATGCAGGAACCCTTCCTGCTGCTGATCAACCTTCCGCACACCACCACTGCCGACGTAAAAAGGATCGAGGCGGTAAAGGCCGCTTTCCCGGAAGTTGAAGAAATGCTCTTTCTGGATGCCCGCATGAAGCGGGTCTTCAGCTATCCTCCGGCGACCACCCGTCACCGCAGCCAGTTCGATGCGTGGCTGGTGCAGCGACTGGTGCTCGAGGAAACCAACCACAGGTTCAAGTCCAACGCCTTTCACTCCTTCCTGGAAACGCTCGACGGTCAGCCAGTGCTGTTCGGGTTTCGTCCCGCCAGCTACAGCGACGATGCCTCCCCAAGCGGCTGGCTGCTAATCCAGTTCAACCTCGATGAACTCCGAAAGCGCGTGGCGCCCCTGCTGAAGGAGTTCGAGGAGGAACAGGGAGGAACGGTCGAGCTCCACGACGCCGAAAGCGAGGATGAACAGCCTTTCCTGGATCAACAGCTCAATCGGGTATTGCCCGGCTGGTCCCTGGTCTACGTTCCCGACCCGGAAATCACCGATGATCGTCTGCAGCCCCGCACGACCCTGCTCCTGTCCCTGGCCGGCGGCATGGTACTGGTCATGCTGCTCGCGACCTTCGCCGTCTGGCGCGAGCTGCGCCGGGAGCATGCGCTGGTGGAATTGCGCAACCGCTTCGTCGCCAATGTATCTCATGAGCTCAAGACCCCGCTGGCACTCATTCGGATGTACGCCGAAACGCTTTTTCTGAGGCGGGTCACCGATGAGGAGCGCCAGCAGCTCTATCACCGGACCATCCTGCGCGAGTCCGAGCGTCTCAGTCAGATGATCAACACGGTGCTGGATTTCTCCCGTCTGAGTCAGGGAGCGGAGGTTTACCACCTTACGGAGACCGACCTTGCCGCAACGGTTTCCGGGGTGATCGAGGACTACCGGCAGCGCATCGAGGAACAGGGACTTCGCCTGGAAACCGACCTGCGGCCGAATTTGCCGCCGGTCGCCCATGACCGCCGCGGTGTGACGCAGATTCTGCTCAACCTGTTGGACAACGCGGCCAAATATGCCGCCGCCGGCGGGGTGGTGCAGATCAGGCTTGCCGCCAGCGGGGATTGCGTCGAGCTGGCGGTTACCGATTTCGGACCCGGCATCCCTGCGCGCGAGCGCGCCCGGCTGCGCACGGCCTTCGAACGCGGCGACGATGTCGAGCCCCAGAGCGGCAGCGGCCTGGGACTGGCCGTGGTGGACCAGATCGCCGATGTCCATCACGCGCGCGTGGCGCTGGAAACTCCACAGGGAGGAAGCGGCCTGGAGGCCGTGGTTTCCTTTCCCATCTCGCGGAACGCCACATGAGTGGACAGGCGCATATTCTCATCGTCGACGACGATCCCGCCATGCGGGTCGGCCTGCAGGACAACCTGGAGGTAGAGGGTTATCGGGTAAGCACCGCCGCCGGCCTGCGCGAGGGTCGGGAGATCGCCCTGCGCACGCGCCCGGATCTGATACTGCTGGATCTCATGCTGCCCGATGGCGACGGCATGAGCCTGTGCCGTCACCTCCGGAATGAGGGTCTGCACATACCGGTTATCATGCTGACTGCCCGCGGCGAGGAAATGGACAAGGTGCTGGGCTTCGAGGTCGGCGCCGACGACTACGTGGTCAAGCCGTTCAGCCTGCGGGAACTGCTCGCACGCATCCATGCCCATCTGCGCCGCACTCACGCCACAGGCGCCGATGGCCCGGTGCGGGTGGGGCTGGCACTGGCCGATTTTCCTCGCCATCTGCTCAGCCGCGAGGGTCAGCCGCTGGACGTCACCGCCAAGGAGATGGACCTGCTGCGCTACCTCGTCGAACACCGTGGCCAAGTGGTGTCACGAGAGACACTGCTCGCCGAGGTCTGGGGGCACCAGAGCGAGATCGAGACCCGCAGCGTGGACAACTACATCGTGCGCCTGCGCAAGAAACTGGAGCCCGAACCGGCCGAGCCGCGCTACCTGATCACCGTCTACGGCAGCGGTTACAAACTCGTCGACCAGTAACTACGACCGGACGCCCTCCACCACCTCCCTGGTGATCTCGAGCACCCGCTGACCATCCTGTTCCCGGACCAGTCCCGAAGCCGCGGGATCGAACTCGAGCGACTTGATGATGGTCCCGAAGATCTCCCGCAAGGCACGCGCTCCCAGCCGGTATTTTTTGGCCGCCGTCTCGGCAATAAGCGTTGTCGCCTCGTCCGTGATCGTGAGCGTGATCCCGGTGTGCCGGAAATAGTCGACGGCGATGGGCCAGATCGCACCCTCGGTCTCCCTGAATATCCTGATCAGACTGGCAGGGCTTAAATCGCCCAGCATGATGACGCTGTCGAAGCGGGAGAGGAATTGCGGCGTCATGCCATATTCGAAGATGTCCTCCTGCTGGACGTGGCGACCCAGTTCGAAGAAGAAAATCCTGTCCGTACCGCCATCGGGACGCGGCACCAGCCGGTAGAACTTGTCAGGGCCCAGCTTTTTCGTCATGCGGCGGAACACCTGATCATAAAGCTCTTCGAAGGCGCCGCCGGCGACAAACAGAATATGTCCGGTATTGATCGGCGTCATTTCCATACGCCACTTGCCCCCCTCGAAGAAAGGCATTTCCACCTGAATGTTTTCGTTCTCCATCAGTGTCAGCAGGCTGTCCTGGGCAACGATCCCCTTGACATTGGGTTCCCCGCCGACCACTGCGCGGATCTTGTCCACCTCATCCACGCAGACGATGCCGTGCGAGACATAATCCCGCATGGTCTCGAAGTCCGCTTTCTCGCCCAGGATGTTTGCCGCCTGGCGCGCGAGCCGCTCCATGACGATATTGCTCTGGGTTCCGCGGCTTGCCAGGTCCGCCACCAGGTTGGCGTTGATGCGGATGATGGTGGAAAATTTCTCGCGGCCCTTTGCCTGCGAAAAGAACCGTTCCACGGCCCGCATAATGGTGGTTTTTCCGGTACCCGAATTGCCAATCAGCAGCACGTTGCCCACCGAATGTTCAATGAGGTGCTTGTATATGGCAACCGACATGTTTTTGAGCGCCTGGTCCTGGCCGATTACGTCCCGAGACAGGATGGCGAAAATTTCCCTGGGTGTCATTGGCGGCTCTGTAGTTGCAGCGGGAGGATTCGGGTAGTCATCGGGCTATGCGCTCGTGTGAGTGTAACCCGTTGTGACGCCGGTTGCCGATATGTAAAGGCAATAAGCCCACACCGCGTGGTTGCGGTATATCTTAAAGATGTTCAGGGGCTTCCGGCGCGTCAGTAATTTTTCAGCCGGCCAGACCGACTCAGTGATGCCTTGTCTTGTACGCCCGATACCAGTCACTCTCAGCCTCACGCAAATTATCGGCATATTTCGCGAGTTCGGGGATCCTGGCCATCTGGGCATAGGAGAGATAGCAGTAGCGACCCCAGAGATCCGGCGGGAGTAACGACTCGACCCATTCAGCGATGTCGGTCTGTGTCAGTTCAGCGTTGCTCATGGAGTATGCCTCCGATGTTATAGCGACGGGTGTCGGTTGTGAGCTGCCGTCAGCGGAGAAGAGGAACGCTCTATACATCGGCTGTGGACTGCCAGTGACATCAGTGAATCGACGAGCAGGATTATATAGCTGACTATCGAAAAGTGTATTGTTTTATTGGGGCAACGGATTCCTGGAATCCGCACCTCACCCGGCGTCGGCCTTGTCGCCATGGCACATTCGTTGCTTAAACCATAGACTCGGCACAAGTCAGAGCGGTTCCAACACAGCTGACCGCCGGTTGACAAGACATTAGAAAGTAACCCTTTGCGAAGGTGGGAATCACCCCGCCAAACCAACCATGACACCGTTCGAGACATTTCGAATGAGAGAGGAGCCTGAACTCCATATTCCCTGTTGCCTCTCCCAGTGTGGATAAAGGCTGAATCGGAACAACACCGAGCGTGGCAGCGTCGGACTGATATACGGCTTTTTAGCAACAATATGCGGCTGGACCCACAGGTGTGGAAATCCACCCGTAAATATCATACGCTGAGTACTAGCTGAGTACTAAAAGATATGTCCAAAACAAGTTATCAATCATCAGGACAGGCTAGGGAATTTGCATAACAAACAAGGACGTCCAGGGGGAAAGCTATATGCGTCAGCAGTTCGGATTGATCTTGCGTCGTATTCTGATATTCATCTCGATTACCCATCTATTCATTCTTGCCTCCCTGTTGAAGTCACCACTGGCACACGGCGCCTACGGTCTTGATATACCGGCACCGGTGGGTCCTTTTCTAAACAGCGTCTTCCCGACCCAGACTCCGAATGCCCCGGGCAGCAGCACATGGACGGTGGTGCCGGCCTTCCCCAACGTCAAGGTGAACGATACCCTGACGATCGTCCCCAACCCGGCCAACAATCGCATGTACGTCGGTTCACGGGAAGGGGAAATCCGCTCTTTCGTGAACGACCAGACTGTTGGCAGCAGTGATGTGTTTCTGGATTTGCGGGATCGCGTAGCAGCGGTGTGGGACGGAGGATTTCTGGGCATGATTTTTCACCCCGATTTCGGGGTGCCAGGCTCGCCGTATCGCAATTACTTCTATGTGTATTACTCCTCGAACTGCCGCATCGATGCGGCTGATTCGACGCGTGTTGATCTGTCCACCTGCACGCCGATCTCGACGAATGAGACCAGCGGGTTCTTTGGCGCCTACCTGCGCCTGTCGCGTTTCTCGGTGGTGGACGGGTCTCCGGTTGATCATCCCGTCGCGGATCCCGATTCCGAATTCGTAATGTTGAATATCCGCCTGTATAACAGCTCGCATCGCGGTGGCGGCATGGTGTTTGGCAATCCCCTCACCATGGGAGACGATTACCTGTATCTGACCATCGGCGACCAGTTCCGCTACACCACCGCTCAGGACATCGCGCAAACCCTCGAGGGGGGTACGTTCCGTCTCGACGTGAACATTATTGAAAACCCGGACGGGAGCTGGTCCTGTCGAGGAAGCAACCACAAAGCCGTCCGCACCTTCCCGGTGCCGGAACTACTGGGGACGGGGCTCGCTCCCCTGATGGGGGAACATTTTACCGATGAGGTGTCAGGACAGCGTTACTGCATCCCCCACGACAACCCTTGGGTCGGCGAAGCCGGTGTCTTCGAGGAGTACAACAGTTTGGGGCATCGCAATCCCCATCGACTGGCGATCGACAGTGTCACCGGCCGGCTCTGGTCCGGTGAAGTCGGTGAAACCACGCGCGAAGAGATCAACATAATCCAGTCCGGGCATAATTACGGCTGGCCCTATCGGGAAGGTTTGGTGGCGTTTCTGGCCGAACCCGCCGGGTTCACCTACCGTGGGATTCTCACCGACCCAGTGATTGATTTTGTCCGCTCGGAAGCGCACGCCATCATTGGCGGTTACGTGTATCGAGGCGCGACCTATCCCGAATTGAGTGGCCGCTACCTGGCCGGTGACTACGTAACGGGGAAGATCTGGGCCATCACGCTGGATGAATCGTCCATGACCGCCACCAAGGACGAAATCGCTTCCTTCACCTCCGTCGGAAGCCTCGGCACCTGGGGCCAGGACAACAACGGTGAAGTTTACCTGGGCAACGTGGCCGCCCAGAACGACACGCTCTACCAATTGCAGCGGGTGAACAACCCGATTCCCGATCCGCCAGCCCTGCTGTCGCAAACCTTCGCATTTACCGATCTAGGCAACTTGCAGGCCGCGGACTTCTTCGTCCCCTACACGCTCAATGAACCGTTTTGGTCCGATGGCGCTCTCAAGAAGCGCTGGATTGCGCTGCCCAACGACGGTACGCGCGACACGCCGGCGGAGCAGATCGCCTTTTCCCCGACCTTCGACTGGGTCTACCCCGCCGGGACGGTGCTCATGAAGCATTTCGAGCTGGCGCTCGATGACGCGGATCCGACCAACACGACGCGGCTGGAAACCCGTTTTCTGGTCCTCGGCAATGACGGTCGCTGGTATGGCGTAACGTATCGCTGGCGGCCCGATCAGAGCGATGCCGACCTGCTGACCACGGCGCAGACCCAGGACTACCAGGTCGCCACCGCCGGTGGCGGCTCCCGGACCCAGACCTGGCTGTTCCCGGGGCGGGATCAATGCCTGAGCTGTCACAGTCCGGGGGCGGGTGGTCCTGCCGGGCCCCGCACTCACCAGCTCAATGGCGACTTTACCTATCCCTCGACGGGGATTACCGACAACCAGCTAAGGACTTGGAACCACCTCGGCATGTTCGCACCCGCGCTCGATGAGGCGGCCATCCCTGGTTACCTGAAATCCGCAGCCAAAGACGATTCCACCGCCTCTCTGGAACGACGTGCCCGCTCCTATCTCGATGTTAACTGCTCTTACTGCCATCGCCCTGGCACCGGCAACCGCGCCTTTTTCGACATGCGTTTTACCACTCCGCTGGCGAACCAGGGACTGGTCTACGGCGCTGTGATCGATAATCTGGGAATTCCCGGCGCCTATCTCATCACGCCGGGCGACATCTCCACGTCGATTGTCTTTCATCGGGCGAATACCGCAAGTCCCTCCCCCACTGCTATGCCGCCGCTCGCCAAGGTGCTGGTGGATACCGCTGGCGTGGCCCTGCTGGCGGAATGGATTCAGGGTGTCGACCCTAATCTAACGGTCAATCACGCCGTGGGCAGACTCACGGTGGCTTCCTCGCAGGAAAAGTCTTCGTTAGGTCCGCAATTTGCCGTCGACGCTAACACCGGAACGCGCTGGGCCAGCGCAGGCGGTAGTGACCCGCAGTGGATTTATGTGGATCTGGGATCGATCCTCTCGATCGGCCACGTGGTGCTCAACTGGGAGACCGCCTACGGCAAGGGCTACCAGATCCAGGTCTCCACGGACGCGCTCAACTGGACCACGGTGTTTACCGAGACCAGCGGCAACGGCGGCATCGATGATGTCACTTTCGCGCCGGCGAACGCGCGCTATGTCCGCATGTACGGCACACAGCGCGGCACCCAATGGGGTTATTCACTGTGGGAATTCGAAGTCTATGGCGCAACTTCCAGCGAGCCACCTGTGCTGACTTCACTGAGCGTTTCACCCGCCTTGGCCACATTGTCACCCGGAGCCACCCAGCAGTTCAGCGCCACCGGGCGTGACCAGTACGGTGCGGTGATCGCGACGACGGTGGGCTGGACGGTGGACGGTGGGGGCGCCATCGACGGCAGCGGGCTGTTTACGGCATCGGCGGTTGGCGGTCCGTTCACGGTGAAGGCGACGGCGACCTCGAATTCATCCATTAGCGGGAACGCCTCGGTGAGCGTGACGGACGGGTCGACGGCGCCGCCCGGCAATCTGGCTCAGGGTCATACCGCGAAGGCGTCTTCGCAGGAGACCTCCCAGCTGGGTGCGGCCAATGCGGTGGATGGCAACAGTTCGACGCGCTGGGCGAGTGCGGCGGGTGTTGATCCGCAGTGGATATACGTGGACCTGGGTGGGGTGTACCCGATCAACCACGTGGTGCTGAATTGGGAGACCGCCTACGGCAAGGCCTACCAGATACAGGTGTCGACGGACGCGAGCAATTGGACGCCGGTGTTCAGCGAGGCCAGCGGCAACGGGGGTGTTGACGACATCACCTTTACCCAGGCCGATGCGCGTTATGTGAGGATGTACGGGACGCAGCGCGGCACCCAGTGGGGGTATTCGCTGTATGAATTCGAGGTCTACGGTGTTACCTCGCCGCCGGTGCTGACGACGATCGATGTCTCGCCGGCGACGGCGTCGGTGGTGAACGGGGGCACGCAGCAGTTCAGCGCCACCGGGCGTGACCAGTACGGTGCGGTGATCGCGACGACGGTGGGCTGGACGGTGGACAGTGGGGGCGCCATCGACGGCAGCGGGCTGTTTACGGCATCGGCGGTTGGCGGTCCGTTCACGGTGAAGGCGACGGCGACCTCGAATTCATCCATTAGCGGGAACGCCTCGGTGAGCGTGACGGACGGGTCGACGGCGCCGCCCGGCAATCTGGCTCAGGGTCATACCGCGAAGGCGTCTTCGCAGGAGACCTCCCAGCTGGGTGCGGCCAATGCGGTGGATGGCAACAGTTCGACGCGCTGGGCGAGTGCGGCGGGTGTTGATCCGCAGTGGATATACGTGGACCTGGGTGGGGTGTACCCGATCAACCATGTGGTGCTGAATTGGGAGACCGCCTACGGCAAGGCCTACCAGATACAGGTGTCGACGGACGCGAGCAATTGGACGCCGGTGTTCAGCGAGGCCAGCGGCAACGGGGGTGTTGACGACATCACCTTTACCCAGGCCGATGCGCGTTATGTGAGGATGTACGGGACGCAGCGCGGCACCCAGTGGGGGTATTCGCTGTATGAATTCGAGGTCTACGGTGTTACCTCGCCGCCGGTGCTGACGACGATCGATGTCTCGCCGGCGACGGCGTCGGTGGTGAACGGGGGCACGCAGCAGTTCAGCGCCACCGGGCGTGACCAGTACGGTGCGGTGATCGCGACGACGGTGGGCTGGACGGTGGACAGTGGGGGCGCCATCGACGGCAGCGGGCTGTTTACGGCATCGGCGGTTGGCGGTCCGTTCACGGTGAAGGCGACGGCGACCTCGAATTCATCCATTAGCGGGAACGCCTCGGTGAGCGTGACGGACGGGTCGACGGCGCCGCCCGGCAATCTGGCTCAGGGTCATACCGCGAAGGCGTCTTCGCAGGAGACCTCCCAGCTGGGTGCGGCCAATGCGGTGGATGGCAACAGTTCGACGCGCTGGGCGAGTGCGGCGGGTGTTGATCCGCAGTGGATATACGTGGACCTGGGTGGGGTGTACCCGATCAACCACGTGGTGCTGAATTGGGAGACCGCCTATGGCAAGGCCTACCAGATACAGGTGTCGACGGACGCGAGCAACTGGACCACGGTATTCAGCGAGGCCAGCGGCAACGGGGGTGTCGACGACATTACCTTTACCCAGGTTGTCAATGCGCGTTATGTGAGGATGTACGGCACACAGCGCGGCACCAAATGGGGCTATTCGCTGTGGGAACTCGGGATCTATGGAGTTACCACACTCTAACAAGCGTTTCCGGATACGCCGAGGAATACTGATGAGTCTTGCCGCCGGCATAGAAGGAATGACCTCATCTATCCGTCGCAGGTCGTCGGCTGTCAGAACCACATCCGGTGCGACGGCATTTTCCTCGAGATACTCGCGCCGTTTGGTTCCCGGGATGGGCATGATATCTTCCCGTTGTGCCAGAATACAGACCAGCACCAGTTGTGGGAGCTTGCGCCTCTTATCTTTCGCGGTCTCCTCGACCGGGCGCACCAGGTCCAGGTTCTTCTGGAAGTTCCCACCCTGAAACCCCGGCGAGAGTCACCGCTAAGTAGAGTCTGCTCAGAAAGTCAGTACATTGCCATCTGATACAGACAGACCCGTCGCGGGGTATTGTGTGCCAACTGATAACGGACCAGTCTCTCCAACACCTGCACGGGTGACATCCGGACCACGGCACCCCCTCTTTTGCAAAGGGCAAAAAAGATCCTTAACAGGATCAGCAGGTTCATTACCAGGAAGATGCTGTTGATCCAGGCAAAGGAGGTATCGGCCCGCTTCGCCCGAATGTAGTTGAGCCGGTAACCGTTCTTGCCTTGACCGAACTTGCCCTCAATCGGAATGCGCTGCAGGTATTCCTCACGCCGCTGTGCCTTCAGTTGTTTCAGCTCTTCGCGGTTCGCTTCTGTCACTTTCTTCGGACGACCCAGTGGCTTGCCGGCAAATCGGATGCCGTGGCCTTTGAGATAACGCCGGTTTGCCTGCGTACCGTACACCGGATCGCCCAATACAGCCTCCGGATAATAACCATGGCGTGCGCGGTATGCCTCTACCTGGTTTTTCAGGTCGCCACCTTCATGAAAGGCATCCCAACGAAGATGATCGACGCATGCCACACCATCACCGTTCAAACTCACACTCAGCTTCGCGCCAAATTCCACCGGCTTGTCCAGTTTGCCGCGGATGATCGGTCGCACATACGGCTGACTGATGCTCACAATGCGATCATCACAGCGACGGCTTTTGTTCCGGTACATCTCATGCTGCTGAGCATAGACATGCTGGATTACCCAGTAGCGGTATAACAGCCACCGAGGCAAGGGCACGGGGGAACCCTCCGGCCAGTGTTCCAGTAAACGCTCGATATGACCCAGGTTGCGGCGCAGGTACTGCAACTGCTGCTTGATCCCACGACGACGTACTTTGCCAGACGGACGTCTCTGTTTCACGATCGCCAGATACGCCTTGCGGGCCTTCTCACGATAGGTTCTCGGCTTCTTCTTCCCCTCTGTCTTTGGGTGGAGCTCGTCTATGATCTTTTCACTGAACTCCCGGGCTTCATTCAGCAGGCTCAGGTCGGTGGGATAGCGAATCGCCTGCGGGGCCACGGTTGCATCCAGAATCAGTTTGCCTCGATGTTCCGGTTCCTCTTCCTGAGGCGTGCCGCCTGAAGCGCTCGGTGGATCATCATCACTGTCTTCTGGCGGTTGCTCAGATTTACTTTGTTTGCTTTGACTCTGTGACTTTTTCTTCTTCACCTTTGCCTTTGCCTCTTCCAGGGCATCAATAATGGCGCCTTGAAAGATTTCAAACACACCTTGCCCCATCCGCTTGCGGATCTCGACAAACAGCGAGGGAGCAAACGGCGCCTGCATTTGATAACCCGTCAGGCCCACGAAGTACTGCAGGTAGGGGTTCTCCTGGATCTGTTCGACGGTCTCTTCATCGGACAGGCAGAGTTTGTGTTTGATGATCACCGCGCCAATGACCAATCGTGCATCTTTGGACGGGCGACCCTGCGTCGTGGAGAGGCCTTGATAATAACCCTCTGCCAGTACATCCCAAGGGATGCATTGACTCATCTTCACCCAGCGGTTGTTTTCATCCAGCGCGGTCTGGAAGGGCCAGTCAAATTCAGCGAGGGAGAGTTGTCTGTGGCTGTGAGTTCGTATCATAGGTGCACGGTTTTTGGTGGGCTTGGCTTGTTTTCCGTGCATCATTATACCCAAAATGAGCCTTTTATAGTTACATAATCAATCGGTTATGCTTTCTGAGCAG
>CAVQCA010000057.1:0-20042 GCA_963710815.1 uncultured Gammaproteobacteria bacterium | reverse complement strand
TGAACACGAAGTCCAGGGTGAGCGAGATGCCGTGGTGGCGAAGCTCGGTGGCCAGTTCCGCCAGATCCTCCATGGTGCCCAGCCGCGGCTCCACCTTCCGGTAGCTGTTCACGGCATAGCCTCCGTCGTTGTCGCCGTCCGGCACCTCGAACACCGGCATCAGGTGCAGATAGGTAATGCCCAGCTCGCTCAGATAGGGGATACGCTGGCGCAGGCCCTGCAGATCTTCCCCGAACAGGTCCACGTAGCACATGGCGCCCACCATGCGGTTGGACTGGTACCAGTGCGGATCGGCCTCGCGCATGGCGTCCAGCGCCTTCAGTTCCGCCGGCCGGTCGAGCCACATCTCCGTGGCCGAGGCCAGGATGCTCTCGAGGTGATAGTAGAAATCGTGGTCGTCGCCATAGAGCCCGTGCAGGCGTTCGAACAGGCGCGGGAAATGGCGCCTGAGCCGATCGGTATAGGCTTCCCATTCCACCGCCTCCGTACGCTCCCTGAACCGGCTCTCTATACGAGGAAACAGCCGCCTCATGGCAATCGCACTTTGTTCTTCAATCCAGGCCTTGCTCTCGGCCATTGTCCTCTCCTGTCAGTGATTCTCTCTGCCGTTTGCCCGTCCGGGGGAAGCGGGGTTATTACTCTAGAATACGCAGTAATGCACCGGGTTTGAATCGCTTTCCGACGGTTGTTTCAACAACAGGGACTTTACGGAAGATGGCTTACATTCTTCCATGATCATAACGATATTTCGCCCGATTTCATGTGCCGGCGGGTGGCTGGCAAGCGACCCGGGATCGTTACCAATCTGGGGCGGGAGAGGGTGATCGAGTGAGCGGGCGCGTGCTGAACCGGGTGAGATTTCCAGGTGGTGGCGGGTGAGGGCGGCGTTACACGGGAATGATCCGTTCACGGGCGCTGAAATGGGTGCTTATTCGGCCTATACTCCAACCCGGCGACAGCAGAAAGAGCATCTTTAGCATGCTGGTAGAAGGATGCGCGGATGCTTCCCTGCGTATGCCGCACCAGCGGGATGAACCCCTCACCGCCGAGGAGGTCGAGATTCTGCGACTATGGGTCGACCCGGGCGCGCGGGATAACTGACCTTTCCATGCAAAGGGGATATTTCAGCGTGAAGCCCTTTGGTTTACAACATTCATTCACACGCAAATTGACGCGGCATGCCGGGGGTGCAGCGGGCAAGCTGTCACTCGAAGACGGCTCCCGGGTCGCCGTGGTAGGCGGAGGTCCCGCCGGGTCTTTTTTCAGTTATTTCCTGCTAAGGTTAACCAGGAATATGGGCATGGACGTCCACGTGGATATCTTCGAGCCCCGCTATTTCACTCACAAGGGTCCGGGGGGATGTAACCATTGCGGCGGCATCGTATCCGAATCCCTCGTCCAGCTCCTGGCCGCGGAAGGCATCAACCTGCCCCCTGCGGTTGTTCAGAAGGGGATCGATTCCTACACCGTACACATGGATGTCGGAAGCGTAGAGATCACCGCCCCCTCGCATGAGAAACGCATTGCCGCGGTGTATCGCGGCAATGGACCACGTGATTCGGCAGCAATCGAATTTTTCGGCTTCGACCGCTATCTGCAGGACCTGGCAGTCAACCAGGGGGCCGACGTTATCAGAAAAATGGTCATCGGGGTCGAGGTGAATACCAAACTCCCGCGCGTGGTGTGTGCGGATGGCCACGCGGAAAACTATGAACTGGTTGTGCTCGCGGCGGGAATCAACAGCAATCTCGGACACAGCATCGAGGGCCTTCCGGGCGGATTTCGTTCCCCGGCAGCCGCCAAGACGTTCATCTGTGAGTTCTATCTGGGTGCAGACCTCATCGAGCAATACCTGGGTAGCTCGATGCATGTCTTTTTACTGGATCTTCCGAAGTTGAAATTTGCCGCTCTCATACCCAAAGGCGATTTCATCACCCTGTGCATGCTCGGAGAGCAGATCGACGTAGATCTCGTCCAGTCCTTCCTCAGTGCGCCGCAGGTAACCGACTGCTTTCCAGAAGGTTCGTTACCGAAGACGGTCTGCCACTGCTTCCCCCGGATCAACGTTCGGGCCGCCGTACAGCCATTTGCCGACCGGTTCGTCATGGTCGGTGATTGCGGTGTAAGCCGGCTCTACAAGGACGGGATCGGTTCCGCCTATCGCACCGCCAAGGCGGCGGCCAACACGGCGGTTTTCGAAGGCATCGCCGCCGAGGATTTTCGCAGGGACTACTGGCCGGCATGCCGGAGCATCGATATCGACAACCAGATCGGAAAATTCGTGTTCGCCATAAGCCGCCTGATACAGAAGAGCCGCATCTACCGGCGCGGCATCCTGCGCATGACCCTCAGGGAACAGGAAGGATCTGCGGGAATACGTCGTATGAGCGCTATTCTCTGGGACATATTCACCGGTAGCGCACCCTACCGGGAGGTGGTTTTGCGCAGTCTGCACCCGGCATTCATTGCGGGGCTATGCTGGAACCTGATCGCCGGGAACTGGCTAATCGGGAAAAACGCTCGTACCGCCAGGAAGCCCCATGGAAGTAACGAATTTCAAGCCAACCTCCGCTGGCCTGAGCAGCGTGAAAAACTTCCGCCCTGCCAGGCCGCCTGTCCCAGCGGCAATGACATTCGGGGGTGGATCGCCACCATCACCCAGTCGGGCGCGCAAGGGCTGGGCCATGACGATGCCTGCACCCTGGCATGGAACCGGCTGGTATCCTCGAATCCCTTTCCCGCAACGATGGGACGGGTCTGCCCTTCTCCTTGCGAAACCCGCTGCAATCGAACCCACAAGGACGGGTCGGTTGCCATTCATGCGCTGGAACGGTACATCGGCGACTGGGCCCTGCGGATCGGCCTGGCACTGCCCCGACTCGAGACAAGTGCCGCAGCACGAATCAATCGGCGTAATTGGCGCCGGCCCCGCAGGGCTGTCCTTTGCCTGGCAGATGGCACGCCGCGGCTATCCGGTAACCGTCTATGAAGCCGCCCCCGAACCCGGGGGTATGCTCCGCTACGGCATCCCGGCGTACCGGCTGCCAAAAAACGTCTGCGACGGGGAGATTCAGCGCATTCTCGACCTGGGCGTGGATCTCAGGCTCAATACCCGGATCGGCCGGGAGGTAACGCTGGCAGGGCTATACAACCGGCACAGCGGACTGTTTCTGGGCATTGGTGCGCAGCAGGGACGCAGCCTGCGGATATCGGGCGAGGAAGGCCCCGGTGTCTGGACCGGCGTCGACTACCTGAATATGGTGAACAACGGGCAAAAAGTCGACGTAGGAGAGCGGACGGTGGTTGTCGGCGGTGGCAACAGCGCGATTAATGCCGCCCGGACTGCCCGGCGTAGCGGCGCTGCCGTCTTCCTGTTGTATCGCAGAACCCGCGAGGAAATGCCCGCCATCGAAAGTGAAATCGAGGATGCCCTGCAGGAAGATGTGAACATTGAATACCTGGCGGCGCCTCGGGAAATCCTCAGGGAAGGGAGCCGCATCCGGGCATTGATCGTACAGAAAATGCGGCTGGCCGAACCCGACAAGTCAGGGCGTCGACGGCCGGTACCGGCACCGGGAGCGGACTATGAATTACCGGTCGATTCGGTGATTGCGGCCATCTCCCAGGAACCCGAATGGGACTATCTCGATGACCTGAATCCGCACGGCATCTGGATGGAATGCGATGCGACCGGCCGGGTCGGCGAACGGCTGTGGGCCGGCGGGGATGTGCTCGGCCTGGGAATCGCCAGCCGGGCCATTGGCCAGGGGCGGCAGGCGGCCGAAGCCATGCATGTACATTTACGCGGTCTGGCCGCCACCGAACAACCCCGGGAACTTGCGATACCTCGGGATCAAATCATGCTGGATTACTATGCGGAACAATCGCCCGTAAAGCCGCCTTCCAGACCACCCGAAGAATGGCTGAACGATCCGGAGCGGGAAATCTGCCAGACTATCGCGGACGACCAGTTTCGGCAGGAGATCAGCCGCTGTTTTTCCTGCGGCCTGTGTTTCGGCTGCCAGCGCTGCTGGATGTACTGCAACCCGTCCAGCTACACCCCTCTGCGGGAACCCGGCCCGGGCGCGTACTTTTCCCTGGATCTGGACAGCTGTGAAGGTTGCGGCAAGTGCATTGAAGTTTGCCCCTGCGGCTTTCTGGGTCTCCGCGAGACTGTGCAGGCATCCACCATCTGAATAACCCCTCCGGTCGCAGCGCAGAGGCTCTCTAGCTGCCGCCAAGCTTCGCCAGGTCAATATGTTCTTTCAATGGCATAACGAACTGCAGACCGTACCGGTTTGCGGGGTCTTTTCTGATCACGGCTGCAGCGATATCCGCTTTCATATTGGAAATCCGTAACACTACTTTTTGCCCCACCTGCAGGTTGTCCGTCAGTTCCACCTGCGCTCCTGAAGGACTGACGTCGCACAGACTGGCCTCGAGCGCCATGCCCTGGTTTTGCAGGATCACCGTGGTGGAAACCTGAACGCGATGGTGCACACGCCGGCCTTCCGTCTGCGCCAACGCCAACTCACCATCCAGCTCCCTGATTCGCCGGGACATGGTCTCGACAATCCGCAGCGCCAGGGAAGGGTCTTCGTGAATTCTGCGCAGGAAGCTTTTTTTATCAACGGTAATTACCCGGACATCCCCCATGGCGCGCACGGTGGCGGAACGGACTTCCTGTTCAAAAATGGCCATTTCACCGAAAAAGTCCTTTTCTCCCAGGGTGGCGAGAGTGATCTGTCTGCCCTGCTTTTCCACGAGAACCTCAACTTCACCCTCCTGGATCACGTACATGCAATCCCCCACCGACCCCTGCTCGACGATGATCTGTCCGTCTGTATATGTCTTGCCCAGAGTATCCGGTGCCATGGCGGCCTCCCCTGCAATGAACTTCCCCTGCAGAAATAACATGGTAACGTATTCACCCGACCGATAGCGGGAAATTCGAGGATCACCGCTCGCGCTACCCTCTGTCGACGTGCCATCCCGCAGATGGCCGGGCAAGGTCGCTGCGGGTATCTGCGCTACGCGCCCGCGCGGCAGCATGCTGGACAGTTGCCTTGTCCGCTATACTCATTCTTCCAAATACACGACCCGCAACCCGGTCGGCTGAAACGCATACCGGAACGGTTATCAGCATCCATTGTCAGGAACGTTAGCGGGCGGCAAAGGCCGGGCAGTCAGCGCCGGGACATAGCACGGGAGATGACTTTTTTAATCGCGACGGTCACAGCAATGACACATGGTATAGAGAGTCCGGAAACCGGGCACAGTCCCCCGCAGGAACGTGGTTTGACGGCAACGGATCCGACACCGGGGCTGGCTCTGGTCTTTGGCGCCAGTGGCTACATCGGCTCGAACCTGGTGCACAAACTCCTGGAACAGGGGATTCCGGTGCGTGCCTGTGCGCGTAACCGGGAGGTGTTGGAGGGACGCAACTGGGAAGGTGCGGAACTCGTGCAGGCCGATGCCTTCCAACCCGGGACC
Source organism: uncultured Gammaproteobacteria bacterium (assembly GCA_963710815.1). GTDB lineage: Bacteria > Pseudomonadota > Gammaproteobacteria > UBA9214 > UBA9214 > CAVQCA01. The sequence goes on along the minus strand of CAVQCA010000057.1, from coordinate 14,549 downwards.
CTGGACTACGCCCTGTCCGGTGTGGACATCGCCTTTTACCTGGTTCACTCGATGGCAGCGGGTCCGCATTTTGCCGACCTCGATCTGCAGGCGGCCACCAACTTCAGCCAGGCCGCCACACGCTGCAGGGTGCGACGGATCGTCTATCTGGGCGGCATCATCCCGCCGCATCCGAAATCGCAACATCTGCGCTCGCGTAAGGAAACCGGAGACCGACTGCGGGCCGGCCAGGTCCCGGTCACCGAGATCCGCGCCGGCATGATCGTCGGACCGGGGTCCGCCGCCTTCGAGGTCATCCGCGACCTCGTCAATTACCTGCCAGTGATGCTGACACCCCGCTGGGTGCAAAGCCGTTCCTCACCCATCGCGCTGGGCAATCTGCTGGCGTATCTGGTCCGCATCGGTTTTATTGAAGAAACCGCCGGGAAAATCTACGATGTCGGCGGAGCGGGCGTACTGAGCTATGAAGAAATCATGTACCAGTATGGCGAAATCGTGGGCCGACACCCGCTCATTATACGGGTGCCGTTGCTTACGCCCCGGCTTTCCTCCTACTGGCTGATGCTGGTCACCTCCGTTCCGGTCAACATCGCACGCGCGCTGATAGACGGCCTGAGCCAGGATGTCATCGCGGACGATACGGAAATCCGCAAACTCATCCGGCTGCCACTGGATGACTTCAAGACGGCGGTGCGCACCGCCCTGCAAACCGAGCAGGTGGTCGCCCGTTGGGTGGAAGGCTCACTGCCGAGCCGCAGCTATTCCCCCGAGTACAGTTACTATGCAAAACACGCTACCGGCAGCGCACTTTCTACGGCTTCCAGCGGGGAACTGTGGCGGGTAATAACCTCAATCGGCGGCCGGAATGGCTATTTTTTTCTTAACTTCCTGTGGACCCTGCGTGGCATGCTCGACTGGCTTGTCGGCGGCCCGAGTTTTCGCCGCCGCCGCCGCGATCCCGCCCACCTGCGGGTCGGCGACGCCTTCGACGCCTGGCGAGTCATCGGAGTTACTCCGGGGAGTAAATTGACCCTGTTCCTGGAAATGAAGGCGCCGGGCTCCGGGGTCCTGGAGTTCAGGATACAACCGGAGGGTGAATTAAACCGGGTCACTGCGACCGCCTCTTTTCACCCCAGCGGCATTTGGGGGCTGCTCTACTGGTATTCCCTGATCCCGTTTCACCTGCTGATTTTCAAGGGCCTCACGCGAACCATTGCCCGCCGGGCCCAGGCCATGACCTCGGCTTAATCCTGAAACGGCGGTTGCCTGGATGCTGTCGCAAGTTTCCCGGCAGCTATTGAATTTTATCGCTTCACCCCAATGGATAGAACCATGGGCGTGGACTTTCGAGGGCACAAGACAGATCCAACGATGGAAAACGCAGACGAGAGCAACACCACCAATGACACGGGACAGGAAACATCGGCCGGTGAAATCGTCCGTGCCAGGGACGTACTGCCCGGTGTTATCCACATCCTGCCCCAGAGCAGCCGTCCCATCTTCCCCGGCCAGGTAACCCCGCTGCTGGTGGACAGCGATCCCTGGGATTCAACCATCAAGGCGGTGCATGATTCGCCGCACGACATCATCGGCCTGCTGCTGGTCAAACCGGACCGCGTGGCCGAGGCCACGGTCAAGGATTTCTACACCATGGGCACGGCCTGCCGCATCCACCGGGTCACGAAGGACGAGGGCAAACTGCAGGTGCTGGTGGAGGGTCTGCAGCGCTTCCGGGTCGAGCAGTGGACCTCGAAGCACCCGCCGTTCAGCGCCCGGGTCAGTTATTACCCGGAAACCCCGTACGAGCAGGTCCAGGAGGTCAAGGCCTATGCGGTGGCCATCATCAATACCATCAAGGAACTGGTGCCGCTCAACCCCCTGTACGGCGAGGAACTCAAGGTCTTCCTCGATCACTTCAGCCCCAATGATCCCTCCCAGCTTGCGGATTTCGCCGCCAGCCTGACGACCGCCGGCAAGGAGGAATTGCAGGAAGTGCTGGAGACCACGCCTATTCTCTCGCGCCTGGGAAAGGTGCTGCGGCTGATCAACAAGGAGCTCGAGGTCGCCCGGGCGCAGCAGAAGATCCGCAAGCATGTCGAGGCGGAGATCCAGTCGCACCAGAAGGAGTTCTTCCTGCGCGAGCAGCTGAAGGCGATCCAGAAGGAGCTGGGGCTTTCGAAGGACGACAAGACCGCCGAGGTCGACAAGTTCCGCGAGCGCATTGCCTCGCTCACCATCCCGGAGGCCGCGCAGAAGCGGCTCGACGAGGAACTGGAGAAGCTTGGCCTGCTGGAGACGGGTTCACCCGAGTATGCCGTCACCCGCAACTACCTGGACTGGTTGACCCAGCTGCCCTGGGGGAAGCACACCCCGGACGCGCTCGATCTGGAACAGGCCCGGCGGATACTCGACCAGGACCACGAGGGCCTGGAAGACGTCAAGGAACGCATCCTGGAATTTCTCGCCGTCGGTATGATGAAAGGCGAGGTGTCCGGCTCCATCCTGCTGTTCGTCGGCCCGCCGGGTGTCGGCAAGACCTCGCTCGGCCACTCCATCGCGCATGCGCTGGGGCGCAAGTTCTTCCGCTTCTCGCTCGGCGGCATGCGCGACGAGGCGGAGATCAAGGGTCACCGCCGCACCTACATCGGCGCCATGCCCGGCAAGTTCATCCAGGCCATCAAGAGCACCGGTTCGGCCAACCCGGTGATCATGCTGGATGAGCTCGACAAGATCGGCGCCTCCTTCCAGGGCGATCCCGCCTCGGCGCTGCTGGAGGTGCTGGACCCGGAGCAGAACGTGGAATTCCTCGACCATTATCTCGACGTGCCGTTCGATCTGTCCAAGGTGCTGTTCATCTGCACCGCCAACCAGCTCGACACCATCCCGGCGCCGCTGCTGGACCGCACCGAGGTCATCCGGCTCTCCGGCTATCTGGCGAGGGAAAAACTGGCGATCGCGCAGAAGCACCTGCTGCCGCGACTTATCTCGAAGGCCGGCCTGAAGAAGCGCGGTCAGCTGCGCATCGAGCCGGGCGCCCTGCGCCGGATCATCGACGACTACGCGCGCGAGGCCGGGGTGCGAAGGCTGGAGAAGTACCTGGGCGCTATTGTTCGCAAGGCGGTGGTGAAGCTGCTGAAAGGGGAGCGCGCCCCGATCGTGGTCAAGGCCGCGGATGTCGAGGGTTACCTCGGCAAGGCGGTCTTCGGCAAGGAGAAGCGCAGCAGCGGGGTGGGCAAGCTCACCGGGCTGGCATGGACCGCCATGGGCGGGGCCACGCTCACGATCGAGGCGACCCGCATCCACAGCTACAGCCGCGGCCTGAAACTGACCGGGCAGCTGGGCGAGGTGATGCGCGAGTCGGCCGAGATCGCCTACAGCTATGTTATGTCGAACGCGCAGCACTTCGGCGTAAAGCCGGCGTATTTCGAAAATGCCTTCATCCACCTGCATGTGCCCGCCGGGGCGACGCCCAAGGACGGCCCCAGCGCAGGCATTACCATGGCTACCGCCATTCTGTCACTTGCCCGGGGGCGTCGTCCGGTGCGCCCGCTGGCGATGACCGGGGAGCTGACCCTGACCGGCGACGTGCTGCCGGTCGGCGGCATCCAGGAAAAGGTGATCGCGGCGAAACGTACCGGTATTCGTGAACTGATCCTGCCGGAGGCCAACCGCGGGGATTTCGAGGAGTTGCAGGAGCACATCCGGGAAGGCATGACGGTGCACTTCGTGGCGAGTTTCCCCGAGGTCGAGGCGGTGGTTTTTCACAAGGCGGGTTAGTATCCATCTGGAGAGAAAATTTATTCAACGCAAAGACGCAAAGGACGCAGAGAAAATCTAGAAGAAAACAAAATAAAGGACTTTGCGTTCTTTGCGTCTTTGCGTTGAATAGGCGTATTTACGGACCAACACGAGGCGGGGGATCCCGGGTTTGAGAATTCTGGGGGAGTCTGGTCAGGCTGCACAGGTGTGATTGAATTTTTCAGCTTCGCCACCATCTAATGGGTATGCTGATTCTGGTAAGTGTCCGTCCATAAAGAACCAAACTCACCGTAATGCTACTGAGAGTGCAAAGTATTTGCTTGTTTCAGTTAAAGAATCTCTCTGCGTTCTTGGCGTCTCTGCGGTAAATATGGTCGTTATGGATTGACAATGGTGACAACAAGGAGATTAACCCCATGATGCGAATCCTGCTGTTTCTGGCCACCAATGCCGCGGTGCTGGTGCTGATCAGTGTCGTTTTCCAGGTGTTCGGGTTCGAGGGCATCCTGCAGGCCAACCGGGTCGACCTGAACCTGCAGGCTCTGCTGGTGATGTCGGCCGTGATCGGTTTCGGTGGTTCCTTTATCTCGCTGGCCCTGTCCAAGTTCATGGCGAAGCATTCCATGGGGGTGCAGGTCATCGAGCAACCGCGCAGTCAAACGGAGCAGTGGCTGGTCGAGACCGTGAGGCGCCTGTCCAGTCAGGCCGGCATCGGTATGCCGGAGGTCGGCGTTTTCAACGCTCCGGAACCCAACGCCTTCGCCACCGGCATGAGCCGGAACAATTCGCTCGTGGCGGTCAGCACCGGGCTGCTGCAGAACATGAACAGCGACGAGGTCGAGGCGGTGCTGGGACATGAGATCACCCACGTCAGCAACGGCGACATGGTCACCATGGGACTGCTGCAGGGCGTGGTGAATACCTTTGTCATCTTCCTGTCGCGTGTGATCGGCCACGTGGTCGACCGGGTGGTGTTCAAGACCGAACGCGGCTACGGTCCGGCCTATTTCATCATCTCCATCGTGTCCCAGATATTTCTTTCCATTCTGGCCTCGATGATTGTGATGTGGTTTTCACGCCGTCGCGAATTCCGTGCCGATGCCGGCGGCGCTTCACTCGCCGGACGCGGCAAGATGATCGGCGCCCTGCAGGCGTTGCAGCGGGCGCATGAGCCCCAGGATCTCCCGGGCGAGTTTGCCGCCTTCGGCATCTCCGGCGGCTTCGCGACCGGACTGAAGAAACTGTTCCTGAGTCACCCGCCGCTGGAGGAACGCATCGCCGCCCTGCAGGCGGGGCGGTGATGGAATCATATTGAAAAGCGAATGGCCACGGAATCCACTGAATCCACGGAAAGATTTTCAACGTCTTTCATATTAGGTTGTCGGACAGAACCGTAAAATCTTCCGGCCTGTCTACCGATATTTCACTATCCATTAAATAGCCACGGAATCACACGGAATCACACAGAAGGCCAGCGTTGTTAGCTGTGATTCCGTGTTTTTCCGTGTGCTTCCGTGGCCAATTATGTCTTATATCGTGGCTACCTCTTGAGTAAGAACCATTATTCCCTGATCTGAAGCGTATCTGGTTTTCACTTCATAAGTTTTTCCGTGGATTCAGTGGATTCAGTGGATTCCGTGGCCATCTGGTTTTTCCTGACATCACGCGACTTTAATCAGATGGCCACGGAAAGACACATAACCTCTCACCTCTCACCCCTTACTTCTCACTTCATTCGATCGGGTTTAACCCGGTTCTGTTTCAATACCGGTTCCTCCGGAAACAGATCGATCAGGTCCTCCCGCGTGAGTGGTGCTCCCTTTTCATCGAATCGCTGCCAGATCTTTTCCCAGCGCTCATCGTCGAAATGGAACCCGACCGGCAGTATGCACACCGGTTCGCGCCGGTAGTCGGTGATCACCATGGGTTCCTTGAGTTTTCCGGCCATGTCGTAAACATACCAGATCGCGCGGCGCCGCGGTTTTCCCGCGCGGGTGAAATCGCCGAAAACCCGGCATCATTTTTTTGAAGCGGACACCGTTCCCGGCGAATGATTGGCCACGGAGACACACGGAATACTCGGAAATGCCGGTATGATTCCGTGTGTTTCCTGGCTATTTTCCAGGCTTGCAACTTAAGTAGTTCCTGTTCGTAAAGTAAAAATCTCAGCGCAAGAAACACATGGCGTTTATTCGTTTTCGGGTTTAAGCATTTCTCTGCGTCCTTCCGGCAATTGCTCCCTGCATTGCTCTACCTCCTGCATCCCTGCACTCGTGCGTCTCTGCGGTGAATATGGCGTTTCTAAACGGACACTAAGTAATTGCCCTAGGGGCAAGCGTTCAAAAAGCCATCGGGGCATAGGTAGTCTTGCCAGAATATGTAATACTTCCAGTATTCCGTACCGTACTGCTACTGGGGGATTAGAAAATGGAACGGAGCTTCCTGTCGAAAGTCCTGTGTATTACCGCCTGTTTCCTCTTTACCGCTTCGCTATGGGCGGCCACCGATCCCTCGAGCAACGGCCCGGCCGCCGAACAGGTTGCGACCGGAAAGAAGTATTTTAACGACGGACAGTTCGAGCAAGCCCTGTCGGCCTGGGACGTCGCACTTGACGAATACCGGCGCACGGATGACAAGGCCGGCCAGGCGCGCGTACTTCAGAACAAGGCCGAAGCCTATATGTCCATGGGGCATGCCTACCAGGCGGTCAGCAGTCTGCAATCCGCATTGAAACTGGCAAAGGCCGCCGGCGATGATCAGCTTGCCACCCGGGTAGCGGGCAGCCTGGGCACGGCCTATCTGCTCTCCAATCGCACGGACGAGGCGAAAACGCTGCTTGAGAAGGCCGCGGCGGAAGAACGTGCGGCCGGCCGGCCGGCTTCGGCCGCCGTTGCCGGGAACAATCTGGGCAATCTCCTCGCGTCAGCGGGTGACTACAAGGCGGCCATCCCGGTCTATCAACAGGCCATCTCCGATGCGCAGGCGGCCGGGGATAACGGTCTGGCCGTCAAGGGATCGGTCAATATCGCCCGGGCACTGGTCGAGAGCGATCGCAACAAGGAAGCCCTGGCAGCGCTGCAGCATGCGGCGGGACTGGCGAAAACACTTCCGCCCTCACATGAAAAGGCATTTGTATTGATCAGTATCGGCCGGCTCTATCTGCGTCTGGCCGAGCGCCCCGTGGCGGCGACGGACAAATTGCAGCCGCTTGCCAATCAGTCCCTCAACGAGGCCGCTTCCGTGGCGGAATCGGTTGGTGATGACCGGGCCATGTCCTATGCCTATGGCTACCTGGGGGCGCTTTACGAACAGGAAGGGCGCACCGAGGATGCCATGGGCTATACCGTCAAGGCCCTGCGAAAACTGGCGGGGACACAGGCGCCCGAGATCCGCTATCGCTGGGAGTGGCAGGAAGCGCGCCTGTTACGGGCTCAGGGAAAAACCGACGAGGCGATCAACGCCTACCAGCGCGCCGTAAACGACCTGCAGACGATACGCCCGGAACTGGTGGCAGGCTACATGGGCCGGCGCGGTGATTTCCGTAAAGAAACCGGACAGCTGTATCTGGATCTGGCCGATCTGCTGTTGAAACGGGCCGCTGCCCATGCCGGCACCCCGGCGGCCCAGGCAGACCTGCACGAGGTGCTCTCCACGGTCGAACTGCTCAAGGGCGCGGAACTGGCGGATTACTTCCAGGACGATTGCGTTGCCGCACTCAAGGCGAAGACTACGGGTATCGATTCGCTGGGTGAGCACACGGCGGCGATTTACCCGATTATTCTTCCCGATCGCCTGGAAATTCTGGTCAGCCTGCCGGGCGGCATGAAGAGCTACCGGGTTCCCGTCGGTGCGCAGGAGCTGAACGAGGAGGTCAACCAGTTCCGTGCACTGCTGGAGAAGCGTACGACGAATCAGTACCGGCGGGCGGGTATGAAGCTCTACAGCTGGTTGATTGAACCGCTGGCAAAGGATCTCGAGGCGAAGAAAATCGACACCCTGGTCATCATCCCCGACGAATCGCTGCGGACCATCCCGCTCGCCGCGCTCTACGACGGCAAGGACTTTCTCATTTCCCGGTATGCCGTGGCGACCATCCCCGGCCTGACGCTCACCGACGCCCGGCCACTGCCACGCGGGCATATCGAGTTGCTGGCGGCGGGGCTGACGGAGAGCGTGCAGGGGTTCCCGCCGCTGCCCAATGTGGCGGGGGAGATTGCCGGAATTCACAAGCTTTATGGCGGGACCGTGCTGGAGAACAGTACCTTTACCCTGTCGAATTTCCAGAAGGATCTGGCCGAGCGGCCTTATTCGATCGTTCACGTGGCGTCACACGGGAAATTTCAGAAGCAGGCGCAGAATACCTTCCTGCTGACCTACGACGGCAAACTGAACATGGATACGCTGCAAGGGGATATGGCCAGCACGACCTACCGTGAGCAGCCGGTCGAACTGCTGACGCTCAGCGCGTGCCAGACCGCGGTGGGCGATGACAAGGCTGCCCTGGGGCTCGGGGGCGTCGCCGTCAAGGCCGGCGCGAGGAGCGCACTGGCGACGTTGTGGTACATCAATGATCAGTCGTCGTCGATCCTCGTGACCGATTTCTATGAGGATCTCAAGACACCCGGCATATCCAAGGCCAGGGCATTACAGGAGGCCCAGCTCAAGCTGCTCAAGGACAAGCGCTATGACCACCCCAGCTACTGGTCACCGTTCCTGCTGATCGGCAACTGGCTCTGACTATTGGTCACGGAACGCACGGAAAAATATTCAACGCAAAGACGCAAAGAACGCAAAGTAATAAATTGAAAAAAGCATCTTCAGCTGCTGTGACATCGATGTAGGGTGGGTGCGGCACGCTGTTTGTGCCGTGACCCACCGGGCAGTGCCGTCAGGCACACATTAAAATGATGTGTCGTGTTGCTGCGCAACGCTTGGTGGATCACGCAAAAAACGCGTATCCACCCTACCTTTCGAAACAAAACAATTAACAAGCTTTGCGTTCTTTGCGCCTTTGCGTTGAACAGGCCGCTTAAGGCCACTGGTACAGGTTGGCGCTCAGGAGGAAGTGAACGCCCTTGTCCTGCAGGGTGTGGGTGTCATTATTCGTGCTGCGGAACCCGTGGCCCCAATAGACCTGTCCATGAATCCGGGGTATCGGATCCCAGCGCAGGCCCGCGCCGGCGCTGTAGAGGAAGGTCGGATTCGGGCCGTCAGGCAGGTCGTTGTTCTTGTTGCCACCGCAATCGATGAAGGGAGCCAGCGCCAGGATGCTGCGGCCGCTCGGGTCCTTGATGAGCGGATAGCGGTATTCCAGTGAGGCGTCGAAGCCATAGTCGCGTACCAGCTGGTTTTCCCGGTAGCCGCGCACACTGAGCGCTCCGCCGACCGAGAACTGTTCCATCGTGAACAGGGAGTCGTTGGTCAGCTGGGCGTCGGTCCGAAACACCAGCTCTCCCCAGTCATCACCCAGTCGCCGCGCCCACTGGAACTGGCCGAGCCAGGCGAAAAACTTCCCGCTGGGGAGATTGTCCGAATTGGTCGTCGCATCGAAGGCATCGACGCCGAGGCTGAACTGGGACCGCGCCGCCAGCACCTGCTTCGACCCGCGCTTCGTCCAGTCCTGGGAGAAGCGGATGATGCTGGCCTTCACCTCGCCGTCCGAGGGTACGCCCGGCGTAAAGGCAAAGTCTTCACCGAGCAGTTCGGACTGGCTCTTGCGCAGGTCCATCCCCAGCGACATGCTGAAGTTCTGGCTCGGGGTGCGGTAGAAGGGCTGAGTTACCCGGAAGCCCAGCGTCTGGGTCTTGTTCTTGATGTCCAGGTCCTGGAATGGCCCGTTCTTGACCTGCGAGTCCGTGTGCTCCATTAGCAGGGTGAGGGTGGTGTCATGGGCGTTCAGCGGAACGGACCAGTTGGCATTGGCATCCGTCAGGCCCTTGGCCAGGCCTAAGTTCGTACTCAGCACGTCTCCGTGCCCGGTCAGGTCGTAGGCAAAGATCTGCGGCAGCACCCGGACGCTGCCCAGAGGCGGTGACAGCCGGTTGTCGATCACCGGGATGAACTGGACGCGCGGACCCTCCTTGACCCTGGTGGTGAGGTTTGCCTCTCCCGGCCGGTCGCCCGGCCGCAACTGCGAATTCATGGTTTCGATCACGGGCGATTCGAGCATGATCTGGATCCGGTCCTGCAGATCCTTGACGTTGAGCGGGGGCCCGGCGCCGAGTCTGAGGCGGTCCTTGATGTAGCTGGAATCCAGATGCGTGTTTCCGCTGACCTCGATGTCGGTCAGGCGGCCCTCGACGATCACCATATGGATGACGCCGTCAACGACCTTCTGATCGGGAATCACGGCCCCGGAATTGATATAGCCATGATCGATGTAATAGCGGGTCAGGGCGACGCGCAGATCCTCGAGCTCGCTGCTGGCCACCACGCGATCCTCGTAAGGCGCCGTGATCTTCTGGAGTTCTTCGGTGCTGAAGACGGTGTTGCCCGTGAGAACTATCTTCTTGACGAAGACCCGGACGCCATAGGGCGTCTTTTTCCCCTCGGGGAGCGGGGCGGTCGGGGGTGTCTGGATCGGCGCCTGAGGCGGTGCCTCCGGCTGAGGCAATGGCGGGCGAGTCTGACCCGGTCGGGAAATGCCTCCGGGGGCCGTCTCGCCTGGTGGTACTGGCCCCAGCGGCTCTTGTGCATAGGCCGCACTGTTACAAAGACCAACTCCCAGCGCAAACACGAGAGTCTGAGCAAGGGCTGACATGTCCGTCGTCTTGGCGTGCATGGCGCAAAACTCCCTGTGCCGGTGCTGCATGACAGGCCGGCGTGCTGATTGTTCCTGGAATGACATTCTTGTTAGCGCGTGCAGGTGACCCGGGCGAGCTGCAACGCCGGGGTGTCTACAGCCAGTGCCCACCAGGGCTTGCCGCTGCTGATCCCGCTGCTTTTCCCTTGCCCATTGTACACCGCATTGGTCATTGCTCCGAAACTCGGCAGATAGCCGTCCGGATCGATCCCCAGACCACCCGGGCCCACGGGCACCAGGCTGCTCGCACCGGTCTTCGCGCCGCAGCGGTCGTTGATCAGGCCGGTCACGTCCAGGAAGTTCTCGGGCAGGACGGCGAGTTCCTGGGCAACATCCTGGTCCGGGGAGCTGATATTGACGGTGCCATCGATGCCGAGCGCCGAGGAGGCGTCGATGCGGCTTTGCGTTGAAGTGATGACGTTGCCCGCCACGATATTGATATTGCCGCCGGGCCCGCCGTAGGCGTTGGCGAGGATGGTGCTCTGGTTGAGCACCACGAATTGCGGATCGATGGTGATGTTGCCGCCGCCGCCAAGGCCGCTCTCGACCGAGGTGGTGATGTCGGAGTTCAGCAGGTAAACCCACTCCGGCGCAGTCAGCGTGATGTTGCCACCGTCAGCGGTGACCGCGCGCGTGGAGATGGTGCCGTTGTTCAAATCGATCTTGTTGCCGGCGGCGATTGAGATGTCACCGGCAAGGCCGGTGCTCAAACTGTCTGATGTGACACTCCCGCCATTGTGTATCTGGACATTGTTCCCACTGGTTAACTCGATGCTGCCACCTGCGCCGGCACCGCTTGTCGTGGTCGACACCCGACTGCCCGCATCGGAAATGGTGATTGTGCCCGGACCCATTGTGGTAATACTGACAGTGCCGGCGTTACCGGTGCTTGAGGTCTCGGAGGTGACGCTGCCACCCGCGAGGATGTCTACCTGCTTCCCGATCAATGTTATACCACCACCCTGTCCGGCGCCGAACGTGGTAGTGGATAGGGTGCTGTTCATCCCTGAAATCGAGATCATGTCACGTGCAGTGACATTCACGTCTCCGGCGTTGCCCGCACCAATGGTTAGCTCTCCGGTGTCCAGGTTTACCAGGCCGCTACGACTGCGAATCTGCGCGCCGTCGGTAATGTTAATGGAGCCCACATCGAGCTGGACCTGGCCTGCATTGCCATCCCAGGCGGTCGATGAGTCGATCGCCGAATCGCGACCGCTGGCGGTCAGCGTGGGGGTCTTTACAAGGATATTGCCTCCCGCTCCGGGTGTGAGATCGGGGATCGCCGTTAACCCCAGGTCGTTCAAGGCTCCAAACACCGCAAACATATCCGCATCGGCAGCCAAGCCAAGTTCACCGGCCAGATCAGCGAAGGTGGCGCCCGGGCCGAGTATCAGGCTGGCAAATGCGTCGAGTTCCGCTTGAGGCGGTGGGGTGGTTTGAGTCGCGATACCGCTGGCCACCCCCGAAATATTGAGTGATCCACCGGCTGTGACGGCCACATTTCCGCTATCGCCGGATCCGAAGGTGTTGGCGGCGACCACAAAACCGTCGCGTATCTTCATGCTCCCGCTCGCGGTGAGAGTGACATTTCCCGAGTTGCCGGCGAACAGACTCTGCGCGGAAATTTGCCCCTTGTCGGACAGGGAGATATCGCCAGCCTCGATATTTATGTCGTCACTGCGGCCGAACGTGCGGCTATCCGTGGTGATCTGCGCACCCCCGCTTACGTCAAGATTCCCGGTGGCGGTTACCTTGATCGTACCGCTGTCCGCAAAGCTGAGGACCGGATCAACCGAGCTGACGAAATAGCTGGGATGAAACAGCCCTTGGGCTAGTAGACCGGTTGCCCCTACGGCACCGCCGGGGACACCACCACCGGACAACTCGATCTGCCGCCCGCTGACAGTAAGGTTGCCGCCTGATCCTTCGAAAAAGTTGAACAGGGCAATACCTGCGCCGTTCTCAACAGTCACTGTATCCGCGCTGACGTCTACCCTGGGTGCATCTCCGGGGCCATATCGGTCAGTCTGCACGCTGGCAAGCCCTGACAGCGATATCGAGTCGGCCTCGATCCTGATGTCGGGGACCTTGGCCGGTGGTGCGACGGCATCAAATGCCCCGTTAAAGGTCAGAATGCCGGGAGGGGCCTGGGTAAACGCTTCCGGAGCGGTTCCGGTTACCGCAACGTCTCCGGTGACTTTGATATTGACTTCACCCCCATCGGGGGCGGGCCAAGACCGAAGAGCGAGAACGCGCCTGGCATGATGACGGCCTCGTCGATAACGAGATTTCCTCCGCGGATAAACACTTCCCTGGCATCGACGATGCTGCCTCCACGGATGTTGATATTGCCCAGTTGCGGGAAGGCATCGACATTGAAGCCGGTACCGTCGAATGCGGCCTCTCCCGCCGAGGCGACGCTGACGATGTTCATACGGCCCGCCGGAGCCATTACGTAGCCGGGTGCGCTGCCGTCCGGCGCGCCGACATTTACCGGACCACCGACGAAAGAGAATGTTTGTTCGGGAGCAACCTGCAGAACAGACAAGTTGCTGGTGTTTACGTCAATCGCCGCGGGCTGCGGTGTTAAAAAACCGAAAGCGGCTGGCGCTGCGACGCTCAGCACCGAAGGCTGGGCTGGATCCGCGTAAAAAATATCACCTTCATTACCGAGTTTGATATAGTCGGCCGTGGTCGCGTGAAACGAACCATCCACGTTGAGTTGGGCAGTGGGACCGAACAGGATACCGGCAGGATTCATCAGGAACAGGTTGGCGCCGGGGAAGTCCGTGGTATCAATTGTTCCGAAGATTTTTGACGTGTTCCCCCCGGTGACACGGCTCAGAATATTTTTCGTGGCCAGGCCGGAGTTATTGAGAAAGTTTGCGCCTTGCGCTGAGTCCAGGCTGAATTCACCGAAACTATGGAACAAATTGGATCCGTTATTTGGGCGTGTGCCACCCGTAATATTGAACACGCCGGGCGCTGATTGAGTGACTGAGGTATTGAGACCACTTGAGGTAACGTCGGCGTGGCCCACAGAGAGGAAGCTTCCCGCCGTGTAAAGCGACACCCCGGCTACTAGCGCCGCCACCGGCCCAGAGGATCTTCGCACAGTCATGGTTTTTCCTCCTGCCTGTCGTGATGTCCCGTTGAATGGGAATCGATATTATTTATTGGCAATTACCGATACCACCTTGCAGATAATCGCACGGCGACATGTTTACTTCCAAAGGAAAATGGGGTCAGTTCCCTTTTTCGTGTGTACTACCCGGGGTGGTCGTAAGGATACTTCCATAACTGATGCTCCACGACTAGGACGTGAATCAGGAAACCTCATAATGGTTCTGCTCCCCTTTCCTGGCGCTGGCGCGATCTCCAAGTGCCATCCGTCAGGATTTGATTGGCAACCCCTGTAATAAATTACAGCGGACGGGGTTACAGATGGGTTACAACTGAACTTGGGGCGCCTCCCCGAAAATAAGACAACGGCGATCTTCACCATGTTCACCTTTTCAGCGGCGCGACGTTGCCCCTAATGAGGAGACGGGTGTGGGTTGCCTGGCGGCGCGCCGTAAAGGCACTTGAAGGGGATATAGATTTGTTAGGACAATCATGTACAGTATCTCCCCGGATTATTGTTAAGCACAGCGTATTCCCTGAGTCCCTTCCGTGTAACCCGGCGAACTGAAACTACTGCCATTGCGCTTGCGCGAACGATGTTACCTGGACAGGTATAAGCAAATAATAGACCACTAGCTTATATTTGCTGTCGGCAATTACTAACCAGCATGATTCCCCACCGACCACTTGGTGGGGCTACCTCAGTTTCAACGCTGAATTTCTTGTCAGTCATACGGCAATGCTCGTCTCCTGAGTTATTATCATTACCGCAGGAATAACATCAAGTAATCATGCAAAGACAGATTTGACGTGATGGTATGTGCACCGAACTCCCCCACATCAGCAAAAACTCAACTGCTTGCTT
>CAVQCA010000056.1:0-69992 GCA_963710815.1 uncultured Gammaproteobacteria bacterium | reverse complement strand
TACAGCAAATAATAGACCACATGTCCCTATCTGCTACCGGAAAGTACTGACCAGGCGGACCACGATCCGTACTCCCCGAGTTTCAACGACAGTTGCACTGCCGACTACTTGCGCCAGCACCGGGAACGTACGTTAATGGGGGCATGCGAGTTTCTGCTGGATAATCATCAGGAAATCTTGCAATCCTGACTCTCCGCAGCAAATGTGCGCGTGTTCTCCCCGTGTCAGTTATAGTTCAAACGTTAAAAATGAGTATACATTGATAATGCCTGTTAACAATACGTATTTGCCCTAATGTTCGCTTTCGCCTCCGTACATGGTCGCACCTTCAATGTGCGCATGGCGGTTAATTGCACCTAATTGGGGGCTTTTCTTCAGGCATGGGCATCGCTATCCATGGGGCAGACGATACCGGTCATGCGGCCTGTTTGTGGTCCTGCGGTCGCGGGTGTTCCGTTCCCGCGTGTGTAACTGCAATGATGGCATATAATGGGTGGGTCGTACGGACATCTCGAACCCCCTGTCTTACCGGATCGCAACGGGGCGGCTGGGAACCCGGTATATCTTCTTTCTGAACAATCACCGTTAAGACCATCAAACAGATGACAATACCGGCTTGCATGCTGAGCGTGGATGCGGGGTGTATCAGGCCAGCGGGAAGGTGGACACTTGAAAGCTGAGTGGCTGGCAAAGCTGCGCTCGCCGACCATGGTGAGCCTGGGTCTGGGCATACTCGCCTGCCTGGCCGTGGTGGGACTGCGCAGCGCCGGCTACCTGCAGTTTCTCGAACTGGCCTCCTACGACGCCTACCTGAAGGTCAAGGAGCGGCATACCGTGCCTGAACCGCGTGTGGTTCTGGTCCAGATCGTGGAGGACGACATCCAGCGGATCAAACAATGGCCGCCCTCCGACGACCGGCTGGCCGACCTGCTCGAGGCGATCCTCAGTTACCACCCGCGGGTGATTGGTCTCGACCTGTACCGGGATTTCGCCGTCCCGCCCGGCAACAAGCGGCTGACAGCGTTGCTGGCCAACAATCCGTCGATTTACTGTATCGAAAAATTCGCTGACGCCCATGGCGGCGGCCGGGTGCTCGGCCCTCCGGTCCTGCGAGGCACGCAGCGGATCGGGTTTTCCGACATCACCGTCGACAGCGACGGGGTGGTGCGGCGCGGGCTGCTGTTTCTCGACGATGGCAAGAATTTTTCCATGTCACTACCCCTGAGGCTCGCTCTGGCCTATCTGGCCAAGGACGGCATCACGCCCCAGCCGGGGAAGCCGAATCCCGAATACCTGCGCCTGGGCCGGACCACCTTCGTTCCCTTCGAGCCCAACGACGGCGGCTACGTGGGCGCGGATGCGGCCGGCTACCAGTACCTGCTCGACTACCATGGCGGCGTCAATCGCTTCACCACCTACACGATGTCGGATGTCCTGGACGGTCACGTCGATCCGGCGCGCATCCGGGACGCGATTGTCATCGCGGGCGTCAATGCCGTCAGCGTCAAGGATGAATTTCTCACCCCTTACGACCGATTCGCGGGCTCCGGGCAAGCCACCTCGGGGATCGCCGTCCATGGCTATGAAACCAGCCAGATCCTGCGGGCCGCCCTGAAGGGTGATCAGCCCATCCATGTGTGGAGCGACGGGGTGGAGAATCTGTGGGTGCTGCTCTGGGGAGGGGTTGCGGCAATCCTGGCGCAGTTTGCCCGCTCGGGCCTGCGTTTCAGCCTGTCTGCCGCGGGCGGCCTGACGGTGCTGGTGGCGGTCACGTATTTTGCCTTTGTCCAGGGGTGGTGGGTGCCGGTTGCACCTCCCGCGCTTGCCTGGCTTGCCTCCTTCGGCGTGGTCGCGGCCTTTCTGTCGAATCACGAAAAGACCGAGAAGAAGCTCCTCATGGACCTGTTCTCCAAGAACGTCTCGCCGGCCGTTGCCGATGAGTTGTGGCGGCATCGGGACCGTTTCATACAGGGCGGGCGCCTGGAGGCGCAGACCATGACGATCACCGTACTGTTTTCGGATCTGGCCAATTTCACGCCGGTCGCCGAGCGGCTCACTCCCACGGCATTGCTGAACTGGCTCAATGAGTACATGGAAGAGATGGCGAGCCTGGTCACCCAGCACAGCGGTGTGGTCGATAACTACATCGGCGACGCCATCAAGGCCGATTTCGGCGTACCCATACCGCGGGTAACCGAAGCGGAGATCCGCGAGGATGCCATCAACGCCGTGACCTGTGCGCTGGCGATGCGCGGGCGGCTGGAACGGCTGAATGAATTCTGGAGCGCCCAGGGCTCGCCGCGGGTCAGGATCCGGGTCGGTATCGCCACCGGGTCGGTGGTGGCCGGGTGTCTTGGCAGCACGCAACGCATCAAATACACGACCATCGGTGACGTGGTCAACACGGCCGCCCGGCTCGAGAGTTTCGGCAAGGAAGCGCCCGGGAGTTCCCCGGACACCCAGTGCGAGGTTCTGCTGTCCGATCGTACGGCCGAGTTTCTTGGGGACCGGTTCGAGCTGGAGCCCGTTGGCGTTGCCAGCCTGAAGGGCAAGTCCGAGGGGGTGATGGTCTACCGTCTGCTGGGAGAAAAGACAGCGGCAACAACGGGTGATTTCGTTTCAACCGTCGCCGCCGCCAATAGCTGAGACCGGTGGGGTATTTGTCAGGCGGCGTCCAGCCGCGGGCATCATCCGCAGCGCCGGGACGCCGGATTCGCAAGCAAAACTGTCTGCAATAAAGCACATGGCGGTTTTGCCCTTTGCGGTGAGTTGACGGCTTTATGAACAGGCACTACGTACGTTCCCGAATTGTATTGTCGCCCTCGATCCGCTATATACTCATGCAGGCGGGTCGGTTATTGACGATTGCATCACGGGGCCGAGGTCCAGTCATCATCATTCCCGCCCCTGCGGAGGGTGTTGTAAAAGCCATGTAGGGTGCGCCGTGCGCACCGTTCGGGAGGCGTAACGCTTTGTTTGGAATGGTGCGCACGGCGCACCCTACGGTAGCATGAATATCTTTTGCGACAGCCTCTGCGGGAATGCAAACAAGGCTTCCCGTCAGGCAGGTACAACGATGAACATCCCTGCAAAATCAACGGAGAGAGCAACCATGAAAACGAGTTCGTCAATCGGCATTCTGCTGCTGACACTGGTTCTTGCGTCATTTTCCACCCTGCTCTCCGCTGAAGAAACCAGCGCCGGCGCGGTGAATACGGCCAGTACCGGCGGCTTTACCTACCATCCGCCGGTTCGGGGAGCACCGTCCAGTCGGGTAGGCGGAGGGACGCGCGGTGCGGAAGGCATCGATGTCAAGCTGTCCGCGCTGGCGCCTGATCATACGGGGCTGACCACCAGGAGCCAGCCGACGCTCTACTGGTATCTCTCCAGGCCGGTCAACGCCCGGATGGACGTAACGGTGACCAATGACAAGCAGATCGATCCGCTTCTCGAGCAGGTCATCGGCATTCCGAAAAGCGCCGGGATCCAGAGTCTGGATCTGGCCTCGGCGGGGGTGGCACTCAAGCCGGGAATCGAGTACCGCTGGTTCGTCTCCCTGACACCGGATGAAAAACAACGCTCCAACGATATCGTTGCCAGTGGCACGATAAAGTACGTGAAGCCCGATACCGCGCTCAAGCACAGCACCGCCGGAGCGGACGAACTTGCCCTGGCGCGTGTCTATGCCAACGACGGGATCTGGTATGACGCCATCGATTCGCTATCCCGTGCGATACAGCAGAACCCGGGAGATGCGAGTTTGCGCGCCGACCGGTCTTCCCTGCTCGAGCAGGTCGGTCTGAAAGACGCGGCCGATTACGATCGGAAATAGGAGCCCGTTCTTCTGAGCTGAGGCCCCCGCCTGGCCCGGCTTCGGGGGGAGTCGAGCGCCGGTTGCTTGTCGGGCATTCCAGCATGAGGAAGAATCCAGCTTGAAACCGCCCTGCTCCGGAGGGAACCTTTTTAAGCCATCATCCTGATGGTTAGTGTTCATCCATGAACGCCATATTCACCGCTGAGACGCAAAGGACACAGAGGAATTCATTATTTAAAACAATAAAGTACTTTGCGTTCTCGGCGCCTCTGCGGTAAGTATGTTTCTTTTATAAATGGGCACTTGTCAGCCACGTAAAAAACACGGAAGAGAATGCAGCGTCAGTGATTCTTCCGTTCCCGGCCACGGATTCCGCGGCCGCCCCTCAGGTCGTCAGCCTGTGGGTGGTGGTGAACAGGCGCGTGGCCAGTATCCTGTTCAGGTTCCTGAATACCTTGGTGGCGATATAGGGATAACGCCGGCTGAGCCGGTCCAGGTTGTCCTGGCTGAGGCACAGCAGGCGGCTGTCCTCCAGGGTTTCCACGTCGGCAGTGCGCTTTTCGTAAAACAGGCCGGCTTCGCCGACCACGTCTCCGCGCGCGTGGTTGGCGACCTCGATACGGCCTTTCTCCCCGTCGATCGAGGTGCGCAGCCGCCCATCGATGACCACATACATTTCCTCGCCCTTTTCTCCGGCGTTGATGATGCGGGTGCCGGCGGGGACGGTGATGACCTTCGACATCAGGGCCACGATCCGCGCCTGTGATTTACGCAGGCCGTTCAGCAGGGGGATCGATTCCTGCGGGTTTTCGCCCAGATCGAGGGTCAGCACATCCCACAGGGTGGTGATGCGGACACTGGAACAGAGCGCCGGGGTGAGCAGGAAATCGCACAGCCAGGCGACGGCAAGCGCCCAGGAGGCCATGAGGCCGACCTCCACCTGCATGCTGAGTTCGCTGGTCGTCAGGGCCAGGAAGCCCAGGCAGAGCGCGGCCGAGGTATAGGTCATGGGCCGACCGACCGCCTTCAATGCGGCGAGGGTGGCCTTTTTGTCATCCGCCAGACGCCTGACCTCGCGGTTGAATCGTGCGAAATAGTGGATGGTATCGTCGATGGCAATACCCAGCACCATCGGGGCGATCAGGCTGGTGCTGGGATTGAGGCTGACACCGAAGAAACCCAGCGAGCCGAAGTAGATCGTGATCGGCAGGATGTTCGGTATCAGCGCGATGAACCCGATGCGGTAGGACATGAACATCAGGGACAGAATGGCATAGACGATCACCAGCGCGAGGCCGACGCTCTTTGCCTGGCCGAGAATGATCTCGGTCAGGGTTTGCGTGATCAGCACGGGATTGCCGGTGGCCTGTGCCTTCAGATGCGCCGGCAGCTTGGCGAGCCGCGCATTGATGTGATTGATCAGCTTCGCCATATCATCCGAGGTGATGACCTTGGCGCGCACGATCACGTTCACGGTCTGGAAGCGGCTGTCGACGATCCTGCTCAGTTCATCGCTGGAACTCAGAAACAGCAGCTGGGTGATAGTCCGGCGGTTGTCCGGTATGGCGAAGTATGCCGGGTCGTTGTTATGCAGCGCCCTGTTGACCAGCATGATGAAGTCGGCGATAGACACCGAACCGCCGATTTCCGGCTGCCGGTCGAGCCAGGATTGCAGTTCCTGGACAGTTTTCAGATTGGCGGGTTCCTTGAAGGCATCGGGGTGTCCGCCATCGATGATGATGTACAGCGGATTGGCGCCCCCGAGTTTTTTATTGACCAGCTCGAATGATTTGCGCACCTCCGAGTTTTTGGAGAAGCTGGTCATGATATCCGCGCTGACATGAATCCTTAGCATGCCGGCCAGGCTCAGCGCGAACAGAATTCCGGAAAAGAGGAAGATGGTGTTCTTGTGCTTCAGGTCGAACACCGCAATATGGTCGATGAAGCGGTCGAACAGCGTCGGGCGAAGCGTCGGCGCCCCGGCGGCGCCCGGGGCCTTCCGGTCCAGCAGGCTGAGCAGGGCCGGCGTGAAGGTGACCGACACCAGGGTAATGATGGTAACGCCGATGACCGAGAGTTCGCCGAATTCACTGATCGCATCGATCGGGTTGACCATCATCGAAATGAATCCGGCCACGGTCGTCAGGCCGGTGAGCAGGACGGGGAGCAGGATTCGTTTCAGGGTATCCCTTACCAGGGACTTCTTGTCCGGTGATTCCTGACGGTGCTGCTGGTAATCGGAAACCACATGCACCGAATAGGAGAGCCCCAGTATCATCAGCAGCGGTGGCACCAGCACGGAGATCATGCTGAGCGTGTACCCGAGCGCGGCGATGACCCCGAGCGAGAGCAACATGCCGACGGCGACGGTGACCAGCGGGACCACGACGCCCAGGATCGTGCGATAGCAGACGATCAGCACCAGGGCCATGATGAGGGTGATGAACGCCGGTATCCACTTCAGGTCGTGTATCAGGATCTTGATGACGGAGACCTTGAAGTGGGGCGTCCCGGTCAGCCACACCTGGTTGGGGCCTTTTTCCTGGTTGACGATGGAAACGATTTTGTCGTGTATGCCGCGACGGATGAAATCCCGATCGTCGATATCCTGGAAATAGACGAGCAGCGCCGTGGCATCTCCGCTTTTCGAAACCAGGCTGCCGCTGTAGACGGGGTTGTCGAGTACCCGCTGCCGCATCGTCTTGAGGGCCCCGGGATTTTCTTTAAGCTTGTCGAAGAAGGGCGCGATGTCCAGACCGCCGTCGACGCTGCGTATGTCCACCGCGTTGGTCAGCGATACCACGTGATCGACGGCCTCGACGTTGCTGATACGCCGGGTCATCCGGTCGATGCGCGCCAGGGTATCGCGTGTGAAGACATCCGGGGATGTCAGCGCGATTACCAGGATTTCGTCGCTGCCGAAGGTGCGCCGGGCCCGGTCGTAGAACTGCTTGGCGGGGTTATGCTCGGGCAGCAACCGGTTGGCGGACGGGTCGATCTCCAGGCGTAAATGCCCCGTGTGCAGATCGACCAGCCGGGTAACGGCCAGCACGGTGAGAACCGCGGAGATCAGCAGGACGAGCGCCGTTGACCTCGCGATAAGGCTGGAGAGTTTGTCGAGGATACCCATTGATCAGGGAGAGGGCGGGATGGCCGGGATGTCCGCCTGCTTCAGTTTTTTCGGATCAAACAGGTCATCTCCCAGGGGCAAACCGATGTTGACATTGTGGACGATCAGGCGGGTTTCGGTTTTCTCCTTCAGATCCTTGATCACCAGATCGGTCGGATAGTAAATGCCCGCCTGGTGGTGGATGCCCGCCGGGTCGATGGTCATCTGTTTGCGCAACACGTTTCCGCTTGCGTAGAACTGCGTCATGAGCGGAATGCAACTCTCCTTGTCGATGTAGGTGGCCACCTTGACGTAGCCCGAGTTTTCATTCGGATAACTCATCAGCACGTACACGGGTCTCCCCGCCAGCGTTTCGTCGGGAAATTGCTCGGCGCGGGCATCGGAGAGTATTCCCTGTATGCGTTCAAAATCCTCATAGGAAAAATCCGTTCCCATGATGGAGCTGGAGATGTTTTTCGACGTGACGCGCCGGACCGTGAACAGACTGGACATGTAGATATACATATCATTCTGGGGCTGTTTCTGTACGATCAGGAATCTCGCGCCCCGGATATCCACCGGTTCGCGGAAGTACATCATCACGCGCGCCTGATCATCGGCGTAGCGTTTCCAGTAGACATCAGCCTCGAGCACCTGCTCGTAGCCGCTGCGGTCACGCGCGCGCAGTTCGATCGACTGGGCCGAGGTGGTTTTCGGCAGGTTGCGCTGCAGGCATGACTTGATCACCTGAGGGATATCCGCGGCGTTTGTCGAGAGGGAACAAACCATCAGCAGGACGGTTAAGGGAATTTTCATGCGGTTATCGGCTTGGTGTTCTTTGTTAAGTTAACTCAAGATGTTAACAACAACCCTATGCTTGTCAATGAGTGTCTCGTAGGTAGGCACAGTCGATGGGATGAGTTTCCGCTGCGGGATGATTTCCTTCACCGGCCTGGAAGCTGAACGGCCGGTCAGGTTCGGCATCAATCGTCGAGCGCCTTGCCGGTACCCATCCGGGGACGGGAAGTCTCTGTAAAATTTAATCATTCCCGACTACCATTCCCGTATGATTTATTTAGAATATGTCGACAGCCATCGAACCGCTGTCACTCGGTTGTCTCCCTGGAGTGTCAGGCATTCTGCACTCATCCCCAGAGAATTTATATTATATGACCAGAAAAACAATAAGTTCTATATTCTATTTAAGGCTATTTCTTATCCTGTTGCCGGCTTCCGGTCTGGTCCATGGAGCGGTGTACTCCGCGGAAAAGAGCCCTGTCGACGTGCTGCGTGGGATATCCGACCATGTGATTGAGATCATCAAGGAGGATCCCTCGATACTGGACGACAAGGCGCGCCTGCGCGAGCATCGCCGAGAAATATGTGATTCCGCATGTCGATTTCATCGCCCTGTCCCAGTCGGTGCTGGGCATCAACTGGCGCAGGGCGACACCCAGGCAGCGTGAAGTCTTTGAACAGGAATTCAGGTTGCTGCTGATTAACACCTACCTGGCATCCATTTCCCGTGCCGATTACAGCGGACAGTCCATCAGGTACCTGCCCATGCGCAACCCACCGACCGGCAATCTGGCGGAGGTGGACGCGGAAATCACGCAACCGAATGGTCCCTTGATCCATGCCCAGTTTCGTATGTACCGCAGGGACGGCGAGGACTGGAAGATCTATGATGTGGTCGCCGAGGGCGTCAGCCTCGTCGTGACCCAGCGCTCCAGCTTTTCATCCATTATCCGTTCCAAGGGTCTGGACGGGCTGATCGCCATGCTGGAAGAACGCAACAAAAACCATGACGATCTGAAGGTGCCGGTCCCGGCCCCATCCCTGGTGACTCCCCGGTAACACTTTAGGGCCTTTAACGCTTGCGCAGCAATCGACCCTTCTCCCGCTCCCAGTCACGCGCCTTTTCGGTCGCACGCTTGTCCTGGCTCTGCTTGCCGCGGGCCAGGGCGACTTCCAGCTTGGCCAGCCCGTTTTTCCAGTACATGGCGAGCGGCACCAGGGTATAGCCCTTGCGCTCGACGGCGCCGATCAGCTTGTCCAGTTCGCGACGGTGCAGGAGCAGCTTGCGGGTGCGGGTCGGATCGGTCTTGATATGGGTGGAGGCGCTCGTCAGCGGTGTGATGTGTACGCCGAACAACCAGGCCTCGCCGTTCCTGATGAGGATATAGCTCTCGTTCAGCTGCAGCCGGCCGTCACGGATACTCTTCACCTCCCACCCCTGCAGGGCGAGCCCCGCCTCGAAGCGGTCTTCAATGAAGTAAGTCGTGGCGGGCCTTCCTGTTGAGCGCGATGGTCCCGGATGAGCCTGTACCGGTTTTCCTGGTGTTCATCCGCGCAGTATAACAACCCCGTCCGTATGCCGTGCATTGCCGTTGAGTTGTTGAGGTGGTCGACCATTTCACGGACAATGCCCGGTCATCGGTCAGCTATGGAACACATATGACAACCGCGCGAGTGTCGAATCACGGTCAGTGGTCCAGCCGGCTGGCGTTTGTGCTGGCCGCCACGGGATCCACCGTGGGTCTGGGCAATATCTGGAAGTTTCCGTATCTCACCGGCGAGAACGGGGGCGGCGCCTTCGTGCTGGTTTACCTCCTGTGTCTTGCCGTGATCGGCATCCCGATCATGATGGCCGAGGTCATGATGGGACGACGCGGCCGTCACAGTCCCGTCAATACCATGCGCACCCTGGCGGCACAGGAGAATCTCAGTCCTCGCTGGCAGTGGCTGGGATGGATCGGGATGCTCGCCGGTTTCCTTATTCTTTCCTATTACAGCGTGATTGCCGGCTGGACGCTGGCCTATGTGTTCCGCACCGGCAGCGGACTGTTCACCGGACTGACGGCCGATGGCGTGCAAAGCATATTTTCCAACCTCGTCGACCACCCGGAACGCCTCATGGCCTGGCATACGATCTTCATGGTAATGACCATGGTCATCGTGGCGCGGGGCGTCCGCAGGGGGCTGGAAGCGGCCACGCGCATCCTCGTGCCCGCCCTGGTTGTGCTGCTGCTGGTGCTGGACGCCTATGCATGGCACAGCGGGGCCTTTGCACAGGGGATGGATTTCCTGTTTCGGCCCGATTTCGGCCGGATAACCGTGAGCGCCGTTCTGGCGGCCATGGGCCATGCTTTTTTCACCCTCAGCCTGGGCATGGGGGCGATCATGATTTACGGATCCTATCTGCCGGACGACACTCCCATCGCCAGTTCCTGCATCGCGGTGTCCGTCATGGATACGGTGATTGCCCTGCTGGCCGGTCTCGCCATTTTCCCCCTCGTCTTCGCCAGCGGGCTTGCGCCGGCCTCCGGTCCGGGACTGATATTCCGGACCCTGCCCATCGTCTTCGGCCATATGAACGGCGGGGCTTTCTTCGGTATGCTGTTTTTTATCCTGCTGGTGATCGCCGCCTGGACTTCCGCCATCTCGTTGATCGAGCCGGCCGTCGCCTGGCTGGTGGAAAATCACGGGATGAGCCGCCCCCATGCCTCCGTGCTGGCCGGGGTCGCAGCCTGGTTGTGCGGGTTGCTCACGGTGTTCTCGTTCAACATCTGGGCGGATGTGAAACTGCTTTCGTGGATCCCGGTCTTCCGCGAAGATACGATATTCGACCTGCTGGATCACTTCACCGCCGGCATCATGCGTCCGCTCGGCGGGTTGTTGATCGTCGTGTTCGTCGCATGGTGCATGCGCCGCGATTCCAGTGTGGAGGAGCTGGGCATGGGCGGTGGGGTGGCGTACCGCGTGTGGCGTTTCCTGCTGCGTTACATCGCGCCGGTCGCGGTGATCGTCGTGCTCCTGCATACCATCGGCATCATCTGATAGCGGAATGTTCTGAGGCTCATCATTGTGGAATCGGTTGATCGTTCGGCGCTGGTGCCCTATACGCCCGGGGAGATGTTCGCTCTGGTGAGCGACATCGAGTCCTATCCGCAATTTCTTCCGTGGTGTCAGGGGGCGCGCATACTCTCCCGTGATATCGACGAGGTGCGCGCCCGCATCGAATTCGCGGTCGGTGGTATGACCAGATCCTTCACCACGCGCAACCGTCATCAGACAAACAAAATGATCGAAATGCATCTTGTCGATGGACCGTTCAGCCAGCTCGACGGCTTCTGGCGCTTCGACCCCCTGGGAGAGGAGGGCAGCAAGATCGCGCTGTTTCTCGAGTACGGCTTCTCCAGCCGGGTCCTCGGTCTGGTGGTCGGCCCGATCTTTGGCCAGATTGCCAATACCCTGGTGGATTCCTTTCAGCAGCGGGCGGTCCAGATTTATGGGGGGCGCTGAACAACTCACGGTAGAGGTCGCCTACGCCCTGCCGCGGCGGCAGCTGATCCTGGAGCTGCCCGTCGAAGAAGGCACCACGGCGGAACAGGCCATCCGGGCCTCCGGGATACTCGAGCAGTTTCCGCAGATCGACCTGCAGCACGACAAGGTCGGTATCTTCGGGAAGCCGTGCAAGTTGACGGATACCCTGCGCGACGGTGACCGGGTGGAGATCTACCGGCCTTTGATCGCCGACCCCAAGGAGGTCAGGAAGCAGCGAGCGGCCAGGGGCAAGGAGATGAAGAAGGGCGCGGGCAGTCAGGAGTGAGGCCGCCCCTCGGGTGTTAAAGGTAGAGCGCTTGCGCGGGATGGCCGGTATGGTGATGGGTCAGTGCCTGTCCATCAAAGAGTTAACTCACCGCAAAGACGCAAAGAACGCAAAGCCATTGTGTGTTTTCCTGATCACCTCTGAAACGCAGCTGCTAAACCGGCTGCATGCGCCAGGCAACTGAATTTCAGGGGGATCGGGATTGTTTCTGTTAATGTGAATTTCTTTGCGAACTTTGCGAACTTTGCGTCTTTGCGGTGAAAACGGTGTTTACGGACGAACCGGCATCAGGTTGCCCCAGGGGCCTTGCGGAAGGTGATCCAGTGCCAGAGTTTGTTGAGTAGTCCGGGTTCCACCCGCTCGTACGGCGGAACGACCAGCGTTACCGGTGCGTTCTTCTCTGTCGAGGCGCCTGGTTCGGGACGCATCGAGCCGGTAACGCTGGCGAGGGTGTCGTCCTTGAACAAGAGTGTGACCCGTTTTTCGCTGGATTTCCCGTAACCCGGCTTGAAATAGTACACATAATCCCAGCGGTTCTGGTGGAAGGTGTCGATCACCAGCGGTGTTCCCATGATGAACTGGACCTGGCTGCGGTTCATGCCGGTTTTCAGCTGGTTGACCATGTCCTGGGTGACGACATTGCCCTGCTGAATATCGATCTTGTAGACCACATGCCAATGGGAGGAGGAGCAGGCCGTCAGATTAATGCTTGCAAAGCAGGTGATAATAATGAGAAGCTTTTTCATCTGCAGACTGTCGGTTCCCTCGGAATAGGCGGTCGGATGATACCTTATCTCTGCCTGCGATGGCATAAGCACCGGAGAGGAAACATTGGAATCCAGTGAGTTACGCAAAGCCGGGCTGAAGGTGACGCTGCCCCGGGTGAAGATTCTGGACATCCTCGAGCGAAGCAGCAGCCGGCACCACAGCGCGGAAGATGTCTACAAGGCCTTGCTGGATACCGGGGAGGATATCGGACTGGCTACCGTTTACCGGGTGCTGACCCAGTTCGAAACGGCGGGCCTGGTCAAACGCCACCACTTCGAAGGTGGCCATTCCGTGTTCGAACTCAACGAGGGAGTCCATCACGATCATATCCTCTGTGTGAAATGCGGCCGGGTGGATGAGTTCGTCGACGATACCATCGAGGAGCGCCAGCAGGCGATCGCCGCGAAGCTCGGCTACGAAATGACCGACCACTGTCTCTACGTGTACGGGATCTGCCCCGCCTGCCGCAACAAATCAGATTAGCCCGCATTTCTCACCGGTTTTTTATTGTGTGCCTGCCGGCACAGCCGGTGGATTACGGCACATACGGCGTGCCTCATCCACCCTGCATCGACGGGGGCTGCTTAAGTAAGCGCCATTCGATTCCGTGGTAATAAATCAGGATCAGGGTTTACCCAGGTCACTATCGGGGCGGGGCGGATTCGGGCAAGCCCTCTGACCAGGTATTCAGCCGGCGCGTCGCGGAGTCTTCTTTTTCCTGCCGGGTGATTTGTTGCTCTGTGCGCGTTCCATCATCTCGCGGGCATGTTCCCGCGTCTGGCGGGTGATCTCGATGCCGCCCAGCATGCGCGCCAGTTCGTCGATGCGATCTTCCTGGTTCAGCGGCCGGATACGGGTACGGGTGGAGTCCTCCCCCGTGAGTTTGGTGACCTGCAACTGGTGATTCGCGAGGGCGGCGACCTGGGGCAGATGGGTGACACAGAATACCTGATGGTCACGGCCCAGGGTGTGCAGCTTTTGCCCGACGATCTCGGCCACGCCGCCACCGATCCCCGTGTCCACTTCGTCGAAGATCAGTGTGGGGATGCTGGCGCTGCGCGGTGAGATGACCTGGATGGCAAGACTGATACGTGACAGCTCGCCGCCCGAGGCCACCCGGGATAAGGCTTCCACGGGCTGACCGGGGTTCGCGCTGACGAGCAGCGCGACGTCGTCCAGGCCGTTCGGACCGAAGGGCCGGTCACTGTCATGATGGACCTCGACCTCGAAAACCCCGCCCGGCATGCCGAGTGTCTGCATCGCCCCGGTGACCCGGCGGCCGAGTTCCGCTGCCGCTGCGCGGCGGCGAGCCGACAGTTGCCGTGCCGCTTCCCGATAGGCGCCCTCCAGATCGTTCAGCCTGGCCTGCATTCCGGCGCGTCGCTGATCGGCGTCTTCCAGCGACTCGAGTTCCCGGCGTATCGTCTCCCGTATCGATGGCAGTTGCTCCGGGGTGCAGCGGTGCTTGCGGGAAAGATCGTGGAGGAGGCCGATGCGTGTCTCCAGCGCATGTAAATGCTCGGGGTCCACCTCCAGCCCTTCGGCATGATGCCGCAGGTCGTCGGTGCACTCCTGCACCAGGACCAGAATCTCGCGCAGGAGCTGTGCGCTTTCCGACAGGTTCTCATCGATGCGGACCAGGTGCTCCATTTCCATGAGCGTCTGGCTGATCTGCTGATAGGCGGAGCCGGTTTCGTCGTCATACAGTCGCTGCATGCCGCGTTGGCAGGCGCCCAACAGTTCCCCGGCATTGGCAAGCCGGCCGTGTTCCCTGGCCAGGCGGGTAGCTTCATCCTCATCCAGCTGCAGGGCTTCCAGCTCCTCCAGCTGGTAGCGCAGCAGATCCAGGCGTGCCTCGCGGTCCTGCTCGCCGCGGATTATGTTCTCGAGTTCCTTGTGGAGGGTTTTCCAGTCACTGAACAGGGCGGCGATATCGGGCAGTGGAGAGTCCTGCGCGGCAAAGTCGTCCAGCAGCCGGCGCTGAAGCGCTGCATGCAGCAGGGACTGGTGTTCATGCTGGCCGTGGATATCGACCAGCTGTTCGCCCAGTTCACGCAACGACTGCAGGGGAACCGGCTGGTTGTTGATGAATCCGCGCGAGCGGCCATCGCGATTGATGACCCGGCGCAGCTGGCACTCACCGTCCGCCTGCAGTTCCCTCTCCTCCAGCCAGCGACCGACGGCCGGCAACTCCCGGATCGCGAAGCCGGCCGAGATCTCGGCGCGCGCGCACCCGTGGCGGATGACATTGCCGTCGGCGCGATCGCCGAGGACCAGCCCGAGCGCGTCGATCAGGATCGATTTGCCGGCGCCGGTTTCCCCCGTCAACGCTGTCAGGCCGGCGTCGAACTCGATATCCGCCTCATCGACGATGGCGAAATTGCGGATGTGGATGTCGGTGAGCATGTTATTTCAGCCGGGGTTTTTCACCGCAAAGGCGCAAAGGACGCAAAGTTCTTGCATTGAATTTGAACGGCATTTGATTAAAGATCAGGCGTTAAAAATAGCCACGGAAGCACACGGAAGACACGGAAAAAAATAGCAAATATTCCGTGCTTTTCCGTGTGGTTCCGTGGCCATAGGGGGTTAGTCAGGCTTGAATTAAGCACCGTTAAATTCCGAGATAGGCTCCCATTGGTTTCTCTGCGTCCTTTGCGTCTCTGCGGTGAAGACCCTCAACACTTCAGGGCTGCTCGCTCCAGCGCAGTTTCCTGCGCAGCACATCAAAGTAATCATATCCGGGCGGGTGTATCAGCCGCAGGGTATGGTCGGCCTTGCGCACCGTGATCCGGTCGCCGGGGTCGAGAGTCAGGTTGATGTGTCCGTCGCAGGAGATCTGGGCCTGCAGCGTACCCTCGTGAATGACGATCTCGATGGCCGAGTTGTGATTGATGACGATCGGGCGGTTACTGAGGGTGTGCGGGCAGATGGGCACCAGGGTGATGGCGTCCAGTCCCGGGTGCAGGACCGGCCCTCCCCCCGACAGGGCGTAGGCGGTCGAACCCGTCGGCGTGGCGACGATCAGGCCGTCAGAGCGGTTCCTGTTGAGAAAGCGGCCATCGATCCAGGTATCCAGTTCGATCATGCGCGCGATATCTTTCTTGTGAATTATGACGTCATTCAGGGCGTTTCTGGCATCGACCAGCTGCCCGTTTCTTTTGGCCACGGCGTGCAGGAGCGTGCGCGGCTCCTCGATGAACTCACCACCGAGGATCCTGTCGAGTTGCGTATCCATCTCTTCCGGCGAGACATCCACCAGGAAGCCGAGACGTCCGAGATTGACCCCCAGTACGGCGACGCCCGGCTCGGCCAGGCTGCGCGCCGCATTCAGCAGGGTGCCGTCGCCGCCGACCACAATGGCGAGGTCGCACTCCCTGGCCAGGGCATCACGGGAAACCACCGGCCAGGCGTCACCAGTGACCATGCCCGCAATACTTTCGTCCAGGAGTATGCGCCGCCGGTGACGTTCGAGCAGTGCAACCAGCGCCTGCAGGGTGGACGCCACGCTGCGATTATCGGACTTGCCGATAAGACCGACGCGCTCAAAGGG
Organism: uncultured Gammaproteobacteria bacterium; assembly: GCA_963710815.1. Taxonomy (GTDB): domain Bacteria; phylum Pseudomonadota; class Gammaproteobacteria; order UBA9214; family UBA9214; genus CAVQCA01. The sequence goes on along the minus strand of CAVQCA010000056.1, from coordinate 54,139 downwards.
AGATCTCATGGACGCCTTTCCGGATAGACTGGCGGGAAAGCTAACATGACTGCACAGGTACGCCAACTGCCGTGCGCTTGCCCCCGGAGGTTGGTTGGCCGCGTTTTCCCGCCTGTCGATGGTATCGTCGGTTGCGCACTTCCTGCTGGCACTCTATAGTTGAGAGTGCCAGCAAGTTCGCATCCCGCCGAAGCTTTACGGCATCCCCGGTTACGACCATGATAGAAACGACGCATGAGATCTCGGAGCGCGCCCAGCATATGCTGAGGGCGCTGATCGACCGCTATATCCGCGATGGCCAGCCCGTAGGGTCCAGGACCCTGGCGCGGGAACTGGGACTCAATCTCAGTCCGGCCACTATCCGCAACGTCATGTCCGACCTGGAAGAACTCGGCTATATCCGCTCGCCGCATACCTCGTCCGGGCGGGTGCCCACGGTGCAGGGGTACCGCTTTTTCGTGGATACCCTGCTCAAGATTGAGCCCCTCGATACCCTGTCGGTTGCGGAACTGCGCGCCGAACTGGATGTGAGCATGGCGCCGAAGGAATTGATCGAGGTCGTATCCAACCTGCTTTCCGGCATTACTCACCTGGCCGGTGTGGTCACGCTGCCGAAACACGAACAGGCGATTTTCCGTCGGGTTGAATTCCTGCCACTGTCAGAAAAGCGGGTGCTGGCGATCCTCGTGACCAGCAAGGGGGAGGTGCAGAACCGTATCATCACGACCGAGCGTCAGTGCGGCGCCTCGGAATTGCAGCAGGCGTCGAACTATCTGAACGAGCTGTTCACCGGCAAGGATCTGGCGGCGGTGCGCGATACCCTGTTGCGCGAGATGCAGGAAGCGCGGTTTAGCATGAACAGTATGATGATGGCGGCGATGCAGATGGCGGATCAGGTTCTGGAGCGGAACCAGAACGAGGATTTCATCATTGCCGGACAGACCAATCTGATGGAATTCGAAGAGTTATGCGATATCGATAAACTGCGTAACCTGTTCGATGCCTTCAACAAGAAACGGGAAATTCTCCATCTCCTCGATCAGTGCGTTCATGGCGAGGGGATACAGATCTTCATCGGTGAGGAATCCGGCCACCAGATGCTGGACGAATGCAGCATGGTGACCGCTCCCTATCAGGTCGATGGCCGGATCGTGGGTGTATTGGGCGTCATCGGTCCGACCCGCATGGCCTATGACCGGATCATCCCCATCGTGGATGCGACCGCCAGATTGCTCGGGGCGGCCTTGAAACAGAAAGATTAACCCATACCTCAGTACCAGCATTGCATTCGGGACGGCATACCTGCCGGCCATTGCATGAGGCAAGTTATAATGAATATGGAGTAATACTATGTCAGATAAGGAAAATATCCTCTCAGAAGCTTCGTTTGAACAACCCGGGGAGGAGCAAAACGAAAACGGGGACGCCACCCTGCAGGGGGAAGCGGAGCTGGCCAATCTGCTGGAGGATGCCCGCAGCAAGGCCGACGAAAACTGGAACCAGTGCCTGCGCCTGCAGGCCGACATGGAAAACCTGCGCAAGCGTTCCGATCGCGATCTGGCCAATGCCCATAAGTATGCGCTGGAACGTTTTGCGCAGGAGCTGCTGCCGGTGCGCGACAGCCTGGAGATGGGGCTTGCCGCCGGCTCGGCCGGGAATGTCGATCCGATCAAATTACACGAGGGCGTGGAACTGACCCTGCAACTTCTGACCACGGTGCTGGGCAAGTTCGGTATTAGCGAGGTCGACCCCCTGCACGAGCGCTTCAATCCTGATTTTCACCAGGCCATGTCGCTGCAGACATGCGATGATGTCGAGCCGAATACCGTGGTGACTGTGGTCCAGAAGGGTTATCTCCTGAACGACCGGCTTCTGCGCCCCGCGATGGTGATCGTGTCCCGGGCGCCCGCGACGACCGAACCCCATGATGACAATCCTGAGGCTTGAATTGACTGCCTTTCGTCCCCATCTATGAGGGTGGGTGAGGGTTTGAATACATTATTCATTAATTCATGAAGTTATATGGAGATTAGAGACGATGTCCAAGATTATCGGGATTGACCTCGGCACCACCAACTCATGCGTGGCCATCATGGAGGGCGGCAAGCCCCGGGTCATCGAGAACAGCGAGGGGGACCGTACCACGCCATCCATCGTGGCCTTCACCGGCGACGACGAGATCCTGGTCGGCCAGGCCGCGAAACGCCAGGCGGTTACCAACCCGACCAACACCCTCTACGCGATCAAGCGCCTCATCGGCCGCCGCTTCCAGGAAGAGGTCGTCCAGCGTGACATCAATCTGGTGCCCTACAAAATCGTCAAGGCGGACAACAACGACGCCTGGGTCGAGGCCCGCGGCAAGCGCATGGCGCCGCCGGAGATATCCGCCCGCGTGCTGCAGAAGATGAAGAGCACGGCGGAGGATTACCTGGGCGAGAAGGTGACCGAGGCGGTCATCACGGTGCCCGCCTATTTCAACGACTCGCAGCGTCAGGCGACCAAAGACGCCGGACGCATCGCCGGCCTGGAAGTCAAGCGCATCATCAACGAACCGACGGCGGCGGCGCTGGCCTACGGCATGGACAAGAAGCGCGGCGATACCAAGATCGCCGTCTATGACCTCGGCGGCGGCACCTTCGATATTTCCATCATCGAGATCGCCGATGTCGATGGCGAACACCAGTTCGAGGTGTTGTCCACCAACGGGGACACCTTCCTCGGCGGCGAGGACTTCGACAAGCGATTGATCGATTACCTCGCGGACGAGTTCAAGAAGGATCAGGGCATCGATCTGCGCGGTGACCCGCTCGCCATGCAGCGTCTCAAGGAAGGCGCCGAAAAGGCCAAGATCGAGCTGTCCTCCAGCCAGCAGACCGACGTGAACCTGCCGTACATCACGGCCGACGCCAGTGGTCCCAAGCACCTCAACATGAAGCTCACCCGCGCCAAGCTGGAATCGCTGGTCGAGGATCTGATCGACCGGACCATGGAACCGTGCAAGATTGCCCTCAAGGATGCCGGGATGTCGACCAGCCAGATCGACGACATCATTCTGGTCGGCGGCCAGACCCGCATGCCCAAGGTGCAGGAGATGGTCAAGAATTTCTTCGGCAAGGAGCCGCGCAAGGACGTCAATCCCGATGAGGCGGTGGCGGTAGGTGCGGCGATCCAGGGCGGTGTGCTGTCCGGCCAGGTCAAGGACGTGCTGCTGCTCGACGTCACGCCGCTGTCGCTCGGCATCGAGACGCTGGGCGGGGTGATGACCAAGCTGATCGAAAAGAACACCACCATCCCGACCAAGGCCAACCAGGTGTTCTCGACCGCGGACGACAACCAGACCGCCGTCACCGTGCATGTGCTGCAGGGCGAACGCGAGGTGGCTTCCGCGAACAAGTCGCTGGGACGCTTCGACCTGTCGGACATCCCGCCGGCCCCGCGCGGCGTGCCGCAGATCGAGGTGACCTTCGATATCGATGCCAACGGTATCCTGCACGTCTCGGCGAAGGACAAGGCGACCGGCAGGGAGCAGTCGATCCAGATCAAGGCCTCGAGCGGGCTGTCGGATAGCGAGATCGATCAGATGGTCAAGGATGCCGAGGCGCATGCCGAGGAGGACCGCAAGTTCCATGAACTGATCGATACCCGCAACCAGGCGGACGGGCTGATCCATGCCAGCAACAAGTCGCTCAAGGACCTTGGGGACAAGGTGAGCGAGTCCGAAAAGAAGGAGATTGAGTCGGCCATCGAGGCGCTGCAGGAGGCCATGAAGGGCGACGACAAGGACGCCATCGAGTCACACACCGCCACCCTGAGTGAGAAATCCGGCAAGCTGGCCGAGCGTGTCTACAAGGAACAGCAGGCCGGGGCGCAGGCCGGGGCAGAAGCCGCGGGCGCTGGCGCCGGTGGTGGCGCCGAGGGAGGCGCCGCCGGAGCGGAAGGTGATGTTGTCGACGCCGAGTTCGAAGAGGTGAAAGACGCCGGCAATAAATGACGGCGCCAGCTTCGTTCGCAGCTTTCGGAACCGCCACCGGCTTGTGCCGGTGGCGGTCCGTATGTGTCAACCGCAGCGAAACGCTCGCTGGCTAATATCCGGACTGAATCGAATGATGCTCACTTGAGCACTGATCCTGGTAAATAGCCACGGAAACACACTGAAGAAACTGGAATTATGAGCATAGAGTCCGTGTGCTTCCGTGGCCATTTGTTCGTTTTTACAGGCGATATCCCATTAGTAGTGTTCAACCATAAATGAATAAGCTCACCGCAAAGGCGCAAAGAACGCAAAGTGTTTTATTGTTTTCGTTAAAGAATTTCTCTGCGATCTTTCGGCAATTGCTCCCTGCATTGCACTACCTCCTGCATCCATGCAGTCGTGCGTCTCTGCGGTGAAAACGGTACTTAATGGATGGGCATTAAAGTAAGCTTCATTACGGGCTGAGATCAGACAGACTGCCGAACCATGTCTAAACGCGATTACTACGAGGCCCTGGGTGTTTCCAAAAACGCCAGTGAGGGCGACCTGAAGAAGGCCTACCGGCGCGCCGCGCAGAAATATCATCCGGACCGCAATCCCGACGACAAGGAGTCAGAGGACAAGTTCAAGGAGTGCAAGGAAGCCTATGAGGTGCTGAGCGATTCCCGCAAACGCGCCGCCTACGATCAGTTCGGCCATGCCGGCGTGGACCCCTCCATGGGCGGCGGCGGTTACGGGGCGGCGGGGTCCGGAGCGAGTTTCAGCGACATCTTTGGCGACGTGTTCGGCGACATCTTCGGTGGAGGCCGCGCTGCCGGCGGCGGGCAGCGCGTTTACCGCGGTTCCGACCTGCGCTACAACCTCGAACTCTCGCTCGAGGATGCCGTGGCCGGCACCACCGTGAAGATCCGCGTCCCGACCCTGGTGATCTGCGAAGAGTGCGGCGGCAGCGGGGCGCGCAAGGGCAGCAGTCCGACGACCTGCGGAACCTGCGGCGGTCATGGGCAGGTGCGCATGCAGCAGGGGTTCTTCTCGTTGCAGCAGACCTGCCCGCGCTGTCACGGTAAGGGCACCACCATTTCCGATCCCGTGCGGCAAGTGTCATGGCCAGGGCCGCGTGGAAGAACACAAGACCCTGTCGGTGAAGGTGCCGGCCGGTGTCGATACCGGGGACCGTATCCGCCTGGCCAGTGAAGGAGAGGCCGGTGCCAACGGGGGGCCGCCCGGTGACCTTTATGTCCAGATTCAGGTCAGGCAGCATCCGATCTTCGTGCGTGAAGAAAATCACCTCTATTGCGAGGTGCCAATCGGTTTTGTTGCCGCCGCGCTCGGCGGTGAACTGGAAGTGCCCACGCTTGCCGGACGTGTGAATCTCAAGATTCCGCCGGAGACGCAGTCGGGCAGGATGTTCCGGATCCGCGGCAAGGGCGTGAAGCCGGTGCGCGGCGGCCCGGTCGGTGATCTGATCTGCAAGGTCACTGTCGAGACGCCGGTGAATCTGAACCGCAGGCAGAAGGAGATACTGCAGGAATTCGCCAATGAAATGGACGAGGGCGGCAGCCGGCACAGCCCGCAGACGCATTCCTGGCTGGACGGCGTGAAGAAGTTCTTCGATGCCATGAAGACGTAGCTCGTGTTCATCCATAAACACCGTTTTCACCGCAAAGACGCAAAGAACGCAAAGAAACTAATAAAAAAAAAGTAATTTCTTTGCGTTCTTTGCGTCTTTGCGGTTAATTACTTCGTTCCTGATACCCTTTACCTGGAAACACGCAGACGACCATGACACGCATTGCAATTACCGGGGCCGCTGGCCGCATGGGGCGGACTCTGATTGATGCCTGCCGTCAGACCGAGGGGCTTGTGCTTACCGTGGCGCTGGAACGCCCGGACAGCAGCCTGATCGGCGGCGATGCCGGCGAACTGGCCGGTCATCGGCAGGCTTGGCGTGCGCGTGGCCTCGGATCTGGCCGCCGCCGTAAATGATTTCGATGTCCTCATCGACTTCACGCGACCCGAGGCCACGCTGGCCAATCTGGAGCTCTGCCGGGAAGCCGGACGCCGTTTGGTGATCGGCACCACCGGCTTCAGCGAGTCGCAGCGTGCCGACATCACTGCGGCCGCGCGGGATATCGGGATCGTGTTCGCTCCCAACATGAGCGTCGGTGTCAACCTGTGCCTGAAACTGCTCGAGCTGGCCGCCCGGGTGCTGGGTGATGACGTCGATGTCGAGGTGATCGAGGCCCATCATCGCCACAAGGTGGATGCCCCGTCCGGCACGGCGCTGCGTATGGGCGAGGTGGTGGCCGCCGCCCTGGGCCGCGATCTCGCGACCTGTGCCGTCTACGGGCGCGAGGGCCATACCGGGGAGCGGGTTCCCGGGACCATCGGCTTCGAAACCATCCGCGCCGGCGATATCGTCGGCGACCACACGGTACTGTTCGCCGGCGACGGAGAGCGGGTCGAGATTACCCACAAGGCCTCGAGCCGCATGACCTTCGCCCGCGGTGCGGTGCGCGCGGCCGGATGGCTGATGGCGCATGAACAGGGCCTGTTCGATATGCAGGACGTGCTCGGCCTGCGCTAGCCTGTTTGGCGGAACCGCTCTGCGTTCCGCCCTACGTTGTTCTACTCGGCGCCGATACGGCAGCGCGTAGGGCGGAACGCAAAGCGGTTCCGCCGATCCGGTTCCGCCGATCCGGTTCCCGGTCCACACCGTGTCGTGAAATAACACGGTGCGTACCGCGCCGGCGCACCCCGGCACGGGGCGAGGCGCATAGACAGCCCCCGTCACAATCCAGTACAATTCGCGCCACGCCAACCAGCAGTGCACATCAGATTCAAGAGACGGGAGGGTTCCAGGGGAGCCCTCCCGTTTTCTACGTCCAGACGCGGAGGTTTTCTTGAGGAAACCGGCCCTATTGGCCCTGGAAGACGGCAGCCTGTTTCGGGGTGCATCGATCGGTATTGAAGGGCGGATTGCCGGTGAAGTGGTGTTCAATACCGCCATGACGGGTTACCAGGAGATTCTGACCGACCCCTCCTATGCCCGCCAGATCGTCACCCTGACCTACCCGCACATCGGCAATGTCGGCACCAATGCCGCCGATGAAGAAGCCGCCTCGATCCATTGTGCCGGGCTGGTGATTCGAGATCTCCCTGCCAGCGCCAGCAACTGGCGCAGCAGCGCGACCCTGGACGCCTATCTCAGGGAACGCGGCGTCATCGGCATCGCCGACATCGACACCCGGCACCTGACGCGCATCCTGCGCGAGAAGGGCGCCCAGAACGGCTGCCTGGTCGCCGGCGAGGGCATCGACGCGGACGCGGCCCTGGCCATGGCGCGGGAATTTCCCGGCCTGGTGGGCATGGATCTGGCGCAGGAGGTGAGCACCCCCGAGGTCTATGAATGGCGTCAGGGCGTATGGTCCCTCGATCAGGGTCTGCCCGAGGCGCGCGCCGTGACATCCTGCCCCCATCACGTGGTGGCCTATGACTACGGCGTCAAACGCAATATCCTGCGCATGCTGGCCGAACGCGGCTGCCGGGTTACCGTGGTGCCCGCCAGAACCCCGGCGGAGGCGGTGCTGGCGATGCAGCCCGACGGCATTTTCCTCTCCAACGGCCCGGGCGATCCGGAACCCTGTGATTACGCCATTACGGCCATCCGCCAGCTGCTGAATAGCGGCATCCCCGTGTTCGGCATCTGCCTGGGGCACCAGTTGCTGGCCCTCGCGAGCGGGGCGCGCACCGTCAAGATGAAATTCGGCCATCATGGCGCCAATCATCCGGTACAGGATCTGGAGAGCCGGCGGGTCATGATCACCAGCCAGAATCACGGTTTCGCCGTCGACGAGAGCAGCCTGCCGGATTGCCTGGTGGCCACTCACCGCTCCCTGTTCGACGGTTCCCTGCAAGGTGTGGCGCGCACCGACTGCCCGGCATTCAGCTTCCAGGGACATCCGGAAGCGAGCCCCGGACCGCACGATGTGGCGCTGCTGTTCGACCGCTTCATCGAACAGATCCGGCGGCATGCCGCCGCCGAGTAACGCTATTCGCCGGAAGTGCGGCGGGCGCCAGTTAACCGCACCGACGGGATTCGCATGGGCAGACGCACGGACATCCACAGCATCCTGATCATCGGCGCGGGCCCGATCGTCATCGGCCAGGCCTGCGAGTTCGACTATTCGGGTGCCCAGGCCTGCAAGGCCCTGCGGGAAGAGGGGTACCGCGTGGTGCTGGTGAACTCCAATCCGGCCACCATCATGACCGACCCGGAAACGGCGGACGCGGTCTATATCGAACCGGTCCACTGGCGCACCGTCGCGCGCATCATCGAAAAGGAACGCCCCGACGCCCTGCTGCCGACCATGGGCGGGCAGACGGCGTTGAACTGCGCGCTCGACCTGGTGCGCGAAGGTGTGCTCGCACAGTACGGCGTCGAGCTGATCGGCGCCAGCCGCGAGGCGATCGACATGGCCGAGGACCGCGGCCTGTTCCGTGATGCCATGCGCGACATTGGCCTGGTCACGCCGCACGCCGCCGTGGCGCACAGTATGGAGGAGGCCCACCAGGTCCAGGCCTCCATCGGCTTCCCTATCATCATCCGCCCGTCCTTCACGCTCGGCGGCAGCGGCGGCGGCATCGCCTACAACCGGGAGGAATTCGTCGATATCTGCGAGCGCGGGCTCGACCTTTCGCCGACCTCGGAGGTGTTGCTGGAGGAGTCCATCCTTGGCTGGAAGGAGTTCGAAATGGAGGTCGTGCGCGACCGCCAGGACAACTGCATCATCATCTGTTCGATCGAAAACCTCGACCCGATGGGCGTGCATACCGGCGACTCGATCACCGTGGCGCCGGCGCAGACCCTGACGGACAAGGAATACCAGATCATGCGCAACGCCTCCATCGCCGTGCTGCGCAAGATCGGCGTGGAGACCGGCGGCTCGAATGTGCAGTTTGCCATCAATCCCGCCGATGGCCGCATGGTGGTCATCGAAATGAACCCGCGGGTCTCGCGTTCCTCGGCGCTTGCCTCCAAGGCAACGGGATTTCCAATCGCCAAGGTGGCCGCCAAACTGGCCGTGGGCTATACCCTCGATGAGTTGAGGAACGAAATTACCGGCGGGGCGACGCCGGCCTCGTTCGAGCCGACCATCGACTATGTCGTCACCAAGATCCCGCGCTTCACCTTCGAGAAATTCCCGCGGGCGGAACGGGTGCTCGGGACGCAGATGAAATCCGTCGGCGAGGTCATGGCCATCGGGCGCACCTTCCAGGAATCGCTGCAAAAGGCGCTGCGCAGCCTGGAGACCGGTGCGGATGGCCTGAATGAATCCTTTTTCGATCCCGACGCCGCACCGGACAGAGATCAGTTGGTCCGGGAGTTGCGCATCGCGCGGCCGGAGCGCCTCTGGAACATTGCGGACGGTTTCCGCGCCGGCCTGTCGGTGGCCGAACTCCATGAGTTGACCGCGGTCGATCCGTGGTTTTTGATGCAGATCGCCGAACTGGTCGCGCTGGAGGCGGAGGTCAGGGCTCAGGGGGCCGCGGCGCTGGATGCCGGGCGCCTGCGCCATCTCAAGCGCAAGGGATTCTCCGATGCGCGCCTGGCGTTCCTGCTGGGCATCCGGGAGAAGGAACTGCGCCGCATGCGCCATGACCTTGCCGTCCACCCGGTCTACAAACGGGTCGATACCTGTGCGGCAGAGTTTGCGACCTCGACCGCGTACCTCTACTCGACCTATGAGGAGGAGTGCGAGGCTGAACCCACCGGGCGCGAGAAGATCGTCGTGCTGGGCGGCGGTCCCAACCGTATCGGTCAGGGCATCGAGTTCGACTATTGCTGCGTGCATGCCGCGCAGGCCTGCCGCGAGGACGGGTACGAGACCATCATGGTGAACTGCAACCCGGAGACCGTGTCGACCGACTACGACACCTCCGACCGCCTGTATTTCGAACCGCTGACCCTGGAGGATGTGCTGGAGATCATCCGCATCGAACGCCCCCGGGGCGTCATCGTGCAGTACGGCGGACAGACTCCGCTGAAGCTTGCGCGTGGGCTGGAAGAGAACGGCGTGCCGGTGATCGGCACCTCGGCGGACGCCATCGATCACGCCGAGGACCGGGAACGCTTCCAGCGGATGATCGAACGGCTGGGGCTCCGGCAGCCGCCCAACCGGACCGCTTCGGACCCCGGGCAGGCCCTGGAGCTGGCGGAGGAGGTCGGCTATCCGCTGGTGGTGCGCCCGTCCTATGTGCTCGGCGGGCGTGCCATGGAGATCGTCTATGGCAGGGAGGACCTGTCGCGCTACATGCGCGAGGCGGTGCGCGTCTCGAACGATTCCCCCGTGCTGCTCGACCGCTTCCTCGACGATGCCGTGGAGGTCGACGTGGATGCCGTCTGCGACGGCACAGATGTCCTCATCGGCGGTATCATGGAACATATCGAGCAGGCCGGTGTCCATTCCGGCGACTCCGCGTGTTCATTGCCACCCTATACCCTGAGTGCGAAGATCCAGCGGCAACTGGCGGAGCAGGTGACCCTGATGGCCCGAGAACTGGAAGTCCGGGGTCTGATGAACACCCAGTTTGCGGTGAAAGGCGATGACATCTATATCATCGAGGTCAATCCGCGTGCCTCGCGCACGGTGCCGTTCGTGTCGAAGGCGACCTCACTGCCGCTCGCCAAGATCGCGGCCCGGGTCATGACGGGGAAGACCCTGAGGCAGCAGGGCATTACCCGGCCATGTGTGCCGGCCTACTTCTCGGTGAAGGAGGCGGTATTTCCCTTCATCAAGTTCCAGGGCGTGGATCCCCTGCTCGGTCCGGAGATGAAATCCACCGGTGAGGTGATGGGTATCGGCAGCACCTTCGGCGAGGCCTTCGCCAAGGCGCAACTCGGCGCGGGCAATGCGGTGCCGGTCAGCGGCGCCGCCCTCATCAGCGTGCGCGACGCCGACAAGCCGGCTGCCGTGGGGCTGGCGCGCGATCTCTCTGCTCGCGGCTACCGGATTGTCGCCACTCGCGGCACGGCGGTGGCCCTGCAGGCGGGAGGGATTGCCTGCGTCATCGTCAACAAGGTGATGGAAGGACGGCCACATATCGTCGACATGATCATGAACGGCCAGATCGATCTGATCGTCAATACCACCGAAGGCAAGCAGGCCATCGCTGATTCCTTCGCCATCCGCAGGACCGCCATACAGCACAAGGTGTCCTACAGTACGACGCTGGCCGGAGCGCGCGCCACCTGCATGGCGCTCGAATATCTGGACACGGCGACGGTAAACAGCCTGCAGACCCTGCATCGGGAGATGATCGCATGAGCAAGGTACCCCTTACCGCCAGAGGGGCGGAAAAATTGCGTGAGGAGCTGGTGAGGTTGAAGACCACCGAGCGACCCCGCGTCATTCAGGCCATCGCCGAGGCACGCGCGCATGGAGATCTCAAGGAAAACGCCGAATACCATGCCGCCCGCGAGCAGCAGAGCTTTACCGAAGGGCGCATAAAGGATATCGAGGGCAAGCTGAGCCATGCCCATATTGTGGACATCAGCACCGTGGATGCCGGTGGCAAGGTGGTTTTCGGCAGTACGGTGGAACTCTCGGACGAGGATACCGGCGAATCCGTGGTTTACCAGATCGTTGGCGAGGATGAGGCCGATATCAAGTCCGGGAAGATTTCGATCAACTCCCCGATCGCACGTGCGCTGATCGCGAAGATGGAAGGGGATGTGGTGTCGGTCAGGGTCCCCGGCGGCGAGCGCAGCCTGGAGATCGTCGAGGTGCGCTATATCTAGTGACCGTACATAACAACGGTTCTCACCGCAAAGACGCAAAGGACGCAAAGTTATTTGATTTGACTGGCACCTGGTTAAAGCCCAAGCGTTAAAAATAGCCACGGAACCACACGGAAAAAACCGTTTATTAGAATTGTTTTTGAATGAAAAACTTCTCTGCGTCCTTTGTGTCTCTGCGGTGAATATCGGTCTGTGAAAACGAATACCATCGGGAATTGTGCATGATGGATCATCCCTACCTGCAGGCGGTGGAACGCACGCTGCTGACCTTCTGGGTCGGCGGGATGTGGACGGCCGGCTTCGTGGTGGCGCCGCTGCTGTTTGTCGGGCTGGATGACCGGGTGCTGGCAGGTACCCTCGCCGGGGCCGTCTTCAGCGTGATGAGCACCGCGGGACTCGCCTGTGGCGCCGGTTTGCTGGTGATCGCCTGGCTGATGCGCGGACAGCGGCGCTTCTTCGTCTGGCAGACGTGGGTACTCGTGACGATGCTGGTCCTGACGGTTCTCGGGAAATTCGTGCTCGCCCCCTGGATCGTTGAACTGCGCGCGGCGGGACTGACGGAGAGCGCCCGTTTTGCCCTGGCGCATGGCCTGGCGAGCGGGGTATTTGTCGTCGACAGCGTGCTTGGCCTGGTTCTGGTCGCGACAGGTCGGGCGCAAGGGGGTTGAAGCGCCCGACCGGCAAGAGGATTTCACCATCATGGGAAGAAGCAAGAGCAGCCATCGGTGGCTCAGATCCCATTTCGACGACGAGTTCGTCAAGCGCGCGCAGCGCGAGGGTTATCGATCGCGCGCCGTCTACAAGCTCGAGGAAATACACCGCAAGGACCGCCTGCTCAAACCCGGCATGACCCTCGTCGACCTGGGAGCGGCCCCCGGCGGGTGGTCGCAGTATGCCGCACAGCTGCTCAGGGGCAATGGCCGCATCATTGCCATGGACATCCTGCCGATGGAACCGCTGGCGGGGATGGAATTCCTGCAGGGTGATTTTCGCGAAGACGCGGTGTTCGAGCGGCTGCTGGCGATGCTGGGGGGAAGGAAGGTCGACCTTGTAATGTCGGACATGGCCCCCAATATCACCGGTATGGAAGCGGTGGATCAGCCGGGCAGTATGTACCTGGCCGAACTGGCGGTGGATTTTGCCGAACGGGTATTGCGCAAGGACGGAGCGTTGTTGTTCAAGATCTTTCAGGGCGAGGGATTCGATTCGCTGGTCAGGGCGATTCGCCCGCAATATCAGGAAGTCAGGATACGCAAACCCAGGGCTTCACGCCCCGCCAGCCGGGAGGTGTATGTGTTGGCAAAGCACTTCAATGCGGCTAATGTGTCATAATGTAATCAATCTAATTGCAAACCGTCCGGTGAACGCGGGAATTCCGCGCCGGCGGATGGCTGCCATAGTGAGGTGGTAGGTTTGAACGATCTTGTGAAAAATCTGGTGCTCTGGATAGTCATCGCCGTCGTCTTGATGTCGGTCTTCAATAATTTCGGCCCCACCAAGTCCACTAACAAGTCCGTCAACTATTCCGACTTCATCTCCGATGTGCAGCAGGGCAACGTGCAGCGCGTGGAAATCGAGGACCACACCATCGAGGGCGTACTCTCCGACGGCAGCCACTTCGTCACCCAGACGCCGCCTCAGGATCCGAAGATGATGGATGACCTGCTGAGCAACAACGTCGAGGTCAAGGTCAAGACACCGAACCAGCAGTCCCTGTTGATGCAGATCTTCATCTCCTGGTTCCCGATGCTGCTGCTGATCGGCGTATGGATATTTTTCATGCGTCAGATGCAGGGCGGCGCCGGCGGGCGGGGCGCGATGTCCTTCGGCAAGAGCCGCGCCCGCATGCTCGGGGAGGATCAGGTCAAGATCACCTTCGCCGATGTCGCCGGTGTCGAGGAGGCCAAGGAAGAGGTCGCGGAGCTGGTGGAATTCCTGCGCGACCCGGGCAAGTTCCAGCGCCTCGGCGGCAAGATCCCGCGCGGCGTCCTCATGGTGGGTTCGCCGGGTACCGGCAAGACCCTGCTGGCCAAGGCGATCGCCGGCGAGGCCAAGGTGCCGTTCTTCACCATTTCGGGCTCGGACTTCGTGGAGATGTTCGTGGGCGTGGGCGCCTCACGCGTACGCGACATGTTCGAACAGGCGAAGAAGCATGCCCCCTGCATCATCTTCATCGACGAGATCGACGCCGTCGGGCGGCACCGCGGCGCCGGCCTGGGCGGCGGCCATGACGAGCGCGAGCAGACGCTTAACCAGCTGCTGGTCGAGATGGACGGCTTCGAGGGCAGCGAGGGCGTGATCGTCATCGCGGCGACCAACCGGCCCGATGTGCTGGATCCCGCGCTGCTGCGCCCGGGCCGCTTCGACCGGCAGGTCGTGGTGCCGCTGCCTGACGTGCGCGGCCGCGAGCAGATCCTCAAGGTGCACCTGCGCAAGGTGCCGATCTCCGACGGCGTAAAGCCCTCTCTCATCGCCCGCGGCACCCCGGGTTTCTCCGGCGCCGATCTCGCCAACCTCGTCAACGAGGCCGCCCTTTTTGCCGCGCGCGCCAACAAGCGCCTGGTGGACATGGAGGATCTCGAGAAGGCCAAGGACAAGATCATGATGGGCGCCGAGCGCCGCTCCATGGTCATGAGCGAGGAGGAGAAGAAACTCACCGCCTATCACGAGGCCGGCCATGCCATCGTCGGCCTGATGATGCCTGCTCACGATCCGGTCTACAAGGTCTCGATCATCCCGCGCGGGCGGGCGCTGGGCGTGACCATGTTCCTGCCGGAGAGCGATCGTTACAGCTACAGCAAGCAGACGCTCGAAAGCCAGATCTGCAGCCTGTTCGGCGGGCGTATCGCCGAGGAACTGGTGTTCGGTCCGGAAAAGGTGACGACCGGGGCTTCCAACGACATCAAGCGGACCACTGAACTGGCGCGCAACATGGTCACCAAGTGGGGACTGTCGGAGAAGCTCGGACCGCTGACCTACAGCGACGAACAGGAAGAGGTGTTTCTCGGGCACTCCGTCGCGCAGCACAAGCATGTCTCGGACGAGACCGCGCACGATATCGACCAGGAAATCCGCGCCATCATCAACCGTGCCTACCACCGTGCGGAAGAGATCCTGAAGACGCACATGGACAGGCTGCATGCGATGGCCGAGGCGCTGATCAAGTACGAGACCATCGACAGCGACCAGATCAAGGACATCATGGCCGGCAAACCTCCGCGTCCGCCGCAGGACTGGGACGATTCCGAGACCAGCACGAAGACCGGTACGCCGGCCAGCAAGCCGGACGCAGGGGGCAAGGGCGAGACCAAGATCGGCGGTCCCGCCAGTCAACACTGAAGTCTTTTCGCTGCATACCGCGCTGACGACACATGCTGCTCGACTGCGCGGGCAAGGCGCTGGATCTCTCGCAACCGCAGGTCATGGGTGTATTGAACGTCACCCCCGATTCCTTTTCGGACGGGGGTGATTTCTCTTCTGTTGCCGGAGCGGTCGATCGGGCATTGCGCATGGTCGAGGAAGGGGCCGCCATCATCGATGTGGGCGGCGAATCCACCCGCCCCGGGGCGCGGCCGGTCGCTCTGGATGAGGAGCTACGGCGCGTCCTGCCGGTGATCGGGGCCCTGCATCGCTTACTGCCGGTTCCCGTGTCGATAGACACCCGCAAGCCGCAAGTGATGCGTGCCGCGGTGGCGGCGGGGGCCGGTCTGATCAATGACATCAATGCCCTGCGGGCGGAAGGCGCCGTCGGGGCGGCGGCGGAACTCGGCGTGCCGGTGTGTCTGATGCACATGCAGGGCGATCCGGAAACCATGCAGGCGGCGCCGCGTTATGCGGACGTGGCCGGGGAGGTCACCGGCTTCCTGCTCGAGCGCGCCCGGGTCTGCGTCGCGGCCGGGGTGGCGCGCCAGCGCATTCTCCTCGATCCGGGTTTCGGATTCGGGAAGACGACCGAACACAATCTGCGGCTGCTGCGCCATCTCGACCGCCTGGTCGGGCAGGGATACCCCGTGCTGGTGGGCCTGTCGCGCAAGTCATTGATCGGTCAGGTACTGGACTTGCCGGTCGAGCGGCGACTGGTTCCCGGTGTGGCCCTGGCGGTGCTGGCGGTCTGGCAGGGCGCCGCGATCGTTCGCAGTCACGATGTGCGCGAAACCCGCGAGGCGATCCGGATGTGCCAGGCGGTGAGAGATGCCGGGTAAGCCGCCTCAATGCCAAAGCGCCTTTGTGGTAAAGAATTCCGGACTGGATTGAATGAGCACTGACATAGTGGATATTGTCTGTATAAACTAATAAATGGCCACGGAATCTACACGGAAAAACACGGAATATACCCTCATTTTCTTCCGTGTCTTCCGTGGCCATTAATCAGGATTAGGACTTATGTATGCGCCATTCCGGTCTTGATTGATGCAACATTTATGAGGGACAACCATGTCGAAAAAATATTTCGGTACCGACGGTATCCGCGGCCGGGTGGGGGAACACCCGATAACAGCCGAATTCATGCTGAAACTGGGGTGGGCCACCGGCCGCGTACTGGGCCGCGCGGGTGGGGATCTGGTAATCATCGGCAAGGATACCCGTATCTCCGGGTACATGTTCGAATCGGCGCTGGAGGCCGGTCTTTCCGCCGCCGGCATCGACATTCGCCTGCTCGGTCCGATGCCCACCCCCGGGATCGCCTATCTGACACGGACCCTGCACGCCTGTGCCGGAATCGTCATCAGCGCCTCGCACAACCCCTATTTCGATAATGGCATCAAGTTTTTCTCGCGCCAGGGCGCCAAGCTGCCGGATGAGATCGAGTTCGCCATCGAGGACGAGCTGGACAAGCCCATGGAAACCGTCGATTCCGCCCGGCTGGGCAAGGCGGAACGCGTGCCCGATGCAGGCGGACGCTACATTGAATTCTGCAAGAGCACGGTGCCGATGAGCCTGTCGCTGCGGGGACTCAAGCTGGTCATCGACTGCGCGAATGGCGCCACCTACAATGTTGCGCCGAGCGTCTTCGATGAACTCGGCGCGAGCGTGGTCAACATCGGCGTGGAGCCCGATGGCCTCAACATCAACCAGGACTGCGGTTCCACCCGGCCCGAGTGGCTGCAGAAGTCGGTGCGTGACCACGGTGCCGATGCCGGCATCGCCCTGGACGGCGACGGCGACCGCGTTATCATGGTCGACAGTCGGGGCGAGCTGGTGGACGGCGATGAGTTGTTGTTCATTATCGCGTGCTCGCGCCAGCGGCAGGGGAAGCTGAGCGGCAGCGTCGTCGGCACCCTGATGAGCAATCTTGGTCTGGAGCACGCGCTGCAGGCACAGGGCATCGCGTTTGAACGCGCCCGGGTCGGCGATCGCTATGTGCTGGAACGCCTGCAGCAGGGTGGTGGCACGCTGGGCGGGGAGTCCTCCGGGCACATCATCTGCCTGGATCGCACCACCACGGGCGACGGCGTTGTCGCCGCCCTGCAGGTGCTCGCCGCCATGGTGCAGGAAGGCCGGCCGCTGCACGAGCTGAAGGCCGGTATGAAGAAATACCCGCAGCACATGATCAATGTCCCGGTCAGCAGGGGCGTGAACCTCGAAACCGCGCAGATCGTGCAGGAGGCGGTCAGGGCGGTGGAACGCCGGCTCAATGGCAGGGGCCGTGTTCTGTTGCGGCCTTCCGGCACCGAACCTGTGGTGCGGGTCATGGTCGAGGGAGACGATGCGGAAATGGTGATGGAACAGGCCGGTCAGCTGGCCACGGTGGTGGCCGCGGCCTCGGCTGACTGAAGCCCCGGTTTCCGGGGAACTGGTTACAAGGGGAGAGATTGTGTCCCAGAGTCTGGCGCGGTATTCGAACATCCTGGAAATCGTCGGCGATATCCTCAAGGTGAGGGTGCCCGCGTCGGGCGGCGGCGGGGAGGGCGGTGTCTCCTTTGATGACCTGGCCATCGTGCAGGACCGCGGGGGCTTCCGTTCCCTGGCGCGGGTCATCCGGCTTGACCATGAAGTCGTTTCCCTGCAGGTCTTCGCGGGCACCAAGGGACTGTCCACCGAGGCCTCGGTGCAGTTTCTCGGTGGTCCCATGCGTGTCACCTATTCCACCAATATCCTCGGGCGCGTCTTCCGGGGCGACGGCGAACCCCTGGATACCGGTCCCGACCTGTCGCAGGATCCACAGCTGGCAATCGGCGGACCCTCGGTGAATCCGATGCGCCGGCTGCTGGCTTCGAAGATGATCCGCACCGACGTGCCGATGATCGATCTGTTCAACTCCCTGGTCGAGAGCCAGAAGATCCCGATCTTCTCGGTGGCCGGTGAACCCTACAACCCGCTGCTGGCCCGTATCGGCATCCAGGCCGACGCGGACATCGTCGTGTTCGGCGGTCTGGGGCTGATCTTCGACGACTATCACTTCTTCCGCCGCCGTTTCGAGGATGCCGGCGTGTTCGCACGTACGGTGATGTTCGTCAATCTCGCCTCGGACCCCATCGTCGAGCGCCTGCTGGTCCCGGACATGGCCCTGGCGGTGGCGGAACGGTTCGCCGTGGAGGAGGGCAAACGCGTGCTGGTGCTGCTCACCGACATGACCGCCTATGCCGACGCCATGAAGGAGGTCGGCATCGCCATGGAAAACGTGCCTTCGAACCGTGGTTACATGGGCGATCTCTATTCCCAGCTGGCGCGCCGCTACGAGAAGGCGGCCGACTTCAAGGAAGGCGGTTCGGTCACCATACTCACCGTCACGACCATGCCCGGTGACGATGTCACCCACCCCGTGCCCGACAATACCGGCTACATCACCGAAGGCCAGTTCTATCTGCATGACGGCGTGCTGGACCCCTTCGGCTCGCTCTCGCGGCTCAAGCAGCATGTGATCGGCAAGGTCACACGGGAGGATCACGGCCAGATAATGAATACCATGATCCGCTTCTACTCCGGCGCCAGGGATGCGGAACAGAAACAGGCCATGGCCTTCGATCTTTCCGAATTCGACCACAAGCTGCTTCGCTTCGGGCGGTCGTTCAGGCAGCGATTCATGGACATCGATGTCTCCCTGCCACTGGAGGAGGCGCTCGATCTCAGCTGGGAGACGCTGGCGGAATGCTTCGCTCCCGAGGAACTGCTCATGAAGCAGTCTCTCATCGACAAGTATTACCCGCGCCCGGAGACCCGGGCCGATGGCGGCGAGGCGGCCCGGGTGGAGCGCCTCGCCGCACCGGCCGGGGGGCGCTGAACCATGGCCCGGCTTGCGCTCAACAAGTCCTCGCTCTCGAAACTGAGCCGGCAACTGCGGACCTTCGAGCGCTACCTGCCGTCACTGGATCTCAAACGCAAGCAGCTGATGGCCGAGCGCGCCCGGGCCCAGGCCGCCGTGCAGCGCACCCTGCGAGACATGACGGCGTTGCGCGAGAGCATCGCGGGCCAGCTTCCCATGCTGGCAAACCACGAGATCGAGCTGGAGGACCTGGTGCGGCTGAAGACGGTGCGGCTCGGCGAGGAGAACGTGGTGGGCACCCGTCTGCCCGTCCTGGAAGACAAGGTGGTTGAAGTGCGCGACTACGGTTATCTGGAAAAACCCCACTGGGTGGACCGCGTAGTCGAAGCGCTGACGGACATGATCGAACTGCAGGTGCGCCTCGCCGTGGAGCGCCGCCGCGGTGTTCTGCTGGAGGAAGCGGTGCGCAAGGTCACCCAGCGGGTGAACCTGTTTGAAAAGGTACTCATCCCCCGCAGCCGCGAGCACATCCGCAAGATCCGGATTTTTCTCTCTGACGGCGAGCGTTCCGCCGTCGTACGGTCCAAGATCGCCAAGCGCAAGCACGCCATGCAGGTGGGCGCATGAGCATCGCGCGTCTGCGCAGGCTCACCCTGGCCGGCTTGCTTCACGAGAAGGCGCAGGTCATGGAGCGGTTGCAGTCGCTGGGCTGCATGCACCTGGTATCGCTGGCCGCCGTCCCCCGGGAACCGGAGGAGACGCCGCCGCAGCATGCCGAGGATGCCCGCCGGGCGCTGCGCTATCTCACCGAGGTGCCGAACAAGCGCCGCCAGGTCCGCACCGGGAAGGAATTCGACATGGCCGCCACGGTGACGCGCGTACTGGCCAACCAGCAGCGGCTGCGAGCGGTCACCGACCGCCGCGACGCCCTGACGGTGCGCATCGCGGAGCTCGAGCCCTGGGGCGATTTCAGTTTCCCGCCCCCGGGTGCGCTGGCCGGCTGCAGGCTGTGGTTCTACATCATCCCCGAGCGGCAGATGCCCCTGCTCGACGGGCTCGCCATGCCCTGGCAGGTCGTACACAAGGATAACCGTCAGTCCTGGGTGGCGGTCATCGATCCGGAGGAGCCGCCGCGCGACGCCATGCCGGTGCCGCGCACCCATACCGGGGCCGTCAGTCTCGGCGAGCTGCGCAAGCAACTGGAGGAAGCCGAACTGGAGCTGGAGGACGCGGAGGCGGGGCGTCTGGCCCTGACCCGCTGGATCTACCTTATGTCCCGCTCTCTCGCGCGGGCCGAGGATCAGGCGAGACTGCGTCACGCGGAGGCGCTGACGCAGGATGCCGATAGCGTGTTTCTGGTGCAGGGCTGGGTGGCCGAGGTCGACGCCGACCGGGTGAGCGGACTGGCCGAGGCGCACGGTCTCGCCATCCTGCTGGAAGAACCGGGACCGGATGACCGGCCGCCCACGCTGCTCGAAAATCCCCCGCGGCTGACGGCGGGAGAAGACCTGGTGGGTTTCTACCAGATGCCCGCCTACAACAGCTGGGATCCCTCGCCGGTGCTGTTTTTCTCGTTCGCGCTATTCTTCGCCATGATCCTGGCGGATGCCGGCTACGCCTCGGTGCTGGGTGTGCTGCTGGCGGTATACTGGCGACGCCTCGATCACAGCGACATCGGTCGACGCCTGCGCACCCTGTGCCTCGTACTGGTGGGCGGGGCACTGGTCTACGGTGTGCTGGTGGGCAGCTATTTCGGCGTATCCCCCCCGCCGGAGACCTTTTGGTATCACCTCAAGCTGCTGAACGTGAAGGATTTCGACTCCATGATGAAGCTCTCCGTCGCTGTCGGGGTGCTGCACCTGATGCTGGCGAACCTGCAGCAAGCCGTCCTCAAGCGCGGCCGCCGCGGCGCCTGGGCGCACGTCGGCTGGACCGCCGTCTTGCTGGGAGGGTTCGCACTGTGGCTGGGTGGGGCGGATGGCGCCCCCCACTGGCTGGGCGGCGCGGGCCGCTGGGTTCTCGGGCTCGGTCTGGGCGCGGTGTTCGCCTTCGGCAGTGAACGGAGCGTGCACGATGCGCGCAGCGCCCTGTGGTGGCTGCTGGATTCCCTGCAGGGCCTGACCAATGTGACCAAGATCTTCGGCGATGTGCTTTCCTACCTGCGTCTGTTCGCACTGGGGCTGGCCTCCGCCTCGCTTGCGATCACCTTCAATGACCTGGCGCGCCAGGTGGCAACTGAACTGCCGGGGCTCGGTCTGCTGTTCTCGATCCTCATCCTGCTGGTCGGCCATGTGCTCAACCTGTTATTGTCGGTGATGAGCGGCGTGGTCCACGGTCTGCGACTGAATTTCATCGAATTCTACAACTGGGCCTTGCTGGGTGAAGGCTATCCTTTCCGGCCCTTCAAAAAGAACGAGGTGCGTGAATGAACGAAATGGTTATCGCCCTGGGCTGGGCGGGCATGTACGGGGCCATGTCGCTTGCCGCCATTGGCAGCATCATCGGCTGTGCCGTTGCCGGCCAGGCAGCCATCGGTGCCATGGTGGATACCGAGTCCGGTCACGGGCGCTATATCGGCGTCTCGGTCATGCCGTCTTCCCAGGTCATCTACGGCATCGTGGTCATGTTTACGCTGCAGCGCAATGTGGTGCCGGAGAACGCGACGGGGCTGTTCGGCATCGGCATCCTGGCGGGACTGGCGCTGATGTTCTCCGCCATCTTCCAGGGCAAGGCCTGCGCCTCGGCCATCCATGCGAGCAAGACCAAGCCGGAGATCTTCGGCCTGTCGCTGGCGCCGGCGGCTATCGTCGAGGGTTTCGCGGTGTTCGCGTTCGTGTTCGCCCTGGTGCTGGCGGGCAGGATTCCCGGCTGAGGCGGCGGGTGGAACATGGCTGAATCGCAGACCGACAAACAGGCACAGCTGGCCTCCTCGGGCGTCGAGGCGTTGATCGATCGCCTGCGCGAGCAGGGAGTGCAGGCCGGCCGGGCGGAAGCGGAGACGATCCTGGCGGAGGCGCGCCGGCGCGCCGCACAGATCGTGCACGAGGCCGAGGCGAACGCCGCGGAGCTGGTCGAGGCGGCCCGCAAGGAAGCGCAGATGCTGCAGACCGGCGGCGAGGAGGCGCTGCGCATCGCCATGCGCGATACGGTGCTGCGCCTCAAGGTGGAGTTGACCGGACGCTTCAGCGCCGAGGTGCGGCGGCTCATCGCGGTCGCGATGGACCAGGAGTCCTTTCTCAAACAGCTGATCCTGGAGGTTGCCGCGCGCGCGCGCGAAGAAGCCGGTGTGGATGCCGGCGAGGCGGTCCAGGTTCAGCTGCCGCGCGCGCTCGTCGGCCTGGAGGAACTGCGCCGCAACCCGCTGGAGCTGCGTGAGGGTTCGCTGTCCCATTTCGTACTGTCACTGGCCGGCAACGTGCTGGCCGAGGGCGTCTCCTTCGGCGTCACGGGCGACGATTCCCGGGGCATCTGCCTCTATCTCAAGGGCAAGGACGTTACCATCGACCTTACCGACGAGAAGGTGGCGGCGTTGCTGCTGCAGCACCTGCAGCCGCGGTTTCGCGCTATCCTGGAAGGCACCGTCAAATGAGGCGCCAGCGAACGTGAGCGCCGCCAACCGCTATGCCATGTTGATCAGCAGCCTTCCCTACCACGGGGTGCTGTTCGGCGCCCGGCAGACGCCGCTCTCGCGCATCCGCCTGCAGCAGCGCCTGAGCCTGCTGGAGCCGGAGGACGCCGCCTGCCTGTACACGATTACCGGGCTGCTCGACTGGTCGATCCAGGACAGGGACCGCCGCGACGAGGAGATCATCGCCCACGCCCGGGCCGTGATCCCGACACTGGTCAACGACTTCGTGCGCGACCTGGTGGTTTGGCGGCTGGAACTGCGCACCGTGCTCGCCGCGCTGCGACGTCGCCAGCGCGGGCATGCGGCACCGCCACACCATGAGGTCTGGGGCTACGGGCGCTGGCTGGCGCATATTCGAAAGTACTGGAACGAGCCGCACTTCCGGCTGGAGCGGGCGTACCCCTGGCTGCCCGAGGCGAAGGTCCTGCTGCAGTCCGGGGATGCGCTGGGACTGGAGCGACTGCTGCTCGGCGCCGTCTGGCAACACCTGGAGCGGCTCGCCGACGGTCACCACTTCGACTTCGAGGCGGTATTGCTCTATACCCAGCGCTGGGACCTGATCGCCCGCTGGACCGTTCACAGCGGTGAGGCGGCCGTGACGCGTTTCGAAGAGATGGTCGAGGCGGGCCTGCGGGATGCGCCTCTGGACGCGCTCGTAGCCTGAACCGGATGATGCCGGGTTCCAGGGTAGCGCCCGTTCATACAGAAATTGACTCAACGCAAAGACGCAAAGAGCGCGAAGAAATTTATCAACAAGGACTTAAACAGCTTTGCGTTCTTTGCGTCTTTGCGTTGAAAATGGTGTTTGTGGAACGAACATATAGATAACCGATACACGAGACTCGAACCTTGATTGGAATGACAGACACCGCGGCAGAAACGGCGCCGGCGAAGCAGACCGATTCGCCAACGCGGGTGGTGGCGGTCCAGGAGAGCCTGGTGACGATTCGCGCCGGCTGGCGCGACGGGAGTCGCCTGCCGCTGAAAAAGAACGAGGTGGTCTACATCGAAACCGGACGCAGTGCCGTTGCGGGACGACAGGAACGGCTCAAGTCCGAGGTGCTGCGCGTGCGCGGCGAACTCGCCGACGTGCAGGTGTTTGAGGATACCGGCGGGGTAGCCGTGGGCGACCCGGTCGTGCAGAGCGGGGAGATGCTCTCGGTGGTGCTGGGCCCGGGGCTGCTCGGCCAGGTCTACGACGGCCTGCAGAATCCGCTCGAGAACATCGCCATCCAGTACGGCACCTTCCTGCCCCGCGGCGTGGCGCTCGAGGCGCTCGATTCCCGCAAGAAATGGTCCTTCGTCCCGAAGGTGCAGACCGGCGCGCGGCTGTGCGCGGGTGGTCTGATCGGTACCGTGCAGGAAGGCAGCTTTACCCACAAGATCATGGCGCCCTTCGACCAGAAGGGAGAGGTGGAGGTCACCTGGATCCAGGAGGGCAGTGTCACCGTGGATACCCCGGTGGCCCGCATCCGTGATGCCCAGGGACGCGAGCATTCCCTCGACCTCACACGGCGCTGGCCGGTGCGCCGGCCGGTCACCGAGCACCTGCTGCGCTCCCGCGTCGCCGAACGGCTCTATCCGCAGGAGCCGCTGATCACCACCATTCGCCTGGTGGATACCTTCTTTCCCGTGGCGCGCGGCGGCACCGGCTGCATTCCCGGGCCCTTCGGCGCCGGCAAGACCGTGCTGCAGCAGCTGCTTGCCAGGCATGCGTCGGTCGACATCGTGATCGTGGTGGCCTGCGGCGAGCGCGCCGGCGAGGTGGTGGAGACCATCACCGAATTTCCGCAGCTCACCGATCCCCGCACCGGCGGCTCGCTGATGGATCGCACCATCATCATCTGCAATACCTCCTCCATGCCCGTGGCTGCCCGCGAGGCGTCCATCTACACCGGCATCACCCTGGGCGAGTACTACCGCCAGATGGGCTTTCACGTGCTGCTGCTGGCGGATTCCACCTCGCGCTGGGCACAGGCGATGCGCGAGACCTCCGGGCGACTGGAGGAGATCCCCGGCGAGGAGGCTTTCCCGGCCTACCTGGATTCCGCCATCCGCGGCGTCTACGAGCGCGCCGGCGTGATCCGCGCCGCCGACGGCGCCACCGGCAGCCTCACCATGATCGGCAACGTTTCGCCCGCCGGCGGCAATTTCGAGGAGCCGGTCACCCAGTCGACCCTGGGCACGGTGAAGTGCTTCCTGGGACTTTCCTATGACCGCGCCTACAAGCGCTTCTACCCGGCGATCGATCCGCTGATCTCCTGGTCGCGCTACCTGGAGCAGCTTGCCGTCTGGTTCACCGAACACCTCGAGCCCCTCTGGGTGGAGCGGGTCAAGGCCATGCAGGAGCTGCTGGTGCGGGGCGATGCCATCCAGCAGATGATGCAGGTGACGGGCGAGGAGGGGGTCACAACCGAAGACTATGTCACCTACCAGAAGGCGCTGTTCGTCGACATGGTCTATCTGCAGCAGGACGCCTACGACAAGGTGGACGCCTCGGCCTCGCTGGAGCGCCAGCGCATTGCCTTCACCAAGGTCCACTCCCTGGTGAGCCGCGATTACGCCTTCACCGACAAGACGGCGGTGCGCGACTATTTCACCCGCCTCACCGGCCTGTTCAGGAACTTCAACTACGCCGCTCCCGACTCGCCCGAATACCAGCGCCTGCTGCAGGAAATCGACGCCCTCGCAGAGGGCACGCCCTGACGCTACATTCAGGTAAACGGGGTTTGTCCCGAATGGCGCTGACTCAAGGGATATCGTCATTATAAAAAAATAAATGGCCACGGAAGCACACGGAAAAACACGGAATAGTCCGGGATAATTTCTGTGTTTTCCGTGGATTCCGTGGCTATTTATCACGATCTGGACTTATGTTGGTGCCATTCGGGTCTGTCCCACTTTTTTCAACGTAAAGACGCAAAGACGCAAAGAACGCAAAGCTATTGTGTGTTTTTGTTCTCATATTTCTTTGCGAACTTTGCGTCTTTGCGTTGAAACCGGGCTATATGGAGGGATCCAGGTCATTCGCTTTCCAGACAAATTGATTTTCCGGTCACGGATCGCTAAGCTACCCGGCTTGCTTTCATGGGAGGTCGATAATGCGTCAGCCACTGGTCGCCGGTAACTGGAAAATGAACGGGTCGCTCGCCAGCATCGAAACACTGGTCGAGGGAATCAAGGCCGGTCTGGCTACGGTCACGACGGCGGAACTGGCCGTCTGCCCGCCCTTTGTGTACATCCCGCAAGTGGCCGCCCTGCTGAAGGGGACTCCGATCGCGCTCGGCGCCCAGGACGTCAACGACAAGGAATCCGGCGCCCATACCGGCGAGGTGGCGCCCGGCATGCTGACCGATGTCGGCTGCAAGTACGCTATCGTGGGGCATTCCGAGCGGCGCAGCATCTATGGCGAGAGTGATGAATTCACGGCGCGCAAGTTCGCCGCCGCGCGTCAGGCCGGGCTGGTGCCGATCCTGTGCGTGGGCGAGCTGCTGGAGGAGCGCGAGCAGGGTATTACCGAGCAGGTCGTCGGCCGCCAGCTGGACGCCGTCATCGCCCTCGAGGGTATTCACGCGCTGGCCGATGCCGTGATCGCCTACGAACCGGTCTGGGCCATCGGCACCGGCAAGACCGCCTCGCCGCAGCAGGCGCAGGATGTGCACGCCTTCATCCGCGGCAAGCTCGCCGGGCTGGATGAGGCCGTCGGGGCGAAGATTCAGATCCTTTACGGCGGCAGCGTCAAGGGCAGCAACGCCGTGGAACTGTTCGCCATGGCGGATATCGACGGCGGCCTGATCGGCGGGGCCTCCCTGGATGCCAACGATTTTCTCGCAATTGGTCGGGCCGGCAATGCCTGAGTCAACCCACGATGAGCTGAATTGACGATCGTCTATGTTTACCATCTTATTGATTGTGCAGATCCTGGTGTCGATCAGCATCGTTACGCTGGTGCTGTTGCAGCAGGGCAAGGGCGCCGATATGGGGGCCGGATTTGGCAGCGGCGCCTCGGGGACGGTATTCGGGGCGCGCGGTTCGGGCTCATTCCTCACCCGGGCCACCGCCGTCCTGGCGACGGTGTTTTTCGTCAACTGTCTGTTGATCGCCTCGCCGCTGATACGCCACGTCAACCGGTCGAACGACAGTGTGATCGAGCAGATCGAGCAGCAGAATGCCCAACCCAAGGCCGCGCCGCCGGCGGGTACCGCCGCCAGGCGCGCTGAAGAGCCCGGCCTCGGATCTGCCCGAGGCGGCCCCCGAATCGCCACCCGCCGGGCAACCGGCCCATGCACCGGCAACGGAGGGCTCCGCCGCCGGGAATACGGCGACGCAAAAACCGGCTGCCGCGAATCCCGCGGCGACTAAGCCTGCCGCCAAAAAGGAGGTCACCAAGAGCACCGCGACGAAGAGTTCAGCGCCGACGGACAAGAAGAAGGTGAACGATTTACCTGAATAAGCCTCGCCTTCAGGCGGCGGAGCGAAACGCATCAGGCCGATGTGGTGGAATTGGTAGACACGCTGTCTTGAGGGGGCAGTGGCGCAAGCCGTGCCGGTTCGAGTCCGGCCATCGGCACCATGTTTTCGATCCGGTTATCGAACCCCGGAACCACCCCCTCAGGGGGGATAACAGGGGCTTGCGGCCGGGTCGTGCAGGGATATTTTTTATGCCCCTAGAAAATTGTCTAACCATTGGATAATAATAGAGAAAGTTAACAAGTCACAACTTGACACCGTTTGCCCGGCTGACCTAGACTGCTACATCTTTTGTCACGGCCTGTCCAATTCTTCACATTCGGAAAATGCGCCGGGTTTCACCCTGATCGGGACGCATGAGGCGGTTGCTAGATGCTGGATAATTACCTGCCAATCCTGATCTTCATCGCCATTGGTATCGCCATTGGCGTGCTTCCGATCATGGCGGGGTTCCTGCTGGCGCCGCACAAACCCGACAGCGAAAAAAACTCCCCTTATGAATGCGGCTTCGAGGCCTTCGAGGATTCGCGCATGCGCTTCGACGTGCGCTATTACCTCGTCGCCATCCTGTTCATCATCTTCGATCTCGAAATCGCCTTCCTGTTTCCCTGGGCCGTCGTGCTCGATTCGATCGGAATGTTCGGCTTCGTCGCCATGATGATCTTCCTCTCCATCCTGGTGATCGGCTTCATCTACGAATGGAAGAAGGGGGCCCTCGAATGGGAATAGAGGGCATTCTCAAGGAAGGCTACGTCACCACCACCGCCGATGCGCTGATCAACTGGGCGCGCACCGGCTCGATGTGGCCGATGACCTTCGGACTGGCCTGCTGCGCCGTCGAGATGATGCAGGCCGGTGCCTCGCGCTATGACCTTGACCGCTTCGGCATCATATTCCGCCCCAGTCCGCGGCAGTCTGATGTCATGATCGTGGCCGGCACGCTGGTGAACAAGATGGCGCCGGCGCTGCGCAAGGTCTACGACCAGATGGCCGAACCGCGCTGGGTGATCTCCATGGGTTCCTGCGCCAACGGCGGCGGCTATTACCATTATTCCTATTCAGTGGTGCGCGGCTGTGACCGGATCGTCCCGGTCGATATCTACGTGCCCGGCTGTCCCCCCACGGCCGAGGCCCTGCTGTACGGCATTCTGCAGCTGCAGAACAAGATCCGCCGCACGAATACCATTGCCCGCTGAGCACCGCGTCCATGACCGACAGTTCCAGCCGGCTCGCAGAGCAACTCAGCAAACACTTCGGTGACAGCCTGCAGACCGTGACGGTAGCGGTGGGTGAGGTCACGGTCGAGGTGGCCTCCGAAAATCTGCTTGCCGTGGTCACCGCGCTGCGTGACGAGCCGGCATTCGCCTTTGAAATACTGATCGACCTGTGCGGCGTGGACTATGCCGGCTACGGCAAGGATGAATGGGCCACCGAAGAATCCTCGAGCACCGGTTTCAGTCGCGGCGTCGAGGCCGAAACCGAAGGCCGCCTGAAGGCAGTCACCGATGATCTGGTGGTGGAGAAACCCTGGGCGGCGCAACGCTTCGCCGTGGTCTACCACCTGTTGTCCCTGTCACAGAACCGTCGTCTGCGCCTGCGTGTGTATGCCGCCGTGGACGCGCTGCCGGTGGTGCCTTCCGTGATCGCGGTCTGGAACAACGCCGACTGGTATGAACGCGAGGCCTTCGACCTGTTCGGCATCCTGTTCGACGGCCACCCGGACCTGCGTCGTCTGCTGACCGATTACGGCTTCATCGGTCATCCGTTCCGCAAGGATTTCCCGCTGAGCGGCAACGTGGAGGTCATCTACGACGCCGAGAAAAAGCGCGTCGTCTATCAGCCGGTCAGCATCGAGCCGCGCGTGCTCGTCCCCAAGGTGATCCGCGCGGCGAAGCCGGCGGCCGAAGAATCGCCGGCGGCCGAGGAAGCGGCGGAATAAGCCATGCCCGAGATTCGCAACTACACCCTCAACTTCGGCCCGCAGCACCCGGCAGCCCACGGCGTGCTGCGCCTGGTGCTGGAGATGGACGGCGAGGTGATCGAGCGCGCCGACCCGCACATCGGCCTGCTGCATCGCGGCACCGAGAAGCTTGCCGAGAGCAAGCCCTGGAACCAGAGCATCGGTTACATGGACCGCCTCGACTATGTGTCCATGATGTGCAACGAGCACGGCTACGTGCTCGCCATGGAGAAGCTGCTGGGGGTCACGCCGCCGCTGCGCGCCCAGTACATCCGCGTCATGTTCGACGAGATCACCCGCATCCTGAACCACCTGCTGTGGCTTGGGGCGCACGGGCTCGATATCGGCGCCATGACGGTGTTCCTCTACACCTTCCGCGAGCGTGAGGACCTGATGGACTGCTACGAGGCGGTGTCGGGCACGCGCATGCACGCGACCTACTACCGACCCGGCGGCGTCTATCGCGACCTGCCGGAAGCCATGCCGCAATACGCGGCATCGAAATGGCACAGCCAGCAGGATGTGGACCGCAAGAATGCGAACCGCGAGGGTTCGCTGCTCGATTTCATCGAGTCTTTCACCGAGCGTTTTCCGCGCTGTGTGGATGACTACGAGACCCTGCTGACCGACAACCGCATCTGGAAGCAGCGCACCGTCGGCATCGGCGTGGTGCCGCCGGAGCGCGCCCTGCAGCTCGGGTTCACCGGACCCATGCTGCGCGGCTCGGGCGTGGAATGGGATCTGCGCAAGAAGCAGCCCTACGAAGTCTATGACCGACTGGATTTCGATATCCCGGTGGGTACGACCGGCGACTGCTACGATCGCTACCTGGTGCGCGTCGAGGAGATGCGCCAGTCGAACCACATCATCAAGCAGTGCATCGCGTGGCTGCGCGAACATCCCGGGCCGGTAATGGTGGACGACTACAAGCTGGCCGCGCCGCGCCGCGAGGAGATGAAGGCGGACATGGAGGCTCTCATCCATCACTTCAAATTATTCACCGAGGGTTTCTGCATCCCCGAGGGCGAGGCCTACGCCGCGGTCGAGCACCCGAAGGGTGAATTCGGCGTATACCTGATTTCCGACGGCGCCAACAAGCCCTATCGCCTCAAGGTGCGCGCGCCGGGCTTCCCGCACCTCGGCGCCCTGAACGAGATGGTGCGCGGCCATATGCTGGCCGACGTGGTGGCGGTGATCGGCACCCAGGACATCGTGTTCGGGGAGATCGACCGATGAACGCACAAATCGACACGAGCGGACTGATCAGCGCAGACGCGCGCGCGCAGATCGATGCCTGGCTGGCGAAATATCCGCCCGAGCGGCGCCAGTCCGCGGTGCTGCACGCGCTGCACGTCGTGCAGGTGCAGAACGGCGGCTGGGTGAGCCGCGAGCTGATGGACGCGGTGGCCGACTACCTGGGTATGCCGCGGGTGCTGGTCTACGAGGTCGGCACCTTTTATTCCATGATTGAGCTGGAGCCCGTGGGTCGCCACATGGTGGCGCTGTGCACCAATATCTCCTGCATGCTGTGCGGGGCGGAAAGCCTCGTCGAACACGTCGAAAAGAAACTCGGTATCGGGCTGGGCGAAACCACGCCGGATGGCCGCATCACCCTCAAGCGCGAGGAGGAATGCCTCGCGGCCTGTTCCGCCGGCCCGATGATGACCGTCAACGGTCATTACCACGAGAAGCTGACGCCGGAAAAGGTCGACGCGATCCTGGACGGACTGGAGTAGGACATGAGCGTACAGGTCTGTTTTGACACCCTGCAGTTCGACCGGCCATGGACGCTGGAGAACTACCTCAAGGTCGGCGGCTACCAGGCATGGAGAAAGATTCTCGCCGAGAAGATCCCGCGCGATGAGGTGATCGAGAACGTCAAGTCCTCCGGCCTGCGCGGCCGCGGCGGCGCGGGCTTCCCGACCGGGCTGAAGTGGAGCTTCATGCCGCGCAATGCCCCGGTGCAGAAGTACGTGGTGTGCAATTCGGACGAGTCCGAACCGGGCACCTGCAAGGACCGCGACATCCTGCGCTTCAACCCGCACGCGCTGGTGGAGGGCATGGCGATCGCCGGTTATGCCATGGGTGCGACGGTCGGCTACAACTACATGCGCGGTGAATTCCACCACGAACCGTTCGAACGTTTCGAGCAGGCGCTGAATGAGGCCTACGAGGCCGGGCTGCTGGGCCGCGACATCCTCGGTTCCGGGGTCGATTTCGATTGCTACAGCCACCTCGGCGCCGGCGCCTATATCTGCGGCGAGGAGACCGCGCTGCTGGAGTCGCTCGAGGGCAAGAAGGGCCAGCCGCGCTTCAAGCCGCCGTTCCCGGCCAACTACGGCCTGTACGGCAAGCCGACCACCATCAACAACACCGAGACGCTGGCCTCGGTGCCGGCGATCATGCGCAATGGCGGCGAGTGGTTCATGAAGCTCGGCAAGCCGAACAACGGCGGCGTGAAGATCTTCTCGGTCAGTGGTCACGTCAACAACCCGGGCAACTTCGAGGTGCCGATGGGCATGCCGTTCCGCGAGCTGCTGGAACTGGCCGGCGGCGTGCGCACCGGGCACCAGCTGAAGGCGGTGATCCCGGGCGGTTCCTCCATGCCGGTGCTGCCGGCCGACGTGATCATGGAATGCGACATGGACTATGACTCGCTGGTCAAGGCGGGTTCCGCACTGGGTTCCGGCGCGGTGATCGTGATGGACGATTCGACCTGCATGGTCAAGGCCGCGATGCGCATCTCGCGGTTCTACTATGCCGAGTCCTGCGGGCAGTGCACACCGTGCCGTGAAGGCACGGGCTGGATGCACCGGGTTATCAAGCGCATCGAGGAAGGGCAGGGCCGCCCGGAAGACCTGGACCTGCTGCTGAGCGCGGCGGACCAGATCGCCGGCAAGACCATCTGCGCCTTCGGTGAAGCGGCGGCCTGGCCGGTGCAGGGCTTTCTGCGCCATTTCCGCAGCGAGTTCGAATACCACATCACCCACAAGCGCTGCCTGGTCGGCGGCGCGGCATCGACCGGGGAGGCGGCATGAGCGCACAGCCCGATCTGCCGGCACAGGACCTGGTCAACATCGAGATCGACGGCAAACCGCTGCAGGCGCGCAAGGGCGCCATGATCATCGAGGTGGCGGACGAGGCCGGGATCTATATCCCGCGGTTCTGTTATCACAGGAAACTCTCCATTGCCGCCAACTGCCGCATGTGCATGGTGCAGGTGGAAAAGGTGCCCAAGCCGCTGCCCGCCTGCGCGACCCCGGTCACCGAGGGTATGAAGATCTCCACCGCCTCGGAGCTGGCCCGCGGCGCCCAGAAGGCCGTGATGGAATTCCTGCTCATCAACCACCCGCTCGACTGTCCCATCTGCGATCAGGGCGGGGAATGTGAGCTCCAGGATCTGGCGATGGGCTACGGCCGGGATGTCTCGCGCTTCGCCGAGAAGAAGCGCGTCGTGGAGGACAAGTATATCGGGCCGCTGATCGCCACCGACATGACGCGCTGCATCCATTGCACGCGCTGCATCCGCATGCTGCGCGAGATCGCCGGCAAGATGGAACTCGGCGCTACCGGGCGCGGCGAAAACATGGAGATCGGGACCTACATCGAGGGCTCGCTGGAATCGGAACTCTCCGGCAACGTGATCGATGTCTGCCCGGTGGGGGCGCTCACCTCACGGCCATTCCGCTTCAAGGCGCGCGCCTGGGAGTTGAACCAGACCGCTTCGGTGGCTGCGCACGATTCCGTCGGCTCCAACACCTTCGTGCATACCCGTCGCGGACGGGTGATGCGCGTGGTGCCGCGCGAGAACGAGGAGATCAACGAGGTCTGGCTGTCCGACCGCGACCGCTTCAGCTACGAGGGACTGTACAGCTGGGACCGACTGGCCGCCCCCCGGGTGAAGATGGACGGCCAGTGGCGGGAGACGGACTGGGATACCGCGCTGCAGGCGGCCGTCGACGGCCTGCGCTCGGTCGCGGAGCGCCATGGCGCCGAACAACTCGGCCTGCTGGTCTCGCCCGTGGCGACGCTGGAGGAGATGTCCCTGGCCCAGGCCGCTCGCGCGCGGCCTGGGGATGACCCATATCGACCACCGCCTGCGCCAGGCCGATTTCACCGACCAGGACAGCATGCCGCTGTCACCCGGGCTGGGCCAGTCGCTGCAGGCGCTGGAAAGCATCGACGCGGCCCTGGTGATCGGCGCCAACCCGCGCAAGGAGCAGCCGTTGGCCGGTCATCGGCTGCGCAAGGCGGCGCTGGCGGGCGCGCACGTCATGTTCGTGAATCCCGTCGACTACGAATTCCACCTGCCGGTGTACGCGAAGGCCATCGTGCCGCCCTCGCGCATGATGTCCGTGCTGGCGGGCATTGCCGCCTGTTTCCCGGATGCCGCCCGCGAGGCCCCGGAGACGGTGCGCCGGCTGGTCGCCGAGGCCGCCCCGGATGATACCCAGCGGGCGATTGCGCAGGCCCTGCGCGACGCCGTGCGACCTGCGGTGCTGCTGGGCAATACGGCCACGATGCACCCGCAGGCCTCGCTGCTCACGGCACTGGCCGCGGTGATCGCCACCGCCAGCGGCGCGCCGCTCGGCCACCTGCCGGAGGCGGCGAACAGCGCCGGCGGCTGGCTGGCGGGCGTACTGCCGCATCGCGGTGCGGCGGGTGCATCCATCGCGGTGACCGGCCTGAATGCACGTGAAATGCTGGATAATCCGCGCCGGGGCTACCTGCTCTTCGGCGTCGAACCGGAACACGACTGCCGGGACGCGGGCGCCGCCGTGCGCGCGGTCGACGCAGCCGACTTCGTCGTCTCCCTCAGCCCCTGGGCCAGCGAGGCCATGAAGTCGCGGGCGAACGTGTTGCTGCCGGTGTCGTCCAGCATGGAAACCAGCGGGACCTTCGTCAACGCCGAGGGCCGCTGGCAGAGCTTCACCGCGGCCACCACGCCGTACGCCGGCAGCCGGCCCGGCTGGAAGGTGCTGCGCGTGCTCGGCAATCTGCTCGGGCTGGAGGGGTTCGACTACACCAGCAGCGAGGAGGTGCGCGATGAACTGCGCCGTCGCCTCGAGGGCGCGTCGGTGGCCGACCAGCGGGGCAGCGGGCCGGTGGCCGCGATGCCGGCCGAAGGGCCGGCCCTGGAGCGCATCGGCGATGTGGCGATCCACAGCGCCGATGCGCTGGTGCGCCGCGCCGCCGCCCTGCAGGAGACCCCGGATGCGCACGCCGCCGCCGTGGCGCGCCTGTGTGCGGCGCAGGCCGCGCGGAGCGGCGTGAACGGCGCCGCCGCCGTCAGGCTCACGCAGGACGGGCGCAGCATCACGGCGCCGCTGGAGATCGACGAGCGGGTGCCGCTCGGGTGTCTCTGGCTGCCCACGGGTACGCCGGTCGCGGCGGGTCTGGGGCCGGCCTGCGGGCCGATCGACATCGAACCCGCCTGAGACGGAATGGTTTTCAGGGGACACTGGCATGAACGGTAAACGAGCCACACGACCATGACTGCATTCTGGGAACTCATCAGGGAGCCGGTCTATATCGTGCTCGAGATCGTCGCGATCCTGCTGCCGTTGATGCTGGCCGTGGCCTACCTGACCTTCGCCGAGCGCAAGATCATCGGCTATATGCAGGTACGCATCGGGCCGAACCGCGTCGGACCGCGCGGCTGGCTGCAGCCGATCGCCGACGCACTGAAGCTGTTGATGAAGGAAGTCATCGTCCCGACCAACGCCGACCGCTTCCTGTTCGTGATCGCCCCGATGCTCTCCATCGCCCCGGCGCTGGCGGCCTGGGCGGTGGTACCGTTTACCGACACCCTGGTGCTGGCGAACATCGACGCCAGCCTGCTCTATATCCTGGCGCTGACCTCGATGGGCGTGTACGGCGTCATCATCGCCGGCTGGGCGTCCAATTCGAAATACGCCCTCCTGGGGGCGATGCGCTCCGCGGCGCAGATCGTGGCCTATGAAATCGCCATGGGTTTCGCGCTGGTCGGCGTACTGATCGCCGGTGGCAGCCTCAACCTGCGCGAGATCGTGCTGGCCCAGCAGGGCAGCCTGCTGCACTGGTTCTGGCTGCCGCTGTTTCCGCTGTTCCTGGTCTACTTCATCTCCGGGGTGGCGGAGACCAACCGTGCGCCGTTCGACGTGGCGGAAGGCGAGTCGGAGATCGTGGCGGGTTTTCACGTGGAATATTCCGGCATGGCCTTCGCCGTGTTCTTCCTGGCGGAATACGCCAACATGATCCTGATCGCCGCGCTGGCGACGCTGATGTTCCTGGGCGGCTGGCTGTCGCCGTTCCAGGGGACCTGGTTCGAATCCTGGTTCGCCTGGGTACCCGGCATCGTCTGGCTGATGCTCAAGATTTCCGGCTTCCTGTTCGTGTTTCTCTGGCTGCGCGCCACCTTCCCGCGTTACCGCTATGACCAGATCATGCGCCTCGGCTGGAAGGTGTTCATTCCGATCACCATCGTGTGGCTGGCGGTGGAGGGCGCGGCGGTGGTGGCCGGCGTCGGCCCCTGGTTCGACTGAGGTAGCCCGCGGCAATGGACAGACTGGCCACATTCATCAAAAGCCTGACGCTCAGCGAGCTGCGCAAGGGCCTCGGCATCACCGGAAAGCACCTGTTCCGGCGCAAGATCACGGTGCAGTATCCGGAGGAGAAGACGCCGCAGTCCCCGCGCTTTCGCGGGCTGCATGCCCTGCGGCGCTATCCCAACGGGGAAGAGCGCTGCATCGCCTGCAAGCTGTGCGAGGCCGTGTGCCCGGCGCTCGCCATCACCATCGAGGCGGAGGAGCGTGATGACGGGACACGGCGCACCACGCGCTACGACATCGATCTCTTCAAGTGCATCTACTGCGGCTTCTGCGAGGAATCCTGCCCGGTGGACTCCATCGTCGAGACGCGCAATTTCGAATATGCCTTCGAGAACCGGGGCGAGAACATCATGACCAAGGACATGCTGCTCGCCATCGGCGACAAGTACGAGGCGCAGATCGCAGCGGACCGCATGGACGATGCGGCCTACAGGTAATGACCATGGATTTCGACCGCTTCGTATTCTATGTGTTTGCCGCCATCCTGGTGTATGCCGCGGCGCGCGTCATCACTGTGCGCAACCCGGTGCACGCTGCGCTGCATCTGGTGCTGGCGTTTTTTACCTGCGCCGGCCTGTGGCTGCTGCTGGAGGCGGAGTTCCTCGCCATCGCGCTGGTGCTGGTCTACGTCGGCGCGGTGATGGTGCTGTTCCTGTTCGTGGTGATGATGCTGGACATCAATATTTCGCCACTGCGGGAAGGTTTTATCCGGTATTTACCGGTCGGGATCACGGTGGCACTGCTCATCGTGCTGGAAATGGGGATGGTGGTGGGGGTGAAGCACTTCGGACCCCAGGCGGTGGCCATCCCGGCGCGGCATGCGGCGGACTACAGCAACACCCGGGAGCTGGGCGCCGTGCTCTACACCGATTACGTCTATCCCTTCGAGATCGCCGCGGTGATCCTGCTGGTGGCCATCATCGCCGCCATCGTGCTTACCATGCGCCGTCGCCCGGAGACGAAGTACCAGAACCCGGTGACCCAGGTCGCCGTGAAACCCGCCGACCGCGTGCGGCTGGTAAAGATGAAGCCGGAAAGCCGGCAGTAGGGTGTGAGATACCGTTCTTTCAACGCAAAGACGCAAAGAACGCAAAGTTTTAATAGTTGAATAAAACAGGATGCCAAAAGACCGTGGAACCCGATGAAGGAAGCAGGAATTCAATAGCTAAAAAATTGTTTCTTTGCGTCTTTGCGTTGATTAGATGAATTGTCAAATTGAAAACGACTGAATAGAAAATGATTGCACTGTCCGACTATCTGATTCTGGGCGCCATCCTGTTCGGCCTGAGCGTGGCGGGGATCTTTCTCAACCGCAAGAACGTCATCATCCTGCTGATGGCGATCGAGCTGATGCTGCTGGCGGTCAACATGAATTTCATCGCCTTCTCCTATTTCCTGGGCGATACCGCCGGACAGGTATTCGTGTTCTTCATCCTGACCGTGGCCGCTGCGGAGTCCGCCATCGGGCTGGCGATCCTGGTGGTGCTGTTCCGAAACCGCCACACCATCAACGTCGACGACCTGGATACCCTGAAGGGCTAGCCCGATGGAAAACCTCTACCTCGCCATACCGCTTGCGCCGCTGATCGGCGCCATCATCGCCGGGCTGTTCGGGCGGCAGATCGGCCGCACGGGCGCGCACACGGTCACCATCCTCGGCGTGGCGATCTCGTTCATCCTGTCGCTGGTGGCGCTGAAACACATCGCCATCGACGGCGCCGCGCCCTTCAACGGCAGTGTCTATACCTGGATGGTCTCCGACGGGGTGCGCTTCGACATCGGCTTCCTGGTCGACAGGCTGACGGTGCTGATGATCACCGTGGTGAGCTTCGTCTCGCTGATGGTGCACATCTACACCATCGGCTACATGCACGACGATCCGGGTTACCAGCGCTTCTTCAGCTATATCGCGCTGTTCACCTTCTCCATGCTGATGCTGGTGATGTCGAACAACTTCCTGCAGCTGTTCTTCGGCTGGGAGGCCGTCGGCCTGGTCTCCTACCTGCTGATCGGCTTCTGGTACACGCGACCGAGCGCGATCTACGCCAACCTCAAGGCCTTCCTGGTCAACCGGGTGGGTGATTTCGGGTTTCTGCTCGGCATCGCCGCCATCTACACCTGGTTCAACAGCGTGGACTACGCCACGGTGTTCGCCGCGGCCCCGCAATTCGCGGATACGACGGTTCAGATCCTGCCCGGTAGCGCGTGGTCTCTGATGACGGTGATTTGCATCTCGCTGTTCATCGGCGCCATGGGCAAATCGGCCCAGGTGCCGCTGCATGTCTGGCTGCCGGATTCCATGGAAGGCCCGACGCCGATCTCGGCGCTGATTCATGCCGCCACCATGGTCACCGCCGGCATCTTCATGGTGGCGCGCATGTCGCCGCTGTTCGAGCTCTCGGATACCGCGCTCAGTTTCATCCTGATCATCGGTGCCATCACCGCGTTGTTCATGGGTTTCCTCGGTGTCGTGCAGAACGATATCAAGCGCGTCATCGCCTACTCGACGCTCTCCCAGCTCGGCTACATGACCGTGGCACTGGGCGCCTCGGCCTACGCCGCCGGCATCTTCCATCTGATGACGCATGCCTTCTTCAAGGCGCTGCTGTTCCTCGGTGCCGGCTCGGTCATCATCGCCATGCATCACGACCAGGATATCCGCAACATGGGCGGGCTGCGCAAGTATATGCCGTGGACCTGGGCGACCTTCCTGATCGGCACCCTGGCGCTGATCGGCACGCCGCTCTTCTCCGGCTTCTATTCCAAGGACACCATCATCGAAGCGGTGCACGATTCTCACATTCCGGGCGCCGGCATCGCCTACTGGGCGGTGCTGCTCGGGGTGTTCGTCACCGCGTTGTACAGCTTCCGGCTGTATTTCATCGTCTTCCACGGCGAGCCGCGCATGGACCACCACACCCGCGAGCACCTGCACGAGACACCCTGGGTTGTGCGGGGACCGCTGGTCCTGCTGGCCATCCCCTCGGTGCTCGCCGGCTACTGGCTCGGTCCGGTGGTGTTCGGAAACTACTTTGAAGGTGCGATCCACATTGCCCCGGCACATGACGTGCTGGGCGAACTGGCCGAACATTATCACGGACTGCTGAGCTTTACGCTACACGCCTTCGGCGGACCGGCCATCTATCTGGCGATCGCCGGGGTGGTTACCGCCTGGTATTTCTATATGAAAACCCCGGGTCTTGCCGGGAGCTTTGCACGACGTTTCAGCGGCATCTACCGGATCCTGATCAACAAGTACTACTTCGACGACATCAACCAGACCGTGTTCGCCGGCGGGGCGCGCAGTGTCGGCCGGATGCTGTGGAAGTTCGGCGACATCATGCTCATCGACGGGTTGATCATCAACGGCAGCGCGCGCGTGGTGGGCTGGGTGGCCGGCGTGGTGCGCCACGTCCAGTCCGGTTATCTCTACCACTACGCCTTCACCATGATCATCGGCCTGCTGCTGCTGCTGTTCTGGTTCGTGTTCATGACCCCGGGGGCAGGCGCATGATCGATTTCCCCTTGTTGAGCGTACTGATCTGGCTGCCGGTGGCCGGCGGCGTCGCCCTGCTGGCGATGCAGGCCCTGGGTTTCCCGGACAGCCGCCCGGGCGCCCTGCTCATCGCGCTCGCGACCTTCCTGCTGAGCACGCTGCTGTACACGCATTTCGATACCGGCACGGCCATCATGCAGTTCCAGGAGCTGGCGCCGTGGATCGAGGCCTTCAACGCCAATTATCATCTCGGTGTGGACGGCATCTCCATGCCGCTAATCATTCTCACCACCTTCACCACCGTGCTGGTGGTGCTGGCCGGCTGGGAGGTGATCCGTGAGAAGACCGCGCAATACATGGCGGCTTTCCTGATCATGGAAGGGCTGATGATCGGTGTGTTCGCGGCCCTCGACGCGGTGCTGTTCTATGTCTTCTGGGAGGCGATGCTGGTGCCGATGTTTCTCATCATCGGCATCTGGGGCGGACCGCGGCGGGTCTACGCCACCATCAAGTTCTTCCTCTACACCTTTTTCGGGTCGGTGTTCATGCTGGTGGCGCTGATCTATATGTACCTGCAGTCGGGCAGCTTCGATATCCTCGATTTCCAGCACCTGCCGCTCACCATGACGGAGCAGGTGCTCATCTTCATCGCCTTCCTGATGGCCTTCGCCGTCAAGGTGCCGATGTGGCCGGTGCACACCTGGTTGCCGGACGCGCACGTGGAGGCGCCAACCGGTGGTTCCGTGATCCTGGCGGCCATCATGCTCAAGATCGGCGGTTACGGTTTTTTGCGCTTCAGCCTGCCGATCGCCCCGGATGCGAGCCACGCACTCGACTGGCTGATCATCCTTATGTCGCTGGTCGCGGTGGTGTATATCGGTTTCGTCGCCCTGGTTCAGCAGGACATGAAGAAGCTGATCGCCTACTCGTCCATCGCCCACATGGGCTTCGTCACGCTGGGTGTGTTCCTCGTGTTCACGCTGCTGGATAACAGCGCCGCGGCGCCGGGCGCAATCCCGCGGGGGGCTGCGCTTGGCATGGAGGGGGGTGTGGTGCAGATGATCTCCCACGGTTTCATCTCGGGTGCGCTGTTTCTGTGCGTCGGCGTGCTCTATGACCGCCTGCACAGCCGCCAGATCGGCGATTACGGCGGCGTCGTCAACACCATGCCGGTGTTCGCCACCTTCATGGTGCTGTTCTCGCTGGCCAACGCGGGCCTGCCGGGCACCTCCGGCTTCGTCGGCGAGTTCATGGTCATTCTGGCAAGCTACAAGGCGAATTTCTGGTTTGCCTTCCTGGCCGCGATCACCCTGATCCTGGGCGCCGCCTACAGCCTGTGGCTGGTCAAGCGCGTCATCTTTGGCGCGGTCGTGAACGAGGGCGTGCGCGGACTGGAGGACATC
The DNA here is from genome assembly GCA_963710815.1 of uncultured Gammaproteobacteria bacterium. Taxonomy (GTDB): domain Bacteria; phylum Pseudomonadota; class Gammaproteobacteria; order UBA9214; family UBA9214; genus CAVQCA01. Next base: position 13,614 of record CAVQCA010000056.1, on the reverse strand, counting down.
AACCTGCGCGAGTTCGTGATCCTTGCAAGCCTCGCGGGCGCGGTGCTGCTGTTCGGCCTCTGGCCCGCGCCGCTGGTCGAGGTGATGCATGCCAGCGTCGACAATCTGATCGCACAGGTAGCCACTTCCAAACTGCCGGAAGCCGCACTGGCGCTTACCGGCGGAGTCGCCCCATGACTGTCGGCATCAGCGAATTCGCGCCCCTCGCCACGGAGATCTTCGTGCTGGTCATGGCCTGCGCCATCCTGGTCACCGACGTGTTTCTCGATGACAGGCGCCGTGTGGTCAGCTACGTGCTGTCCCAGGTAACGCTGCTCATCGCCGCGCTGATCAGCTGGAGCCTGCTGGAACATCCGGCGGTGGTGGTGCTGAACGGCACCTTCGTGCACGATCCGCTGGCCGCGCTGGCGAAGACCGCCATACTCCTGATCACCTTCGGGGCGTTCATGTATTCGCGCGGTTATCTGCTGGCGCGCGGCATCTTTCGCGGGGAATTCTACGTGCTCGGCCTGTTCGCGGTGCTCGGTATGCTGGTGCTGGTATCGGCCCACAGCCTGCTGACGCTCTATCTCGGACTGGAGCTGCTGTCGCTGTCGCTGTACGCGCTGGTTGCCTTCAACCGGGATTCCGCGCCCGCTTCGGAAGCGGCGATGAAGTACTTCGTGCTCGGGGCGCTCGCTTCGGGCATGCTGCTGTACGGCATTTCCATGCTCTATGGCGCGACCGGCAGCCTGGATATCCAGCAGGTGGCCGCGGCCGTCGCCTCACCGGGCAAGATGGGAATCGTCATGGTGTTCGCCCTGTGCTTCATCGTCGTCGGGCTGGCCTTCAAGTTCGGTGCCGTGCCGTTTCACATGTGGATTCCGGATGTCTATGACGGTGCCCCCACGCCGGTGACACTGTTCATTGGCAGCGCCCCCAAGATCGCGGCCTTCGTGATGACCATGCGGGTGCTGGTGGAGGCCCTCGGTGGACTCAGCGCCCACTGGCAGGAGATGCTGGTCATTCTCGCCGTGCTCTCGCTCGCGATCGGCAACGTGATCGCCATCGCCCAGACCAACATCAAGCGCATGCTGGCCTATTCGACCATCTCGCATATGGGTTTTCTGCTGCTCGGTCTGCTGGCCGGCACCCCCGAAGGCTATTCGGCCGCCCTGTTCTATGCCATTACCTACGCGCTCACCGCGATTGGCGGTTTCGGCATGATCATCCTGTTGAGCCGCGCCGGTTTCGAGGCCGACCGGCTGGATGATTTCAGGGGCCTGAACGACCGCAGCCCCTGGTTCGCCTTCATGATGCTGATCCTGATGTTCTCCATGGCCGGGGTGCCGCCCACGGTCGGTTTCTACGCCAAGCTGTGGGTGCTGCAGTCGGTCATTCATGTCGACCTGGTGTGGCTCGCGCTGGCCGGCGTGTTCTTCTCCATCATCGGCGCCTTCTACTACCTGCGGGTGATCAAGCTGATGTACTTCGATACGCCCGAGGCGCCGGTGCCGCTTGCGGCCGGCACCGATCTGCGGATCGCGGTGAGCGTGAACGGCCTGGCGGTGCTCGCCCTGGGGCTGTTCCCCGGCGTGCTGCTGTCCCTGTGCACGCACGTGCTGGGTTAGCCCGCAATTCTCACCCGGCACCAGGGGTGCTAGCCCCCAACGGCCGCGCCATTTCCCCGTCTTATACTGTCAGACTTGAAATAGTATAGGGTAGCCGCTACACTTCCGGGCCGTTGCTGCGGGGTGGAGCAGTCTGGCAGCTCGTCGGGCTCATAACCCGAAGGTCGCAGGTTCAAATCCTGCCCCCGCTACCAACCTATAATCCATGCCCCTTATCGGGGTTTTTTATAGCCAGGACGCAACAATCCCCCGGCGGTGCCGGTTGGGCGGGGTAGGCAATATTGCTATACTCCCGGGAGCATAAATTCGGAGTTCACGGAGTGGGCCTAAGGCCCATTTTTTGTTTCCGCTGGTCAGAATGAGGCAGGACCCGTTACAACTTGGCGAGTTGCTGGAGCCGGCCATCGCGGCGATGGGCTACGAACTCGTTGGCGTGGAATATCGCCATGGCGGCCCTGGCGGCGGCCTGTTGCGCGTCTATATCGACAGTGCACAGGGGATCACCGTGGACGACTGCGAACGGGTGAGCTATCAGGTGAGCGGGCTGCTGGACGTGAAGGACCCGATAGCGGGCCATTACACGCTGGAGGTGTCGTCGCCGGGGCTTGACCGGTTGTTGTTCAAGCGAGATGACTTCGAGCGTTTTGTCGGGAGCCTGGTGAAACTGCGTCTCGTTGCCCCGCAGGACGGGCGGCGCAAATACCAGGGTCGCCTGCTGCGGCTCGAGGGCGGGAATGTGGTGGTGGAACAGGACGGCGTGGAAGTGAGCCTGCCGCTCGACCAGGTCGAGCAGGCGCGTCTGGTTCCGGAATACTGAGCCTTATTTGGAGATTTTGGGATGGACAAAGAGATCCTGATGGTCGTCGAGGCGGTATCCAACGAAAAGGGTATCGACAAGGAGATCATTTTCCAGGCAATCGAGGCCGCGCTGGCAACCGCCACCCGCAAGCGCCATGCCGGCGATATCGATGTGCGTATCGCCATCGACCGCAAGACCGGCGCCTACAGCACCTTCCGCCGCTGGCAGGTGATCGACGAGACGCTCGTCGCTGAACCGGCGGATACCGAAGAGGAGGAGGCGCTGGTGTACGAGCATCCCGATCGCCAGATCACGCTGACCGAGGCCCGGCAGCGCGATCCGAACCTCGCGCACGCCGATTTCATCGAAGAGCCGATGGAGTCCGTCGACTTCGGTCGGATCGGCGCCCAGACCGCCAAGCAGGTCATCGTGCAGAAGGTGCGCGAGGCCGAGCGTGCGCAGGTCGTGGAGGCCTACAAGGATCGGGTCGGCGAACTGGTGACCGGCGTGGTCAAGCGGGTCGAGCGCGGCAATGTCTACCTCGATCTCGGTGGCAATGCCGAGGCGATCATCCCGCGCGAGCACATGATTCCCCGGGAGGCGGTGCGCCCCGGTGACCGCCTGCGCGGCTACCTGAAGGAAGTCAACGCCGAGCAGCGCGGGCCGCAGCTGCTGATCACGCGCGTGGCCCCGGAATTCCTGATCGAACTGTTCAAGCTGGAGGTCCCCGAGGTGGGACAGGGTCTGATCGATATCATCTCGGCCGCGCGCGACCCCGGTCTGCGCGCGAAGATCGCCGTCAAGACCAATGATCCGCGCATCGATCCGGTCGGCGCCTGCGTGGGCATGCGCGGTTCCCGGGTACAGACGGTGTCCACCGAGCTTTCCGGCGAGCGCGTCGACATCATCCTCTGGGACGACAACCCCGCGCAGTTCGTCATCAACGCCATGTCGCCGGCCGAGGTCACCTCCATCGTGGTCGACGAGGAGACCCACACCATGGATATCGCGGTTGCCGAGGAGCAGCTCTCCCAGGCGATCGGCCGCGCCGGCCAGAACGTGCGACTCGCCAGCCAGCTGACCGGCTGGGAGCTCAACATCATGGACGAGTCCCAGGCCGAGCAGAAGAGCGAGGCCGAGGCCCAGGAGCTGCAGCGGATGTTCACGCTGCAGCTCGACGTGGACGAGGAAATCGCCGCCATCCTGGTGCAGGAGGGTTTTTCCACTATCGAGGAAATCGTCTACGTCCCCAAGAGCGAACTGCTGCAGATCGAGGAGTTCGAGGAAGGGATCGTCGATGAATTGCGTGGCCGCGCGCGCGACGTGCTGCTCACCCAGGCGATCATCAAGGAGGAAAAGATCGGCGCCGCGGAGCCGGCGGAGGATCTTCTCGAGATGGAAGGCATGGACCGTGAACTGGCCTTTGAACTTGCCGGCCGGGGCATCATCACCATGGAGGATCTTGCCGAACAGGCCATCGACGATCTTATGGAAATCAACGGCATGGACGAGGCCCGGGCCGGAGCCCTGATCATGACGGCGCGCGCGCCCTGGTTTGCAGAAGAGGCGCAGGACTGACCGTCGGCAAAGGAGCAGACAGGCATGACAGAAGTCACTGTAAAGCAATTCGCTGAAGTCGTCGGTGTTCCCACCGACCGGCTGCTTGCCCAGCTGATCGAGGCGGGTCTGGAGATCCATGACGAAAACGCCACCATCACGGAAAACCAGAAGACCCAGCTGCTCGATTTTCTGCGGGAGAGCCATGGCAAGGGCAGTCCGGTAACCGGCGCGGCCCCGAAGAAAATTACCCTGAAACGCAAATCGCACACCGAATTGCACACCAGCGTCCCGGCGGCGCGCCCGCCGGGCGGTCGTGGCATCGTGCGCGGGGCCAAGCCGGAGAAAAAGACCGTGGTCGTCGAGGTGCGCAAGAAACGCACCTATGTAAAACGCGCCGACCTGGTGGCGGAGGAACAGGAACGCCAGGAGCAGGAGGCGGCCGAACAGGCGCGCCTGGAGGCCGAAGAGCAGGCGCGGCTCGAGGCGGTGCGCAAGGAGCAGGAAGAGACCATCAGGCGAGAGGAAGAGGCGAAGCGCGCCGAGGAGGAATCCAGGCTCAAGGCCGAGGAAGAACAGAAGCGCAAGGCCGTGGAAGAAGCCCGCAAGTCAGCGCCCGCAAAAGCGGGGCCCCGCGCGCCGGCGGCTGCCCGGGAAGAGGTGCGCCAGAAGAAGCCCGCCGACAAGGAGCGCAAGGGCAAGGGCCTGGTAGAGGACGAGAAGCTGACGCGCTATGGCCGCTCGCAGCTGCATGTCGCTGCCGACAAGAGCGGTCGTCGTCAGAAAAAATCGAAGACCGGTCGCCGCGTCACCATCACCCCAACCCAGGAGCACGGCTTCGAACGGCCGACGGCGCCGCTCGTCCACGAGGTCGGTTTGCCGGAGAATATCGCGGTTTCCGACCTGGCGCAGAAGATGTACGTCAAATCCGCCGAGGTTATCAAGACACTGATGAAAATGGGCATCATGGCCACAATCAACCAGGTGATCGACCAGGATACCGCCACGCTGGTGGTCGAGGAGATGGGGCATGTCGCCAAACCGCTGCAGGAAAATACCCTGGAGGCGGAACTCAAACAGCACATTCATGAGGTCTCCGGCGAGCGGTCGACGCGTCCCCCCGTGGTTACCATCATGGGCCATGTCGACCATGGCAAGACCTCGCTGCTCGACTACATCCGCCGCACCCGGGTGGCCGAGGGCGAGGCCGGCGGCATCACCCAGCACATCGGCGCCTACCACGTGGAAACGCCCAAGGGCGTGGTCGCGTTTCTGGACACCCCGGGTCATGCGGCCTTCACCGCCATGCGTGCCCGCGGCGCACAGGTGACCGACATCGTGATCCTGGTGGTCGCGGCGGATGACGGCGTCATGCCGCAGACCCGGGAGGCGGTGCAGCACGCCCGGGCGGCCGGTGTGCCGCTGGTGGTGGCGATCAACAAGATCGACAAGCCGGAGGCGGATCCGGAGCGGGTGAAAAACGAACTCTCTGCTCTGCAGGTCATCCCGGAGGACTGGGGTGGCGACACCATGTTCATACCGGTTTCCGCCAAGGCCGGTACGGGTATCGATGAACTGCTGGACGCAATCCTGCTGCAAGCGGAAATGCTCGAGTTGACCGCGGTCCGGGACTGTCCGGCGACCGGCATCGTCGTGGAATCGAGCCTGGACAAGGGCCGCGGCGCCGTGGCCACCGTGCTGGTACAGAACGGCGTATTGCACCGCGGCGACCTGATTCTGACCGGACAGGAGTACGGCAGGGTGCGCGCCATGTTCGATGAAAGCGGCAAGCCGATCAGCGAGGCCGGCCCGTCAGTGCCCGCGCTGGTGCTGGGACTGTCGGCGGTCCCCAATGCCGGTGACGAGGTGATGGTCGTCGAGGATGAGCGCAAGGCGCGTGATCTCGCCGCACAGCGCCAGGAACGATTCCGTGACCTGCGTCTTGCCAAGCAGCAGCAGACACGCCTCGAGGACGTGTTCTCGCAGGTCGGAGAAGGCCGGGCGGCGTCGCTCAACATCGTGCTCAAGGCCGATGTGCAGGGCAGCGCCGAGGCCCTGAGCGATGCGCTTTCCAATATTGCTTCCGAAGAGCGGGAAGTGAACGTAAAGGTGGTCTCCAGCGGCGTCGGCGGCATCAACGAGTCCGACGTCAACCTGGCGGTCGCCTCCAACGCCATCATCATCGGCTTCAACGTGCGCGCCGACGGTTCAGCCAAGCGTCTGGTCGAGGAGAACAACGTCGATCTGAAGTACTACAGCGTCATCTACGACGCCATCGACGACGTCAAGAATGCCGTCAGCGGCATGTTGTCTCCCGAAGTCAAGGAGGAGATCATCGGGCTGGCCGAGGTCAAGGAGGTCTTCCGCTCCCACAAGCTGGGCGATATCGCCGGTTGCATTGTGCTCGATGGCGTGGTGCGCCGCCGGGCGCCGATACGGGTTCTGCGGGACAATGTCGTGGTCTTCGAGGGCGAACTGGAATCGCTGCGCCGTTTCAAGGACGACGTCAGCGATGTCAGGGCGGGCACCGAATGCGGCATCGGCGTGAAGAATTACAGTGTGAAGGTCGGCGACCAGGTCGAGGTATTCGAGCGCGTCGAGATTGCGCGGCAGCTCTAGGCCTCATGCCCGGGCAAGCCATGTCGTGACGCGCTAAACGACACGTGTACTTACATGCACTTCGAAACCCGCGGAATAGACGCGGCAAGAATGTTTCCGTGTATTTGCGTGTCTATGTAGCGTCAGTCCATAAACACCATTCTCACCGCAAAGACGCAAAGTTCGCGAAGAAATTTATTATGGAACATATGTACAAGTCATCCTCACTTTCGAGGGAACGACAGACTTGCTGAGTATATCCTTAGCAGAAACGATTGAACGGCTTTGCGTCCTTTGCGTCTTTGCGGTGAGATAACATGTTCAACGGGGTCGGCTAATCATGCCAAGGGAGTTTCCAAGGACGCGTCGCGTCGGTGAACAGATCCAGCGCGAGTTGGCCGGAATCCTGCAGGAGGAATTCAAGGATCCCCGGCTGGGCATGATCAGTGTCTCCGGCGTCGAGGTCTCGCGCGACCTGGCGCATGCCAAGGTCTATATCTCCGTGCTTGGCGGGGATGAAGACGTCAGTGAAACCATCAAGGTATTGAACAAGGCTGCCGGGTTCCTGCGCCACCAGCTTGGACAGCGGATGCGTCTCAGAGCGGTACCGCAATTGCGGTTCCTGTACGACGGGTCGCTGGCCGAAGGGGCGCGGATGGACGCGCTGATCGCGGCGGCTGTCGCGGGCAAGCGCACGCCGGATGACGGGCAATAGCCGTTCCATCAGGGGATTGATTATGGGTCGACATCACGGCAATGAACGGCGCGTGAATGGCATACTGCTGCTGGACAAACCGTCCGGGCTGACTTCCAACGCCGCCCTGCAGAAGGTCAAGCGGCTGTACCGCGCCCGCAAGGCCGGCCACACCGGCAGTCTGGATCCACTGGCGAGCGGTCTGCTGCCGGTTTGTTTCGGCGAGGCGACCAAGGTATCCGGTTTCCTGCTCGACGCCGACAAGCACTACTGGGTGTCGTGTCGGCTGGGGGTGCGCACCACCACCGCCGATGCCGAAGGGGAGGTGTTGCAGACGCGACCGGTCGATGCGGTCACGGAGGAGCGGCTGCGCCAGGTGATGGAACGTTTTACCGGCACCATCGAGCAGATTCCGCCGATGTATTCGGCCGTCAAGCACCAGGGGAAACGCCTCTACGCCCTGGCGCGCCAGGGGGTCGAAGTGCTGCGTGAACCGCGGCGGATTACCATCCATGCAATGGAACTGCTGGATTTCCACCCCCCGCTGGCCGAGATCAACGTGCACAGTTCCAAGGGCACCTATATCCGCTCCCTGGTGGAGGATATCGGCGAAACGCTGGGTTGTGGCGCGCATGTGGCGAACTTGCGGCGATTTGGCGTCGGACCCTTCAGTGCCGCCGGCATGGTGACCCTGGAGACCCTCGAGGAACGGCTGGACACCGGGGGGACGGCGGCGCTTGATGCCCTGCTGCTGCCGATGGAAAGCGGACTCAGCCAGTGGCCGGATGTCCGCCTCACCGGAGACGCCGCATTTTACCTGCGACAGGGTCAGGCGGTGCTGGTGCCACATGCGCCGACCGCCGGCCTGGTGCGCCTTTATGAAGGGCAACGGCGATTTCTTGGCGTCGGCGAGATTCTCGACGACGGACGGGTCGCCCCGCGCCGCCTGCTCAATAGCGCCTGATATTTACCGCGAACGGGAGGGGGATCTGGCATCCCAAACCCTTTCAATCGCCACGGAAACACACGGAAGTACACAGAATAGAATGTGATGTGATTGTTCTTTAGCCAGCTGATCAAACCTGCCTGCGAAAGCGGGATAAAAACACTCAGCGCGTGAATGCCCGGAGGGTGAGTGCTGCAAATCATCCAGTCTGTGCAGCATCAGTGAGATACCGGCACGGTGTTTGTGCGGAGATGACTTGTGCAGTTATTCCTCTTCCGTGTTTTTCCGTGTGGTTCCGTGGCCATTTTGATGTTTGTACAGGGGATATCCACTGTGTGGATGTTATTCCCTCAACAGGGGTGTTGTGGCTTGCCATCAGCCCGGCTAGAATACCGGGCTCACTCGAATTTAGTCTCTATCCGGGAGTCGTAACATGGCTTTGAATGCCGAACAAAAAGGGCAGATCGTAAAGGATTACCAGCGCGGCAGTGCCGATACCGGCTCGGCGGAAGTCCAGGTGGCCCTGCTGTCCGCCAATATCCAGCATTTAATGGAACATTTCAGCAAGCACAAGGGCGATCACCACTCCCGCCAGGGGCTGCTGCGCATGGTCAACAAGCGCCGCAAGCTGCTTGATTACCTGAAGGGCAAGGACAGCTCGCGCTACCAGGACCTGATCGGACGACTCGGTCTGCGCCGCTAGTTCCCGCTGTCACCCCGGCGCCAGGCCGACATCCCCCCTTACACGTAAAACCTAAGGAAATCATCGTGAGCGTAATCAAGAAATCCTTTCAGTACGGCGACCAGGCCGTCATCCTGGAAACCGGGGAAATAGCCCGACAGGCCAGCGGCGCCGTCATGGTCAGCATGGGCGAAACGGTGATCCTTGCGACCGTAGTCGGGTCCAGGAAGGGCATCGAAGGCCGGGATTTCTTCCCCCTCACCGTGGATTACCAGGAAAAGACCTACGCCGCCGGCGCCATCCCTGGCGGTTTTTTTCGCCGCGAAGGACGCCCGAGCGAGAACGAGACGCTGGTTTCGCGCCTGATCGACCGGCCGCTGCGGCCGTTGTTTCCCAAGGGCTTCACCAATGAGGTGCAGGTCATCATCACCGTGTTGTCGCTGGATCCGCAGATCGATCCTGATATCGCCTCGCTGCTCGGCGCTTCGGCCGCCATGAGCATCTCCGGGCTGCCGTTCAACGGTCCGGTCGGCGCCGCCCGCGTCGGATATATCAACGGGGACTATGTGTTGAACCCCACCGCCAGCCAGTTGGCCGAATCGAAACTCGATCTCATCGTCGCGGGCACGCAGAGTGCCGTGCTGATGGTCGAATCGCAGGCGAAGGAACTGCCCGAGGACGTGATGCTGGGTTCGGTCGTCTTCGGCCATGAACAGATGCAGACCGCCATCACCGCGATCCGGGAACTGGCCACCGAGATCAATACCCCGGCGATGCAGTGGGCGCCGGCCCGGAAGAACGAGGCCGTGCAGGCGGCGGTCGAAACGGAAGGCCTCGAGGCCATCCAGGCGGCCTACCGGGTTGCCGACAAGCAGGACCGTTATGCCCTGCTGGACAAGATCCGCGAGGAAATCATCGACAAGCTCACTGCCGGCGATGGCGGGGACGGCTACACCACGGAGGAGGTCACCGCCGCGATCTCCGCGCTGGAGAAGCAAACCGTACGCGGGCGCATTCTTGCCGGCGAACCGCGTATCGATGGACGCGATACCCGCACCGTGCGCCCGATCACGATCCGCACCGGCCTGCTGCCGCGCACCCACGGCTCCGCGTTATTCACCCGGGGTGAGACCCAGGCGTTGGTGGTGACCACGCTCGGCACCGAACGGGATGCCCAGATCATCGATGCCCTGCAGGGCTCGCGACGCGAGCACTTCATGCTGCACTACAATTTTCCGCCCTACTGCGTCGGAGAAACCGGCCGGGTGGGCAGTCCCAAGCGCCGCGAGATCGGCCACGGCAAACTGGCCAAGCGCGGTATCAGCGCGGTCATGCCGGACCCCGAATCCTTTCCCTATACGATCCGCGTCGTCTCCGAGATCACCGAGTCCAACGGTTCCAGTTCCATGGCGAGTGTCTGTGGCAGCAGCCTGGCGTTGATGGATGCCGGCGTGCCGATCACCTCCCCGGTGGCCGGTGTGGCCATGGGCCTGATCAAGGAAGGCGACAGCCATGCGGTGCTGACCGACATCATGGGTGACGAGGACCATCTCGGTGACATGGATTTCAAGGTTGCCGGCACCACCACGGGTGTGACCGCGCTGCAGATGGACATCAAGATCGAGGGCATCACCCGCGAGATCATGCAGCAGGCGCTGGCACAGGCCAACGAGGGACGCATCCATATCCTCGGCAAAATGGCGGAGGCGATTTCCGTGCCGCGCGAGGAAATGTCGAAATTCGCGCCGCGCTACATCACCATGAAGATCAATCCGGAGCGCATCCGCGATGTCATCGGCAAGGGCGGTGCGACCATCCGCTCCATTACCGAGGAAACCGGCGCCAGCATCGACATCGACGACAGTGGTAGCGTCAAGATCGCATCCGTCGACTATGAAGCTGGGCAGGAGGCGAAGCGGCGCATCGAGCTCATTACCGCGGATGTCGAGGTCGGCCATATCTACGAGGGCCGCGTGGCCAAGCTGATGGACTTCGGCGCCTTTGTGACCATCCTTCCCGGCAAGGACGGCCTGGTGCACATCTCGCAGATCTGCGAGGAGCGTGTTCAGAACGTCAGCGACAAGCTTTCCGAGGGCGACCATGTCAAGGTCAAGGTGCTGGAGGTCGACAAGCAGGGTCGCATCCGCCTCAGCATGAAGGCGGTTGGACAGGAGTAGGCCGCGGCCACATGCCGGATACCGAAGGGGCCGCAAGGCCCCTTTTGCGTCTGGTTAGTGTCTGTTCATAAACTTCGATTTCACCGCAGAGACGCAAAGCACGCAGAGGTGTTTGTTTTTAAATAGTGTCAGCCCGGAATGGTGCTTACTTAAGCCGTAATGTAGGGTGGGTTAGCGCTTTTTGCGTAACCCACCGGGCGTTGCGCAGCAACACAACATCTTTTTTATTGTGTGCCTTACGGCACATCCGGTGGATTACGGCACACACGGCGTGCCTCATCCACCCTACATCGAGGGGGGGCCGCTTAAGTAAGCGCCATTCGTGTCAGCCCATAAAGAATCAAACTCACCGCAAAGACGCAAAGAACGCAAAGTGTTTTATTGTTTTCATTAGAGAATTTCTCTGCGTTCTTTGCGTCTTTGCGGTGAAAATAGTCTTCAATCACAGGCGCTGGTTAACTGCCGTTTAGCCGGACTGTTCCTGCAGGTCGCGCAGGTAGCGGAACAGGGCGCGTGCGGCGCGCGGCGGCTGGTGGGTTTCCCGCTCGGTGCGCGCCTGGCGTGCAAGCCGGCGCAGATGCTGGCGGTCGGCGGCAGGGTAGTCCTCGAGCACCCTGGCGAGCGCGGCGTCTCCGTCGTCGATCAGCGCCTCGCGCAGGCCTTCCAGCCGATGGAAGATTTGGGTGTGGGTATTTTCCTGCTGTTGTCGAAAGGCGATGGCCTCCCGGATGGGCGCCGTATCGAGAGTGCGCATCAGTTTCCCGATGTATTGCAGCTGGCGCCGACGCCCGCCATGGGCCTTGATCCGCCGGGCGTCCTCGAGCGCCTCGAACAGCGGCTCCGGAAGTCCCATTCCGCGCAAGGCCGCCTCGGGGAAAGTGAGCAACTCCTCGCCGAGCTTCTGCAGTTCGATCATGTCGCGTTTGCGCCGGGACTTGCTGGGCGCTTCCGGTTCGTCGAATTCCGAATTTTGCATGGGCCTCGAGACTCGCGGTCGGTGTTCGCAAGCATAGCGTTTTCAGGGGGATTTGTCCGGCCGGGTGATGCCCGGTAGAATCGCGCCACCACAGGAAGGAGTGACGATGTCGACGATCCGGTCCGAAACACAGCAGCCCTTGCCCGAGCAGTCCCGACTCGACGATCTGGTGCGGGAGGTGATCGCGCAGGCCGGTCGGCTGGGCGCCGACGGGGTGGAGGCCGGCGTCAGCGTCGATACCGGGCTTTCGGTGAGCGTGCGACTCGGTGAGACGGAAACCCTGGAATACAGCCGCGACCGCAGCCTTGGTCTCACCGTGTACTTCGACCACCGCAAGGGTTCCGCCAGCACGGCGGATTTCGAACCTGAGAGCCTGCGCGCCACGGTCAGCGCGGCCTGTGATATCGCCCGTTATACCAACAGTGATCCCTGCGCCGCACTGGCGGATGCCGACCGTATGGCCACGGTGATACCCGACCTCGATCTGTATCATCCCTGGCCGCTCGGCGCCGAACAGGCCATCGAGCTGGCGCGCGAGTGCGAGGCCGCAGCGCGCGAGGTGGACGGGCGTATCGTCAACTCCGAGGGGGCTACGCTCTCCGTTTACGCCGGGCTGCGTGTCATGGGAAACAGCCATGGGTTTCTCGGGGGTTACCGGACCAGCCGTCACACCATCGGCTGCGCGGTGGTCGGCCGGCAGGGCGAGGAGATGCAACGGGATCACTGGTATCACGCCGCCCGCGACCCGGGCGATCTCGAAACACCGAAGGCGGTGGGGCGCAAGGCCGGTGAGCGGACGATTCAGCGCCTGGGGGCGCGGCGGCTGACGACGCGCCGGGCCCCGGTCATCTTTGCCGCCGACGTCGCCGGCAGCCTGTTCGGCAATTTCATCTCCGCCATCAAGGGCGGCAACCTGTACCGCAAGGCCTCCTTTCTCATTGACCATCTGGACCGGCAGGTGTTTCCCGACTACCTGCATATCCACGAGCAGCCGTTGCTGAAAAAGGCGCTGGGCAGCGCGCCGTTTGACAACGAAGGGGTGACCACGCAGGCGCGCGACTTTGTCAGCGGCGGCGTGCTCCGCAGTTATGTGCTGGACAGCTATACGGCCCGCAAGCTCGGCATGCAGACCACCGGCAACGCGGGTGGTGTGCGCAACCTGACCATCGATCACGGCGGGAAGGACCTGCCGGCGCTGCTGCGCGAAATGGGCACGGGACTGCTGGTGACCGAACTGATCGGCTTCGGCGTCAATCTCGTGACCGGCGACTACTCCCGCGGCGTGGCCGGGTTCTGGGTCGAGGGCGGGGAGATCCGCTACCCGGTAGACGAGATCACCATCGCCGGTAACCTGAAGGACATGTTTCTCGGCATCGTCGAAGTGGGCAACGATGTAGATCTCCGCGGCAATGTTCGCTCCGGTTCTGTGCTGATAGAGCAGATGACGATCGCCGGCGCGTGAATAATCTGCTCACCGCAAAGCCGCAAAGGACGCAAAGAATGATAATTCTAGAAATCAGAGCGCAATCCATCGCGCAGGTCATGAAGTACGAGTAGGACATTCATGGCAAAGCC
>CAVQCA010000055.1:0-71996 GCA_963710815.1 uncultured Gammaproteobacteria bacterium | reverse complement strand
TCGGACCGGGCTGGCCCGGCATCCTGCTGCACGAGGCGATCGGCCACGGTCTGGAGGGCGATTTCAACCGCAAGGGCACCTCGGCCTTCTCCGGCCGCGTCGGCGAGCGGTCGCCTCGCCGCTGTGCACGGTGGTCGACGACGGCACGCTGCCGGCGCGGCGCGGTTCGCTCAACATCGACGACGAGGGCACGCAGACACAGCACACGGTGCTGATCGAGAACGGCATCCTCAAGGGCTATCTGCAGGACCGGCTGAACGCCGGCCTGATGGGCGTGCAGCCCACCGGCAATGGGCGCCGCGAATCCTATGCGCACCTGCCATGCCGCGCATGACCAACACCTACATGCTCGCCGGCGAGTCCGATCCGCAGGAGATCATCGGCTCGGTCAAGCAAGGGCCTGTATGCCGTGAACTTCGGCGGCGGGCAGGTCGACATCACCTCGGGCAAGTTCGTGTTCACCGCGAGCGAGGCCTACCTGATCGAGAACGGCAAGGTGACCCGTCCGGTCAAGGGCGCCACGCTGATCGGCAACGGACCGGACGTGCTGAAACGCGTCTCCATGGTCGGCCGCGACCTGCAGCTCGACAGCGGCGTCGGCACCTGCGGCAAGGAAGGGCAGAGCGTGCCGGTCGGCGTCGGCCAGCCGACCCTGCTGATCGACGAACTGACGGTGGGCGGCACGGGCGGCGGGTAAGTCAGGTTTAACCGTCCCGAAGCTGTTTCGATTACGATGCAGGTTGGACGAGCACGAAGGACGTAACCGGACAGGGAGGACCCCATGCCTTCAAAGAAACCCTCACCCGATAACGACAAGCTGGACCAGATCGTCGCCGCCGCGCGGCGCGAACGCGATCAGCGCGAGCAGGGCTACCGCGAACAGGCGCTCAAGCTCTACCCCTGGATCTGCGGGCGCTGCAGCCGCGAATTCACCCGCGCGAACCTGCACGAACTCACGGTGCATCACCGCGATCACAACCACGACAACAACCCCCCCGACGGCAGCAACTGGGAGTTGCTGTGCCTCTACTGCCACGACAACGAACACGCCCGCTACCTGGATGAACCGGTATCCGGCGGCGCCGCGGGCGGCAAATCCGAACCGGCCGCCACGCACAGTCCGTTCGCCAATCTCAAGGATTTGTTGAAACCCAAGTCCTGACCTTGTAGGCCTGGAGCGCAGCATGGGTTAAATGGTGTCAGAGCACATTTTCCCCTTATATAATCAGAAAATGTGCTCTGACACCATTACTCGCATGCAGATGGTCATCACGAAAAATTCAAATGAATAATATTGGGAGAAATATGAAGTGACAGACAGCCTGATCAATTACGACGCCCCCCCCGAGGTTCGCAGCGTCATTTCCAAAATCACTCGAACGGAGGACATCAGACTGTCGCCTGACAATCGTCGTCTGGCCATTGTTGACTTTATATGCAACAGAATCTTCTTATTCTCAATCCAGATCGACAACGTCGATCGTGGTGCCGTACCACCAGGGATTGAGATATCGGATTATTCAATACTCACATCTGCAAGTTTACGTAATCCCCATGGCGTGGCTTTTCTCGGCAATGACCACCTTATTGTCTGTAACAGGGCGGCGGATGTTTGCCTCTTTGATATCCCACCTCCCGGAAATTGCCCTCGAGAGCTCAATCTCAGGCCGCAAAGGCGCATCAATGGAAGAGGGATGTTGCTGGCAAGGGTCAAAACCCCGGGATCCGTCGATTGTCATGAACTGGGCGATAACCGGTACCGTGTGCTGGTTTGTAACAATCATTGGAATTTCATCTCATCACACATCATCAGCCCCGGAAATCCCGCCAGAATAAGCCATCAGGGAATCCTCATCCAGGCCGCGCTCAGGATTCCTGATGGAATTAGCATCAGTCACGACCATGCCTGGATTGCGATTAGCAATCACGTTGATGGTGAGATACTCATTCATAGAAACACTCATGACCTGAACAGAAAGACACTTCCCGCGGCCGTTCTGAAAGGCATGATTTGTCCGCACGGGGTGAGATTTGACGGCAATGACAGAGTGATAGTCGCTGACGCCGCCAGTCAATATGTGCATGTCTTCAATAGCAGGAATGGCGGTTGGCAGGGGGTGCAGTATCCGGCCAGATCGATTCGGCTGCTGGATGACGAAACCTTTTACGACGGACGGTACGATTCCAGAGAGGGAGGCGTAAAAGGCATTGATATCGATAATTCCGGACGTCTGCTGATTACTACGCACAGGCTGAGTGCTCTCGGGTTTTATGATCTGGGTGAACTCCTGTCCAGGCAGGATAATGTCAACGACGCGGAAATGGCTGAGTTCCGCCGTCAAAGAGACCGGTCGCTTGAACGCCAGAAAGGTGGAATGCTGGACCGTCAGTGGACCGTCAGATCACGCGCCTTGCATATGCTTTCGGATCTGCAGTGTAAGTGGCGAGAAAACAAGCGGCGTGTACGCACGGGTTTGAAAATGAGCCACATCTATTTGAGAAACAGATGGTCGAGGGAATCCGCGCTCGACCCTTCCGGACCCGTGTTATCGCTGACCACTCATTCTCATCGGTTAAAGCGGGTCTTCTATACTATCGAGTCCATAGCAATGGGCGGCAGGAAACCGTGCCGGATGATACTCTGGCTTTCAGATGAAGAATCCTGTTCAAACCCGCCTGCAACGCTCAAGCGCCTCATGTCCAGAGGCCTGGAAATACGTCTCACGGAAGATCTCGGTCCGCATACCAAATACTATCCGTACATCGATAGTGAGCACGACCCGGTGGCGCCGCTCGTCACAGCGGACGACGATATGATCTATTTTCGACCCTGGCTCATGCAGCTGATCAGATCGTATGAATCGGATTCTTCGGCGATCCACTGCTTTCGGGTGCATCGAATAGGCATCAGGGATGGACTGTTGATGCCGTATAACGAATGGTTGCCTTGCAAGGACGTGCAGCCGAGTCACTGCAACTTTATCACGGGCGTATCAGGCGTGATTTATCCTCCCGGTTTCCTGAAATATCTGCGTCAGCAGGGCAGGGCATTCACGCAATTATGTCCCTGTGCGGACGACATCTGGTTAAGCGTGAATGCGCTCCGGGCGCGCTTCAAGATCGCGCAAGTCGAGGGTAAACCATGCGTCTTTATGCGGATACCCGGCTCGCAGCTCAAATGCCTGTACGATTTCAATGTATTATGCGGCCAGAACCAGGTCCAGCTAAGAAGGACCTATTCGGAGACGGATCTGTCGATGCTTCGTGCTTGTGCGGAGGCATCCGGAGTCAATACGTAAATGTTAAATGGTGTCAGAGCACATTTTCCCCTTATATAATCAGAAAATGTGCTCTGACACCATTACTTATGAAAATCCTCGTCGCCTCCGATCTCCATTACCGCCTCAAGCAGTTCGACTGGCTGGCCAGTCAGGCCGGCGGTTATGACGCCTTGATCATCGCCGGCGACCTGCTGGATATTTCCTCCAGCATGGATCTCAGCGTACAGATCGTCGTTATGAAGAAGTACCTTAAGAGAATCAGCGCCGCGACCCGATTACTGGTGTGCTCCGGCAATCATGACGGCAACGAAAAGAACGAGGCGGACGAGTATGTCGCGCCCTGGTTGCAGGAAGTCCGTGCCGGACAGGTGCATGTCGACGGCGACAATGTTTTCTTCCAGGACACGCTCGTTACCATCTTCCCATGGTGGGACGGCGAGGTGACGCGGGGGGAAGTCTCCGCACAGTTCGAGCGGGCCAGTCAGCTGGCTTTCGACAAGTGGATCTGGATTTACCATGCGCCGCCGGACAATTCACCGACCAGCTGGACCGGCAAACGATTCATCGGCGACACGGAACTGAACAAATGGATCGAGCAGTACCAGCCTGACCTTGTTTTTGCCGGACATATCCACCAGAGTCCGTACAAGCCCGGCGGATCATGGGTCGACCGGATCGGCAAAACCTGGGTGTTCAACGCCGGTGCTTATATGGGCGATACCCCGCCACATATCGTGCTCGATCTCGATGCGATGAATGCCGAATGGCGTTCACTCGCCGGCGAGGATTCCCGCCAACTGGCCTGAACTCCCCGTTAATAGTCCCCGGTATCGCGCTTGCTGTCACCCCGGCGCAGGATTCTCGTCTTCTGCTGATTGAGCAGGGTTTCCAGCACTTCATCCACCATTTGCAGGTGATCGTGACCCTCGTACTGGCGTTTCACATCGACGAGATACTGGTTCAGGTTGAACAACCGCATGCCCAGTATCTGTGCGATATGCCAGATCAGCCGGGGATGTTCCTCGAGGTATTTTTTGGGGTGTTCGATATGATAGAACCGCGAATCCTCCAGGCATTGCACCGAGGCCGTATGCTGGTAATCGAGCAGAATGGACATTTCACCGAACACGGCGCCCTTGTCCGTTATGACGGCGACATCGTAGCCGTCCTTGGTGACCCTGACGGCGCCTTCGAGCAGGAAGTAGATACTGTCCATCATTTCTCCCTGGGTCATGAGGTATTGACCGGCCGTCAGGGATACCAGCGGGAAGGGTTTCAGGTCTGTTTCAATATCTATCATGTCGAATCAAATCAAGGGGTTCAGCATCCATCGCTTATGGTCGTGGTGTTTGATCATCCCGGACCGTTACTGACTGGCGCAGTATAAGTGCCTGTATCCGCGCCGGGGTCAATATGCTGATATTCTACAGATAATTCGCTTGACCGGCATGGTCATGCTCTTGAGTATATTCACCGGGTGTGTACGTTTGCCAGTCTGACTATTTATAACTACGGTATAGGTTAAGTGGAAGTGCCTGACCTGGAGGTCCAAGATGGCCGGAAAACCGGTGGGCGAGGAAGTGGGACAGGACGACCGGGAGCTGCACGCTGCCGAAGCAGGGCGCAGTCAGGGAAAGGCTATCGAGAAACTGTTCAACCTTTCCCTGGATATGCTTTGTGTGGCGGGTTTTGACGGCTATTTCCGGATAGTCAATAAAGCCTTTCAAAACATCCTGGGATATTCCGAGCAGGACCTGCTCGAGACACCGTTTATCGAATTTGTTCATCCGGACGACAGGGATGCAACCCTGGCGGCGATGCAGGAACTGGCAGAGGGGATATCGGTAAGGCATTTCGAGAATCGCTATCGCTGCAAGGATGGTTCATACAGGTGGCTTGACTGGACCAGTGTGCCGGATGTCGAAGATGGCTACGAATATGCCGTCGCGCGGGACATCACCGCGCAAAAAGCCATGCAGCGGGAACTGGCTGCCCAGCGCGACCTGTTCAACAGCGTCTTGTCCAATGTGCCCGCTTCAATATTCTGGAAGGACAGGAACTCGGTCTACCTTGGCGTGAATGAACGGTTTGTTCGGGACACGGGTCGTTGCGGTTCGCAGGAAATCATAGGAAAAACAGATTATGACCTGGCCTGGACACGGGAACAGGCGGATTTCTACAGGGCATGTGATCGCACGGTGATGGAGTCCGGTGAGGCGATGCTGGACATCGAGGAATCACAGCGACAGGGTCAATGGCGAGAAGGTCGAGCTTCTCACAAACAAGGTCCCGCTCCGCGATGAACAGGGCCGGGTGATCGGCCTGCTCGGCATCTATATGGATATTACCAGGCGCAAGCTGGCGGAAACCACCCTGAGGAAAAGCGAGGCCCGACTGCAAACACTGTTCGATTCTGCAGCCGAATTTATCTTCGTCATCGATCCCCAGGGCAGGATTATCAGCGCGAACCGTTATGTTTACCAACACTCAGGCTATGATGCCGGTGAGGTCATCGGTAGAAATATCAAGGAATTCTTTAGCGAAGAATCACGGAATATCTGTGATTGTAATTTTCCCGTACTCAGGGAACGGGGCTATAATCGGGCTGACATCGAGTTTGTATGCAAGGATGGCCGTGTTCTGCAGATGGAATGCTCGGCTACCGCGGTGCCCGATGAACATGGCAAATTCACGACCTTTCTGATCATTCAGCGGGATGTGACCGAGCGCAAACAGGCCGAGACTGCACTTGCCAACAGCGAACGGCGATTCCGTACTATCTTCGATTCCAGTTATCAGTTCATTGGTCTTCTCGAACCGGATGGTACTTTGGTTAATGCCAATCAAACAGCGCTTGACCTTGGTGGACTCGGGAAAGAGGAGGTGATCGGACACCCGTTCTGGGACACCCACTGGTGGCGCTATTCGACCGAAGTCCAGAATCGACTGAAAGCCGCCGTGATGATGGCATCGCAAGGAAAGTCAGTCGGGTATGAAGAGGATGTACTTGGTGCAGATAATGCCATCAGGACGATCGAATTCACGCTCAATCCCGTTAAGAATCAGCGGGGCGAGGTGGTCTTCATCATTCCCGAAGGCAGGGATATCAGCGATATAAAACTGGCAGCGGAGGAACGACAGCGTCACCGGCAGGAAATCGCGCATGTCATGAGGCTTAGCACCATGGGGGAGGCTGCCTCAAGTATGGCGCACGAACTAAACCAGCCATTAGCTGCACTGGCGAGTTACTGCGATGCTGCAATGACGCTGGCCAGGACTCTTCCGGAGCCGCCACAAAGACTTTTTGACATACTCGAGCGCGCCACGGAGCAGGCGCATCGGGCCGGCGACATTATCCGGCATCTCCGTGAATTTGTCGGCAAGGGACAAGACTCAATCCAACCCCTGGATTTCGACCGGGTCATCGAGGATCTCGGCTTTCTTCTCGGTTCGGAGCTGAAAACTGCAAAGGTGATGCTGGAGCAGCAGCTTGGAAGCCAGGGTCGCAAGGTGATGGCAAACAAGGTGCAGATCGAGCAGGTGCTGGTCAACATGGTAATGAACAGTGTCGAGGCCATACAAGGTGCACGAACAACCGGCGGGAAGGTTGTGTTGAGAACCCGTCTGCTGGAGGGTGACTCTGTCGAGGTGACCGTGACGGACGATGGGCCGGGTATCGATTCCGGCATGTTTGAAAATATGTTCAATTCGTTCCAGACCAGCAAGGCATCGGGGATGGGGATGGGATTATCCATCAGCCGCTCGATCATCGAGGCCCATGGAGGAAAAATATGGGCGGACAGGCAGCGACATGACGGTGCAGTGTTTGGCTTCAGACTTCCTTTATGTGAATAAATAATGGGTGTCAGTGGAATGGCGCTTACTTAAGGGATATCGTCATTATAAAAAAATAAATGGCCACGGAAGCACACGGAAAAACACGGAATATTCACAGATAATTTCTGTGTTTTCCGTGGATTCCGTGGCTATTTATCACGATTTGGACTTAAGTAAGCGTCATTCGGGTGTCAGTGTATTTTTTGTTCACTACCTGTAACGCCGGGCGTTCCGGGACGTATCCGCGGCGAATCATGACCGGAGGCGCCCGACAGGCCCCTGCCGCGGCGCCAGTCGCAGATCAGAGGTATTCGCGCATATGCGCACAGATACGCGTCTCCAGCCAGTAATGCCCCAGGAAGGGTAGACCGCCCTCCACGAAGCCGACGTGGCCGCCGCGGCGTGACAGTTCCAGGGTGACGCCGGGACCGAGTTCGCTGTCCGTGGGGATCGCATCCCCGGGGACGAAGGGATCGTCCGCTGCATGCAGAATAAGCGTCGGCGTGGTGATCGCCTGCAGGTACTGGCGGCTACTCGAACGGCCGTAATAATCGTCCACGTCGCGGAACCCGTGCAGCGGTGCCGTGACCTCGTTGTCGAATTCGCGGAAGGTGTCGAGCGCATCGAGGCGCTCCGGGCTGACCGGCATGGTGTGCGTTGGCAGCTTCGCCCGGTAGGAATGGCGCAGCTTGTCCAGCAGGTAACGCTGGTAGATTCGTGAAAAACCCTGCAGGAGGCGCCAGGCGGCGCGATTGAGATCGAACGGCACGGACACGGCGACGGCCGTGCGGACAGCGTCCATGCCCGCGCCTTCACCCAGCGCTTTCAGCAGGACATTGCCGCCCAGCGAGTAGCCGATGACCGCGAGCGGTTTCTGATCACCGCAATCGGCGAGATGGGCGAGGACGGTTTGCAGGTCCGCGGTATCCCCGGAATGGTAACTGCGCGCGAGTCGGTTGGGTTTCCCGCTGCAGCCGCGGAAGTACATCAGCACCGCCCGGTATCCCGCGGCGACCAGCGCCTCGAGGATGCCGCCGGTGTAGTGGGATTCGAGCGAACCCTCCAGCCCGTGCAGGATCAGCACCAGCCCCCGGCCATCGTTCTGTGTCCAGTCGAGGTCGATGAAATCCCCGTCCGGGAGTTCGAGCCGTTCCCGTTTCAGCTCGGGATGGCGGCGGGGTCGCAGCAGGCTTGGATAGATCGTCTGCAGGTGCGGGCCCGGCAGCCACCAGGCCGGACGGAACGCGCTGGTCGTGATCATCCCGCGCGTCCGGCCGGACCCCGATGTATCAACCGCGGTTGTGGACCAGATCATCCACCACGGAGGGATCGGCGAGCGTGGTGGTGTCGCCCAGATTGTCCATGTCCTTGGAGGCGATCTTGCGCAGGATGCGGCGCATGATCTTGCCGGAACGGGTCTTCGGCAGCCCCGGGGCCCACTGGATGATATCCGGCGACGCGATCGGTCCGATCTCGCTGCGCACCAGCTTGACGAGTTCCTTGCGCAGTTCATCGCTTGGTTCCACGCCTTTCACCAGGGTGACATAGGCGTAGATGCCCTGGCCCTTGATGTCGTGCGGGTAGCCGACCACTGCGGCCTCGGCCACGGCATCGTGCAGCACCAGGGCGCTTTCCAGTTCCGCGGTGCCGATGCGATGACCGGAGACGTTGAGCACGTCGTCCACACGCCCGGTGATCCAGTAAAAACCGTCCTCGTCGCGGCGCGCGCCGTCGCCGGAGAAGTACAGGTCCGGGTAGGTCCTGAAATAGGTGTCGATGAAGCGCTGGTGGTCGCCGTAGACGCTGCGCATCATGCCC
The DNA here is from genome assembly GCA_963710815.1 of uncultured Gammaproteobacteria bacterium. Taxonomy (GTDB): domain Bacteria; phylum Pseudomonadota; class Gammaproteobacteria; order UBA9214; family UBA9214; genus CAVQCA01. Next base: position 63,060 of record CAVQCA010000055.1, on the reverse strand, counting down.
GGCCAGGGGTGGGTGATGACCAGACCGCCTTCGGCGGGGCCTTCGAGGATCTCCCCTTCGGCGCTCACCAGGGCGGGGCGCACGCCGAAGAACGGGAGGGTGGCAGAGCCCGGCTTCATGACGGTCGCGCCGGGCAGCGGCGTGATCATGTGGCCGCCGGTCTCGGTCTGCCACCAGGTATCGACGATCGGGCAGCGGTCGTCGCCGACCACGTGGTAGTACCATTCCCAGGCCTCGGGATTGATCGGTTCGCCCACGGTGCCGAGCAGGCGCAGGCTCTGGCGCGAGGTCTTCTCGACCGGGCCATCGCCTTCGCGCATCAGGGCGCGCAGCGCCGTGGGGGCGGTGTAGAAGATATTGACCTGGTGCTTGTCACACACCTGCCACAGGCGGGAGGCGTCCGGATAAGTCGGGACGCCCTCGAACATCAGCGAGATGCCCCCATTGGCGAGCGGGCCGTAGACGATGTAGGAATGGCCGGTGACCCAGCCGACGTCGGCCGTGCACCAGTAGACATCGCCCTCGTGATAATCGAACACGTACTTGTGGGTGATGGCGGCGTACAGCAGGTAGCCGCCGGTGGTGTGCAGCACGCCCTTGGGCTTGCCGGTGGAGCCGGAGGTGTAGAGAATGAACAGCGGGTCTTCCGCATCCATGGACTCCACGGGGCACACGGCCGACGCCTTCGCCGACTCCTCCTGATACCAGATGTCACGCCCCTCGACCCAGTTGACGTTCGCGCCGGTCGCCCTGACCGTCACCACGGTGCTGACGTTGGGGCAGGATTTCAGGGCGGTATCCACATTGGCCTTTAGCGGGACATGCTTGCTGCCGCGCAGACCCTCGTCGGCGGTGATGACCGTGTGGCAGTCGGAGTCCAGGATGCGATCCTTGATGGATTCCGGGGAGAAGCCGCCGAACACGACCGAGTGGACGGCACCGATGCGAGCGCACGCCAGCATGGCGTAGGCCGCTTCCGGGATCATCGGCATGTAGATGCAGACGCGGTCGCCTTTCTTTACGCCGCGCGACTTGAGGACGTTCGCCAGCCGGCAGACATGCTCATGCAGTTCCCGGTAGGTGATTTTGGCGTCCTTCGCCGGATCGTCGCCTTCCCAGATGAATGCGGTCTGATCGCCGCGGGTTTCGAGGTGCCGGTCGACACAGTTGTAGCAGGCGTTGAGTTTTCCGCCTTCGAACCAGCGGATATGACCCTTGTGGAAATCCCAGTCAAGCACCGTCTCCCAGCGCTTGTCCCAGCTCAGAAACGCCTCCGCCTGTTCTGCCCAGAACGCCGAGGGATCCTCGACGGATTGCCGGTACATCGAGAGGTACTTCGCCTCGTCGATATGCGCGTTCTTGGCGAAGGACGCCGGGATGTCGTAAGTCTTGGTGTCGGTCATGCAACTCTCTCCGGTTGAATGGGCTTCCGGCGCAGGATAATCGCCGGGGTCAGCCATTATATATACGTACAATGCTGGCGTCAGAAGCTGTTTGGAGTCTCCATACAACGGATCCATAAACCTCCGCCTGCAGGCGGGGGATGACTGGCGTTTTTAATCCTGTGGCGGGATAGCTTGTCACGGACTGGAACGTGAATGCCTTTTCCCGTCGCTACCGGGTCAGCCAACAATAGTACTTGACTAATTTACTCAGGAATTGTCTAATGGGTGTAATTCAGCGGAAGAATGCCGTGTGTTGTACAATCGTGGCATGCGGTCCGTGAGATGAACCTATTGGATAATGAAGAGGTAGAAGATGCAGATTCCAGAACGCGATGGTGATGGTTATTTGACGGATATGAATGCGTGGACCCCCGAGATCGCCCAGGCGATGGCGGAGGCCGACGAGGTGGACCTGGATGAGGTCAAGTGGGCACATATCATGAAGGCGCGCGAGTACTTCGAGACCTATTCCGTGGTACCGCCGATCCGCAAGTTCGCCAAATATGTCGGTGAAGACCAGAAGGCTATATTCAAACTGTGGATGACCGGCCCCATGAAACCGATCACCAAGTATGGCGGCCTTCCCAAGCCGACCGGCTGCGTCTGACGTCGTTTATACCGGGCGAAACAGGATAAAGCTCATGTCGTCCGGTTTGTGGGGACGATCCGGGCGGTATTCCTGCATGCGGGTGCGACATTGATCCGCCAGCGCGCGCGCGGCTGAAGGCAGTGGGCCTTTGCGGATGATGGCGGTGATCTCGTCGACCTGCAGGTTGTCGTACAAGCCGTCGCTGCCGACCAGCAGCGTGTCCCGGACCGCCAGCGTCACCTTCGGGCCGATCTCCACATGCATGCGGGGTGTGCCGACCACGTTCGAGACCAGGTGGCGCTCCTCGTGATACATGGCTTCGTTTGCATCGAGCAGGCCCGACTCGACCGCGTAGCCCACCGGTGAATGCGGCACTGTCAGGTACTTGATCCGGCCGCGCTGGCCGGTGATGAGGGTCATGGAGTCACCCACGTGATAGGGGCGCACCTCCTGGCCCTGGATTTCGACGATCGCGACCGTCGTTGCCGCGCCCAGACCCATGGCGGCGATCTTTTCTCCCGCCTGTTCCACACCGTTCAGTATGGCCTCGCGCATGGAGTCCTGTCCGGCACAGCACTGTGTTACGGCGGCGGCAAGGCTGTCGACCGCATGGCGCGAGGCGAGGTCGCCGGCGCGCAAGCCACCCAGGCCGTCGGCGATCACCAGCACGGCGGTGTGGTCGGCACACGGCAGCAGGGCCAGGGAATCCTCGTTCGGTGTGGTCTTTTCCGGGGAACGCGCCGTGTAGACGCAGGCCATGCCGCCTGCAACGGCGAAGGATGTGATGTCCTGCATGTCTTCCGCGAAGTAGATTTTTGGTTCCTGCAGGCTCAATGCCATTCGATGGTCTCCAGGTATTCCCTGAGTTGGCCCGCGGTACGGAAGTTTTTCAGTATCAGACTGCGTTTCATCCCGCGGCAGATGGCCTTCACTTCGGGAGGATGGTGGCGGTAGCGTCGTGTTCCGCCCAGCGCGTCGTAGAAAATCCGGATCATTTCCACGACATCATCGCGTACGCTCTCCATCGTGGGTGGGCCCCGGTGGTAGAAGTCCAGGAGTTTGAGGTCGAACCCCAGGCCGTAGCGCTGCACGATGATGTTATCGGTGTGCAGGTCGCCGTGGTACTCCTTCATCTGGTGGATGCATTCGATTCCCCTGGAGAGGTCATGCAGCAGGTGCAGCGCCGGAAAGGCGCCCAGCCGCTTGCCGGGCTGCCTGGCGAGAAAGGCGCTGAGCAGCTCCCCCTCGACGAATTCGGAGACCAGCACCGTGATCGGCAGACCGCGGAAGACGATGGTTTCCTGCGTATAATACTGGATGACGATGGGGCAGTGGCGCAGCTTGTGCAGCTTCTGGGCGTAGCATTTGGCGGCGCGGTCTCTGAGGTTGCGTTGCGGAAAGAACAGCTTGACGGCCCGCTCGATTTGCGTGGCCAGTTCGCGCACCAGGTAGACCTGGCCTTCCCAGCCGGTGCCGAGTTTGCCGATCACCTCATATTTTCGCGCGAGCACCCGTCCCGGCTTCAGATCGAAGTCCTGGACGGCCGGCGGCTGGCGAATGTGTTTCGGTTTCACCCCGGGTCGGGTCGCGCGTGAGTGTGATCGGTGTCTTCCGGCATCTTGCGGCTCCCCAGGTGCAGCCCTGTTGTCTTGAATGGTATGTCATGATCAAATCAGTGCCAATACGTGCCGCGATCAAAGGACCACCCGGCACCCTGTTTCCCACGGCTTATCGGAGGCCGCGTCCCGTCCTGCGCCGGCGAGAGTGAACCATGCAGACGATTCCACGCAAGCCCGGAGACCATGTGGTTGTCGTGCTCGGCGCAAGCCCGAAGGCTACCCGTTATTCCAATATGGCCGTACGGCAGCTCCAGGCGAAGGGCTACCGGGTCATCCCGGTGCATCCCAAAGCGGAGGCTATCGGCGACCTGCCGGTGGTTCACAGCCTGCGCGACATCCAGGAGAAGGTGCACACCCTCACGCTGTATCTGGGTCCGCTGCACAGCAGGGGGCGGACCGATGATATCATCGCTCTGGCGCCGGCGCGGGTCATCTTCAATCCCGGTACCGAATCGCCTCTCCTGGAGGCCCGCCTGCGATCCGCCGGCATCGAATGTCTCGATGCCTGCACCCTGGTGATGTTGCGCAGCGGACTCTTTTAGCTGCTATCCCGGGTCTGCTTCGCTACACTCCACGGGCGGGAACGCCCCCTCTTTCGAAAGGTACTCCATCATGAACTCACCCGTCACCGGCTTTGGCCAACTGGCGCTTGCCGGCCCTGTTCTGCAGGCGTTGCAGGAAATCGGCTATGAAAGCCCGTCACCCATCCAGGCGGAAAGCATCCCGCCGTTGCTCGAGGGGTGTGACCTGTTAGGGCAGGCGCAAACCGGTACCGGCAAGACCGCCGCCTTCGCCCTGCCGCTGCTCAGTCGACTCGACCTCGGCATGAAACAGCCCCAGGTGCTGGTGCTGACGCCGACCCGGGAACTGGCGATTCAGGTGGCCGAGGCCTTCCAGGCCTATGCGCGTCATCTCCCGGGGTTCCATGTGCTGCCCATCTACGGCGGCCAGTCCATGGATACCCAGCTGCGTCAACTCAGGCGCGGCGTGCATGTCGTGATCGGCACACCGGGACGGATCATGGACCACTTGCGGCGCAAGAGCCTGGTGCTCGACACCCTGCGAACCCTGGTCCTCGATGAAGCCGATGAAATGCTCAGGATGGGCTTCATCGATGATGTCGAGTGGATACTGGAACACACCCCGGCCGAACGGCAGACCGCGCTGTTCTCGGCCACCATGCCGGATGCGATACGCCGCGTGGCGCGGAAACACCTGCGCGATCCCCGCGAGGTTCGCATCAAGTCCGGCACCACGACCGTATCCACCACGAAGCAGCGCTACTGGCAGGTAAGCGGTCTGCACAAGCTCGATGCCCTGACGCGCATCCTCGAAGTCGAGGACTTCGATGCGGTGCTGATTTTCGTGCGCACCAAGACCGAGACCGTTTCGCTCGCCGAGAAACTGGAGGCGCGCGGTTTCGCCGCCGCCGCCCTCAATGGCGACATGAACCAGGCCTTGCGTGAGCGGACCATAGAGCAGCTGAAGAACGAGAAGCTGGACATCGTGGTGGCAACGGACGTCGCCGCCCGTGGACTGGATGTGAAGCGCATCAGCCTGGTGTTCAATTACGACATTCCCTGCGACACCGAATCCTATGTGCACCGCATTGGCCGTACCGGGCGCGCCGGGCGAACGGGCAGCGCGATCCTGTTCGTCTCGCCCCGGGAGATGCGCATGCTGCGCGCCATCGAAAAGGCGACGCGCCAGCCCATTGAAGCCATGCACCTGCCGAGCGGCGAGGCGGTGACCGACCGGCGGGTCGCGCAGTTCAAGCAGCAGATCCTCGATGTGATCGAAGCCGAGGATCTCGGCTTCCTGCACGAGGTCGTCAACCAGATCGAGAACGAGCAGGATCTCAGCGCGCACGAGATCGCCGCCGCCATGGCCTACCTGCTGCAGCGGGGGCGTCCCCTGCAGATGCGGGAGACCCGGGGAACGGCCACGCCACGGACTCCGAAGAAGCCATTGCGGGAGACCCGGGAGGAACCCGCGGCGCCGCGATCGCCGAAGACGCCCCCCTCCAGAGGGCGTCCGGACACGGATGAACAGCGGCGCGGCAAACCGGAACGAACCCGGAAATCATTGCCGACAGATATGGTGCGCTACCGTATCGAGGTCGGCCGCCGGCACGAGGCGACCCCGGGGGATATCGTCGGCGCGATCGCCAACGAGGCCGGCATCGACAGCCAGTTTATCGGCCAGATCAGGCTCTATGACGATTACAGCACTGTCGATCTTCCCGAGGGCATGCCGGCGGAGGTCTTCCGCCAGCTCAAGCAGGTACGGGTGCGCCAGCAGAGACTCAATATCCATCCTGATACCGGCGGCAAGGGCGGTGAGGGCCGGAAGGACGGGGAGAGCCCGTTAAAGGTCAAGACTTCCAGCGCAGCAAAACAGCGCTTTAACAAGGCAAAAGACAAGCCGACTGCGGCAAAAACCCGGCCTGCCGCGACAAAAGCCAGGCGCGCCAGCCAACCGGTGAAAGAAAAGAAACGCCGTCAGCTGCACCTGCCGCGTTAACCAGCGTCTATCCTTAAAGCAACAAACTCACCGCAAAGACGCAAAGAACGCAAAGTGTTTAATTCTTTTCGTTAAAGAATTTCTCTGCGTTCTTTGCGTCTTTGCGGTGAAACGGGTGCTTTCGGAGTCATACCCGTTAACGATCAGATCGTATTGAAATCGGGAGCGTAAAAATGCCGCGTCATCTGCTGTTGCTGCGCCACGCCAAATCCGCCTGGGATACCGGTGTGGCCGGGGACTTCGAACGTCCACTGGCCAAGCGGGGCAAGAAGGATGCGCGGCGCATGGGGGAATGGATGCGCCGGGAGGGGCCGAGGCCCGATTATGTGGTGAGTTCTCCCGCGGTTCGGGCCAGGGAAACCGTTTATGGGGTATGTCAGGAACTGGGTATTGAAAACGACGGCATACACTTCGACCGGCGCATCTACGAAGCGGATCTGAATGCCTTGCTGGCGGTGCTGGCGGACTGCCCGCAAGGGCGCGATACCCTCCTGCTGGTGGGGCACAATCCGGGACTGGAGGAATTGCTGGGCTGGCTATGCGGGGAAAACACTGTCGTGCCCGAGGATGGCAAACTGATGCCCACGGCAACCCTGGCGTGTCTCAAGCTGCCCGAGGACTGGTCACGGCTCGCGTATGGCTGCGCCCGGCTGGTTTCCCTGACCCGGCCGCGTTCGCTGCCGGCTGACTGAAAGGCTGTTCATAGGGCCTGTTAACGCTTCCGCATAACGCGATCAGTCGCCTGCGGATACCGGCGTGATGAGCGGAAGCAGCTTGTCGTGCTGCATGCGCAGCGCCGCATTCTCGTCTCCGGGCCGGTAGGGGTGGGAGGAGATCAGGTAGGTGCCGTAGAGAACATGCTCACCCCTGGGGCACCCGGCCACCGAGGTGATCAGAAAGCCGGCCTCGGTGGGTGTTCCGGCTGATACCTGCGCGCGTGCGGTATTCTGCGTGTCGCCGCAAAGACAGGGTTGCGCACTGGCCTGGCCTTCGATCACGCTCGGCATCACCATCAGGCTGATGATCGACGCCTTGTTGCTGTCGAACGCGATCCACTCGGTTCCCAGTTTATGCACATGCGCCTCCAGTGAACTGGACTGTCCCGGCGCCGGCTTGCGTGCCTGTCCCATGAACAGGCGGCGAAACGGCGGATTGCGGTAATCGGTGGTCAGGGTCATGGAGACCTGCCTGACCGGAAAACGGATCGCGAGGCAGACCGGAATTTCCGCGTGCCGTGGGTAGTAGAAATGGTCGCAGGTGACCTCGGACGAGTTAAGCAGGCCGCCGGCGAGCGCGAGGTGGGCGATATTACGCCGTATGATGCGCACCGGTCCCGCGATATAGCCTTCCGTGTAACCGTGGATGTCCTCTTCGGTGAACCTGATGGCGCTGTCCAGGAACGGCAGGTCCAGCATGATCTCGCCGTTGATCCTGATCCTGTCGATGATCGGGAAACCGTTTACGCGCAGGTCGTGTATGACCGCCGTATGTTTATCCGAGAAGTGAAAATCATACACGGGTGAGCTCACCATCCTGTCCCTGGCGCTGTACTGCATGTAGCGCGTTTCCGAGCGGGCCGGTGGCGAGTCCGGATACCAGGCGACATAGGCCCAGCCGCGGGTGTTGTCCGCGGCGTCGACGACCTCGATCTGCTGGACCCGGTCGGTATGCAGGGCGCGTTGCACAGCGACACCCCTGTCGCCGAGATCACTTGCCATGAACACCAGTTCGTCATTACTGTCCAGCAGCGCCTTTCCCTTTGCATCCTGGTCATCGACCGTTCCGAAGCCGGTGCTCTCCGGTTCGCGTGTGAGCGGTGCATAGGCGCCGTTGCTGTCGATCTGGTAGACCTGACGATAGACGACACTCCAGACCCAGCCGCCGGTCGAGTCGCGCTGATCGATCTGGTAGGGGATCGCCACGGGCCGTTGCTCGTGAAACGCGTAGACACGGATGTGATCGATGTCCTTGCCGGATAACAGCGGCAGGCTGATCCCCTCGATGATCACGGGGTCGGCAAGGCGCTGCAGGGTCCTGACGCCGTCATTCGCCCGGGCCGCGGGGCTCAGGGCGAGCGCGATGAGCAGGCCCAGGGCGGCCAGCGCGCCCCTCAACAGGGCCGGCGCGGGTTCAGGTGTGCAGGCCGCCATTTGCGTCATGGCGGCTGCCAATGCGTTCGTATTCGGAAATCACCTGGGCGCCGAACAGCAGGATGAATGAAGCGGCCTCCAGGCTGAGCAGGATGATGACTACGGTGGCAAAGGTCCCGTAGACGATGTTGACGATCGACAGGGTCGAGAAATACCACACCAGGAAATGCCGCGTGAGCTCCCAGAGTATCGTGGCGGTGAGTCCACCGATGAGGGCGTGGTGCAGTGCCAGCCCGCCGGTGGGCATGACCAGGTAAAGAGAAGACAGCAGGAGAACCTCACCGGTGACGCCCAGGATGTAGACGATGGACGCGCTGTACCCGCCCAGGAACCAGACGTGCCCCATGAGGGTGATGGTGTGTTCGTCCAGGGTCGCAAGCACGCCGCTTATGGTGCTGACCAGCAGCATGCCCAGCGCCAGACAGAGGATGTAGCAGTAGGGGATGATGGCCGAGACCAGGAATCGTCGGCGCTGGATCGCCACACGGTGGAAGAAGATGACGGACATGGCATTTTCCAGCGTGGTGAAGGCGAGCGAGCTGAACAGCAGCAGCATGAGGATACCTACCACGCCGACCAGCTTCCAGTTGTGCAGGAACGTGGCGACCTGTGCCGTCACCTCCTCGGCGTGGCCGGGCGCAATGAGTCCGAGGTATTCCCGCGTGGTGTTGAGCAGCAGATGCAGATCGGTGAGTTGCGACAGGACGATCAGTATGAGCGCCAGCATGGGCAGGATGGAAAGCAGGGTGTAATACGCCACGGCGCCGGCGAGCAGCAGTCCCTGGTTGGCGCGAAAACCGGTAATGGTCATGAGCACGAACCGCAACGGGTTTTCGATCACGAACCGTGCACGGCCGGACTCAACGTGCATGGCAGGGTACCCGGCGCGCGTGGCGCCGGCGATGGGCGGCAGCGCCGGGAAGCGCGGTTTCCACCGGTTCGGCTGCCGCGCCACGCCGGCAGGTGGACATGATCGTCGTGACCGGGAATGACATTGTGACGACCTCTGTGGCGATGCCGGATCGAGGCCGAACATGGCGAATGAATTTACGCATGCTATTCCGTCGGACTGGGGTGCAGTTCGATATAGTAGGTCGACATGACGGACTCGCTGTCGTTGTCTTCCGGAACGGACTTGCGCAGCCTGGCCTCGACCCGGGCGGCCCTGATCAGAGATGCATCGATGATCTCGGGGTAGAGGCGGTACTGCTGTGCGACCAGCAGCGGACGGCTACAGGCCTCGCCTTCGAAGTGTTCACGCGTTGTGCGGTCGAGCGTCGGGAGCGTCAGCAGCCAGGGCGCCTGCCAGTTCAGGAAATCGTTGTATAGCCGTCGATGCGCGGCATCCTGGTGGCGTGTGGCCAGCAGCAGGGACGGGAATTCCCCCGCCACCAGTGTGCGTTCCGCCTGTCCCGGATCGAGATTGACGCCCGCCAGGCCGGCGCCGCCTCCGTCGGACAGGCGTTCGAACCATTGCGCCGCGGGCGTGGCGCCGGCGCCGGCGTTGATGTGGCGCGAGAGATAGCCGGCCGCGGCGCCTTCCCGGTCGTGTTTCACCGCCGCGGTGGTGAAGCCCTGCCGGCAGGCCTGTCCGGCGCGCCATTCAATGGACTGGTCCAGTTCGATGTCTTCCCGCCTGACCGCGCTGTCGAGCAGTGCCAGCGGCCGTGCTTCCCGGTCCAGCAACCAGAATTCGAAACGGTCCTGAAACGGGAACGGGATCCTGTCATGGACCTCGAGGAGGTGTTCGTAGACGATGGCACCCATGTGCTCGAGGTATTTGAAGTCCTCCGATGGATACAGCGGTCCGCGTTTCAGACCCGTCTCGGGCGACCAGTTGCCGTAGCGGATGTCGCTTATCTGCACGCGCCGGTCGGTATCCATACCCTCCAGCAGCCGGTCATTGCTGACATAGATGTCCCAGCGCAGGCCGTCGCGCGTCACGGCTTCCGCGGATTCGTAGCGGATGCAATTGATCACACCCCGAAAGGGATTGAGCAGACGCTGGCCGTAGCACGTTATCGACATGACGGGACTCTTTTCATCACCTGGGAGCCTGTCGGACTTGGGTGATCGTAGCGAGCATGGTGGGAGAGCGAGCACAGAGTTTCACGATATCGAGGCGCATAGTGGTTCTATGCAACGAAATATCGGGGGACTATGGGCCGTTCTCCCACCAGCGTAGTAGATCAATCCCAAGTTCGACAGGCTCCCAGGGCCATGCGGCGCTGTTTGACCGTCAACCGCTTCCCGAGCGTCAATCTTTCCTGTGGTCATGTCGCCGGCTAGCCTGCTGACGGTCCACTGTTCGTCCCACCCTTGTGGAGGCCTCGCCGTGCCGTTACAAAAGCCGGCAGGCCTCGTCGAAGTCGAGCCTCGGGCCGCGCGGGAACAGCTTCTCATGATCGGCATAACCGAGCGCGCAGAGGAAGTTGGACCTGATCGTGCCCTCGGGAAAGAATTCGGCATCGAGCCGCGCGCGATCAAAACCCGACATCGGTCCGCAATCGAGGCCGATGGCGCGTGACGCCAGCAGGAAATACGCGCCCTGCAGCGAACCGTTGCGAAAGGCGGTTTCCTCGATCTTCGCGGGCTTGCCCGCGAACCAGGAGGGCGCCTCCTGGTTGTGCGGGAAAAGCTTGCCGAGCTGCAGATGGAATTCCATGTCCATGCCGATGACAGCCACCACCGGCGCGCTCATGGATTTCTCCACGTTGCCGGGGTCGAGGCAGGGCCGCAGGCGCTCCTTCGCCTCACGCGTGCGCAGGAAGAGCAGGCGCGCCGGACAGGTGTTGGCGCTCGTCGGGCCCCATTTCATGAGCTCGTAGAGCTCGCGCAGCTGTGCGTCACTCACCGGCCGGTCGAGCCAGAAATTATGCGAACGGCCATTGCGAAACAGGATATCGAGACAATCGTCGGTCACTCGCTGGTTGTTCATGATCGCTCCCTGTGATGTGATCGAAGCATAAACTACCACCGGGTTGAAATCCATTTGCAGAAACCCGGGAGTCTGTCGGATTCAGGGCGGGTGTTGATGTCCGGTTGCCGTTCCTGCGGATGTTCCGGGAGCGGGGTGCCGGCCGTCCTCGCGGGTTGTGGTATATTCGTCGTCCTTTGTGATGGACGTGCAGTACCCGAAATGATCGGTGTCAATGAATTCGAACAGCGCGCGGCGGAACTGATCGAGGCCGGGCGTACGCTGTATCAACTTGGCATGGTGCCTGCGACCAGCGGAAATCTCTCGGCGCGGCTCACCGACGGGCGCCTCGCCATCACTGTTTCCGGTCGGCACAAGGGCCGCCTGACGGTCGATGACATCATGCTCATCGACGCCGCCGGGCATTCCCTCGACGGGCGCCGGCCATCGGCGGAGACCGGCCTGCACCTGCAGATCTATCGCCGCTTCCCCGACGCCGCGGCGGTGCTGCATCCCCATTCGGTCAATGCCACACTGCTCTCTCGCGGGCGTCGTGATCACCTGGTGCTGAGTGACTACGAACTGCTCAAGGCCTTTCCCGGCGTGGACACCCACGAGTGCGCGGTGACGGTGCCGGTATTCGCCAACCGCCAGGATATCCCGGCGCTGGCGGAGGAGGTGGACGCATGGATGGCGCGCCATGACGGGCCGGTGCACGGCTACCTGATCGGTGGCCACGGCTTCTACACCTGGGGCGCCACCGTGGATGACGCACTGCGCCACGTCGAGGCCTTCGAGTTTCTGTTTGACTGTGAACTGCGGGCGGGAGGAATGTCACGCTTATGACCACACTGACGATGTATAACAGCGACGGCAGGGAAGGGCATACCACGACCGACCCGGCGGTGATCGCGGAGACGCTGGGCAGCATCGGCGTGCTGTACGAGCGCTGGCAGGCGAACCGTCCGCTGGCGACGGACGCCGCTCAGGATGAGGTGCTGGAGGCTTACCGGGACGAGATCGAACGGCTCAACACCGACCACGGATTCCTCTCGGTCGACGTGGTGAACCTGAGCCCCGATCACCCCGACAAGGCAATGCTGCGGCGCAAGTTCCTGGCCGAACACACCCATGAGGACTTCGAGGTCCGCTTCTTCGTCGATGGCCGCGGCCTGTTCTACCTGCACGTGGACGGGCAGGTCGTTCTGGTGTTGTGCGAGCAGGGCGACCTGATCAGCGTACCCGCCAACACCACGCACTGGTTCGACATGGGCGCGAATCCCCGCTTCACGTGCATCCGCTTCTTCACCACGCCGGATGGCTGGCTGGGCGATTTCACCGGCAGCGACATCGCGAACCGCTTTCCGGATTTCGATGCCTACGTGGCGGCGCGCGCGTGATCAGGGCGGTCCTCACTGACATCGAGGGAACGACCTCGTCGCTGTCTTTCGTCAAGGACGTGCTGTTTCCCTATGCCCGCGCCCACCTGGCGGCGTTCGTGCGCGATCATGCGCAGGACCACGACGTGGTTGCGCAACTCGATGCGGCGTGCCGGGAGGCGGGCGATCCGGCGCTGTCGCAGGAAGCGGTGATCGACCGGCTCATCGCCTGGATCGACCAGGACCGCAAGATCACCCCGCTCAAGGCCCTGCAGGGCATGATCTGGGAGAACGGCTACCGCAACGGCGATTTTCAGGGGCACATCTACGCGGACGCGGAGCAGGTGCTGCGCGACTGGCATTCGCGCGGTCTCGTCCTCTACGTTTATTCCTCGGGTTCGGTGCAGGCGCAGAAGCTGCTGTTCGCCCATACCGCATTCGGTGACCTGACGCCGCTGTTCGACGGTTACTTCGACACGACCGTGGGCGGCAAGCTGGACGCCGGCTCGTACCGCGCCATCGCCGCGGCCATCGGCGTTGCGCCGGTGGAGATCCTGTTTCTCTCGGACGTGAAGGCCGAACTCGACGCGGCCGCCGCCGCGGGTTGCCGGACCGTGTGGCTGGTACGCGACGACTCCCCCGATCCGCAGGCCGCCTACCGCCAGGCGCGCGATTTCCGCGAGATCGACCTCGACTGATCACATAACCAGGGACCTTATTCCATGACTTCCCCAGACAACCCGAAGGTGGACCTGTTTACACCGATCAAGGTCGGGCCGCTGATGCTCCCGAACCGCATCGTCATGGCGCCGTTGACGCGCAACCGCGCCGGACCGGGCGATGTCCCGCGGGAGATGAATGTGACCTACTACGTACAGCGGGCCTCGGCCGGTTTGATCCTCACCGAGGCTTCACCCGTCAGCCCCCTGGGACACGGGTATCCGGCCACGCCGGGCATCCATACGGAGGCGCAGGTGGTAGGCTGGCAGGGCGTCACCCGGGCCGTGCACGAGCGGGGCGGGCGCATCTTCCTGCAACTCTGGCACGTCGGGCGTATCTCCCATCCCTCCCTGCTGCCCGAAGGCGAGTTACCCGTGGCGCCTTCGGCCATCCGGCCGGCGGGCGAGGCCATGACCTACTCGGGTCCACAGCCCTTCGTGACGCCTCGCGCGCTGGAACTCGCGGAGATCCCCGGGATTATCGAGCAATACCGCCAGGCGGCGGAAAATGCCCTGCGCGCCGGCTTCGACGGCGTCGAGATCCACGCGGCCAACGGTTACCTGCTGGATCAGTTCCTGCGCGACGGCACCAACCGGCGCGATGATGCCTACGGCGGTTCCCTGCAGAACCGCACCCGCCTGCTGATGGAGGTTACTGATGCGGTGACCGCGGTATGGGGTGCCGAGCGCGTCGGCATACGCCTTTCGCCGCTGCAACCGTTCAATGACATGCGGGATTCCAATCCGGAGATGACGTTCTGCTATGCGGTGGAACAGCTCAACGATTTCGATCTCGCCTACCTGCATGTCACCGAAATGGGGCAGGACGCTCCGGGGACAGCGGGCCCGGCCTTCGACCTCGGCCGGCTGCGAGAACTCTGGTACGGGCTCTACATGACCAATTATCGTTATGACAAGGCGCGCGCCAACGCGGCGCTGGCCAGCGGGGCGGCCGACCTGGTTGCCTTCGGCGAGCTGTATATCGCCAACCCGGACCTGCCGGAGCGCTTCGCGCGCGATGCGCCACTCAATGCACCCGATCCCGCCACGTTCTACGGCGGGGATGAGCATGGCTATACGGACTATCCGTTTCTGGATGTGCAATAGGCGGTCGCCTGGCCGGCGGCCCGGTATTGATTGTGCAGTGAGGCGTCTCTGAACACGGCTGGTTGAACAACGCCACGCATGGTTTTCGATTGCGTCGGTTATTCGACACAGCCACCTCGACAAACAACAAGGAGTCAACCCATGGCAATACACCCACTGGCGGGGCAGCCCGCACCCGCCGACAGCCTGATCGACGTCGAAGCGCTCGAGCGTGACTACCGGGAACGCACGCCGGATATGCAGGACCCCAATCAGCGGGTGAGTTTCGGCACCAGCGGCCACCGCGGCAGCGCACTGCACGGCAGTTTCAACCGTGACCACATCCTCGCCATTACCCAGGCGATCTGCGACTACCGCCAGGCGCAGGGCATCGACGGTCCGCTGTATCTCGGCAAGGACACCCACGCGCTCTCGGGTCCGGCGCAGTGCGATGCGATCGAGGTGCTCGCCGCCAACGGAGTGGAGACGGTGATCCAGGCCGACGACGGTTTTACGCCGACGCCGACTATCTCGCGCGCCATCCTGGTGTACAACCGCGACCATGGCGCGCGCCGCGCGGACGGCGTGGTGGTGACACCCTCGCACAACCCGCCGGCCGACGGCGGCATCAAGTACAACCCGCCACACGGCGGCCCGGCCGACACCGACGTCACCGGCTGGATCCAGGATCGCGCCAACGACCTGCTGGGCGCCGGCAACGCCGGGGTCAAGCGTCTGAGTTATGACGCCGCGATCCAGTCGGCGTCCCTGCACCAGGAGGACCTGGTCGAACCTTACGTCGCCGATCTCGGCAATGTTGTCGATATGGACGCGGTGCGCTCGGCCGGTCTGTCCATCGGCGTCGACCCACTCGGCGGCGCGGCCGTGGCCTACTGGCCGCGCATCGCCGCGCACTATGGTCTCGACCTCACGGTGGTCAACCCCCGTGTCGATCCAACCTTCGGCTTCATGACGCTCGACCACGATGGCAAGATTCGCATGGACTGCTCGAGCCCCTACGCCATGGCCAACCTGGTCAAGCTCAAGGACCGTTTCGACATCGCCTGGGGCAACGACGCCGATGCCGACCGCCACGGCATCGTGACGCCCTCGCAGGGTCTGATGAACCCCAATCATTATCTTGCCGTGGCCATCGATTACCTGATCCGCCACCGCCCGGAGTGGCCCGCGTCCGCGGCGGTGGGCAAGACGCTGGTGAGCAGCGCGATCATCGACCGTGTGGTGACGGCGCTGGGAAGGACGGTCTACGAGGTGCCGGTCGGTTTCAAGTGGTTCTCCCCCGGCCTGTTTGCAGGCACGCTGTGCTTCGGCGGGGAGGAGAGCGCCGGCGCGAGCTTCCTGCGGCGCGACGGCAGCGTGTGGACTACCGACAAGGACGGCATCATCCTCGGCCTGCTCGCCGCCGAGATCCGCGCCGTGACCGGCAAGGATCCCGGCGAGTATTACCGTGGGCTCACCGAGCAGTTCGGAACGCCGTGCTACACCCGCATCGACGCACCCGCCAGCCCAGCGCAGAAGGCGGCCTTCCGCAAACTGCTGCCCGAGGCCGTCAGTGCCACGACGCTCGCGGGCGACCCGATCACCGACAAGCTCACCCGCGCCCCCGGCAACGACGCCGACATCGGCGGGCTCAAGGTGGTCTCCACCGGCGGCTGGTTCGCCGCGCGTCCTTCCGGCACCGAGAACGTCTACAAGCTCTACGCCGAGAGCTTCAGCGACGCGGCGCATCTCGATGCCATCGTCGCCCAGGCGCAGGAGATCCTCACCCAGGCGCTGGCGTAGAAACGGGCGAGAAAGGTGGTTTCTGCTTTTCACCGCAAAGACGCAAAGAACGCAGAGAAGTTCCTTAATGAAAACAATCAAACCAATGGCACTTGAATAAGGCATGTCATACCGAATGGCATCCAAATGGCCACGGAAGCACACGGAAGACACGGAAAGAAGAGACCATATTCCGTGTACTTCTGTGGCTATTTATCGGGTTTTGGCCTTACCCAATAGCCATTCAACAATCGAATGACTTTGCGTTCTTTGCGTCTTTGCGGTGAGTTTGATTTTTTTCAGGTGGACACTCCAGGGTTTCAATGCACCCGGGCGGCTTTCCGCGCCAGAGGGAGTTTGTTACAGTGTCGCAACCTCCAATATCCCCACTGACGTTTAACCAAGGAACACCACCGTGTATGAAATCATCAAAGCGGGTGGATGGCTCATGTGGCCGCTCATCCTCTGTTCGGTTATTTCCATCGCCATCATCACCGAGCGCTTCTGGGCGCTGCGTCGCGGCAGGATACTTCCCAAATACGTCGTGGCGCAGATCTGGACCTGGTACAAGCGGAACGAACTGACGAGAGAGTCGATCAACACCTTGCGGGAAAGTTCGCCGCTCGGGCGCGTACTCGCCGCGGGTCTCGCAAACCGGCACCACAGCCGCGCCGTGATGAAGGAGAGCATCGAGGATGCGGGGCGCCTGGAAGTGCATGAGATGGAACGCTTTCTCAATACCCTGGGCACCATCGCCGCGGTGGCGCCACTGCTCGGACTGCTCGGTTCGGTGGTCGGTCTGATGGAGGTATTCTCCAGCATGACCACCCACGGCGTCGGCAATCCGCAGGCGCTCGGCGCCGGCATCTCGAAAATCATGATCGCGACCGCTTCCGGACTGGTGGTGGCGATCCCTTCGCTGATTTTCTATCGCTATTTCCAGGGCCTGGTCGATGAAATCGCCATGTTGATGGAGCAGGAGGCGATCAAGATGGTGGAGGTACTGCAGGGTGAGCGGGAACGCGAGGTTGCGTCTGCTCAGAAACAGGGGCTGGCGCAGTCCCCGTTGCGCGAATCGGTGGTGGCCAAGAAGTGAACCTGCGCCCGCGACTCCGTAATGAGAATGAGCCCGAGATCATGTTGATCCCGCTCATAGACATTCTGCTCATGCTGCTGATTTTCTTCATGCTGGCCACGACGTTCAAGCACACGGCGGATATTTCCATCAATCTCCCCGAAGCCTCGCAACAGAAACTGCCCGATACGGAGGAGAAGACACTCGATATCACCATCGATGAGGACGGGAACTTCTATGTGAACCGCCAGGAAGTGGTGAACAGGGAAGTCGACACCGTCAAGCGCGCACTGGAGAAGGTCAGCGGAGGTAACAAGGAGATGATCGTGGTAATCAGCGCCGATGCCAAGACGCCGACACAGGCCGTGGTGACGGCCATGGATGCGGCGCGCCAGGTCGGGCTGGTCCATATCACCATCGCCGCCCAGTGGGAGTCGAAGGGCGGGAAACCCTGAAAACGGGTCAACCCAAATCCGGCCAATCGCACCGCTGATCGCGCGCGACCCTCAGTGCCGGGCGCTGCGGTACAGGCTGGCGTAGAGCCCGTCGGCCTGCATTAGCTCCGCGTGCCTGCCTTCCTCGGCGATCTGCCCGTCCTCGAACACGTATACGCGATCGGCCTGCCGCACCGCGGAGAGGCGATGCGCGACGATGATCAGGGTGCGCCCGGCCAGATGAACTCGCAGCGCCGCATGCAGCCGCGCCTCGGTCTCGGTGTCGAGCGCCGAGGTGGCCTCATCCAGGATGATGACTTTGGGATCAGTGAGCAGCATGCGCGCGATGGCGAGACGCTGTTGCTGGCCGCCGGAGAGGCGTACGCCTCTCCGGCCGACGACGGTGTCCAGCCCCTGCGGCATGGCCTCGACGACGTTTCGGAGTTGCGCGACCTCGAGCGCCTGCCAGAGCGCGACCTCGTCGGCCTCGCCGCCGAGCGTCAGGTTGTCGCGGATGCTGTCGTTGAACATCGCCGGATGTTGCAGCACCACGGCGACGTTGTCGCGCACCGTATCGAGCCCGATGCGTGTAACCGGCACCCCATTGAAATAGAGTTGTCCCGAGGTGGGTGGATAGAGGCCCAGGATGACCTGCACCAGGGTCGATTTGCCGCCGCCGCTTGCGCCCACCAGCGCCACCTTTTCGCCGGCCGCGATCTCGAGCGAGACCTGCTTGAGGATGGGTTCGCCGGCGCGGTAGGCGAAGTTTACCTGCTCCACGCGCACGCCCGCGGTGGTCTTGCCGGTGAAGGGGTCGATCTCATGGGGATAGCGGGGCTCCTGTTGCAGGGCGAGCAGACCGTTTACGCGTCCCAGCGCCGCCCCGGCCGCATACCAGGCATACTGCACGTTGAGCACCTCCTGCACCGGTGAGAGCATGACCCAGAGATAGCCGAACACCGCCATCATCTGTCCGATCGTGAGATTGGAGAACACCACCATCAGCATCGCGACCGCGCGGAAGCTGTCGAAGCCAAGCTGGAAGATGCCGAAGGAGAAACGGCCGGCCGCATCGCTCTTCCAGGAGTACGCCGCCGAATGCGTGCGGATGCCGCGCGCCGCATCGATCACCCGCAGCAGGTAGTGGCGTTCGCGGTTGGCCGCGCGAATCTGCTGGATGCCGTCCAGGGTCTCCACCAGCGATTGCTGGAAGATTTCGAAGGCGCTGTTTTCGCGCTTCTTCAGCGTCTTGACCTTTTTGCCCACCACCACGGTGAAATAGATGACCACCGGGTTCATGCACAGGATCACCAGCGCCAGTTTCCAGTGCATCCACAGCAGCACCGTGCTCACGCCCACCAGCAGCAGCGCCGCGACCAGCGTCTTGCTGACCGAGGCGCCGACGAACTCGTCGATCGTGTTGAGGTCGGTGACGAAGCGCGAGGTCACCGCGCCGGAGCCGAGTGTTTCGTATTCGGCCATGGATATGCGCGACAGGCGCTGCAGCAGCGCCCGGCGCATCTGGTAAACCACGTCCCTGGCGATCAGGGCGAATTCACGCGTCTGCCAGACGCCGAGCAGGATGGAGGTGGCACGCAGCAGCAGTGTTATCACCAGCCCGGTCAGGATATAAAGCACCGGCCCGTGCCAGCCGGCCGGAAACACCGCGTTCATGGCCCTCACCAGCGCGCCCGGCTTGTGCAGCAGCACCTCGTCGACCAGTAGCGGCATCACCAGGGGGATGGGGACCGCGGCGATGACGCCGACCAGGGCGATCCCGTGGGCCAGCACCAGCTCGCGCCGGTGGGCCAGCACCCGGTCCAGGATCCAGTGCCAGGTGTAACCGTTGGAGGGTATCTCCGGGAGCGTCGTGGCCGTGGGCGCCTGAATCGCGGTGGATGGGTCTTCGGGCATGAATCAATAAACCGGGGTGAAAAATCGCACCGGGCCCATTATAGACGTGGCCGGGGCCGGCGTCGTCGATATGAAAGATGGCGTGTGCGACTTTCTGGAGCTTGTTCCGCCGGGCTTCCCATCCCGCTGCGGGACGGGGCAGCACCTGCCACCGCCCGGGTCTACTCGGGCCTAACCGGAATGGCGCTTACTTAAGGGATATCGTCATTATAAAAAAATAAATGGCCACGGAACACACGGAAAAACACGGAATATTCACAGATAATTTCTGTGTTTTCCGTGGCTGTTTATCACGATTTTGATCTTAAGCAAGCGCCATTCGGCCTAGCCGCAGATGTAATGTTCCAGCTGTTCGATGATGAATTGCTGTTCGGCGATGATGGATTTGACCAGGTCGCCGATGGAGATGATACCCACCAGGCGATCACCCTCCGTCACCGGCAGGTGCCTCACACGCTTCTCCGTCATTAGGGCCATGCACTCCTCGAGCGTCTGCTCCGGGCGGACGCAGTAGACGTGCGTGGTCATGACCTCCCTGACCTCGGTGTCCCTGGAAGAAAGCCCTTTAAGGGTTACGTTGCGTGCATAGTCCCGCTCCGAGATCAGTCCCACGGGCCGGGTCTCTTCCATGACCATCAGCGCGCCGATGCCGTTTTCGGCCATGACCTCGATCGCGTTGTAGACCGAGGCGCCGGGATGGATTGACAAGACCTCATGGCCTTTCTCCTCGAGTATCTGGCTGATTGTCCGCATTGAACCTCCTCCCTGGATGTCAGGCGGGACCGCTGCGGTCCCGGAAATATGATGCCTGCTGGTAGATTAGCAGAGGACAGTGGCGTCGTGCACGGCCCGTCTCGGGGATGTGCGCAGCGCGATACGATCCCCCGAGTCCGACAGGTTCCTGGCCCGCATCAGTCGCCGCGCAGCGTCTGCAGCGGCGGCCGCGCCAGGATAGACCGTGTACCCAGTGCCCCGGCCAGGCCCACGCCCAGTGCGCCCCCGAGCGTGCCGGCCACCCAGACCCAGGGGTCGACGTGGTAGGGCAGGTCGAACACCCGGTCGGCGAGGATGTAGCCCACCGCGCTGGCGCCGGCGGAGGCCAGCAGGCCGGCGAGTGTGCCGAGGGTGGCGAACTCGATGAACAGGCTTGCCAGCACCTGGCTCCGGCTGGCGCCCAGGGTTCTCAAAATCGCCGTATCGTGACGGCGCCCCTCGCGGCTCGCCTGGATCGCGGCGTAGAGCACCATCAGGCCCGCCAGCAGGGTGAACCCGAAGACATACTCGACCGCCAGGGTGGCACGGTCCATGATCGCACGCACCTGGGCAATGATGGCGCGGACGTCGATCACGGTGACGCTCGGAAATCGCCGGATCAGCCGGGTGATCAGACCGCTGTGGTTCGCGGGGAGATGGAAGCTGGTGATATAGGTCGCAGGATAGTGATCCAGCACGCCCGGCGGCAGCAGGACGAAGAAGTTGACGCGGAACGAATCCCACTCGACCGTGCGCAGGCTGCTCACACGGGCGGTCAGTTCCTGCCCGGCGATGCTGAAGCGCAGGCGGTCGCCGAGTCCGATGTCGAGGGTTTTCGCAATCCCCTGTTCGAGCGAAAGTCCATTGCCGCCGGAGGCGCCGTCGGGCCACCAGCGTCCGGCGACGATCCGGTTGTCATCCGCCAGCCGCTCCGCCCAGGACAGGTTGAATTCGCGTTCGACGAGACGACGGGCGCGCGCTCCCGCGTAGTCTTCCGGCCGCACCGCCCGGCCATTGATTGCGACCAGGCGGCCGCGCACCATGGGATGGAAACCGTTCAGGGAGACACCCCCGGCGCGCAACAGCGCACCCAGGGGTTCGATTTCATCCTTCTGCACGTTGATCAGGAACTGATTGGGTGCGGAGGCCGGCAGGTTCGCCTGCCAACTGCCCAGCAAGTCGAGCCGGACGATGCCGAGGATCAGCAGAGCCATGATTCCCAGGCCGAACCCCGCCACCTGCAGTGCGCCCTGGCGTTCGTGCCGGGCCAGTCCGGTGAGTCCGAATCGCCAGGCGAGTCGCCCGTGGCGGAGGAATACGGGCAGGATGCGGATCAGGCCGAGACCGGACAGCCAGAGCAGCAGACCGGTGCCGGCGGTTCCGAGCAGCAGCCAGCCCGCCAGTTCGGGATCGCCGGCAACCTGCAGCAGCAGCATCGCCAGAACGGCAAACGCCAGCAGCACCACCAGCCACGCCGAGGGTGACGGCGGCTCCAGTTCGCGACGCAGGACGCGCAACGGCGGGACCCGCGCCAGGGTGAGCAGGTAGGGCAGGGCAAAGCCGGTGACCGTGACCAGCCCGACCGCGGTGCTGATCAGTACCGGCATCGCCGAGGCTGCCGGCAGCGAAGCGGTGAACCAGTGCGCCAGCAGCAGCGCCAGCAACTGCTGGGCGAAAAAGCCCAGCACACACCCTGCCAGGCTGGCGGCGAGCGCCAGCCACAACACCCGGGTGGCGTAGGTGAACAGCACCATGCGGCCGCTGGCGCCGAGACAGCGCATCACCGCTCCGGCATCGGCCTGCCGCTCCGCATAATGTCGCGCCGCCACCGAGATGGCCGCCCCGGCCAGGAGTGCCGCGGTCACGGCGGCGAGGCCGAGAAATTGCCGCGCCCGGTCGAGCGCCGTACGCAGCTCCGGCCGTGCATCACTGACATCCTGCAGACGTTCACCCGGTCCCAGGCGCCGCTGCAACCGCGTGCGGTATGCCTTGATCGCGGCTTCCGGGCCCGCCAGCAGCAATCGGTAGTGCACCCGGCTCGCGGGAGTGATGAGGCCGGTGGCGGGGAGATCGGCGGTGTTGAGCAGGATGCGCGGCGCGATCTGGAACAGGCCGCCACCGCGGTCCGGCTCGTAACGCAATACGCGGGCGGCGATGAAATCGCGATCACCGAGCTGGATCCTGTCCCCGATGTTAGCGCCAAGCTGTTGCAACACGCGCGGCTCCACCCAGACCTCACCCGGCGCCGGGATGTCATGCGTCGTGAATTCCTCACCCCCGGGACGCGCGGCCAGGCGCAGCCGGCCGCGCAGCGGGTAGCCGGCGCCGACGGCCTTGATCCCGGTGAGGAGGGTCCGGTCCCGGTAGAGCGCGACACTGGGGAAGCTCACGGTCTCCGCTACCTGCAAACCGGCCTCGCGCGCGGCGCGGATCAGTGCGGCCCGCGGCGTCGTGGGCGAGGTGACAACCAGGTCCGCCCCCAGCAATTCCGTCGCCTGTTCCGACATGGCGCGCTGCACCCGGTCGGTGAAAAAACCGACGGAGGACAGCGCCGCTACCGCCAGCACCACGCCCAGCGCCAGGATGCGCAGTTCCGGGGTGCGCCGGTAGTCTGGCAGGATCCGCAACAGCCGCAACGGCAGCGTCATGTCGGCACCAGGGTCCCGTTATCCAGCAGGTAGCGGCATTCGCATCGTTGTGCAATCCCGGCGTCGTGGGTCACCAGCACCAGCGCGGTGCCATAACTGGCCCGCAGGGTAAACAAAAGCTCGATCACCGGTTCTCCCGTCGACTGATCGAGGTTACCCGTGGGTTCGTCGGCAAACAGTACCTCGGGATGAGGGACGAAGGCGCGGGCGATGGCCACGCGCTGCTGTTCACCGCCGGAGAGTTGTGTCGGGTAATGGTGCAGTCGCCGGGACAGCCCGACCAGTTCGAGCGATTCCCGGGCGCGGTCATCCCGGTCGCGACTGCCGGCGAGCTCAAGCGCCAGACGGACATTTTCCAGCGCGGTCAGGGTGGGAAGCAACTGGAAGGACTGGAACACGAAACCGATCCGCCCGGCGCGCAGCGCGGCGCGTGCATCCTCATCCATGTCGTGCAGCGCCCTGCCCAGCAGGTTGACCTCGCCGCCGCTGGGGGTGTCCAGACCGGCGAGCAGGCCGAGGAGGGTGGACTTGCCCGATCCGGAGGCGCCGAGTATCGCCACCGCCTCATGCGCGGCGATATCGAGATTGACGTCGTACAGGATATCCAGCCGTCCCTCGGGTCCCATGACCCATTTGCCGAGCTGACGCGCCTGTACCATTATCGCGCTACAATCTGTCTCCATGAAGCCGATTCTCCTGCTGTTGCTGTTGTGCCTGCCGGGAAGTTGTCTGGCCGCCGGTCCGCCGCCGGTGATCCTCGTGCTCGGCGACAGCCTCAGTGCCGCCTACGGGATCGAAACGGAGCGGGGCTGGGTGCGCTTGCTGGAGGAGCGCCTGCGGGCCACGTCCCGTCGATACCGGGTGGTCAACCTCAGCATCAGCGGCGAGACGACTCGTGCGGCCGTACCGCGCATCGACGCGGCGCTCGCGAAGTACCGACCCGTCGTCGTGATCATCGAACTGGGCGGAAACGATGGTTTGCGCGGCATCGGCCTCGGGGAAATGCGGGACAACCTGGTGCATCTCGTCCGCGCAAGTCAGGAACAGGGCGCGCGGGTGCTGTTGCTGGGCATGCGACTGCCGCCCAATTATGGCAGCATTTATGCCGGGAAGTTTCACCAGGTCTATCGGCAGGTCGCCACGGAGCGGCATGTTTCGCTGGTGCCGTTCTTTCTCGCCGGGGTCGCGGAAGACCGGCGCCTGATGCAGGAGGATGGCATACACCCGACCGCCGGGGCCCAGCCTTTGCTGCTGGATACGCTCTGGCCCTACCTCGAGCCACTGCTCTCGCCCGCGGGGCACGAGGAAATCTCCGGCAACGCCGGCAAGTGACCACACAGTGGCTGCGAACTTCCATACGCCGGACATTGTCAACATTCGACCAGGGCCAGCCCGAAGATCTGCAACCCGATTCCAGCCCATGACCGACAAACGCCCGAACCCCCTGATATCGCGTCTCGCCCGGAGCGCCGCGATACTGCTGTTGCCGCCCTTTCTCAGCGCTTGCGCGACCGGCCTGCCGCATCGAAAGGCGGAAGCGCACACGCAAGGACATGCCGCCGCTCCGGTAACCGCCGTACATCCGGTTCGACCGGCGCCGGCGCTCACCACGGTGCTGGATCTGAATGCTACCACGAACCTCGAGAGTATTATTCCCGTGCTTGCCGGCAAACGCGTGGTGATGGTGGGTGAGATCCATGACCGCTATGAGAGTCACCTGATGCAGCTGGAGATCATTCGTCGCCTGCATGCCGTACACCCGCGGCTTGCCATCGGCATGGAGGCCTTTCAGCAGCCCTTCCAGGGCACCCTTGACGACTATATCGAAGGGAAGCTGGACGTGACGCAGCTGCTGCGCGGCACCGAATACTACCGGCGCTGGCGTTTTGATTTCCGCAATTACGCGCCTATCCTCGCGTACGCACGCGAGCATCATATACCGGTCGTGGCCCTGAACCTGCCGGAGGAGTTGACCAGCAAGGTGGGACGTGTGGGGATCAAGGGATTGACGGCGACGGAGCGCAAGGAGCTGCCGGATGGGATCGACCGTTCCGACACGGCGTATGAGGCGCGTCTTCGCCAGGTATTCGAGAATCACCGGGGCATGGGCGGGCACAGCTTCGGGAATTTTGTCGATGTGCAGCTGCTCTGGGACGAGGGCATGGCGGAGCGCGCTGCTGACTACCTGCGTGCTCATCCCGATTACACCATGGTGGTGCTTGCCGGCGAGGGTCATCTCGCCTATGGCAGCGGTATCCCCCGGCGTCTCAAACGCCGCCTCGACGCGGATAGCGCCGTCGTCCTCACTGAATGGGATGGAGAGCTGGAACCGGGACTGGCGGACTACCTGTTGCTGCCGCGGGAACAGTCGTTGCCGCCGTCCGGAAAATTCGGCGCCCTGCTCGACGAGAAGGACGGCAAGCTCAGGGTCAATGAGTGTCTGCCGGACAGTCCCTGCAAACGGACCGGTCTGGAGCACGACGACCAGATTATTGCCGTCGATGGCGAGGCCGTCCACGATCTCGCGGACCTGCGCGTCCTGACCTGGAACAAGCGGCCGGGTGATCGCGTCACGATCAAGGTTCGCCGCGAACACTGGTTGCTGGGATCGCGGGAGCTGAGTTACCAGATCACGTTGCAATAGGGCCTGGTCAGGAGGGCTGCGCCTTCGGCGCATCAGGTGCCCAGGCCACGGTCGACCGGGCATGGCACCCTGGCTTTCTCAGCCATGATCCTGAATAAAATATAAAGTCAGGACACATACCGTTGATCCTTTTCCGAAGTCACCAGGTACCCCTGGTCGATCTTCAGGTTCGCCTTGCCATTCGTGCGCCCCTGTGAAGCGCGGCTTGCCGGAAATTTGCCGGGAGAAGCCGTGCGTACCGATGCCATTCATTCAGGTTGTCCATGATACGGTCGATACAGTCGGTGATGACCTGTTTTCAGGAGCGGGTTGCAGGACGATGCATTGAATACCCTGGCGGCGCCTGCGCGGTGGCCAGACGGCAGTCTCCCTGCCGAACGGGATTCCCGCGGCTCTCTCCAGGAAAGGCAGTAATCGGTTGATATATCGGGCAGGGGACTATTGATGGCTCACATTCAGGTGTTTTACAGGGATATGCTGAAGGACGAAGTGGAGTTGTTGTCCGACGTGACCACGATCGGTCGCAGTACCGACAACGACATCAGGATCGATAATGCAGGCGTGTCGGCACATCATGCGCAGATCGTCAGGGAGGGGGAGGACCTCATCGTCAAGGATGCCACAAGCAGAAACGGCACCTTCGTCAACGGCAAGCGCATATCCCGCCATCTGCTTTCCGAAAGCGACGAGGTCGTTATCTCCAAGCATATCCTGAAGCTCTCGAACGGGGAATCAGAGGCGGCGTTGCCACGTTCGCAAAGCAGCGATACACAGCAAGTGGTGCAGGGTGCGACCGTCGAGGTCGATGTGTCCAATCTTGGCGAGATGATCAGGCAACGCCGGGCGAATTATACGGCCTATCTGCTGTTGACGAGTATGGAGCACAGGCGCGCCCGCTATCCCCTGACCAGGCTGAACTTCAAGATCGGGAAAATCGCCGATGCCGATATCACGACCCCCGGCTGGTTTGCACCGCGCGTGGCCGCCAGGGTGGTATGCAAAGCCGACGGGTTTTATATCGTTCCCGAGGGGCGCGGCAGGGTCCGGGTCAACGGCATGAGTGTTTCGGCGCCGATGAAACTGGAAGACAGTGACAGACTCTCCGTGCGCGGACTGTCGATGATGTTTTATAACCGCCCCGCGGACAAGCCCTGACCCATGACGTTGAGGATACCCGGGTACAGGATTCTGCGGCCACTCGCCGAGGGAGGCATGGCCTCCGTCTATCTCGCCGTGCAGGAATCCCTGAACCGGCGCGTCGTCCTGAAGCTGCCGAAAAAGTTCACCGATGTCTACCAGTCCGCCCGTTTTGTCAACGAGGGCCGGATCATCGCCTCCCTGAACCATCGCAACATCATCACCATTTATGACATCGGCGTCATTGGCGAACGGCATTATTTCTCCATGGAATATCTTCAGGGAGGCGACCTCGAGGAACGGATCATCAGGGGGATCAGTCCCGATGACGCCCTGGATCTGGTGGAGGCGATCGGTGGCTGCCTGGAGTTCGTGCACAGGAAAGATATCATTCACCGCGACATCAAACCCGCGAACATACTGTTTCACCGGGACGGGACACCCGTGCTCACCGATTTCGGCGTGGCCAAGCAGGTCGAGGCTGACAGCAGGCTGACCAGGGACGGCACGACCCTGGGCAGCCCCTACTACATCAGCCCGGAACAGGCTGAATGCAAGCCTCTTGACGGCCGTGCCGACATCTATTCGCTCGGCGTCATCCTCTACGAGATGCTGACGGGCAAGAAGCCCTACGAGGGCAGTTCGGACATCCAGATCATCATAGCGCACCTGACCGAGCCGGTTCCTTCCCTGCCACCCGAACTGGACCGGTATCAGGAATTGCTCGACCGGATGATCGCCAAGGAACCCGATGAGCGCTTTGCCTCGGCGGGGGAGATGGTCGAATATATCCAGACGATCCGGAGTGCCGAATCGTTCTCCGTCCCGGCAGCCGGGCTGGCGGGTATTGCCCGCGAGCCGCATGCCGAGGGATGGACGGGACCGGGCGACGCGGGTGGTGGCGCACGGCACGCCTTCAGGAGGATCAATGCAATCTTCCTGGATGAAAATACCCTGCGTCTCGCGGGTGCGATGACGATACTGCTGGCTATCGTACTGGGTGCCTTCAAGACCATGCCGATGGTCGTGGACGCGCTCGAGGATATGCTTGCAGCAGCGCCCGCGGCGGTGGCCCGGGAACAACCGGCGCCGTCTCCCGGGGATGATGTCGCGCCACGCTATGAGCACTACCTGGCACTGGCCGG
This sequence comes from uncultured Gammaproteobacteria bacterium, assembly GCA_963710815.1. Classification (GTDB taxonomy): domain Bacteria; phylum Pseudomonadota; class Gammaproteobacteria; order UBA9214; family UBA9214; genus CAVQCA01. The sequence goes on along the minus strand of CAVQCA010000055.1, from coordinate 35,101 downwards.
AGAGGAGCTGGAAAAGCTCCATTACACGGAGCCCGAGGGAGATAACGCCTATTACTATTACCAGCTGATTCTGAAGAAGGATCCGAAGAATGAACAGGCGTTGAAGGGAGTAGCCAGGATCGCCGGCATCTACGCCGATCTCGTGGTATGGGCGCGCGAGATGCTCGAGGACAAGAAGGCGGAAGAGTATCTCCGCATCGGGTTGAAGGTGGATCCGCAAAACAGGCGGCTGCTGGACCTTCGGAATAGCGCTGCCGGCAAGTGATGTTCTGCTGGCCCATCCGGTGAGGATGCGGGCTTCCGGGAGGTTCAACGATGTTGCATCACAAAGGTCAAAACGGGGAACAGTAAATCATGCCATGGCAATTCAGTATGGCCTCGGATATCGGCGGGCGCTCCGAGCAGCAGGACTGCATGGAAATGCTGGGCGCGGACAACGGCGAGACGCACCTGGTTGTGGTCGCCGATGGCATGGGAGGACACAGGGACGGGGCGCTGGCAGCCCGGACGGTGGTCGAAACCGCCAGGCGGCATTTCAACGGCGGGGAAATCCCCGATCCCCGGGCATTTCTCCACGGCCTGTGCCTCGAGTCCCACCGGGCGATCAGCGATCTGGGAGGAGATGAACGACTCCCCCCGGGCAGCACCTGCGTCGTGTTGTACCTGGACGGCCCGGAAGCCTACTGGGCCCATGTCGGCGACAGTCGCCTGTACCACTTCCGCAAGGACAAGCTGCTCGGCCATACCCAGGACCATTCCGTCGCGCAGCTCATGGCGGCCCGGGGACGCGTCCAGGAATCCGGGGCGGCGGTAAACTACGTTGCAGAACCAGCTCTACATGTGTCTGGGCGGGAAAGATACGCCTGACCCTGATTTTGGCGCTTCGGAGGTTGAGCCGGACGACATATTCATGCTCTGCAGTGACGGGTTCTGGTCGTCCGTCGAACCGGAAGAGGTGCTCAAGAGCCTGGAAACCCTTCCCATCGAAAAAGAGGGTGCGGGGTCTCTCGTGGCGATAGCGAAAGAGCGCGGGGGTGAAACGGGGGACAACATCAGTCTGGCCCTGCTGCGGTGGAACCCCGGCAGGGTAAGGCATCAACAGGGACTGAAGGCGCGATTTCTCGTATCGATCAGACGACTCCAGCATCACGTTTTGTCACGCCTCGGTCGCTGAGAAGATTCAGAGTTCCCGCAATGCCTGGGTCACCGGCAGGTTCGCGGCGCGCAGCGCCGGGAACAGCCCGCCGAGGAAGCCGATGGCGAGCGCCCATTGCAATCCGCGCAGCAGCAGTTCCGGGTTCACCTGAAAGCGGAACACCACCTGGCTGAAGTTGGAGCCGAGGGTGGACACCGTGTAGCCGTTGAACACGGCCCAGGCGATGCCGGCTCCGATCAGTCCGCCGGCGAAAGCAAGCAGCATGGTTTCGAGCATGATCGACACCACGACTGGCACGCCGGTGAAGCCGAGCGCGCGCAGCGTGGCGATCTCGCGGGTGCGCGCGGCGACGGCCGCGTACATGGTGTTGAGGGCGCCGAATATGGCACCCAGGGCCATGATCACGGAAACCCCGTAACCGATGGCGCGTATCACCCTGGTCAGCCGCTGTGACTGCCTGCTGTAGTAGTCCCGCGTGGTCTGCGCTTCCACCCGCAGGCGGGGGTCGTCGGCGAGCGCGGCCTTGAAGTCATCGATGGCGCCCGCGCCGCGCAGGCGTACGCTCACGGATTGAAAGCCGTTGCGCCGGTAGGCCGCGGCCACCGACTCGGCATCGCCCCAGATCTCTGATTCGTGGCTGTCTCCGGAGGCGAATACCCCGACCACCTTCCATGCCTGGCCATTGAGCAGAACCGTGCTGCCCGTCCCCAGCCCGCGAAACTGCGCAAGTGCCCCCTGGCCGACGATCAGCTCACGCAGTCCCGGCCGGAAGCGGCGGCCGTCGACCAGATGCACCTCCGGACGCACCTGCCACACCTGCGGGCCCACGCCGCGCACTTCCACGTTCGCATCGGTGCCCGTGGTGCGCTTCGGCACGTTGCTGACGACAACCACCTCGGCTGAGGCGACCGGCACGTCATGCGCGTCATGCAGCACGCCGGGCGCCTGCGTAATGAGGGTCACCGACGTGCGATCGAGTCCCGAGGACAGTTCGGCGTTGGCGCCGGCGCGCAGTACGATGGCGGTATCCTCGCTGCCCGCGTTCCTGAGTGTTGCCTGGAAGCCCTGGGCCATCGCCAGCAAGGCGACCAGTACGCTGACTACACCGCCGATGCCTACCACGACGACCGAGGTCGCCCCGAGGCGCTGCGGGACGGTGGCGAGCCCGACCCGTGTCATGGCGAGCGACTGGCGTCCGGCACGGCTGCCCGCCAGCCAGATCGCCAGCAAGACGCCGCCGGGGAGGGCAAGCCGGGGAACGGCGATCATCACGCCACACACGGACAGGACGAGCAGTGTTCCCGCCGTGGCGCGCAGTGACTGCGGCATGCCGGTCACGGCTCAGTGTCCCGCCAGCGCGTCGACGATGCGCAGATGCATGGCGCGCAGCGCCGGCGGCAGTCCGACGAGGATCCCGATGAGCAGCATCAGGCCCAGGCCCAGCACCCAGCTCTGCAACGGCATCACCAGGTCGAGCTGGCCGGAACTGGCCGCGCTGACGAGCGGCAGGCCCAGTCGGGCGAGCAGCAGGCCCGCCACTCCGCCCAGCAGCAGCAGCGCGACCGACTCGCACAACACCAGCACCAGCACCGCACGGTTGGTAAAGCCGACGGTCTTGAGCACCGCGAGTTCGGGTATGCGCTCGCGGATGGCCTGTGCCATGGTGTTGCCCGTGAGCAGCAACAGGGTGAAGAACACGGCGGCCATGATGGCGGTGACGATCAGGCCGATGTCACCGATCTGCTTGGCGAACGAGAGCTGAAATTCGCGCTCGCTCTGGGTTTTGGTTTCGTCCGCCGAATTCGCGAACAGGCGGTCGATGGCGTGCGCCACGCGGTCCGCATCGGCCGGGTCGTCCACCTTGACGATATACCACCCGACCGTTCCCTGCCCGAACTGGCGTCCCTCATCAAAATAGTCATAGCGAAACAGCATCTGCTGCTCCATGCTCCGCAGTTCCGGCTGGGCCGCATGGTAGATGCCGACCAGGTCGAAGGTCCAGACGTTGTCGCCGTTCTTGCGTGGAAAGATGGTGGCCTTGAGCGGGATCTTGTCACCGATCTTCCAGCCGAAGCGTTTCGCCAGCGACTCCCCGACCACGGCCGCCGTGCGAGTGCCGAGAAACGCCTGCCGCTGCGCTTTGGACAGCACGATGTCGGGGTAGATATCCAGGTAGGATTGCGCGCTGACGGCGATATTGGCGAAGAAATTTTTCGGATCCTGGTACACGCCGCCGAACCAGTTGGCGTAGGCGACCGCCTTGACCCCGGGCACCTTCCTGATGCGCACCAGGTCCGCGTAAGGCAGCGGCTGAATGATGGAGAAGCGCGAGGCGACGATCAGGCGGTCGATGCCGGCCACGCTCTGCGGGGCGTTGAAGGCGACACGCACCGCATCCAGCATGCCGAACAGGGTGAAGGCCGCGGCCACCGAGAGCAGCGTCAGGGCGGTGCGCGTCTTCTTGCGCAGCAGGGCGGAGAGCAACAGGGGCAGGTATTTCATGCCTGGCGCGCCTGCTCGACCAGCGTGCCCTTCTCCAGATGGAGCGTGCGACGTGCGAACCCGGCTGCCTTGGGATCGTGGGTCACCATGATCATGGTCTTGCCGTACTCGCGGTTCAGCCGCTGCAGCAGTCCGAGCACCTCTTCGGCCGAATGGCGGTCGAGATCGCCGGTGGGTTCGTCACACACCAGCAGTGCCGGATCGGAGACAATGGCGCGTGCGATGGCGACGCGCTGCTGCTGTCCGCCGGAGAGCTCACCGGGCTTGTGCGTGGCGCGGTCGCTCAGACCGACCAGTTCGAGCGCAATGGCCGCGTGGCGCCGCCGCCGCGCCGCTGGCAGGCGCGTGAGCAGCAGCGGTATTTCCACGTTCCTCAGCGCCGAAAGCGCCGGCAGCAGGTTGTAGAACTGGAATACGAAGCCCACGTGCGCGGCGCGCCAGCGGGCGAGTTCGTTGGTGGACAGGCGATCGATGCGCCGGCCGGCGACGCTGATGCTGCCTTCGCTGGGCGCGTCCAGGCCGGCGATCATGTTGAGCAGCGTGCTCTTGCCGGAGCCGGACGGTCCCATGAGCGCCAGGAAGTCGCCAGCGGGAATGTCCAGGTCCACGTGATGCAGCACCTCGACCTTCTGCCGGCCGCGTTCATAGATCTTGCTCACGCCGCGAATGGCGACCAGAGGGGTGTCATTCGGTTGGGGCATCAGGCACCGGGCGCGCGCGGAGCGACGCGCATGCCGTCTCCGAGTCCCGCGGGCGGGTCGACCACCACGCGTTCGCCGGATTTGAGCCCGTCTTCCACCAGGCGCTGGTCGCCATAGCGCGCTCCCGTGGTGACCCGGCACAGGCGGCGCGCGATTTCCTTCCACCACGAAGGCCACGCTGGCGCCATCGCGCTGCACGACGACATTCGCCGGCACGAGCACGCCCTGCAAGGGTCGCGTCGGTTTCCCGCCGGGGTCATCGCCGAGGAAGGCCACGCGCACGCCCATATCGGGAATGATGCGCGGGTCTTTGCGCTCGATCGCGATGCGCACCTTCACCGTGGCCTTGCTGCGGTCGGCGGTCGGAATAATGGCGATGACCGACGCCGGCAGCTTCCACTCGGGGTAGGCGTCCAGCACCGCCTGTACCGGCTGGTGCGGCTTGACGCGGTTGATGAACGCCTCGTTGACGTCGACCTCGATCTCCAGTGAATCCATGTCCACGATGGTGCCGATCCCGGTGCGGGTGAAACCACCGCCCGCCGAGATGGGGGAAACGATCTCGCCGGGTTGCGCCGCCTTGGCGACGATCACCCCCGCGAAGGGCGCACGCACGATTGTGTTGTCATAGTCCACCTGCGCGACCCGCAACTGCGCCTCGGCCACGCCGACCTGGCCGCGCTGGGCCTCGAGCTGTGCGCTCAGGGTGAGCACCTGGGTGCGGGCGTTCTCCAGTGCCTCTTCCGAGTTGAGCCGCTTGGCGCGCAGTTCCTTCTGGCGTCTGGCGTCGCGGCGCGCCTGTTCGAGCTGCGCCTCGATCTGGCCGAGTTGGGCGCGCGCCGCGGTGAGGCGCGCCTGCGCCAGCGCCAGCGCCGCCCGGGCATCGACGTCGTCGAGGCGCGCCAGCACCTGTCCCTCTGTGACGGACTCGCCTTCCTCGATCAGCACCTGCGCGAGCCTGCCGGTGATCTTCGACGAGACGGTGGCCTCGCGGCGTGCAGTGACATAGCCGGTCGCCTCCAGCACCGGCGCCGGGTCCGTGGCTGCGCCCGGCGGCATGGCGATCGCGGTGTTGACGGCCAGCGCCTGCCCGAGGAAGAGGTAATACCCCCCGCCGCCCAGGGCGAGCAGCAGGGCGATCAGCACGAACGTGCGTCGCCAGGGCTGCCGACCATGGCCGTCGCGCTCACTGTCCTCGATATGCAATTCCTTGAGAAGATTCTGATCTGCCATCACCGCTGCTCGTCGTTGGGAGTGTCGCAAGTTCCGGGTCGCACCACCCCGGAAAACGTCTGTGACATCTCCGAAAGCGTGGCAAATTCCCGGGCAAACCGCAATCCGGACGGCGACGACATCCCGGCGGGGTGGGTCATGACGATTGTCGTCGGAAGTTCTGCACATCATCAGGCGTTTGATTACTATATCAGGAACCCCGGGTGGGCCGGCGCGCCCGGTAGGTCGTCCGGGGTACGGTTGCACGGGTGGAGATCGTGTGGCGCCTTCCCGGCGCCGGGAACTTGTCAGCCGTGCAATGTGTCGTCACCGAAATGATCAGGAAATCCGCGGATTCACGAGCCGCCCGGTAGGTATCACGCATGAGTGTATCCGTTTCAGCCCGTCGAGCGTTCGCCAGGCAACTGCTAATCCGTTGCGCAGTGGCGTGTCTGGCCGGCGCGGTTTTGCTGCCACTGCCGTCCCGCGCGGATCTGCACCAGATATTGCAGGTACAAATCTGGCCGGAGAAGCATGCCATCGCGGTGACCGATAGCATTACCCGCACCGGTACCGACGCCACACTCGAATTCGAACTGCATCCGGATCTTGCGCCCGAGGTACTCACGCGGGGCGTACGTCTGGAGCCGGTGGCGGAGGATAACCCGCCGGCAGCGAATGCAACGGAAACGCCGGTGGCGGTGACGCCGCGCCGCTACCGGGTGGTGTTCCCGCCAGGGCAGGAGCACTTCGTGCTGCGCTACCGGGGACGCATCGAGCACGCGCTGCAGCCCCAGTCCGAGGAATACGCTGGCGGCTTCCGCGAGACCGCCGGCATAATCGACGGGAAGGGGGTGTTTCTCGCCGCCGAGAGCTACTGGTACCCGCGGGTGGCGGGCGAACGGCTGACCTTTGATCTCGATCTTGACCTGCCGCCGGGGTGGGCCGGCATGACCCAGGGTGAGCGCGTGGCGCGGCGCTCCGGCGAAGCCGGCACGCAGGAGAAGTGGCGCTGCCGCCATCCACAGGAAGAGATCTACCTCATCGCCGGGCGCTTTACCGAATACGCCCGGACGGCGGACGGCGTGCGGGACATGGTGCTGCTGCGCGCCCCCGATGCGGCGCTGGCGCAGCAATACCTCGAGGCCGCCGCCGAATATATCCGCATGTACAGCAGGCTGATCGGACCTTATCCCTACGCGAAATTCGCCCTGGTGGAGAATTTCTGGGAAACCGGCTACGGCATGCCCTCGTTCACCCTGCTCGGGCCGACGGTCATCCGCCTGCCGTTTATCCTGCATTCCTCCTATCCCCACGAGATCCTGCACAACTGGTGGGGCAACAGTGTCTACGTCGACTATGCCGGCGGCAACTGGTGCGAGGGCCTGACCAGCTATCTGGCGGACCACCTGCTCAAGGAACAGCAGGGGCAGGGGGTCGAGTACCGGCGCGGGGTGCTGCAGAACTACGCCGACTACGTGCGTGATCAGCAGGATTTTCCCCTGACGGCCTTTCAGAGCCGTCACAGCGCTGCGACCGAGGCGGTCGGCTACGGCAAGGCGCTGATGCTGTTCCACATGCTGCGCGAGCGGCTGGGCGACAAGACGTTCATCGAAGGGCTGCGGGCCCTGTATGCACAGTATCGGTTCCGGGAGGCGGGTTTTGACGATGTCGAGGCGGTCTTCAGCAAGGTGAGCGGACAGCCGCTGGCTGCCTTCTTCGATCAATGGGTGAAGCGCCGCGGCGCGCCGGAGCTTCGTCTCGGGCGGGTGAGTGTCCAGCCGTCAGGCAAGGACTACGTGATCACGGTCCAGGTCGACCAGGCGCAGGGAGGTGCGGCCTATGCGCTGCGGGTGCCGGTCGCCGTCCAGCTGGAAGGTCGGGAAGCGGCCTGGCAGGGCGTGGTGGACCTGGCGGCTAAACAGACCACACTGGAGCTGAAACTGCCGGCGCGGCCGCAGCGACTGACGCTGGATCCCGAGTTCGACGTGTTCCGCCGTCTGGACCGGAACGAGATCCCGCCGGCGGTCAGCCAGGCGATGGGGGCGGGAAAGGTCATGATCGTGCTGCCCTCGGCGGCGCCCGGTCCACTGCACGCGGCCTATGCCGCGCTGGCCGCGGCCTGGAAAGCGGGAAACCCGGAGCGCTTCAGCATCGTTGGGGACAACGAACTCGCACAACTGCCGGATGACCACGCGGTCTGGCTGTTCGGTTGGCGCAACCGCTTCCGGCCGCGGATTGACGCCGCGCTGGCGGATTATGCCTTCGCCGATCAGGGAAATGCGGTGGCGATCGACGGGACGCCGCTCGGGCGCGACACCCATTCCGTGGTCGTCATGGCGCGCCATCCCGGCAATCCCGGGCAGGCGCTCGGCTGGCTGGCCGCCGACCGTGCGGCGGCGCTGCCGGGGCTTGGCCGCAAGCTGCCGCACTACGGCCGTTACAGTTATCTCGCGTTTACCGGGGCGGAACCCGTTAACGTGCTGAAGGGGCAGTGGCCGGTGGTGCACTCACCGCTGTCGGTCGCGTTGGTCCCGGCAAGCGATATGTCCGCAGGCGGAAGTAACATGCGGCTCGCGCCGCGCGCGCCGCTGGTGCCCGCGCCAGACGGTTTATCCACCAGCCGACTGAAAACCGGTGCAGGCGCGACTGTGGCGCCGGCCATTATCGCATCACAGAAACCCGTACACGATTGATCGCTGCACCCAAGCCATGCCCCTGCTGCGCCTCGACAGGATTTCCCTCGCCTTCGGCCACCATGCCCTGCTTGACCGGGCGGAACTGGAACTCGCCCGCGGGGAACGCGTCTGCCTGGTGGGACGCAACGGCGAGGGCAAGTCCTCGCTGCTGCGCCTGGTGAGCGGTGAGGCCGCGCCCGACGAGGGCAGCGTCTGGCTTCGACCCGGCACGCGCGTGGCCCATCTGGCGCAGGACGCCGGCATCGACAGCCGCGAACCGGTGTTCGATATTGTCGCCGGCGGAATGCCCGAGATCGGACGGATGATCGCCGCCTATCATCACGCCACCGCCGAACTGGCCGCGGCGTCCACACCGGCAGGGCTCGAACGCCTCGCGCGCTTGCAGCACGACCTGGAAGAGGCGGGCGGCTGGCAGCTTGAGCAGCGGGTCGAGTCTGTACTTGCGCGCCTGGACCTGGACGGGGATGCCGGTTTCGACACCCTCTCCGGCGGCTGGCGCAGGCGCGTCATGCTGGCGCGCGCCCTGGTCGCCGATCCGGATCTGTTGCTCCTCGATGAGCCCACCAACCATCTGGATATCAAGGCCATTACCTGGCTCGAGGATTTCATGCTGGAGTACACCGGCGCGCTGCTGTTCATCAGTCATGACCGCGCCTTCGTGCGCCGGCTGGCGACGCGCATCATCGAACTGGACCGCGGCCGGTTGACCTCCTGGCCGGGGGATTACGACGCCTATGTCACGGGCAAGGCCGAACAGCTCGAGGTGGAGGCGCGCCATCAGGCGTTGTTCGACAAAAAGCTCTCGCAGGAAGAAGCCTGGATCCGCCAGGGCATCAAGGCACGGCGCACACGCAACGAGGGGCGGGTGCGTGCCCTCAAGTCCATGCGCGAGGAACGCCGCGCGCGCCGGGAGCGCAGCGGCAAGGTCGAGCTGCGGCTGGAACAGGGGAGCCTCTCCGGCAAGCGGGTATTCGAGGCCGGGCACGTCAGACTCGCCTTCGGCGATCGTCCGGTGATCCGCGACTTCTCGGTCAGTATCCTGCGTGGCGACCGCATCGGCATCATCGGTCCCAACGGCGTCGGCAAGTCCACCCTGATCCGGCTGCTGCTGGGCGAGCTGCCACCCGACAGCGGCGAGATACAGCGCGGCACCGGCCTCGAAGTGGCCTATTTCGACCAGCAACGCGCGCAGCTCGACCCGCGGGCGACGCTCATGGAGAGCGTCGGCGACGGTCGCCTGTCGGTGAGCATCAACGGCCGCACGAAGCACGTCGCCGGATACCTGCAGGATTTTCTGTTTCCCCCCGAACGCCTGCAGTCACCGGTCAGCACCCTCTCGGGCGGTGAGCGCAATCGCCTGCTGCTCGCGCGACTGTTCGCACGCCCGGCCAACCTGCTGGTGCTGGACGAACCCACCAATGACCTCGACGTGGAGACGCTGGAACTCCTCGAGGAACTGCTGCTCGACTACCAGGGCACGCTGCTGCTGGTGAGCCATGACCGCGTCTTCCTCGACAATGTGGTCACCAGTACGCTGGTGTTCGAAGGCGAGGGGCGCATCGGCGAGTACGTTGGCGGGTACAGCGACTGGCTGCGCCAGCGTCAGACGGCGCCGCGACGGGAGGTGCAGGCCGGTGCAGCGGCAGTAGCGGATAAACCTTCGGCAGCGGTCGTGAAACCCGCCGGCCGGCCGGGCAAGCTCTCCTACAAGGACCAGCGTGAACTCGATGCCCTGCCGGCGCGCATCGAGGCGCTGGAGGCGGAGCAGACGCGGCTGCATGCGACGGTGAACGATGCCGGCTTCTATCAACGCCCGGTAGAGGAAGTCCAGGCCACGCTCGCACGCCTCGAGGTGCTCGCCAGCGAGCTGGAGTCCTGCTACGAACGCTGGGGAATTCTGGACGTGCAGTCCACGGATTCCCCCTGACTGTTCAGGGTCTCACCCCGGGGGCAGGCTGTTCTCCCGAATCCGCCGGCGCAGACGTGAGGTCGTCGATCCCGCGTTCAGGCGCGCGAGATGAATTCCCCGGTGGCGGTGTTGATCTTGATGCGTTCGCCGGGCGTGAGGTATTCGGGCACCTGGACCACCAGGCCGGTCTTGAGCGTGGCGGGCTTGGTGCGGGCGGAGGACGAGGCCGCTTTCATGGCCGGAGCGGTGTCCATGACCTCCAGCGCGACCGTCGCGGGCAGTTCGATGCCCAGCACCGCGCCATCGGCCACCAGGGCCGTGATGCCTTCCAGGCCATCGTCGAGGTAAAGGCGTTCCTCATCGAGCGAGGCATTGTCCAGGCTGTACTGCTCGTAGGTATCCTTGTCCATAAAGGTGCAGCTGTCCGCGTCCTGATAGAGGTACTGCACCGCGCGCCGCTCGAAGTCCACGGTCTGCAACGACTCCTCGCCCTTGAGGCTGGCCTCGTACTTCTGCCTGCTGACCAGATCGTGTCCGCGAAGCTTGTAGAGCGTGCTGCCGCTGCGGGAGGAGGGGGACTGGACGTCCACGCTCTTGATGATGACATTGCGTCCGTTGACCAGGAGCACGACGCCTTTTCTGAGTTCGCTCGCCTTCATGACGGATGGTTGCGGTAAGGGAAGTCCTTCCAGTCCGGTTCAGTGCTGATGGTGTCCGTGGGGGCCGTGCACGTGACCGTGGGTGACCTCATCCCCGGTTGCCGCGCGCACGTCCAGCACCTTCACGTCGAAGTTGAGCCGCACGCCCGCGAGCGGATGATTGCCGTCCACGGTGATGCTGTCGTCCTCCACCTTGACGACGGTCACCACCAGCGTGTGTCCCTCGGGTCCCTGGGCATGAAACTGCATGCCGGCCACGATCTCCTCTTCGGTCGGGAACATTTCGCGCGGCACAGCCTGGGTCTTTTCGACATCATGGACACCGTAGCCCTCCTCGGGGGGTACCGACACCGACAGCTCGTCGCCCGCCACCTTGCCGGTCAGGGCGTTCTCCAGCCCGGGGATGATGTTGCTGGCGCCATGCAGATAGCAGAAGCTGCCGTCATCGGACTGGTCGATGATTCTGTCGTCATCGTCCTTGAGGGTGTAGGCGAGGGTGACTACGCGGTGTTTTTCAATCTGCATGGTTGGCTCCTGGACCTGGGAGTCCCGCAACCCATGCCGCAAAGTGGGCGCCGGGATGGCCAACAATACAAGCAGTGAGAGGGACCGATTTAATGGGAACGGGGATGCTAGCACACTCGGCGCCGTGACGGGGAGTGGTAGGCAGGCCCGTCCGGTATGGCTAACATGGACGCGATGAACTGGCAGGTCTACATCATTCTCTGTTCCGATACCACACTCTATACGGGGATCACCAACGATATCGCCCGGCGATATTCCCTGCATGCCGCATGTCGCGGCGCCAGGTATTTCCGCGGCCGACGGCCGACGCAGGTGGTCTATCTGGAGAGCGGGCACAGCCGTTCCAGCGCGAGCCGGCGGGAGGCGGCGATCAAGAAGCTGCGCCGCGTCGACAAGATCAGACTGATCGGATCGTCATTGAATGAAATTGTTGCGGACGGAATCGTGGATCACGCATCTTCCGCCTGAGTTCACACGCCAGTCCGGGCAAAAAAACCCCGCCATGGCGGCGGGGTTTCACTTGATTCATAACTTCAAACGTACAGGTTTATTAATGCCCCTTGATCAGGCGGGGGTGACATGCGCCGCCTGCAGCCCCTTCGGTCCTTTCTGAACCTCGAACTTCACCTGCTGACCTTCGATCAGGGTCTTGAAACCCTCGCCTTCGATAGCCGAGAAATGCACGAAGACATCTTCACCGCCGTCGGCAGGCGCGATAAAACCAAAGCCCTTGGATTCGTTAAACCATTTAACGGTACCTGTTGCCATGTAAATCACCTCTTGTGAATCAGAATAACCCGTGTCCAATTGCATATCATTAAAGGTAATTTACAGCAGATACTGCAAGGAACTTCCGAAAAAACCTGAATAATGTGCAATCAGCGCGAGTGTAACCGAGGTCCATGGGAAATGCTAATGTTTCTTTTGAGGTGGAAATACTGACCCCGCCGACGGATTTCAGGGCCGGATTTATCGGTCGTTCCGCGGCGCATCGATGATAAACATTAAGGAGAATGCAATGAATGAACGGCGCTTCCAGCTGCGGATGTCCTGTCGCTATGAAGACCCGGACAACAGTATCGTCGACCTCGAGGTCGAAGTGCTGGTCAAACGGCGGTGGGAGGCGCTCGATCCCGGCCTGCGCACGCCCGGATTCCTGCTGTTTGTCTATACCATTCTGACCTGCCAGCATACCTACTTCAGAACAAACTGCGCGGAAAGGGGTTTCCGCCTGGCGGAGGCGAACGGATCGATCGATCTGCTCACCGGTGAAGACTGGTTCATCCGGAAGCTGCACATCCGGTTTGATGCTCTGCTGAAATCAGGCACCCCGACACGGCAGGATGTGGATTATATCGTTGAGCGCATGCGTCAGTGCCCGGTGTCGAAAAATCTCGGGGAAGTGCCCGACATCCGGACCCGGGTACGGTTTGGTTGACAAGGGGCTTGATGAAGTCAATCGACCCGACTACAGTCTACCGCAGATCATCAATCAGCAAGCGGAGGAGAAGAAAGATGGAAACGATGAATGACATTATGCATCCCAATGAAAATGATGCCGCGGATCCCGATTTTCCGCACGCACCGCCGGGCTGGTCCCGCGATGCGGCGACGCAAACGGCGGCCACTGAAGGGTTGAAGGCCGGCACCGATCACTGGGAGGCGGTACGCGCCTTGCAAGGTTATTTCGCCAGGCACGCGGACACCGGCATCAATGCCCGTGAGTTGCACGACGCGCTGGATGAGAAGTTTCATGCCAAGGGTGGCATCAAGTATCTCTATACACTTTTTCCCAGCGGTCCGATCGCCCAGGGTTGCCGGGTCGCCGGTCTCGAGCCACCGCCGGGCAGCGAAAATACCAGCTTTGGCAGCGTGATGTAGCCGGCGTTTCCCCGGACGGGATGCGCTCGTTGAGCGGGTAGCCATGAGCCCGGTGACGCCGGGCCCGGACAATACCGGCTGATGCGGGAAATTTTTACCCTGGCGACCGATGAACGGGAGACGCTGGTCGATATCACCGCGCCGGTCAAGGAAATCGTGGCTCGGAGTGGTATCACCGACGGCCTCGTATCGGTGTATGTCCAGGGCGCCACCGCGGCGATCATGATCCAGGAAAACTGGGACGAAAGCGTGCAGACCGATGTCGTTATGTTTCTGCGCGGGATCATCCCCAAAGGCGTGTGGCTGCATGATGCCCAGGACGGCAATGGTGACGCCCACCTCAAGGCCGGCCTGGTAGGCCCCTCCGAGACCATTCCCCTGATCGACGGACTACTGGGTCTGTCCACCTGGCAGAATATCTTCCTGTGCGAGTTCGATGGGCCGCGCCGGGAGCGCAGGGTAGTGGTCACCCTCGTGGCGGATGACTGACGCCGGGCTGTCGTGTCCGCCGGATACGGCGGGGGATGACTATGGCCTTCCCTGACAGGCTGACCTTCACCATGCGGCCGGTTTCGGGTCAACCGTCGGCGTCTTCAGACCGGCCGTGGTAGGGGTGCTCCCTGTCCCGCAGGTATTGCAGCAGCAGCGCGCGTTCCGCCGGCGTCATGCGGCGGAACGCGGCCAGCAGTTCGGCTTCCTGGCCATCGCCGCTATCGGCGGAGCCGGTATTGGCCAGGTTGATGCCCAGGATGCCGCCGATGCGCCGGAGTGTCCCGCCGCCGGGGATGCTGCGCCCGCCCAGCCATCGGCCGACGGTGCTCTGGGTGACACCCAGTTCCCGGGCGAGCTGCAGATTCGTCATGCCGCGCCGTTTCATGGCATCCCTGGCTTTATCTATCCAGTCACTCATCGTTTGATCGTCTCTTTGCAGGGCGCGGTCGAAGCGCACCCGGTGCGATGAAACGGCCTCTGGTGATATAGCTCTCCACGCTCACCGGTGTCCGCGGCTGGCGATGTACGGGTTGTCCGGTACCGGCCGTTACCTGACGGTGTGTTCGTGACCGGCATTCTATGAGGGTCGTGTGTATGCCGCATCGCATCAACCGTCTTCCCGTGCGGCCAGTCGCTTCAGTGTGTGCGCTGCGGCCACCAGGCCGAAGGTGGCGGTGACAGCGCACGAAGAACCCAGCCCGCCGGCACAGTTGAGGCGTCCGATACCGGCGCCATGCGGTTTGTCATGACACACGCCGCCGTCACCGTCGGGAAACAGTGGCTGTTCCTCGGAGTAGACGCAGGGGATGTCGAAGCGGCGTTTCAGGTTCCGCGGGAAACCGTAGTCCTCGCGCAACAGCTTGCGCGTCTTGGAAAACAGGGCGTCATGTCGGGTGCGGCTCAAATCGGCGACCTGTACCCGCGTCGGGTCCGTTTGACCGCCGGCGCCGCCGACCGTGACCAGCCGGATGCGGTGGCGCCGGCAATGGGCGATCAGCGCGGCCTTGATGCGGAAGCCGTCGATGCAGTCGATGACATGGTCATAATCCCGCGAGAGCAGGGAGGCGAGGTTCTCGCGGGAAAGAAACTCCTCGATGGCCGTCACCCGGCAGGCGGGGTTGATCTGCCGGATGCGCTCCGCCACCACCCGCACCTTGGCCATGCCGAGGGTGCCGGACAGGGCGTGGATCTGACGGTTGATGTTGGACTCGGCCACATGGTCGAGATCGACCAGCGTGAGGCGGCCGATGGCCGAGCGGGCCAGCGCCTCGGCCGCCCAGGAGCCGACACCGCCGATGCCGATCACACCTACGTGCGCCTCCCGGAAGCATTCCAGGGCGCGTTCCCCGTAGAGGCGGCGTATGCCCCCGAAGCGACGTTCGAGGTCCGCCGCATCGCTGTCCTGTTCCCGTTCCGTTGTATCCATGAGATGACAATGCCGGATGGCCGCAGGCGCAGACCATACCAGAAAACGGCTGGGTCCGAGCGCGCCGCAGGCATACAATCCCCTTTGTGGAGCTTATCGATACCCATTGCCACCTCGATGTCGCGGAGTTCGACCCGGACCGGTCGGCGGTGCTGGCCCGGGCGCGCGCCAACGGTGTGGCGGCGATCGTCGTTCCGGGCGTGCTGGCGCCGGGCTGGGATTACCTGCTGCGGTTTTGTGACAGTGAACCGGACCTCTATCCCGCGCTGGGCCTGCACCCGGTCTACCTCGAACAGCATCGACAGACAGACCTCCCGGCGCTGGAGCGCCTGCTGGCCGGGCACCGGCCCGTGGCCGTGGGCGAGATCGGGCTGGACTACTTCGTCACCGGGCTGGACCGGCAGCGCCAGCAGGCATTGTTCGAGGCGCAGCTGGCGATGGCGCGGGCCGTGAACCTGCCGGTCATACTGCATGTGCGCAAGGCGCACGACCCGGTGCTCACGACGCTGAAGCGCATTCGCGTACCGGGCGGGATTGCACACGCCTACAACGGCAGTCTGCAGCAGGCGCAGCAGTATATCGATCTCGGCTTCAAGCTGGGATTCGGCGGCATGCTGACCTACGAACGCTCCCGCCGGCTGCGCGAACTGGCGCAGCGGCTGCCGGCGGAGGCCATCGTGCTGGAGACGGATGCGCCGGACCTGACCGTGGCCCGGCACCGGGGTTCACGCAACAGTCCGGAGTATCTGCCCGATTGCCTGGCGGCCCTGGCCGAGGCGCGCGGCGAGAGCCCGGAGGCGCTGGCACGCCAGACCAGCGCCAATGCCCGCGCCGCGCTGGGGCTGGACACTCGCCCGGGTCAGTCCGGATAATGGAGTGGCCGAAACGGCGGTTACGAGACCTCACCCAACCAGGAAAACGATCACACCATGCGCCTCTTCTCCTACGGCACCCTGCAGTTTCCCGAGGTCCTGCAGGCGGTCACCGGCTGCCACCTGGAAGGTGAGAAGGCGGTGCTGGACGATTACGCCTGTTACACCGTCAGAGGGAAGGTCTATCCCGGCCTCATTCACGAGCCGCAGGCCTGCACCGAGGGCGTGGTGTACGCCGGAATCGGGGAGGCCCACTTCCGCAAGCTGGACGAGTTCGAGGGCGAACTCTACGAGCGTATCCGGGTGTGCGTGACGGACGAGGAGGGCAAGCCGCTGCAGGCGTGGACCTACGCGGTTCGGGACGCCATGCGCGCGCGCCTCACCGGCACGCCCTGGCGCAGGGAAGACGTCGAGGTGGAAGCGCTGCGGGCATTCCTGGAAAGATGCCAGGCGGGAGAACAGGCGTGATCACGCTCACTGCGGGTCAATCACCCCGCAGACCGACGCCATGGGCATGGGGAAACTGATCCTGCTGCTCGGTCTCGTGCTGGTCCTGCTCGGCCTGGTGCTCATCTACGCGCCGGGGCTGCTGGGGTGGTTCGGTCACCTGCCCGGGGACATCCGCATCGAACGGGGAAACGGCACCTTCCTGTTCCCGGTCACCTCGATGATTATCGTCAGCGTGGTATTGACGATCCTCATCAACCTGTTTTTCCATCGATAGCACGGTTTCTATCCAATCCGGTCGCTTGGCCGGCGCTTGCTCAACGTCCCCGCGTGTACGCACAGCCGCGGCGTTGTCAGGTTGCCGGGCGTGTTCAGGCAGCCAGCGAATTATGTGGCGAACCCGGTATGATCAGGAATGTTGACGTCCGGTTGTTGCGCGGATAACAGTGTTTCTTGTTTGTGTGTATTTATTGCCAGGATTCTATTGGAGTAAATCATGGTAAGTCATCATTCCGGACGGTTATACCTCTGCATGCTGCTGCTGGTGCTGTGCTCACCTGTCGCCGGGAATACCGATGCCAGGCACCCGCTGGAGCCACTGGACCTGTCCAGTCCGAGGGCGACGTTGAACTCCTTCCTGAAGACGGGCGATGACTATCTGCGTTTGGTGCGTGACGAGTACTGGGATACCCCGAGTCGCAAGGCGGCTGCCCGCCTGCATGAAATGGGAGCCAGGGCGGAACGCACGCTCAACTTGAGCGCTGCCCCACCCGCGGCCCGCTTCGGGATGGGACGTGACGAGGTCATCTACCTGTACGAGGTGTTGTCCCGCATCGAGCTTCCACCCGAGGCGGAAATACCCGATGCCTCGGCCTATGCAGGCGCTGGAATCAACAAAAAGGCGGACAGCCAAACCGAAAGCTGGACCATTCCGCATACCGAGATCACTATTGCACGCGTTGCAGACGGCCCGCGCGCCGGAGAGTTCCTGTTCAGCCCTTCGACGGTGGCCCGCGCCAGGGACTTTTATAAAAAAACGCGCCTGCTGCCCTACCGGCGCGACGTCCCGGTGAAAAACTATGCCGAAAAGCGCGATTATCTCAGCATGAGCAGCTGGGTGATTCCGCCGGGCATCATCGAAGGGTTTCCCGACTGGTTGAAACACAGCGTGTACGAGCAGGCGGTGTGGAAATGGCTTGCCCTGGCAATACTGATAGCTGTCACCGTCATAGTGTTTGTGATCGTTCACCGGCTGGCGCGGTGCGGACTTTCCGATCGACCCGCGACCGCCGCCCACCTGTGTCGCCTTGCGACTCCGTTCACCCTGTTGCTGCTGACACCACTGGTGCTCGATATGGCGAACCGGGAGCTTGCCCTGACGGGCCGGCTTGCCGAGGACCTGACACTGATGGCTGACGCCGTTGCTTATTTCGCGCTGGCATGGATCGCCTGGACGGGTTCGATGGTCCTGGCCGAAGCGGTTATCGCCTTGCCGAGAATCCCTGACCAGAGCCTGAATGCCCACCTGCTGCGTCTCGCGGCCCGGATCGTCGGCAGCGTGGCGGTTATCTCCATTATCTTCTATGTCAGCAGCCAGCTTGGTGCTCCGCTATACGGTATTGTTGCGGGTCTGGGCGTGGGTGGTATCGCCATTGCGCTCGCTGCACAGAACACGATCGAACACTTCATCGGCAGCCTGAACCTGTTCGCTGACCGTCCCGTGCGTGTCGGTGACTTCTGCCGCTACGGCGAGGACCCGAGCCTGGACTGGCAGCGTATCGGTATCGTTGAAGCGATCGGTTTACGCTCGACGCGTATCCGGGGCATTGATAATACGGTGACGACGATTCCCAACGGCGACTTTTCCAAGATGCACCTGGTCAACTACAGCCTGCGCAGCCATACCATGCTGTCGAGCGTGTTGAGGCTGCGTTACGAAACAACGGATGATCAGCTGCGTTTCCTGCTGGTTTCACTGCGTGACCTGCTGCTGGCGCATCCCCGGGTCATCGATGAAGAACCCATGGTGCGCTTCGCGGGCTTTGGTGAATTCGGCTTGAATGTGGAACTCCGTGTAAATATCAAAACCACGAACCCGAATGAATTCCGTGCCATCCGTGAAGACATCTATCTGCGCGTCATGAAGGTTGTAAAGGATGCCGGTACCGGATTCGCGGTTCCCTCGCGCACCGTCTACCACGCCAGAGACGAAGGGCTTGACACCCAGCGCCAGCGAGCGGCCGAGGCACAGGTGCGGGACTGGTGCGCTGCCCGGGAACTGCCGTTCCCGACATTTACCGCCGACTACCGCGGCAAACATCGCAACACACTCGACTATCCACCGGAAGGATCACCGGAGGCGAGCTAGAATTGTTTATAGAACGGTTTTGAAAGGGTCAGGCGGTTCGCTTCGCATGCGTTTGCCGTCGTGGATATCAGCTCACCCGCAACGGACGCGCTGAAGAAGACATTCCGGATACACACTGGGCACTGAATGAAACGGCTTTACGACCTGCTGCTGATACGTGAAGATGAGCCGCCCAGGGTCATTTATCTGCTGGGCATCTTCCTGCTCATCGGCATGGGTATGGCCATCGGACGCAGCTCGGCGGATGCCCTGTTCCTGAAGCGGTACGGTGTTGAGTATCTGCCGGTAATGTACCTCCTGCTCAGTGTGCTGCTGGCGCTGGTCAGCACCGTGTACGCCGCCTTTGCGGACCGCATGTCTCCGGAAAGTTTCTTCCGCATCCTGTTTACGACGCTGACCGTGATCGTCACCGCCCTCTGGGCGCTCATGACGTTTACGACCGTCGAGATCGTCTATCCTCTCTATTTTCTCGTCTACGAGGTTTCCTCGGAGCTGCTCCTGGTCCATGGCGCACACTATCTGGGTCAGAACCTCAATACATTGCAGGCAAAGCGCCTATCGCCCCTGATCCTGGCCGGCGCCCAGAGCGGCATCATCGCCGGCGGTGTGCTTATCGCCCTGCTCGCACCCCGCATGCGGGTCCAGAATGTCCTGCTGGTTTGGTGCGCGCTTCTGCTGCTGGGTATTGCGGTAATGCAGCACTGGCACCGGCGTGAGGGTGCCTCGTCCTATTTCCGTCCCGTCAGAAGAACACCCCACCGACTTGCGGCGGCGGTCAGCCAGGTCGGGCAGGGCCTCCGGTTCACCCGTGATTCGGCCCTGCTGCGCTCCGCCTCCTTCGCGCTGTTCTTCATGGTCATTGCCTTCTATATCCTGAGTTACAGTGTCAATCGCTTCTATACCGGCGTCTTTACCACGGAGGAGTCTCTCACCACGTTCTTCGGCGTTCTCACGGCAGTCACCAGTTCCGTCGCCCTGCTGATCCAGGTCTTCGTAACCGGCCGGGCCATCAAACGATTCGGGGTGCGTCGGATCAACCTGCTGTTTCCGCTGACCACCCTGGCCAGTCTGCTGGGATTGCTATTCCACTACGCGCTGCCGACGGCTCTGGCGGGAAGTCTGAACAAGGACGCTTTCATGCCGGCATTCCGCGGCCCTGTGCGCACGATGTTCTATAACATCCTGCCTAACTACATGCAGGGGCGTGCACGCGCGGTGTCAGTCGTCGTTGTCCTGCCGCTTGCCCTGCTGTGTTGCGGTCTGCTGCTCTGGCTTATGCAGCGGCTGCAAGCCCCCGCCTGGTTTCTTGTTCCCGGCGTCGTGGCAGCGCTGCTGTATTACTACTTCAATACTCGCATGAACAGGGATTATGTCAGGACGCTGGTCACCAACCTGCGCGACCAGCTATATCTCTCCGGTGACGGTATGTCAGCGGCCCTGTTCGGCAATGACGAGACCGTATTCCGGGAGATCGTCCGTGGCGTGAACGATACGGATGAACAGGTCTGTCTGGCATTTGCCCGTCTGCTCGTCAGGGTATTCCCCGGCCGGGCCGCCCCGGTCATCCTGGCCAGGACGGGGGAGGGGAGCATCGCCACGGTGGACCGTCTGGTGAGGCTGCTTGTTCCGCTCGGCGATGCGGAGGTGACCGCCCGGCTGGGCGCGATGATGGATACCCGCGATCCACATCTCCAGGCCACACTCCTGCGTGGACTCATCGATGCGGGTGAGGAGCCGGGCAGCGAGCGCATCGGCAGTTTCCTGGTCAGCCCGAACCCCCGGCTGCGCGCCGTCGCCGTTCATGGCATCATGCGCTGTCCGTTTGCGGAGCACCATGGGGAGGGGATGAAGGAATGGCGCGCCTTGCTCACGGGCGCGGAGAATGAACGACTGGCCGCGCTCGACAACATTGCCGATCTGGATCATCTGCCCGTGCAGGACCGGCGCGACCTGTTGTCACTCTATCACGAGGCGGCGGAACATCTCGCCACCCATAGGGACGCGGCCATCAGGCTTCGCGCTCTCATCCGACTGAGCGCATTTGCGCAGCCGTTCCCCGATACCTTTGCCGACGCCCTGTCCGTCGCCCAGTCCAGCGAGTCCCCGCCGCTGCGGGAGGCGGCTGCCGGATGCGTGCATCTGGTGGCGCCCGGGCGGCGCGAGCCATTCGTCTCCCGGGCACTGGACGATGGCCACATCGGTGTACGCAAGGCGGTTATCGCGGCATTGCAGTCCTGTGAAAATGATTACGTGGCGCAGGCCTCGCGCCGCATCATCGAAAACCAGGGTACACCGCGCAGCCAGCAGGCCCTGCTGGATTCCCTGATGAAACTCGACCTTCCCAACCCGCTGTTCGAGAGTATTGCGGTCGAGAAGTCGCGGGATGCCTGCCGGCTGAAAACCGCGCTGGAGCGGCTCGATGTCAGCGCCACGGCCCAGCAGGAGGCCATGCAGCTGTTGAAACTCACGCTGGGAGAACGTATTCAGGCCACCATCAATCTCGCCCTGCGGGCGCTCGAGCCACTGTTCGACCCCGGTGTCGTGGCGACGATCAGGGAGGGTATTGCCAGCGGTGACGCCCGGTACGTCGCCAATGCGATAGAGGTGCTGCACAGCCTGGACGATTGCCGCGTCACCCCCTGGCTGCTCGAGGCCCTGGGTAGCGACGCGACCGCGCGCAAGACCGGCACCGATCATGAGTTCCGCACGGTGGGCGAGGTGCTGGAGTGGTGCCGGGCGCGGCAGGATGACTGGCTGCGCCACTGCGCGGGCAGCGTACCCGCCGCGCCGGCGCCCGGAGCCCGCGATGCTTGATCTCTTCGAACGCCTGCTGCTGCTCAAGCGATCCGCCATGTTCTCGGCGGTGACTACCGATGATCTGCGCTTTGTCGCCCGGGCCCTGAATGAGGCGAGATACTTCGCGGGCGAACGGGTGTTCGATATCGGCGACCAGGGCGATGAGCTTTTCCTGCTGGTCGAGGGCAGGGTCGGCATATCGATTGCGCAAGACCCGACCAGCACTGACTTTATCGCCATACTCGGACCGGGTGACTGCTTCGGCGAGATGAACATGCTGGACGACCTGCCGCGTTCTGCGACTGCGCATGTGCTGGAGGACGCAACCGTCCTTGCACTGGGAAAATCCCGTCTGCGTGGTATTATTCTGAGCTATCCCGAGATCAGCATCGGCATGCTGCGCAGCCTTTCGCTCAGGCTCCGCGAGGCCAACCTGAGATCACTCAATACACCCGCCCGGGAAAACAGCAAATGAGCGGCAAACCAGGCTTGTGGATCATTGCAGGGATGCGCGGTATATCAAGGCGGCGGTGGGCCCGCATCGCCCTGCTGGCTGTCGCTGTCTGCGGCCAGGTCGGCGCGGTGGACGGACACGACAAGCCCGGGTCCGAACAGGATCCGCATTACACGGCCGCGGGCTTTTTTGACATCCACGTATGTAACTGGCCGGACCGGCCGCCGTTCTATCTGTCGCTGTTTTCGACCAGCCGTTATGCCGAGGTGCGGCAGGTCGAGGTCCATTATCCCGATGGACATGTGCTGACCCGCATCGGCCTGGACCACTACAGAATACTGCACCCGAAAGGCAAGCCGGAAAAGCATGTCTTCATGAAGCAGGTGGTGATTCCGCCGGAAGCACCGGATGGCTGGTATGTGGCTGATATCACCCTGTCCAACGGTGACCGGCTGAGCGCCCGGGATTACGTCCATATCGCCAAATTGCCGCGGGCCCACGGAATGAACCCTCCCGATGGCGCCGAGGATATCGCAACGCCCCGCGCGTTGAGCTGGAAGAGGGTCAAGGGCGCCGGCTATTACGAGGTGTTCATCCGCGACCTTTGGGATGATAATCGCCTGATCTATACCTCGAAGCTTTTGAACGAGCCACGGCTCGAATTGCCCGCCGGTCTGATCCGGCCCGGCGGTCTCTACAGCTGGGTCGTCCACGCCCGGGATATCGACAGGGACATCCGGTTGGGCGATTTCAATCGCGGCTCCATGAACCGGCCGGCGACATTCTCCGTCAGACCCTGACCGTCAGATTCCCCGGGGTTGGCTGGCAGAAAAGGCCGCCATGGTCCCGCCGAGGCCTTCGATGGCCATCTGCCCCTCGATAACGGTGAAACCGTTCAAACCGCCGTCCGGACGTTCATGCGAGGACCGTTATCCGTTTTCGGGTTGATTCTTGCGAAGTCGCGGGGTTATCCTTCCTCGCGGTTATCCTGCCTCCATCCGTTTGCTGCCGGTGCCTTCACTCGTCACATTACTCATGCCGTGGGAGTTCTCGCCCGCCGTACTGGCCGCCTGTACAGCCGCGGCGGTCCTGTTCTGGCGCGGCCTCCGGCTTCGTCGCCAGGCCGGTCTGACGACGGGTGTGGGCCGCACGCTGAGCTTTTACACGGGCCTCGTGCTGATCTACGTGGTCATGCAGACTTACGTGGATTATCTCTCGCAGCACATGTTCTGGGTGCACCGGGTACAGCACCTGGTGCTGCATCACCTGGGGCCGTTCCTGATCATGCTCGCCGTTCCCTACGAGGTGCTCGGCCGGGGTCTGCCATCGCGCCTGCGCGAGGGGCTGCTGCTGCCGCTGTGGCGCAGCTGGCCGGTTCGGTTCGTTTACCGGCTGGTGCAGAACCCGCTGGTCTCTCCGTTGCTGTTCGTCGGCCTGATTTATCTCTGGCTGATCCCTTCGATTCACTTCGACGCCATGCTGAGCGCCTCCCGCTACCAGTTGATGAACTGGAGCATGCTGATCGACGGGCTGCTGTTCTGGTGGCTGGTGCTGGATCCGCGCCCGCCGCACGAGCATGGCTCGCTGGGTTACCCGGCGCGTATCGTCATGCTCTGGGCGATCATGCTGCCCCAGATTGCGATCGGTGCGCATATTGCACTCAGCAAGACGGTGCTGTACGACGTGTACAGCGTGTGTGGCCGCGCCTGGCCGGTGAGTCCCCTGGTAGATCAGGAAACGGGCGGCATCGTCACCTGGATCCCCGCGGCGATGATGAGCGTACTCGCCATCCTGCTGGTGCTGCGTATGTGGATGCACTACAGCGCGCGTATGGATGCGGCCTCCAGCGTGGCCGCGCGGATGGACGGCGAGACGCCGCTTTCGAGGAGTGCATTGTGAGGCGAATGTTGTTTTTCATGGCTGTACTGGGTGTCGTCATGGTCGCCCACGCCGGGCAGCCGCAGGTCTCGGTCACCGACGCACGCGTGCGCTGGTTGCCGGGTGACCTGCCCATGGCCGGGTATTTCGTGATCACCAGCAACGCGACTGGCCCTCTGCGCCTGGTCGGCGCCGCCAGCCCGGCCTTTGACAATGTGATGCTGCATCGCAGCGTCGAGAAAAACGGCATGGCGCATATGGCGCACGTGGACGGCGTGGACCTGGTCCCGGGCCGGCCGTTCGCGTTTGCCCCCGGCGGTTACCATCTGATGCTGATGCACGCCACGCGGGACTTGCACGTCGGAGAGGACGTGCCGGTGACCCTGAGCTTCAGCGATGGCCAGACACTCACGGTCCACTTCCGGATCGTGGGCGTGCAGGGCGAATGACGGCCGCCCGCACCACCGACGCCCGTGCTCCGGGTGTGCGGTTCGGGGTATTGCTGCTGCTGGCGGGTCTGCTCGCCGCGTGCGGGCAGAGCGCGCCACCCTGGGGTCTCCGGGACATTTCCGGTCTCATGCCGCCGCTGGACTTCACCCTCACCGCGGCGAGCGACGGCGCGACGGTGCACGGCAAGAACTTCCGCGGGAAGGTGGTGCTGCTTTACTTCGGCTATACCCACTGCCCGGACGTGTGCCCGACCACCCTGTCGCTGCTGAGTCGCGCCGTGGCCGCACTGGGAACGAGCGCGGAACAGGTGCGGATCCTGTTCGTGAGCGTCGACCCGGCGCGCGATACGCTGGCCCGGTTGAAAACCTATGCGGCAGCGTTCGGGCCGGAGGTCGTCGGGCTGCGCGGCAGCGAGGCCGAGCTGAAGTCGCTCACCAAACGCTACCGGGTGAGCTACGGCTACGGAAAGCCCGACTCCAGCGGCGCCTACGAGGTGTCGCATAGCAGCGCCGTGTATGTGTTCGACCGCAAAGGCGAGATCCGGCTGCTGGCCGGATCCACCGACAGCGCCCCGGTCATCACCGGCGACCTGCGGCGCCTCCTCGCGGAAAAGTCCGGTGATTAGGAGTGGTGCTTGGTTAGTGTCCGTCCATAACACCATTTTCACCGCAAAGCCGCAAAGAACGCAGAGAAATTCTTTAACGAAAACAATCAAACACTTTGCGCTCTTTGCGGCTTTGCGATGAGTTTGTCTCTTTTCGATCGCAGCGAAAAATCCCGGGGTTGCAAACAACGTTATCGCACCCTGGTCTTGCCCCGGTGTCATTTTGGTCTGGAGTCTGTCGTGGGGGTACGCAGCTTCTCCGCGCATGTCAATTCGGTGGCGTGGCGGGCGACAGACGCAGCTGCGCCTGCTTCTGGTCGATGAAGAACTGGAACTTGCCGAGGAAGTTCATGCCGAGCAGACCGTCGAGCCGCGAATCCTCCAGTGCGAGTACGCCGACCTCGAGGTTGCTTACCCGCCATTCGCCCACCGATAGCGAGTCGAGGCGATAGATCGGTGCACTGACCCGGCCGTTGGCCGTGGTGAACAGGCCGGTTTTGCCGGTGGGCTCGGCGGCCACGCCCCGGCGTTTCAGCGCCCCGGGTGTGAGTATGGTCAGGCTGGCGCCGGTATCGATGAGCAGGCGCGCCTGCTGTCCGTCTCCCAGGCGGGCATCGACCAGGAAATGGTTGCCGTTGCGCAATAACGGGATTCCGGCGACTTCGCTCGCCGGCGTGGACGTCTCCGGTTGTTGCGGCTCGATTGCTGTCATACGCAGTTGCTCGAGCAGCTGCCGCGCCCGGGCGCCGACCTCGGGATCCTGCGCCACCAGCAACAGCGACTGACGCGCACCGTCGTAGTCGGCGAGCGCGATCTGTGAGGTTGCGAGACCGATGAAATATGCCGCATGGTCGGGTTCGAGCTGGGTGAGGTCCTGGTAGAGGTCCAGCAGACCGCTGGTATCGCCGCGTTGCTTCAGGGCGGCCGCGTAATCGACTACCAGCGCATGGATGCGCCCGGTCAGCTGCGTCAGTGTCTCCGGCCGCCAGGCCTGTCCTTTCGCCTCGTAGAGCTGCTCGATCGCGGCGCGCAGGTCATTTTCGCCTCGATAGGCTGCGGCCAGCAGCATGCGCGCCTCCGCATCGCGGTAGTCGGCCTGCAGGTAAAGCCGCAGGAGCTTTATCGCCGCGGGGTAGTCCGCCTGCGCGTTCAGCCGGCTCGCGTACGCCAGCAACTGGCTCCTGGCGCGCTGCACGGCGGCGTCATCCGCCCGCGCCTGCAACGCCTCGAAGTGCTCCACGGCGCGTGCAAATGCCTTGTTTTCCAGCAGTTGCCGGAGGGTATCGTTGCGCACCGGGGCCGCCACGGTGGCATTCCCGGCGGACCTGGCGACGCCCGGCGGCGATGCCGGTATGACCCTGGCCGATACGCGGGATACTTGGGGTTCGGGTGTCCGGAGGTCGCGCATGTACCAGCCCGTGACCCACCCCGTCAGCAGAGCCAGAACCAGCAAACCCGCGGTGCGCTTGCGCATGGCACGACTATAGCAGCGCATGCGGGGGGCAGCCAGACGGCCTTGCCGGTTCGCATAATCAGAGCAACGGTCCGAGCATCGCGATGGTGTTGTTCCAGAGACGGCGGGACATGGGCCAGGCGGCGACCTCGTCGGGTTCGATCGGGCGGGCGCAGCTAATGTATTCCTGCTGGCGTTGCCGCAGCGCGGCGGTGAGCCGGGAATCGAAGAACAGGATATTGTTCTCGAAGTTGAGATCGAAGCTGCGGCGATCCAGGTTCGCGGAGCCGATCAACGATATCTCCCCGTCCAGCGTGAGTGATTTGGTGTGCAGCAGGCCGCCCGCGTATTCATGCACCTTGACCCCGGCGGCAAGCAGTTCGGCGTAGTAGCTGTGACTCGCCGCCGCCACGACCCTCGAGTCGTTTCTCGCGGGGAAGACGATGGTTGTGTCCACGCCGCGGTACCCGGCCGCACAAAGCGCATCCTGCATGGACTCGTCGGGGACGTAGTAGGGCGTGGTGATCACCAGCTCGCGGCGTGCAGCGTGCATGAGGGATTCGAACATCTCGGGCATGGCCGAGTGGCGCACCGTCGGGCCGGTCCCGATGACCTGCGCGGGAATGCCCGTCCGGGGTGCCTGGACCGGCTGGCGCAGCAGGTCATCGAGGTTTTCGTCCACGCAGGTCATCCAGTCGCCGGCGAACAGGCGCTGGTTCTGGGCCGCAACGGGTCCCTCGAAGCGCAGCACGGCATCCACCCAGGGGGCATACTTCGGCTTGATGCGGAATTCCGGGTCGGCGCAATTCTGGCTGCCGCAGTATGTGATGCGCCCGTCGATGATGACGATCTTGCGGTGGTTCCTGAGATCGATACGGCCTCTGAAGGGCCTCAGCAGGGGGTTGCCGATCGGCAGTGCGACAGCCACATGCACTCCGGCGTCCCGCATGGCCTGCCAGTGCACCGAATGGGTCAGGATGCGCGAGCCGAGGTCGTCGACCATGGCCCGGCATTTCACGCCGCGGCGCGCGGCGCGCATCAGCGCCTGGACGATTTTGCAGCCGTTGCCGTCCGGCAGCCAGATATAGAAAAGCAGGTGGATGTGATGCACGGCCGCATCGATGTCGGCCACCATGGCGTCGATCGCCGCATTGGAGTCCGCCAGCAGGCGCCCCGCGTTGCCGCCGACGGGCTCGAACCCGCTGATCGACCACCCCACGCGAAACAGATGCTCGTAACGCGCCGGTACCCGAGCTTCGAGGTTGACCTCGTCCCCGGGCATGGCCGGGGGGAAATCTGGCATTGTCTCGATTACCTGGCGCTGTCGGGCCACACGAGAGCGGCCAATGTTGACCTCGCCGAAGAGCAGGTAAGTGAGAATGCCAATCACCGGCAGCGCGGCGATGACGACAACCCAGGCAATGCGCGAGGCGGGATCCCGATGCGGCCGGAGCAGTACGCGCACGATGAGCGCCAGTTCGATCAGCACATGCAGCGCTACGGCGAGAGTCGTAGTGTGTGGCGCCAGGTTCATGGGTTCGCCTCAGGGGCCGCTGCTCGACCGGCCGGTATCAGGGGTTGAATGGGCTGACTCCAGCCCTCATTCCGGTAAATAATCAGGCAAACACTGCAGAGTCCGTGGTTGCATGACCAATTGTAAGGATAACCTGACGGTTTCCCACAAGAATGTGCCCCTTAGTAAATACATGCCAGACTCATCACGTGGTGTTCCATCACGAACGTTTCAATCAGGGCCAAGGTCGGGGGGTCTATCCCCTCAGTCATACCCGTAATCATGCCATTTACTAATGACTTTCTCCTGTACATCCAACGGCCATCCCGAACGAAATGTAGTGGCTTTCGGAACGAGGTTACCCGCAGGAAACGGCCCAAGGCAGTTGTAGATTACCTTCGTACCATACCCTAACAATCTTTCTTCCGGTGAAATCGACCCCGTATGTTTCATGATCGGAACGTTTTCTATGAACGTGGCGCTCTGAGTCGGGTGAAGTCGAGTCGCGATAGCCCAAATTAACTCTTTGGCATTTGAAGGATCAATTTGGTTGTCAATAAGAAAGATCTTCGGCAGGTACATGAACGGGCGCGACCGGGTCAGAAAATCCTGAAGCGAACGAACCAGGACGTTAGACTCCTCTCGGTTCTTAAACCGATCGTCAACGGTAACAACTAGCCAGTGAACGGCTGATTCGAACGGGGAAAAGCATCTTTTTACGGGAAAACCTGCGGACCGCAACTCATGTAGCAGCTGCGCGGCAATTCCCAGTCCCCAGCACGTGTGATCCTCCTCGACCGGTGGACCCGCTGCGACTACGGGAAAGATCGCGTTATTTCGATGCGTAACTGCGTTTATTGTCACGACGGGCTGTGCCCGTGTTTGGTTCAGCCATATGTAGCCAGCGTATTCACCCATAGGACCTTCATTAGCCGTTTCCATATGGGAAATTGTTCCTTCGAGAACGATCTCAGCAGATGCTGGAACCTTAAGGCTGTTCGTCTCGCATTTGATCACCTCTATCGACTCTCCGAAATATCCCCCTAAAAAGTCAGCTTCCGAAACCTCAGATGGCAAGGGCATTCCACCGACAAATGGTATCGCCGGCTCAACTCCAAGAGCTAACGCAAACGGCATGGGTTCACCACACTTCAGCCATTCATTGAAAATAGTATTGACATGCTGAGCCGCGCCTGTACCGATCAGTATGCTGCGTTTGTCGAGCAGCATGATGCGAGCTATTGACCAGTTTGTCCACGAACCACAAGGGTTCTGCGTAATAATTACTCCCCAGGTATTGATATAGCGCCCTCCATCCCCCTCGTGAATCATCGGCGCGGGGAGTCGTGTTAGATCGACTTGGTCGCCCAATAGGACGACTTCTTTGCATGCGCTCTCATCTACTACTGTCGGACTAACAGGAGTTCTCCTGTGTCCGTTTGCCAAGGCTTCAACCAGATCGGTGGCTGGAGTAGTAGGGGGAAGACCGAGTGACAGGGCAATACGAGCCATGCTCATATCAGATCGGCTGCTCAAGCTCGCAGGGGCGCCAAAGACACGAAAGCCTGGGCAACCCTTTACATTAGTGAACAATGGGGCGGGAGCCATCAAATCATAAGATCGGCGAATCACTGCCGAAAGCTCAAGGTTCCAGTCGACTTCTTGGTCAATCTTCTGAATGTCCCCCAGCTCGTCAAGTTTCTGAATGTATGAGCGTAATGAACGTATACGTTCGGGTTTCATCTATGTCTCCTGTTTAGCTCCCGTCCCAACGAGGGTAGAAGTTTGTTGAAATGCCTAGCAGCTTGTTGAAAAACACCGTTTGGTGAAGCGTCGCATGATAAAGTTACGGCAGTCAATTGCTGTGGAATAAAGTGCCATGCGAGGAGCTGACATCAGACAACCCGCTCTGTTTATCACGCGCACGGTAGAGGATTTTGTACCGGCAAATCATCCCCTGCGAGCCATACGCAAGCTGATCGATGAAGCGTTGCGGGATCTGGATGTGCATTGCAGGAGTACATGCCAGATCGAGAAAAAACGGATGCTGATTCAGGGCAAGTATGAAGCCATAGGCATCAATGGTCCGGTTCTATCTGCCGTGCGATGAAAATGAATGGCCGCATCGGCTGTTTTTCAACAAGCTGTTAGGAACTGGAAGCAACTTCATCCGCAAATCTCCGTCTACTAGAGGGACGGCACAACGAGGGGAGATCCTGGTTATGGAGGAGCGAAGGAAGACGGGAGACCGACGCGTGAATAGTCCCAGGCAGGTGGCGCCATTTTATTGCACCCGACAAACCACAGATCGACGAAAGGATAATCTAGCCACGCCGAAGAAGCACTGGTCGGAGTATGACATCGATCTTATAACCTGCTGCTTAACGAACAAGCTATAGTTAACGTCGCCAGGGACGGCTCGTGTCAGAAGTGCCTGTGACGAGTGAATCGGGGCAAAAACAATCCCTGCTTCGTCCCCCGCCGCTCCTGCATCAGCAGCGCCAATTCCTCCCGTTCCCATTCTGCCAGCAGGCGCAGTAGGGTCTCAACTTCGGCGGTGGTCATCTTGGTCAGGTCCTTGCCTGGGAGTGTGGTACGGCGGATGGTGGGGGTCTGTCAGGCAAGCCTGATGGTGATGTGAGAATTTTCGACTATCTGCCTACAGGTGTGCGTAACTATCTTGTTGAGCGCATTCCAGTGCGGCTTTCAAGGCTTTCGCCGTCTCTGGACCATGTTCGCCTCTTATTATCTCGAGATGATTACCCGTAAGCTGGTGAATGGTCGCACCATCACGCGCCAGTCGACTCCAAGCACGAACCATATGTGAATTGTCAGCCTCGCTAATGAAGACGTTAATTGAACCTGCATACCGTCGAAGTCGATAAGCACATGCTAAGTCTTTATAATAGTCCTGAATGCCAGGCAGTTGAGGTTCTGAGGTGTTCTTTTCCGACGCCTTCATAACCACTTTCGGCATGCGTCGATTCTTGTTTATCCACCACCGAAGTTTCTCCCACCGATCTCGAACGTAGCCAACATATTCACGTAACGGCATTGCACGCAGCTGTTTCACATGGAACTTGAACCTCTGCCAAAGGTACGGAGCAACTGATACCACGTAGTCTATCCAGGACACGGATATCGGATTTGTATCCAGTAATCCGAGGAATGCAACGCGTTGGCCCTGGCGCCTCAGTTGCTCCGCCATCTCCATGGCGACCAGCCCGCCCATGGAGTAACCTGCAAGATAGTAGGGTCCTTCAGGCTGAAAAGCACGAATCTCGCTGACGTAATGGCTTGCCATTTCCTCAATACACGCATGCCGTTCCTTTTCACCGTCCGGGCCGATCGTCTGCAGGCCGTATACAGGTTGATCAGGCGCAAACACCTGCTTGAAGTTAGTTGACAAACCAGTAAGAGACTCCCGCCCCATCCATGGTAGATGAACAGTGGGGGTCTGGCACCAAGCGGTTGCAGCGGGACCAGCGAACTCCACGCCGGTGTCCAGTCTTCATTGGCCAGACGCCGGGCCAGAGACTCGACGGTTGGCGTCTGCAACAATCGGAAATGGGCAGCTTGCATCCGAAATGAGACTCAATCTCGGCGACCAGTTGCGCGGCCAGCAGTGAATGGCCCCCGAGGTCAAAGAAATTGTCATGCCGGCCTATATTTTCCCGCTGGAAGAGCCGTTGCCACACACTGATCAGTTTCAGTTCCAGGAGGTCCTTGGGCCGGTCTTGTTCGCCGAAGTCGGTTTTCGGTCGAGGCAACGCTTTGCGATCCACCTTGCCGTTCGGCGTCAACGGAATTCGCTCCAGCCATATGAACGCGCGTCGGAATCAATTCGCTGGGCAGTTTCTCTGCCAGTCGCATTCGCAGCATCGAAGCGTCGAGTGCCTCTTCCATTTTGGCAACGAGATACGCAACGAGTCGAGTCTCACCTCCAGCTCATCCTGCACAGGCAATCACGACACAGTCACGCACCTCAGGCAATTCCTTGACTGCAGACTCGACCTCAGACGGATCGATGCGAACCCCCCTGATCTTGATTTGAGAATCTCTACGCCCCAGGTGCAGCAGCATCCCACCCGCCAGCATGCGCCCCATGTCGCCCGTGCGAAACACCCGCCCGCCGTTACGGCGTGGATCCGGCACAAACGAGGCCTCCGTCAACTCGGGCCTCCGCCAATACCCTGTGAAAAGATACGAACTGCTGACAGCGATCTCGCCTGTTTCGCCGACGGGTACTTCCTGCTAGTTGTCATCAAGCAGCACCACTTCCTTACCTTCGACGGCGAAGCCGGCGGGGACAGTGTAGCCGTCGACTTCGGTGTACTTATCCAGCAGATTATCAACGAATGATATTCGTTTCCGACGTACCGAGTCCGACATAAAGCCAGACAGTGGTCAGGAAAAATGCTGCTTGAACAAGTCGACGTCGCTTCGCAAAACTGGCTCACCACCGAGCTTGACCAGGCGCACATGCGGAAACCCTCTTTGATCCGTCACCGCGCCGGCCATGTTGCGGAACACCATCGGTACGGAGTGATAAACAGAAATCTCCTCACTCCTCAGCCACTCGCCCAACTTGGCCGGTCCTTTTCCGCGACTTTAAACGGCAATACTGCGGCGCCGTTAAGGAGTGCAGCAAAGATATCGCTGACCGAGGGAGCGTAACAGCACAGGGACAGCAGTGAACAGCGATCGGCAGCGGTCATCCTGGAGGCGTTGGTGTAATTGCGGACGTTGTGCAGCACGTTACGGTGAGTTTGGCAGACGCCTTTCGGTATGCCGGTTGAGCCTGATGTGTACACTATATGCGCTAGTGCGGAGGGTGGGATGTCGAGTTCGAGGTTGTCGTCCGAGACATCGGACGGCAGCGCATCCAGGTTCAGAAAAGCGCACTGGCTGCGCATAATGTTGTGGGCCAGTGATGAGTTGGCGGTGTCCGTGATCAATAGGACAGCTTCGGAGTCTTCGCGGATCTTGCGCAGACGTTCAACGGGATGAGAAGGTTCCATCGCAACGTAACAGTTGCCCGACTTGAGCACGCCCATGATTGCAGCGATCAAAGGCGCGTCGTGGTCGAGGAGGACGGCTACCACACCGGCACCCGGCGTGACCACACTTGTAATCGAATGGGCAATACGATTGGCCCATCGATTCAGCGTGTCATACGTCAGATCATACCCCGCGTCCTGACGGCAAGCCGGTCGCTGTTGGCGGCGACCTGCTGTTCGAAACGTGTACTGATGGATTGCTCGACTTCGAATGCCGGAAGTTCCTGAAAGGAGTTTGTCGCATGGATCACCGCGTGAGTAGCCACTTCCTCTGGATTGACCGTACTGAATAGCCTGTCCTGCTGAATATTGGCTTCGCTCATGGCTACTGGTTCCGTCCTCATTGAATTGTTAGTACTTTGCTAGGAGCCTGTCGGACTTAGGTGATCGTCGCGAGCATGGTGGGAGAGCGAGCACAGAGGTTCACGATATCGAAGCGCATAGTGGTTCTATGCAACGAAATATCGGGGAACTATGGGCCGCTCTCGCGCCAGCGCAGTAGATCAACCCTAAGTCCGACAGGCTCCTAGTCAGCAGGCTTTTTTTCAACAGCCTGCTAGGACAGGCGACGAACTCAACGAAGCGCTCACAGCATGGTTGACGAGTCATACTCTTATCGGCCCTGGAGTTCCGTGGCAACCTGCTTCGCATAATAGGTGATGATCAGGTCGGCTCCTGCACGCTTGAAAGCCGTGAGCATCTCCATCCGGATATTTGCTTCGTCGATACGTCCGGCTTCTGCCGCCGCCTTGAGCAGAGCGTATTCACCACTCACGTTGTACACCGCGAGCGGAAATGCAAACTTCTGTTTGGCCCTGTACAGAATGTCCAGGTAGAAGAGGCCCGGCTTGACGATGCAGATGTCGGCCCCCTCCTCGATATCCAGGGCGATTTCCCGCATCGCCTCATCGGAATTCCCGTAGTCCATCTGATGAGTCCGCTTGTCGACGCAAGTGGCTGAATTTGTGGACTGAAAAAACGGGTCATACAACTTGGAGGCGAACTTGGCCGCATACGACATGATAGCAACATCGGGAAAGCCCTCGCTCTCCAGAGCCATGCGCATGGCCCGAACCTGACCGTCCAGCATTGCCGCCGGTGCAACAATGTCTGCGCCTGCCCTGGCATGGGACAATGTCGTCTTGACCAGGAGATCGACCGACGCGTCGTTGACCAGGTAACCGTCTTCAAGGATGCCGCAGTTTCCGTGATCGGTGTATTCGCACGAGCACACGTCCGTGATGACCACGAGGTCCGGCACGCTCTGTTTGAGTTTCCGGACGGCCTGCTGCACGATGCCTTGATCCGAGTACGCTTCTGTAGCGCAGCTGTCGCGCTTTTCTGTCACGCCGAAGAGAAGAACGGCGGGAATCCCCAGGTCTCTGACTTCTTTCGCCTCCTCGACCAGCCGGTCGACCGAGAAGTGATAGTTGCCCGGTAGTGCCTTGATCTCGGATTTGATGCCCTGGCCGTAAACCACGAACAGCGGATAAATCAGATCGTCGATCCGGACTTCGTGCGCCCGAACCATGCGACGCAGCACAGGGTTCTTTCTGAGTCGTCTCGGACGTTGAGCTGGGAATGCCATATCGATTACCAATTTGACGTAAAATGTAATCGTCGTATATATACAAAACTTGAGCCTGGAAAGGATTCACGGCCCGAGCGGCAGAAAATGATTGATCGCACGCATGATTTGCCGGTAACCCGTCAGTGTCAGTTGCTGGATATCAATCGCTTATCGGTGTATTACCAACCGATGGGTTGCTCTGATGAGGATTTGCTGCTGATGCGGCTGATCGACGAGATTCATCTCAAGCGCCCATTCTATGGCAGCCGACGGATCAGGGGTGATCTACAGGACCTGGGACATCGGGTGAATCGCAAGAAGGTGCAGCGTCTAATGCGGCTGATGGGGATTACCGTCCTCTATCCGAAGGCAAAGACCAGCCGACCAGGAAAGGGACATGCGATCTACCCCTATTTTTTGAGAGGCCTGAACATACCGGCCTGGAATGATTCACAGCTGCGCCATTCCCGCCCG
>CAVQCA010000054.1:0-5148 GCA_963710815.1 uncultured Gammaproteobacteria bacterium | reverse complement strand
AGCCATGGCCGTCTACTGGAAAACAAGCCCGTTGATAACGGGTACGACGGCCGGCATCGGCTTCACCATGTCGCTCTTTATCGCGGGTCAGGCCTATCCAGTAGCGGGTGACTTCGCTGTCGCCAAGATCGCGATATTCGCCGCCTCGGTACTGTCATCGCTGATCGGAGTGGCGGTACTCTGGAGTGCGTCGCCGCGTCAAATGAAGTGACCTGGCAATTAAGCAGCTTGTCCGACCTGGCGTGAATCCTGCAATCCAGTCTGTTCATCGAGCGTGCGTCTACCACCAGTCCCGCGCTGCCGGGGGGATGGCGAATCCCAACATGAAGACCAGTAGCGTGAGCGTCGCGGAAATCACAAACACGCGCGGATCGAGGACGCTGTACAACAATCTCCCCACCAGCCAACCGATGACGCTGGCCAGCACGGCTACGCTGCCTGCAAGCCCATGTGCCATCTCCTGGAGGTTTCGCTTCGTGGCGCTCGCCAGGACCGAGAACAATGGAGGACGCATACACAGGAAAGCAGGCATGTCCTCCGGTGAGGAAGAGTTGATTGACAGCATTTTTCTTGCTGCGGGGTGGTGAGTCAATCGCCATGAGCGTCAGGAATGCTTTCCGGCCCGCTCATGAATCGAGTCGGGGGTGGTGTCGCGACGGTGCCAGGTCAGTGCTTCATTTCCTCCTGCATCATCTTCTCGTCCATAACGGCTTCTTTCTTCATGGCGTGCGACTTCACGTCGCCTTTTTTCATGCCTTTTCTCGCCATGCCGATCGGCATCGGTTCGTTCATGTCCATGGGCTGTTGTGACTCGGTCCGTATTATTTTGTTCATATCGACCTCGCCAAGGCTTGTCTGGCCCGACTCGATCGGAGCGTTTTGTTCCGCGGCGAACGACCCCGGGGAACAGGTAAGTGTCAGGACGATCGCGGTGATGCAATATCTTTCCATGCCATTTCTCACAGACCGGAGAACCAGTTGTAACCCATGTCCTCCCAGTAACCGCCCGGGTAGACGTTGGTGACGAAGATTTCCGCAATGTGCTTCGGGTTCTTGAAGCCGAGTTTGGTGGGAATCCGCACCTTCAACGGGAAGCCATACCTGGCGGGCAGGATCTCATCGGCGTATTTGAACGTCAGCTGCGTCTGGGGGTGCAGCGCGGTGGCCATGTCGATGCTGGTGTAATAGTCATCGAGGCAGCGAAAGCCCACGTATCTGGCCGACAGATCGGCGCCCACACGTTCGAGAAAGTGGCGAAACGGCACGCCGCTCCATTTACCGATGGCGCTCCAGCCCTCGACGCACACATGACGCGTGATCTGCGAGACCTGGGGCAACGCGTAGAGTTGCGGCAGCGTCCATGGCTTCCTGTCGCGGATCAGGCCGCCGAGCATCAGCCGGTATCTCGCCGCGTCGACCCTGGGAACTTCATCTTCGGCGTAGTAGGCGTTGAACGGAAACGGACTGGTGATTGCGCTTTCCGGATAGGTCGGCGCGAGCTTGTCGGGATTGAACAACCAGCCTTGCACGCGGTCATTCCATTTCGACATCGTCCAGAGTGTTTTCTGCACGCCGTCGACGTCGGTGACGTCGCAGCCGGTGAGCAGCGCGAGTGCCCCGAGACTGAGTGAATGCTTGAGAAACAGGCGACGCTCGATGCGCCGGATTTGTTCCGGCGGCACGGTATCCAAGGCGGTATAGCGGCGCGAACGCTTTTTCATGTCAGGGTTCACTCTCGGGCAGGCTGACATCGCGCGGAGCGCGGCCGGTAACCATGGGCAGCAGTGTGCGTGGCACCAGGATCACGAGGGTTAGGTGGACCACGATGAAGCCGACGACACCGGCCATGGCGAAGAAGTGCACCCGGCGCGCACCTTCGTACCCGCCGAGGAGCGCGGCCAGGCTCTGGAACTGCACCGGTTTCCAGATCGCAAGTCCGGACAGCACGAGGACCGCGCCGAGCGCGATGACAACGAGGTAGGCGAGCTTCTGTATCGCATTGTAGGTACCCAGGCGATGCGACAATCGCCCGCGCAGCACGTTGGCGAATTCACGCACGATGGCGCGGACTGTGAGCGGGAAGAAGCTGTACCGGTAATGGCCTGAGAAGATGCCATAGAGCACATACACCACGCCGTTGATTCCCAGCAGCCACATCGCCGCGAAATGCCATTGCAGTGCACCGGCGAGCCAGCCACCCAGGGTCAGAGTGTCCGGAAACTCGAAGGAAAACAGCGGGGAGGCGTCGTAGATGCGCCAGCCACTCAGAATCATGATAAGAATGGCAAACGCGTTGATCCAGTGGCTGATGCGAACCACCAGCGGATGGATCACGGCACGCTGCAGTTCAGGTGGATGGCCGATGGCCGCTTCCATTGATGCTCTCCCGTCCGGCCCGGGTATCGCGTCGGTCAGCAGACACGATATGACGGTCGAGCGTTAAATGCCAGAGGAAAATAATCCGGTACTGCAGTGTATTTCACGACTGTCTGAATAATCTCCTCTGAGACGGATGGCTTTCTTGCGCCTTCCTGGTCACGCGGGATCCGACAACCTCCGAAATACTTCTGGAACTCCTCGGGGCGCTGCCCGGGAATCCACATGAGGTCTTCTTCGGTATGATTTACCCGGTCGTTTTCTGTTGACGATTTCATAACGGGTTGATATTCCCGCATCGTCACTTCTGCCAAGCGAGCGTAGCGAGTGCGAGCCAGAATCCCGCGTTCGCGGGAATGGCGATAGTAGATATATCGTCCGTCAGTTATTTATGTAAGTCTCAATACTGAGGATCTCACCCCAACGAACGACTGTTACTTTAATACCATGGAGGGCGTGGTTTACGCTAAAAACATCCAATCAGGTACAACTTGTGACGTGTACCTCCAGATCGACTCCACTGCTAATAGTCGGTATCAGCTGACTGCCTCGTCAGGTGGCGAGCGTCGGAATTGGCGGCTATGGCCGGTTTACTCGACAAACCCAGAGGCTACTGTGCAAGCACGCCCCCGCACCAGATGCACTTCGTCGCCAACGGCAATCTCTCCACCTTCGATCACGAAACAGTTAAGTGCAAGCTTTCCGTCGAAGCGTCGGTAGATGCTTCGGGTGATTTCCTTATCCTGTACCAGGGTATCAGGGTCGTATGAAGTCATGATGCAGCGCAAACGCAGATCCTGGATACCGATGAGCACCTTAGCGATTCGCAGGCAGGCACCCGGCCACTCGCGTTCGGTCAACTCATTGACACCACCAATCACGATGTTTGGTCGCAGGCGG
The DNA here is from genome assembly GCA_963710815.1 of uncultured Gammaproteobacteria bacterium. Classification (GTDB taxonomy): domain Bacteria; phylum Pseudomonadota; class Gammaproteobacteria; order UBA9214; family UBA9214; genus CAVQCA01. Next base: position 1,872 of record CAVQCA010000054.1, on the reverse strand, counting down.
CGATGATCGTGGCCAAAGGCTGTGATCGCGCCGTCGGTGGCTACCAGCAACGGCAGTACGTCGAAGCGCTCGGCGCCGTCGTAGCGCACCAGTTCTGCTCCCGGGCCAGCAATATCCACAACCGTGGCGGCAACCTCCGGGCTATCCCACGGCTGACCGTCCACCATGATCTCGCCATGCGTGCCAAGCGAACCCTTATGGCCGAGAAAGCGCGGATGTGAGCGGGAGGTGATCACGCGGCCGTTTGCGTCCTCGACGTGCACGACCCGGTCACCCTCGACGCCGAGAGACCCCAGGGTTGTTCGTTGCAGCTTCTCTCCGGCCATCGTTTTGACCGGATATCGCCAGATCTCGGTTAGAATCACCGCAACCTCCAGTCCCGGTTTGACACTACAACTTCCGCTGCGGTAGGAGAGGGTGCCAGGTAGCCGGCACCTCACTGCATTCCCTGTCCTGTAGCTGATCAGCGCAACTAACTTTATGCGGGTCGGCGCTTGTCAGTCAGTTGAAATTACTGCCATTTACGTCAGGAACTTCTGACTCCGTACAGCATTCGTCGCTCATGCAAGACCGCTGAGTTACAGACGGATAGTGTAACAATAGATAGAGGTAACTCCCTGTCCCGGATTCGGTTTCGAAAGGTTAATACCTTGCATTTTATGGGTGAGTTTGAGGTATGAATACAAAAGCCAGTGAAACTATCGCTGACAGGGCTAGCAAGAACAGCATGCTTACCCTATAAGTCCTTGTAGTCATAAGGACTCCCGTCCAGTGAGTGGCTATACGTGAATGCGGAATGACGAAGCGTATTCATGAGTCCCGGGAATTTAAGTATGGACAGACGGGCCTTTTTATCAAGTAAGAAATCCCTGTGGAGTATTGTATATAATTCTGGATGAGGAATTGATATCGCAGTGCATTGCCGCACAGGAGGCGAAGCTCGAACTCCTGACGAAGCGGCGTGAAGAACGCGTTCAACTCAAGTCGTAACCGCGCGCCACGAACTTCATGGCGTGACAGCGAGAGCGAGGAAAAACGACATGCGATCTGGCGCGATGTTTGATAAGCAGTCGTGATGGCCGCGAATCGGAGAAACCAATGAAAGACTATCGCAAGACGCATGACGCGATCTCGAAGCTCTCTCCGGAGCAATACCGTGTCACGCAACAAAACGGCACCGAACGCCCGGGTAGTGGGCAGTATCACGATCACAAGGAGCCGGGTATCTACGTCGACGTCGTTTCTGGCGAGCCGCTGTTCGCCTCGTCACACAAGTATGACTCCGGTTGTGGATGGCCGAGCTTCACCAGGCCCATTGAGCCGGCACACATCAACGAACTGCGCGATACCTCACATGGCATGATCCGCACCGAAGTGCGCTCGACACACGGCGACAGTCACCTCGGGCATGTCTTTCCCGACGGTCCCGCTGATCGTGGGGGACTGCGCTACTGCATCAACTCGGCGTCGCTGCGCTTCGTCCACCGTGATGACATGGAGGCCGAAGGCTATGGCGCTTACCTTGACCAGGTGGAGGATATCCGATGAAACACGAACGCGCGGTGCTCGCCGGTGGCTGCTTCTGGGGCATGCAGGACCTTTTCCGTCGCCATGACGGCGTGATTTCGACCCGCGTCGGTTACACGGGCGGTGACGTACCGAACGCGACGTATCGCCATCACGGCACCCATGCCGAAGCCATTGAAATCCTCTTCGATCCCGCGATGGTCAGCTACCGGAGGCTGCTGGAGTTTTTCTTTCAGATTCACGATCCGACGACAGTGAACCGCCAGGGCAATGACGTCGGGACGAGCTATCGCTCGGCCATCTTCTACACGAACGATGCGCAGAAGCGGGTCGCCGAGGACACCA
>CAVQCA010000053.1:0-7009 GCA_963710815.1 uncultured Gammaproteobacteria bacterium | reverse complement strand
TACACTTGCCGGTTGATTGATTAGTTCGTTATACGCATGTGGATTTGGGTCAGTGGCGGTACGAATTGCCAAACAAGACAATCGGGAAAAACACCGTAAACTTTAACGATAGCATGGAAATTAATTGATAATATTCAGCCAATTACAATAATACCAGATTAGGCGTATTTAACTACTGTAAATACATGCGGTTACAGAGGTCAGGGGCTTTCCACGCGCCAGCTCTGCAGCCCGCAGGTGTGAGCGCTCGGCAGCTGGGATATCGGCGCAAGGCCGGTCTCGATTCACCGATAATGCGAACACGTGGCGGATATGCCCGCTACAGTTTATCGGCCTCATTTCATTGGAAATCGCCCGCCGTGCTGGGGCAGCAGGGTGCCCGGGTATTGCTTATCGACATGGATCCCCAGGGGCGCTTCTCCGGTGCTCAGGGTGGCAGGTGCCGATCCGGCGGTTCTATACGAACTCCAAAGGCAATCACCGGCTGCAACCCGGTACTAAGTCCGGAAGAAGAACGGCACTTCAGCCGGTTGTAGCCGCTTATCTGAATTTCGCGTTTTTCCATCCTAGCAAATACCCGTCCAGTAACCAGTAACCTTCGCCTTTTTTGATGAGCATGATCTTTCTCGCATAATGATCGGGCCAGGATTCGTTGCTGAAGTTCTGTTCGCTCACCTCGACCAGACCGTTTTTGATGTCCATGCCGGTGACCACGGCAACATGGCCAGTGCCATTGAACGCCTTCGCATAAATGAGCAAATCGCCCACTTCTGGAGGCAGTGTTGAACCATTCAAACGGGCTTCAAGCGGGATCTGTTTTTTTGTTTTCACGTCGGTCAGGTGGTCGATCCTGTTCCAGATGTCCGCGGCAATGTCGACATCGCCGTACACCGCACCGGTGTTGGCCAGCAACCAGCGACGAGCAATCTCCACAACTGCCATTTGATTCCGGTGTAGGTGCCGTTCCATTCGTTGGGTTCAAAGATCACGCAACCGGGCTGGCAGTTGGAATAGGATGGCATTCCCTCGGGGCATTTGCCCAGCATCTCGCCATAGGGTGATTTGCATTCGGTCCGGCATGCAGCAGGCATTTCCCTGTTCGCGCCTTCCGCGAGGACGCTGCTAAAAGCCGGCACGAGCAGGACAATGAGAAGTAGACTGTGGAATGCCTTTCCTGATACGCACATCTTGTTCTCACCCGGCGTTGATAATGAAGAAGTATGAGTAAGACATCAGGAGTCCTGTCAGACCTGGGTCGATCTGCCCGGTAGCTGTTGTATGCGCCGCCTGTTGATGTGCCTTTTTTGGGCGTACCGCCTTCGCATGGCCCGGACCGGTCACTCGTCCGATTCCCGGCCTCACCTTTTCCATGCAGTCGTACGCCGGCAGAAGAGTTGGCGGAACATCGCCATCCTGCTGCGATGCCGCCCTGCCTTGTAGTACAGCACCATTATGAGCATCAAATCACAATGCCCTATCCGCCCCTGGTCACTACGGTCATCCGGGGTCGACAGACTCCTAGAAGGATATTCTCAACTGGGTATTCTGCGGGTGATCTACAACACCCAGACCATTATCCGGCCAGTCAGTGCTACCCCGTGCTCTCATCTCGTCGTAGACCGAGTCATATCCTAACTGGATACGGCTCTTCTCCTTGTGTTTTTCCGGTCGCCATTCACTTTCATACTCCGGGGGTTTACGCCATCCATTGGCGCTGTTGTAGACCTCATCTGTCAGTCGGTCGTCGTAGCTCGGCGAGATTTCGAGCCGTGTGGCATTTTCAGCCAGGACGACAAGCGAGAACAGCATCACTGACAGTCCGATAAACCAACGGCTGCCGGTGCCGGCCTCGGGAGCGGGGCCCATTGTCAGGATCATTGCTTTGAATCCTTGCGCCACTGCAAGGACTGGAACCAGTGTTTATGGGTGGCGGACAGCCACATATCCGCCTGCCTGGCGATCACCCAGGAGTTGAGGAAATTCAGCCACTCCTGCTCTCCCTTTTTTATGCCAAATCCGGCCTTGTAGGGCATCAGAGGCTTTGCCAGTGGCAGATCCACCTTATCCGGGTGTTCCAGTGCCAGAAATTCCGGTTGCGGCATGGAGGCCAGCCAGGCATGGACCTCGCCGTTCAGAACAGCCTGCTGCGCCTCTTTTGCGGTATTGAATACCTTGATGGTGCTCTTGTTGAACAGGCGCGGTGCCAGCTCGTTGGCTGCTGTCTTCGAAATCACCGCTATGGTTATCGATTTCTGATTAAGTTCTTCCAGTCGTTTGATGTCACGGGTCTTCCTGGTATTGGTCACCAGCGATATGCCCGAATCGGCGTAGGGCTGGGAGAAATCGATCTTGAGTGCCCGTTTCGGGGTGATGGCCATCCCCCCTGCAATGATATCAATATCTCCTTTCATGACAGCGGGGATGATGTCATCCCAGACGTAGATCTTGTATTCCGGTTTTACCCCCATATCCTCTGCAAGCTTGTTTGCCACGTCAATCTCAAAACCGGAGAGATCGCCCTTTTTGTTCTGAATTGTCCAGGGTGTGAAAAGCGAGACGCCTACCCGTAGGGTACCCCTTTTCAGAATGTCCTCCAGGGCATCAGCCCGCGCGTTGGCGACGACAAGTACCAGGGAGACGATGAACAACCATACAATATTATTTTTTACTGTCGTAAACATATTCAGATCTCACGGAGATTGTAGTTTTGATGATACAGACTTTCTGCCTTGGTAATTCATGGGTAGGGAAAAACATGATATTTCCTGCAATTGAATACCGCGAATTGATTTTGCACGTATATCTCTGTCTGGCTGGTCAGGGTGCCTGCTGCGGTAGTATCGTGGTTTTTCTCACCGCGAGGCAAGTGGAGCGCTGATTAGTTACACGCAGTTTGTCTATCGAGGAACGATACCGGGCCGATAATTTACTGCGCTGTTGAAAATATTGCATGGCGGTCTGTTCGTCTGTATCCGAAACCGGGAGCAGGGAATTATGGCGAACACGGTCCACCGGAATTGCATCAGATGGCTGAAGACGTCAAAGAGAATTTTGCCGGCCCATCGGCTCTTGGCGGATTGGGACTGAACCCCAGCCTAACTGAAGCAACTCATTTTTCACGAAAAATTAAGGGGGTACATCGAGTTGTGTCTGCGCTGTAGCCAGCCTGACCGAACCGGCGCCGAACTGCCAGCCCCGGCCGTGGGGGTGGACTGGGATGCACCCTGAAGCAGATCGCCGTCACCCGTACCGTCTGCCATCGGTTCTCTGAATATCTGAAAAAAGCGGGATACTGACAGGATTACCACTGACTCGGCCAGGACCTGGTCTATTACTGAACACTGAAGGACCCGAACATTCCCAATTCTTCATTTCACAAGTCTCCGTCGAACGGCAACTTTGTATCTTTCAGACAGTTCTTTACAGCGATACCTGTACAGGCACGCCCAGGTGATTGCCCTTCCAATCGAGAAGCCATATGGGTGGTAATGTAAAACCAGGCCCGTATGTTGTATACGTCGTTTAATTTGATATTTGTCAAGATGCACATAACAATACACTGATAATTTTTATGCTTGTAACGCATCGGATCGCGCAAAGGGGGGGGTATGAAAGCAAACATGATATCAATGGTGCTGCTCGCTTCTGTTCTTGCGGTTGCTTGCGATAGTTCAGACTCCACTAGTAGTGTAAGTGGCTCAAGGACAGTGAGCGACTGCAGGGATGCTGTAGATAGGGCAGTCAAAAATGCAGGCCCTGACGAGAGTGTAATGATGCGCGCCAGAGATAAAGCATTAAATGATTGTATGGCCGGCAATTAATACCGTATCGAGTGGAACTTGAATATGGACTAGCGGGGCATCGTGCGTGCTGGTAGTTGCACTGGTCGCTCTTGTAAGCGATTACGGATCTGATCGCGCCGCTCTTCGCGCCGCTCTTCACGCCGCGATGTATTCGGATTTGGGTAACCATAATATGGAGTTGGGTCCCCGTAATATTGATTGACAGGTTCTTCAGGCTCTACTGGTGTCGGTGCGGCTGGAGTTGCCGCCTTTTGCTCCTGGAGACGACGTTCACGTTCCTCGCTCATCTTATTAGCCGTCGTCTCCTGGTGTTGCAGCCGTTCTTGCGCCTCGCGTTGCTCCGCATCCGACGGTCCTGGTTGAATGCTGACTTTATTGACATTTACTGCATTTGCTGGTGGCTTATTGGAATATGTGACATTGCCGTTCGCATCCACCGACCGGTAAATATTTTCAGCTGATGCAGTTCCCGCCACCACGACCAACATCAGCACGCAGGCTGTGAGAGCTGTGTGTGCAAATCGTCTCATATCAACTTCTCCAGGCTAAATCGATTATCAGGCTAGTGTTCCTACTCCCGTCAAGTGGATGCAACAGAAAAAAAGAGGAATCTTCATGGCGAGAACAGTATTTCTCCACATATTGCAACCCGACACTAAACACGGCTGTTAACCTAAATCAGGGACGCAGCGGAATACGTATGGTAATGCTGTGTTAACTGATGCCTTTTTGACCCATATCAAATGAGCGGAAACATTCGTCTGAATGATGTGTTTCCAAAATAGATGGGTTGTTGATTTGTGTCTATAAGTAAGCACATTAAAAGGCCTGGCGGTCAGAAGTATACATTGCTGTCGCACAAGGAGAACCGGAGCACCGATGGCTGGAAGGCGATCAAATCCCTGCTCACGGCCAACAAGCGTTTGAAAATTGCCTACCTCACCACCCTGCAGGTGGCAGACTACGCACCGCCTGACGCTGTGCGCCTATGCCGTCCACCGCATTGCTCCGACAATCAAATCAATAACACGACCAGCAGCACGGCAAGCAGGATTGCGACGAGATTCCTGTTGCTGATGTCACCACCTGCGGGGACAGTGTCGAGCTGCTGTGCAAGTTCATTGGTTTTTTTGGTCTGTGAGCCTTGCCACACGTTCCTTGACGGCCTGAGTATCGATCCCCATCGCATGAAGCTTCGTCTGTATTTCGGCGCGATCAAGAAATACCTGCACCCGGGCCAGGTCCTGATCCGCCGTCGACTGGCCGATGGCCTGTTCGGTTGACACCATCTCTGCACCCGCAACCGCCGACAAAATGCTCAGCGTCACTGCCACCCACGCAAGTATCCATAAACGATTCGATTTCATCGTGCCTCCTTACAGTTGGATATGATCAACAAAACCCGGGATGTCAATTTCATGAGATCCAGTGACAGATGGGGAAATCCAGCTGCACCGTCAGCTTTGTGCGAAATAATCGCAGAGTATCTCCTGGCACCGCAATGAAAACGGCGACCCGGAGGTCGCCGTGAGTAGAGACGGATTCGGTGCTGTCAGCCGTCCAGCTGCGAGGTGATCCAGGGCATGGAGACCAGCGCGATGGCGGCGGCGACAAGATAGAGTTTCATGTCACCAAACCATGCCAGATAGTGCAGCTGGGGATCACCCAGGAAGTAGATTGCCATCAGCCCTATCATGATCTTGTTCATGGTTGCCTCCTGCCAGATTCGTTGCTTACCCCATTGATCGGCGCATATACGGGATCTGTAATGGGCCATTCCAGGAATTTGGAACCACGTCACATTTGAAATGTTAAGCAGAACGCCCTTTCGCCATGTGTAGATCTGTATGAATGCAAGTACACTTCAGTCGCATCGCAGGTGGCAGTACAGGAACAGATACTCTTGGTGGGGTCCACACCACGGTTTGCGCAAGACCGGAATCCACGGCTCCGCGGAATCAGGGGGCGTGTGCGTAAATCATAGTCCAGCTTTTCCTGCCAGCTTTCCACGGAGTTACTTGGCCCGGTCCAGCGGTTCCATAAGGACTGCCCCCCCCAGATGTTCCACATCGCTAAGCCGCGTGAGCCATCCATTGTTCGTGCGTAGCAGCATTTACTCACGTCCGTTGCTGTCTGCCACCAGCAGGGAGGAAATCTGTGGGATTTCCTCCAGAATGGGCATGAAGAGTGAATTCAGCGCAGTCGCACTACTCAAATCGGGTGAGTCAGCCTGGACACAACGACCCACAATCGACAGGTTGGTTACAATGGGATCAAAATGGCGTTTGAACTGTGCCATCGTCAGGTGCTGAGTGTTGAGAACAAGTTCTTCAAAAGCCCGATTTTTCAGTTCTGATACGTACAAGTAGTGGGCTATGAACAGACCGGCTGTGATCGCCAAAACCAATACAGGCAATGCCTGGCGCGCATTGTTCCGTAACACCGGGATATTCATGAATGAGTGTGCCCGGTAACTACGAGTTTCAACTAATCATTAAAAGCATCTGTCGACGATGCAGGTGACCGCACAGGCAATGACTTATAAGCCGATCTCCCGGTGCGAATAATCCACAGGCCGCCTTCAGCGGTCAGGTGTCAGTTGTTGCGACGTGTTCCTGTCAGCACCGGTTGGACGGAATGCGCAGATCGCTCAAGAATGGGTTTTGGTTCAGCCGGAACTCTTTAATGAAACGATGAGACTGATGCACAGTGGTAACCGGAGGTATCTGCCTAGGATTTCACGATGGCCAATCGAAACGATGCGCTTTCCGCCATGGGCTTCCACCCAACGGAAGTCTGCATACATTAAGACTGCAACTATGCAGTCTCCCCGTAGAGACTGGTTTATGGTGAGCGAGCGAAGCGCAGCGGATACGTTATTGTCTCTCAGTTCATCAGATCGTCACCACGATAGTTGTAAGGCGTTACAGTTGGCATGATAGCGAACGATATTCGGTATTATATTTCGCCTGGCATTCAGGCAGTATTTATAGTGTAGCCCGTGTGGTTCAGCAGGCTGATATGTACCAGGATATCAACACCTTAATACCCGGTGACTGCCCATGTAAAATCCCGATTATTAAGCCTGTTCAGATAATAAGCTGTGCCTGAATCAGGTCTCGAACCTGGGAGATTCACAGCGACCAAAACTCATCCATTAGACTTTCCAGACGGCGTTTATATACGTAGAAGATAACTACTCGCCC
>CAVQCA010000052.1:0-10418 GCA_963710815.1 uncultured Gammaproteobacteria bacterium | reverse complement strand
CCTGTTCGATGATCACATCGTCGTACCAGGCGGCCAGCGCCTCGGGGATCACCTCGTGGAAGGCAATGCCGGCCGGCAGCGCACCCGACAGGGGTCGAACCGCCTGCTTGAGGCTGTCGCGCTTTTTGGCAAGGGTTTGCTGCCGGTGTTCGCCGCTCTTGCGGTAGAAGGCACTGACCGGCAGGCCGGAGACGGCATGCACGGTGCGCCCGGCGAGTCCGGCCTGCTGCAGCGCATGTTGCACGATGGCGCGGTTGAGACCCGACCAGGGGTAGCCCTCGAAATGGGTCGGTGCGCCGTCCACGGCGCCGACCGCGTACACCGCCTCTTCCGTCTCGTATTCGAAGATGCGCTGCTGGCTCGGGTCAATCCAGGTCACCCCGGACTGCCCAATGCGGGCACGCGAGGGAATGACGATCAGCCGGCCGTCCGGGAGCGCGAGCTTGGTGTAGGCATAGCCATCATCGAGGCCCACCGGGATCGGGGGTCAGGGAGGAAGCGTCGGTCATGTGTTTTGGGTCCTCTGGTTCGTTGGTTATCGATCACGCCGCTGTACTGCCCTACCCGATCACCTTGCCCAGGGCGGCGAAGGGTTTGCTGGTCGTGCTGGCAGCCACAGTCCCGGTCTGTAGAACGACCGGGGTCGGCTCAGCCGTCGACCGTTTCTGCACCTTTCCCACCTGCCAGTTCTTGAATCCCGTGGGCGGACAACGTGTGGTGTTATCCGGCGCACCGCGCAGTGCCTGACACTCGGCACGAAACCCCTGCACCAGCAGTCCGCGCAGCCACTCTTGCCGGCGGGTCACAGGAATGTCGTTCCAGCCGGTTCAGGAGGATCGCCTCCAGTGTCACGCGGGGATCGAGTTGTATAACGACTCGGTACCCGGGTTTCGTCTTAGCCATCGACGTGTGGTCTCATTGGCAGCCGACATGGAAATGGATTATGCGAACGGTGTGACGACTCGCCAGCGAAAACCCGACACACTAGCCGTCGGGGTTTTCGAACCCGACACACTAGCCGTCGGGGTTTTCGACTTCGGAGGTTTAGTCCGGAATGCCGGTGATGCGGGATGCAGATCAACGTGCCCGGCGACCCAGTAGGAATTCCACTCTTGCGTGGCACCAGGGCGCCTGGCGTTCGCCGCTCAGGATCGCCTCGGGCACCTCGCCCATGAGCTGGCGCGCCTCATGACTGCGGCCCATTGCCTTTCGCACCATGTCCCGATCAATCTTCAGCAACCGGTAGCCCTGGGGGAGCATGAACAGTGCGCGCAGCTTGCGTGCGCACGCCTGCTGCACCTGCACGTACGCCGCGCCATCCAGCAACCCGATGTGGCGGGCCGTCAGGGCCGTGCAGACCAGCCGGTCGTAGCTCGCCACGAGCTGGGCAGCCCGGTAGGCATACGGGTTGGCAAATTGCAGGGGAACCCGGTAGGGGTGCTGCGATGACGCGACATTCACCTCCAGGCCGGTCATCTGTTCCAGGTGTTTGTCCAGTTCCACCTGCCGGTGGCGGATAAACGTCTCGTTGGCCTCGATGGCCTCATGAACCTTGATGAGCCACCAGTCCGCATAGGGATCATCACGCCGCGCCGCCAGCCAGATCACCCGCAGGCGATCGGCAAAGCCGACCAGGCCGATGATGGCGGGTTTATCGGGGGTGCCTGCACGACCGTGAATGAGTTGCTGCGCCTGGTTTGTCTGGACGGTTAGCCAGACCTGTCCACGAAGTACACCTGGCTTCTGCGGCTGCCTCGATCGCTCGACAAGATTCCGGGCGTTTGGATCAGCAAAGGGATCTGTCTGCGTTCATGGCGCTATTGAGCCCATGTCCTCATGGCACTGCCAAGCAACAATCCCTTCGTGAACGTCGTCGTTTCCAGCAGGACTGCATACCTTCCGGAGGTACGACCCAGTGGGGTGTCGATATTCGACACCTTCCTGCATCCTGTCGAAGTGCTCCCACGTGAAGCACTACTGCGTTTAACTTTCGCCCGTAACGTCTTGATTTACCGTTGGCGCACGCATTCCAAGCAGCTTCCGCATCTCGGCGATCTGCGCTTTGCCGACGGTTTTACGCTGTCGCCGCTGCTCATCGGTCTCCCTGGACAGGCGCGATGATGCCGCTGGAGAAACGCTGCGGTCGGTTTTCTCCCCTTCCTGGCGTCCATCACGCACCTTGATCCCCAGGTTGGGCTGAAACTTTCCACCTCGCATCTGCTTGCAGAGCGAATGCAGGAAGCTGATCGCGTCATACACCGGCTGCATCCCCTTCGCTTCTGCCCGAAAACGGCCTTCCAGCTCATCGAGGACGGGCTGGCGCTGTTCCGGGGCCAGTGCGCTGAGATAGCGAGCGGCGATTTCACGGTGGTTGTCGCTGAGCCGTGCCGGGTAGACCAGGGGCTGCTGGTTTTCCCCGGTGTGTGCAAAATTCGACAGCTCCCCGCCTGGGGTTGTAGTAGTAGTTTTATTTATATAACTACTACTACTCGGTGTCGATTTTTGCGCGCGCAAATTTTGTACACGGCTCCCCACCGTGTTCGAATTTTGGTCATGGTGAATTCCACCTTTCTGGCTGCCGCGTGCGTCAGTGTGCAACTGCTTGATCACCTTGCGGGTGAAGGAGAAGAAACGCCGTGGCCGCTCGCCGCGCTCGGCCACCAGGCTTTGCACCCGCCGCTCGATCGGGTGGGGTTGCGCACAAGGTGTCCTGGCTGGTCTGAATGTCCTCGTCGATGGAATCGAGCACGCCTCTGCGCAACGGCACGGACCCGGGCATGGCCATGACCCGTCGCCTGCCCCAGGAACGCCATATAGTGGGCATCGAGATGCAACGCATCGGCGAGCGGCAGGGGTTCGTCATGCAGGGCATAGACGTGACCGTGAAACCGGCCACCGGCTCCGCGTACCTGGGCGCACAGGGTCAGCCAGCGGGTGGCGCGCAGGATGGCGATGGCCCGGGCAATGGTGGAGCGGGAGGACACATTGGCCAGCCGGCCGATGGCGTCGTGGCCGGGAAACGCCGTATTGCCACCGGTCTCGCCGGCCGCGAGCATAATGACCATCCACACCAGCTTGTCGACCGGTTCGAGTACCGGATCTTTGACCATCGCGGTTGGAAACGCGTGGTGCCGGTTCCCGAGGAAGACCATGCGGTCCGTCGGACCCTGGCCGGCTGAGGCCTCGGTCCTGGCGATGACCGCCCGGATCAGGGTATCGAGGGCACGCGTCTCCGAGCGCAGGGGGACGGGGACTTCATTCATGGGTTCCCGGAGGGCATAGCCTCCTCATCGAGCGGACCGTTCAGGTTGCCGTACTGCGCCCAGCGTTGCGTCAGGCCCCAGATGGCGCGCAGCGACAGGCCGGTTTCCGCCTGGATTGCCAGATACTGTTCCGGTGTCAGTAACCCGGATTCCTCACCGTCGACCCGACTGGACCAGGCCTCCCAGAGCCGGTGCGAACTCGCCTCGTCCAGTTCGGGTGGCCGGCCAATGGAGGGATCGACCAACAGGAGGCGGCGCATCCGGGTGTAGTCACGCGGATTGAGCCCGAACAAGACCTGCATCATCTCCTGGGGGGCATCGGCCACGATCAGCGTCTGCAGCGTGTCTTCCAGCGCGCGCTGCGCGCTCAGATGTTCGATCATGGGCCAGTACACCTGCCGGTTGAGGGCAATCTCCAGGCAGTGTGCGCGCAGGGATTCGATCCGGTAGAGATCCGCGACGCGCATTTCACGCAAGGCCTCGATTTCTTTGACGCCGAAGTTCATGTGACGCAGCGCCGCCTGATCACCCTCGGCCAGACAGCGCATGGCATACATCAGGACGGCTGTGATCAGGTCGGCTTCCTTGGTCCCCTCCATCGCCGTCAGTCCCAGAGGGCCGTACCGGTTTCGGCGGCCAGGTGACGGATCTGCCGGTAGGTCTCCATGAGCGTGAGCAGATCACGCCAGTCCCGGTCAGGGAGTGGACGCCACAGACGATAGCCGGTGTGACCGGGATCCAGCGTCCAGATACTGCTGAAGAGCAGCTCGCCATCCTCCTCTTCCAGGGCACGGCGGAGCACGGAATCGGCCGGCAGAACCGGAATGATGGATGCCAGGGGCGCATAGGTCATTTCCGCACAGGCGGCGAGCTGCCACCAGAGCATGCAGACCTGCGCCAACGCTTCCTCGTCGAGTTGATCCGCCAACGAATGGTCGGGTACGTCACTGAGCACGTAACCCAGTCCCTTGCCCGACAACGGTACGACCAGATCGCCGATGCCGTTGCGTTGCGCCAGGCGGGTCGCCAAGGTCCAGGCCCGCCCGCGCAAGGACTTCAGGTCAGTTGGCTTGTAGTGGCCGTCGTCACTCAGGGGCTCAGGTGCATCATCAGCAGAGTCATCAAGATCAGTAGAATCATCAAGATGATCCTGTGGTTGAATCGGTGCATCGATCGACTTTACGGGTGCTTCACTCGCCGGGTTCGACCCGGTTTCACCCGCTTCAGGGTCATCACGCCCTTCGAGCGTCACCGGATTCCCGTCACCGTCACCCTGCCGTTCGGGTCGGGGTGGTTCTTTGATCGGGACGAACTCCGGGATACTCAGTTCCCGTCCGTTAATTTCGGCCTCGAGCGCCACGCGGATGGTATGAATGCTGGTCTCCGCCTCTTCGGCGATCTCGGTCTCGATGGCAACCTGCAAGAGGTCGGTATCCCACTCCAGTCCGTCGTAGCGGCGGCACAAGGCGAGCGAACACCTCATCAAACGCACTGTCACCGCCCGCAACAGTAGCGTTGCCAAAGCTTCCTGGCCGCCCGCTCCAGGACTCGAATCCGTTCGATCTGATGCCTTCCCATGCCCGCTTCGAGTGCCTGCGGAATCAGTTCCAGCAACGTCTCGACGGCATACACCATCAGACAGATACCGGAATTACTGATGCGGTATCCCGCTTTTCCGAGCTCGGTTCTCGAGCCTTCTCAGTGAAACCTCCTTGACACCCAGCTCCTTTGCGAACAAGTGCTTTGCATCGAGGACCGCGCGCGCCTTGTCGATAAAGGTGAGATTGCCGCGCAGGTCGTTTTCCCGCAGATGCGCCAACAGGACATCGGACTCGCGGCTCCAGGGTCTGAACAGACAAGAATACCGTGAGAACCGCGTATCACCGGTTTCTTCAAAGAGTTCTTTTAGAATCAGCAGGCGGGTATTGCCCCCGGCATGGACGATGTAGTCGGTGGCGCCGGGCCGCTGCGTAATCACCAACGGCTGATCCAGACCCTGGCTGCGGATCGAATCCTTGATCCGGTCATATTCGGGATTACGGCCATGCCGCGGGTTGCGTTCGTAGGGCTGGATACAACACACATCCAGCACCATCGCCCCGGCCTCATCGGCTGCGCCATGATCCGGACCTGCACTAAACTTCTGGGTAGCCATCGGCAACCCCGCCGGTAAGACGTTTTTTGCTTCGCTTCTGCTGTTCATAACAACTCGAACACACCGCTTTCCACCTGCCGGCAGGATGATATTCAATGGCGGTCCCGCAGCTGCGGCAACGATACTTGAAGTATTCGGCGCAGGCTGGACAGGTCGACCCATCATTGCCCAGCGGGCCGATATAGGACATGCCGCAGTGGTCACAGGACTGTTCATACCACGCATTGATGGCGATCAAGCGAGGCACAAAGAAAGCGCGTGTCAGCGTTAGAAGCGGCGCATCCATGATCTGCGTATAGGTTTCGTAGACATAGATCAGCACACGCGCCGTGCTACACCCGCTTTGCTCCAGGTGCTGATACAGACGCCACACCACGTTTGCGTGCAACATACGTTGATTACTTCTCAGGTACCACGCATCCGTGAACGGCACCTGACCGGGTGGTGAAGGCATCCCGGTAAGCGTGGGATACAGACGACTGACGACTTTCTTCGTCAGGCCGGTCAACTGGCATACCAGCGAACCCCGGGCACCCAGTTGCACCAGATGAACAGCCTCGAGGGTGCGACGTGCCTGAGTGACGACTTCAATGGTGTCGAGAATTCTTGCTTCTCTTTCCGGCCCGCCAACGAGCGCACGCAACCGGTCGTGGTTACCAACACGCATGTAACGAATGCCGGCGGCAATCAGGAGAGTACGGCCAGACCCGCGGATTGGAGTACCGCGTCAATCTCTTCCGGGTTTTTCTCGGAAAGCGCCGTAAAAAGCCGATACCACCAGAGCGCATCACCCCGTGCGGCCAGCAGCGGTACTTTGACCTCGGCGATTTTGGTCAGATATTCACTGGGAGCTTGTGCCAGCAGATTGGCAAGTTCGGGCGACACGCCCAGCAGCGGCGCCGCAACAACGGGATCTTCTCGCGCGATGTCACGAACGTGAATCAAATATTGCAGGTTAACGCTGGAAAAATCGATATTCATTACTGCTTCTCCGTGTTGTACTTCTTCTCTGTGCATGTTAGAGGTTTAGACACATAGGAATGCGCTCGAAAGCACGCCCCGGGAGAACCGCTTTCCAACTTGATTCCTGACCACCCGCACGGTAAGACCAGGGATTGTGAACAACCCTTAATTGTCTCCGGTGTGGGTTTTCTAATCTGAGACCGATGCACGCTTCAATTGAATACTGAACAAAGTTCAATCAAACTCAAATCAGAGAATTAAGCGCCATCCTGTAGGACGACAGCCCTATCGGACGCCGCACTATCCATAGGATCGGAAATGGCCCGACGCAGCGATCACAGCCGTGAGGAGATCCGCGATATGGCTCTGGAGGCGGCTGATAGAATTATTCTAGAACAGGGTTATGGCGGATTGACTGGCCGCAAAGTTGCGAGCGAAATCGGCTACACCGTGGGAACGCAGTATCTGGTTTTCGAGAACCTCAATGACCTGATCACGCATATCAATGCACGTACGCTGGATCGGCTCCACCCGCTCATGACCGACGGTGAATCGCAGAATCTGGCACCAGAAGATCGTCTAATCCGGCTCGGTCAGATATACATCCACTTTGCTTACGGTGATCCGCACCGCTGGGCGCTCATAGTTGAGCATCACTCTATGGATGACCAACCCACGCCGGACTGGCATGTCGAAAAAGTCGTGCGCATGTTCACGGTCGTCGAAGAGATGCTTCAACCACTTGAAGCCCCACCGAACCGAAAGTAAGATTTCACAAGCGGCCTGTGCCCTGTGGGCCGGTGTACATGGGATCTGTATACAGGCAATCACTAAAAAGCTCAGTAATGTGGGTGAGGATGCTGTTCAGGACTTGGCGAAGTTGCTGATGGTGAATTATCTAAGTGGTTTCGCAAACACCAGGAGAACCTATTGAACTGATTTCAGTAAAAAACGATCTTGCTTGAGCTTAACCTCGGGAGAGATGATCAATCAAGCTTGAAACATAGACCCTCGGGGCAGGCTTTCGATCCTGACTTCGAGTAAGCCCTGCCTCAAGATAGCTGAGACCGTCCTGGCGAATGCCAGACTATGCACGCAGGAGCAATCAGCACATGAAATGGGTTAAATTACAGAAGTACTGCATCATTTCTGGAGATACTGCCAATGCAGTACATGCAAGACGCAAAAGGGGGATTTGGCTGGATGGCATTCACTGCCAGGTCCGAAACAATAATCTCTGGATCAACACAGAGGCGGTAGAACGATGGGTCGAACAAGGTCTGAAAAACTCGAACGTGGCATCAGGATAAGAACATATACCAGCGGCAAACGCGCCCTCGAAATTCAGTTTCAGTTTCGCGGTGTCACGTGCAAGGAGATGCTCTCCCGTCTGGATCCTGACAAGAAAAGTGATCAGCGCTATGCAATCAACCTTAAAGCTGAGATCGAGAATGCAATCGAGCGCCAGACCTTCCGCTACACAGATTATTTCCCCGATTCAAGACGCGCGCGAGTGTTCGGGCATGCCATCTCGACGGTCACTATTAAGGAGCTGTTGAAAGAATGGCTGGAGGATATCAAGCGAACTCACCCGCACAGCACATACCGTTGCTATCGAAAAAGCTGCAATGCCCACCTGATCCCCGAATTCGGTAGCGTCCGCGCCCGGGAACTTGCTCCGCAACGTATCCGCGAGTGGATACGTAGTCGGTCAGGCTCACTGAAAAGCATACGCAACGACCTGACACCGCTTCGAGCCGTACTGGATCGCGCGCTGAACGATGACGTTATCGACGGGAACCCGCTCGATAAGATCAAGGTGAGCAAGCTAGTAAGCCGCCATCAGGCCCGAACAGACTATATGGTGGACCCGTTCACGGAAGACGAGATCAAAACAGTGCTTGAGATCGCATTTGAATATGATCCTCGCATTCGAAATCTTCTTCAATTCGCGTTCTATTCCGGACTGCGCACTTCTGAACTCTTTGGGTTGATGTGGGGCGACGTCGACTGGCGTAATGGAGTTATCCGAGTTCAGCGCGCGGTAGTTGAGCGGAAACTCAAAGAGACAAAGACAAAGGCCGGGACCCGGGATGTCATTCTTATACCGTCTGCTCTGGATGCCTTGAAGGATCAAAAACAATATAGCTTCGTCGGCGGCGAATTCGTGTTCGTCCGTCCCAAACAACGCGGATCATTTGTCGACTACGAGCACTTGGAGCGGCCTTGGCGACACATCCTAAAACGTGCAAAGGTGCACTATCGCAACCCGTATCAAACCCGACACACTTACGCGAGCCAACTCCTCTCCGGCGGCGAGAATCCACTATTTGTCGCCCAGCAGATGGGCCATAGAACCACCGAGATGATCATGCGCCACTATGGTCGGTGGGTAGAGCAGGCAGAAGAAAATCACCAACATGTATTTGTCTCGGGTTTTGGCCAGTCTGCTTCACCAACCAACATAAAGAAGCCAACTCCGTAGTTCCACACGCTGGATAATCATACCCAGCATCTACCAGAATATACTTGGGTTTTTTATCCATCACTTCTGCTAATTGTCAATTCATGCGGTTATCCCTAACAAATCCTGGGGTTTTGACAAAGGTTGTCAACCAGAGAAACCTGGGCAAGGCAGCGATGGATCGTCTGTGTGTTGTGCTGGATCAATGATCATCGTGGAGCGCGTGTGGAGCGCGAAAAGTTGTTGTATTTTTATCTATTTGTTTTATATATGTTTATGTGACTTTTTGTGGAGGTTCAAGTCCTCTTCTCGGCACCAACTACTATCCTGTTAATCCTAGCATTTACTTGATCTCCAAATTATCCCGATATTGCGAGGGATGATGAGGGGGACGCTGCTGCGAGATATTCCTGGGTTCTCCCCCTTTCAGGTTAATCCCTCTAGATTCGAGAAAGGAGGCGAGCTAAGAAGTAACCAGCAGGATTTAACGAGAGATGCAACCAGCCTCGGCTGCCAATACTTGAGCAAGGTCCTGTATTTCTTCCTTATCATCAGGCCAAACTAAATTTGCGTGATACTCTGGCTCGTTATTGTAGTCGATGTTTATTTTTTCTAAGCCGAAAACTACACCTGCGGCAACGTCTGCCCTCCCATACACTTTATTTTGGCCACACAAGTGAGCTTCACAAAGACCCCATATCTCATCTTCTGACAATCCTGATGTTACAAAAATTGAGGTTTCACCTTGGGAATTCGGCTTAAAAGCCTTTGGTTTCACTTCATTTTCACTAACTCTACAATAATTTTTCCGGTTTAATTCGCACACCGCACGGGATAATCTATCACCTACATTTACTGCTTTATTCATTACTAACCTTGAATCTTTCTTATTGACCTTAATACAACTTCGTCAATTCCCTCAGACAAAGGCTTTCTACCTTTGTCTCTATTGTCCTTGCTTCCAAAAAGACCTGCGTAGTAATAAACATCAGACTCATCCATTATCACAGTAAAAAGATTCCACTTATCTCTGTACCACTCCATGGTTATGTCACCATTTTCCTCAATCTCAAGCTCAGGTAAAGCCAGATCGTTTGGCAGCATTAGCAGAAATCTAAATGCATTTTGAAATGTTGACCGTTCTAATGGTATTTCTTGGCTTTCATCAAATTGTTCAAAAGCCTCTTCAAATACTCCTTCGAGCTTTTTTAAGGCAACCAAATCTTTGCCAAAAAACGTCTTTGTGGCAATAGCAAGCAACTTCTCCACAATTCTTTTTTTAAATCGATTAGTTTCTTTACTCGAATTACTATTTCCCGGTAATCCCGGCGTGAAAATTCCAGTCGGACAATTTGGACAATAAGCAAATGTACTCATCGAAACATCTCCAATGCTTTCTCTTTAACTGTTTTAAAGAAAATTTCATTTTTGAAGTCGTGTAATTGACCAAAACTATCCCATATCACCTCTGAATCTGAATCAGCCTCTAACACTTTATAAACATCAGAATCTAATACGATTGGTAACTTGGGTTCTTTTGAACCCGCATCATATTTAGCACCCTCAAAAAGCA
>CAVQCA010000051.1:0-6155 GCA_963710815.1 uncultured Gammaproteobacteria bacterium | reverse complement strand
GCCCGTGAGCGCGTTCTGAATCAGTCTGGCATCGACGGGATCCGCCTCGACGAGGAGTATCGAGGTCTGTGGATCGTCCATGGCAAGAGTGTCCTATGTCATATGCTAGTGATCAAGGATATCTGCTTTGAACCAGAATCCTAATCATCCAGCCGTATTTTAAGATTGCTAGTTACCGAGGTTACGCCTTCGGTCTCGTGTGCAATTGAAACAGCCTTGTCCGCTTCTTCCTGGGATCTGACATTGCCGCTCAAAAACACCGCGCCATTGCTGTCGGTATCGACCTGAACATGCACGAGACTGCTCATCTTTTCCTCGGCCAGTTTGGCCTTGATCTTGGTTGTTATTACCGAATCCTTGACGTATGTCATGGGTTGCGTACGGTCCGAGTCTGCGTCTTCAGCGAGTGCCGCAACCGGGGCCAGTAAGGTGCCGATGACGAAACAGGTTGTCGCGAGATTGATTTTCATGGTCTGTCCTTAATTAAGTGAGGTTAGGATTTCAAATAATCCGGAAATTCACTAAAAGAGTCTGTTCGTTGTCACACATAGCAAGGCGCGGAAGCCAGGCGCGTGATCAGGCGCATACGGTACGGTGGTGTACTCAAGACTACACTCGCCTGTCGGCAGACTATGTCGGTAAATGACCCAGGTGCGGGCAACAGCGAGCTCGCTGTGCGGTTGCAGTCATTGGAGCAGGAGATACCTTGTCTACGACGAGCAGAAACCGGGTCCAGTGTGCGGCAGCGTACAGACGAATGCCTTCGTCTGAGCCATATTATAAATGTGGGTATGGCAATGGCCGCAGTGATCAATGGTCGTTGCTGTGCAGGCGGTTAAAGGTCCACCGGATCAAAGCAACTACTGGCTAAACAGGTGGCGTATAAGCACCAGTACGCCGCGGAAAGCGGTAGTTACGACTCGCAAGAGTCTTATCGGACGGTGCGTCGGAATAACTGATTATAAGGAGAGCATGAAATGACATTGGGAACCATTCTGCTGATCATTGTGGTTTTGTTGCTGATCGGCATTATACCAGTCTGGCCCCACAGCCGGGGATGGGGTTACGGTCCCAGCGGTGGCATTGGACTGATATTGCTGATTCTGCTCGTTCTGTTTCTGATGGGCAAGATTTAGGGTTTGCCCCGATTATGCCAATCAACTGGCCGCAGACGGGCGAGTACAGGACGGCAGCGGCGAGACATCCGGCCTGGTAGGGTCGAGAGCTGGCGCGGTGTGGCGACGCTCCTAGGATTTGTTAGTGTTAATAGGTATGGTGCCGGCGGGAATCTGTTGCCGGCAGTCGTTATAGAAAACGCGTCATCAAAAAAGTTGCGGAATGTGTTTTGCCGTATGTATTCCACTTTGCGGAAAGAGCGAACCGTCCAAGAGGTTGAGCGAACAGGAGAATGACATGATGAAGCACGTTATTTGCGATCAACGCTGTCGTGACATGGCCATGGGAAAGGAAGCTAGCCCGGGTCGGTCCCTCGGCCATACCATCTCCACTACGGACACGTGGGTCGGAAGGTACCGTGATAGGCAGCATGGGCAGAAGGTTCCCGTGATTTTTCACCCAGTGCAACGTGTTTTCCACTGGGCATGCTGCTGCGCGATGGGGGGTCTTGCTGTTGCGGCGGCAGTCGCGTGTACACCGATGTATCAAAAAGCGCAGGAAGTGGACGCCAGGACGCCCAAAGTCAGTTATGACTTCAGCTCCGACGCCGGGCTCGTCGATGCCAACAACAAGGCCCGGAATTATTGCGGCCAGTACGCGTCCACACCCAGCTTGCGAGGATCGATCACCGATAACCCGGATGGTACCCGGTCGGTGACCTTCGAATGCATCAAGACGGCTACTGTCACGCCGTATCCGCGGTCATCACCGCCACCCATGAGCTACAGTTACCGCACAGACACGGAGCTACTGCAGGCGATCGACTCGGCTGACGCCTATTGCGCGCAATACGGTCAGATCGCCTCGTCCAGCATTGTCACCAATGCCGGCGGTACCAAGACCCTGACGTATCAGTGTATCCCGCGCTGAGACGGGGGCCTGCCCGGAACGTCCTGCGATCAGAAGGAAGCAGGGAGTCAGTCTGTTGTACAGAACGTGACCCCCTGATTCTCTCGGCAACTCTTTCGCTACCGCGTCTGCCCAAACATTATGACCTGCACGCCGACGCCGCTTAGCAGGGCTTGACGCTGTTCCTTTGTGAGCAGCTCTCCTCGTCGCGGTTGGTGACGTACATATTGGCGTATATCAGGCGGGCTGGTGGGCTTTAGATCACTCTGGCCGCGGTCCACCCGTCATGCCGCCCGGACCGCCCATTCCACCGGGACCACCCTGGGGTCCACCCATCATGCCTCCCGAACCGCCCTGGGGACCACCCATTCCACCAGGACCGTCCTGAGGTCCACCCATCATACACGGACCACCTTCGGGACCGCCCATGCCATGCATCGTCTTCATATATTCCTGCATGGTCTGCATGTGCTCCTGCATCAGCTTCTGGCGTTCGTTCGGATCAGTTGTCGCCCGGATTTTTTCCATCTGCTGCTGCATTACTTTCATGTTCTCCTGCATCTGGGACATTTGTTTATCCATGTCCACGCTATTCGCCGGCCCGGTGGGCGCGGAATTGTCCTGCGCTGATACGATAGGCGCAGACAGGGCGCAGGCAACGATTGCGATAGCTAGAATTGAGGTTTTCATAGTGGTCTTTCCTTGAATTGGGTTGAATACATTCATGTTCCCGTTGCTGGCGACTACTGGTAGCCGGGGCTTTCCGTGAGCTCAATGCAACACATCCATGATGGCCTGCGTTACCGTGGCTTCCGACGATCCGGCTGCAAAACATGCTTATTCCCGAAAATAACCGAGAAAAGCATGACGTCAAGTACGACGACAAACAAAGTTGGAAGCATCATCCAGCCGATTACGCCTGTGCTTCCGTTGCCAAAGATAAGCAACACCAAGGCTACGACGGCAAACGCGATGACAAGGACTGTCTTGGTTGTAGTGTGCATGATATGAGTTTCCTTTGAGAGGGTGAAATGAAGCTCGATTCCCTCCGAATAATGGATGGCGCAATAACCATGACTGGCAATGTCGTCTCTGGTTGCGGGTTTTTATGTTGGCTCCGATGATGCGAGCTTACGGAGGATCTCCTTCGCCGTCTGTCTGCTGACGTACGTAGCCGGCAATCGAACGGTGCACGGGTCCCGTTGTTCCACTACACCAAGCGTGAGCGCGCCGCCCCGACGGTAGATAATCCCCGCAACACTCACCGCACTCCCTATCGCGTCTGTACGCTGTTGAACACAGGCGGGGGAGGAGAGATAATAAACCGGCGTTTCCAGCAGCAGACACCGCTACATCGGTTATTACTTTAATTGTGACAGTTACCTGGGATTGAGGCCCATGCCCGTTCAATCTGACCCACGCCAGAACCACCTGCTCGCCGCCCTGCCGGAGGAGGAATTCGGGCGCCTGCTTCCCCATCTGGAACTGGTCTCAATGCCGCTCGGCAATGCGGTGTGCGAGCCCGGCATTACAATGCGCTACGTTTATTTCCCCACCACTTCCATTGTATCCCTGCTCTACGTCATGGAGGATGGCGCATCGGCCGAAATCGCCGTGGTCGGCAACGAGGGTATCGTCGGCGTCTCCCTGTTCATGGGCGGCGAATCCACGACCAGCCGGGCCGTGGTGCAAAGCGCCGGCCATGCTTACCGGCTGACAGCGCAACACCTGAAGGATGCATTCTTTCATGCCGGACCCACGCAACGCCTGTTGCTGCGTTACACCCAGGCGTTGCTGACCCAGATGGCGCAAACGGCGGTGTGCAACCGGCATCATTCAGTGGACCAGCAACTGTGTCGCTGGCTGCTGCTGAGCCTGGACCGCCTGCCCTCGAACGAGTTGACCATGACCCAGGAGCTGATCGCCAATATGCTCGGGGTACGCCGCGAGGGCGTCACCGAGGCGGCCGGGGCATTGCAGCGCGCCGGGTTGATTCACTACAGCCGCGGCAAGATCACCGTGGTTGATCGGCCCGGTCTGGAGGCGCGCGTCTGCGAATGCTACCAGGTGGTCAAGAAGGAGTTCGATCGCCTGCTTCCGGAGAACTACGTTCATTAAACCGGTTGGTCGCGTGTTGTCGTACTTGTTTCCCGCCCCGTTAGCAGCGCATTCCTCGCGCTACGATATCCCCGGGTCCGCCCCCCTACTAGCCCAGTATCCTGGCGTAGGTTTCCCTGTCGGTCGCGTAACATCCGCAGGAAGCGGCTTCCAGACCGCCGCGGTCGAGAATTCTGATATTCCCGCGGCTATAGCGGATCAGTTGGCAATTCTGCAGCGCAGTGGCGGCCTTGGTAACGCCGACGCGGCGCACGCCCAGCATGTAGGCGAGGAATTCGTGCGTGACATGGAACGCGTCAGAGTGCGCCCGGTCCTGTGTCATCAGCAGCCAACGGGCGAGACGCGCCTCCACCACATGAAAGCGGGTACAGGCGGCGGTTTGCGCGATCTGGCCCATCATTACATAGAGGTAACGCTTCAGCCTCCGTTGCAGCGCAGGGCTCTGTGCGAGTTCGCGGCGAAACGGCGCGGCGTTCATGCGCAGCGCCGGACCTTCGCCCTGCACCACGGCGTGCAGCGGCGATATATCCACCCCAAGCAGGAGAGGGATCCCGAGCATGCCTTCGTCGCCGACCAGGCCCACCTCCAGGCTGGAGCGATCACTCAACGGTTTTGTCAGGGAAATGAAACCTTCCGTGGGAAA
This sequence comes from uncultured Gammaproteobacteria bacterium, assembly GCA_963710815.1. GTDB lineage: Bacteria > Pseudomonadota > Gammaproteobacteria > UBA9214 > UBA9214 > CAVQCA01. The sequence goes on along the minus strand of CAVQCA010000051.1, from coordinate 1,369 downwards.
GTAGACGTGGCGAATGCGCTCGCCGGGTTCGGCCAGGACCTCGGCAAACGCCAGTTCGACCGGTTCGCAGCCTGCCAGAAATCGCTGACGGTCCTTGCGGGGCAAAGTCGCAAGCAGACGATTGGCAGCCTGGGCAGGCTTGGTGAGCGGCACATGATCTCTCCTGGTGTCGGAAAACCCGGCAAACGGCACATTGAGAGCAGGCAGTGCAATCCCTGTGTCGAATGCGAATCTAAGCGTAAGTGGCTTCCCGAACAATGTATCGATTCAAGTATGGAGTGAGACCTGGCGGTTGTCTGGACGGTAGCGTACATAGCACGCTTGCCAGGCTCTGGCGCCCAGCCATGGGACACAGGTGCGACAATACCAACTGGGCGGATTACGGACTCGGGCTGCACGAAACCTGTACGTCGCTATTTAGCACGACGGCCATTCGACCGCTTCCGGAATCATCATGGGTTATCAGACATAGACCAGAATCGCCACATAGTGGCTGATGCTGCCTGCCAGCACGAACAGATGCCACACGCCATGCATCCACGGGTAACGGCGATCGAGGGCATAAAACACGATACCCGAGGTGTAGAGCAGGCCGCCGGTCAACAGCCAGATGAAGCCCGCACGTGGCAGCGACGCGAGCAGTGGCTTTATCGCCAGCAAGATCAACCATCCCATCACGAAGTAAATGATCAGCGGCAGCACCCGCGCGCCGCGCCGGGGCAATGCATCGAGCACCAGGCCCAGCACCGCCATGCCCCAGATCGCACCGAACAGCCACCAACCCACAATACCGTCGAGCGTAACCAGCGTGAACGGCGTGTAGCTTCCGGCGATCAGCAGATATATTGCCTGATGATCGAGAATGCGGAACACGTGCTTCGCGCGGCCCGTCGGCAGGCCATGATACAGCGTGGAAATGAGGTAAAGCAGAAACAGCGTGGCGCCATAAATGCTGAACGACACGATACGGCGTGTATCACCACCCCGCGATGCCACCACCACCAGCACCACGGCACCGGCCAGCGCCAGCACGGCGCCGACCAGATGTGAAATGCTGTTGAAGCGTTCACTCTTGATCATGACGGATAAGTCCTGATCAAACACGGAAATGAAAACCCGATTCGCACATAGGGTCGGGTTATTTCAGCTTCGGGCAGGGTCCTGGATGTTACGGGGATCGGAGTACGCTTCGCGAATGCGAGTCGACAGACGCCACTTGCAACGCACGATCGGTCCCCATTTATTGGAGACTGACGGCGTCGCATGGCCCTTTCAGGCCATCATCGGCCGATACGTATGCTGTCCATCGATCCCAATATGCCGAACACCTGCAGTAACCATATCACGACCACAATGACCACGACGATAT
>CAVQCA010000050.1:0-10406 GCA_963710815.1 uncultured Gammaproteobacteria bacterium | reverse complement strand
CTCGGCATGCAGGTCGGCTTGTGTCGGCTCGAACAGCCGGACCATCTGCCAGCTCATCACTGGGGACGAATCGGCGTTCGCGGTCGCTGCCGGGGTGCCACCGAGGTTGAACAACATCAGCAGGATAATCAGCCTGGCGCCGGTCATGACGCATGGCTTGCAATCGGGACGATGTCGGAAAAGTCACGCAGCGTCCAGTGATCGAGTGTTTCAGAAGAGTCCTGCTCGAAATCGAACAGAACTTCATGATGGTAACGCTGTGTGTTGTCGTGGATCTCGTACATGATGTTTTGCCTCCGCTGGCTGTTGGCATCAGGTTGCTGTCACCAGGGACAATGCATCATGCGTACCAGCTCACGGCAGCCAGCGGCAACTTGATTACAGGTCTTTGACCAGTATTATTTTTTTTCTCTACGCAGATAAATCTGGTCTCCCCGGCGAGGTCTTTGAGCCAGAGTTGTGGTGTGCACGCCAACAGGAAAACCATGCATTCGTTGGGCAGTCCACAACAGGACGGGATGCCGATGCCCTGCAGCACGGGTAGAGTGGCAAAAACAGGCAAACTTTCCTGTGCAGGTCGACAGACCCGGAGCAATTACCGGGGACGCAGTACCTTTGGCGTGGTTCAGAGCCAACGGGCACCGGGACCGGTCGTTACGTCCGGGCCGTTTCCACTGCCTGTCATCCGGGTCCCGTGACCGGATCACCGTCATGGATATGGTTAATCCAGTGATCCGCTACCAGGTAGGAAAACGCGAAAATCATCATCACCGTAGTCAGGTACAGGCCATACAGCTCGCCATAGTTGTAACCCTGATTAAGGAACTTCGCGGCGCCATAGAATGCCGTGATGAACCAGCCGGCAAGGGAGGTCGCGAAGGCAAGGCGCATACGCGCTGACTCTGCCGCCGTGCGTATGAGCAGGCCCCCACGTGCAACGTCGGCAAACCGCGGCAAAAGCCATCTGTGGATGTAGATTCCGTTGATCGACATGAGCAGAACAATGGATACCTTGGCCCAGATTTTCTGGTTCGCGATGTACAGCGGATCGTCGAGATATCCCACACTCACGAGACCAATCCCCGTCAGCCATAGCAGCAGCAAGGAGACGGTTGCCGTACGTGAGACGAAAATCACCGTGTCGTAACTGTCGCGCGAAAACTGGCGATGCCGGGAAAAAATCAGATATTCGGCTACCAGCACGGATCCGAATGCCGCCGCCAGCGATAACAAGTGGAAATAGATAAGCACGGTCTTCATTTTTTGCACCTCAGGGTGAAACAGTGCCAGGTGCCAACTTCCTTGTGCCAATGAGTGTCAGTCTTGTTTACCTCAGGCAAGGTATCGCCCACAGCCGGCGGAACCGAATGACCTGGCACCTGGAACCACACTCACATGATTCCGCGGCGTGATGGTGACTTCGCGGGAGGAAGTATTACTGTCATCACTACCCATGATGTTATGGGGTATCCAGCCGATCGTATATTGTTCTGAAGTACGATAGGCTCATCGCACCGGTATGGCGTGTCGCGAGCGAAGCAAATGCGCGGATGACGCTACCCCGGCAAGTGCTCTGACCCCCTCGATCGCCGTGTTCTGGCGTTTTGAATTGAACAATCGTATCTTTGTTCACCGCGCATCCACCGCTTTACCGGTGACTAACCGGCGCTTCGACAAGGAGGTGAATATGCCAGTTCGACTGCATCTGTCGCAGTTTTTTGAACATACATCAGACGAGGGATCGTTATGCCATTGAACAGACTTGTTGATTCCGGTGTTCCCCTGCCACTGCCTGACATCCAGAGGACGACATTATCTGTCGATGGCCTGGGCCGGTTCACCTGCAATACCTGGGACGAGATTATCGCGGCCCAGAGCGGCGGGCAATTTGATATCGTCATCATTGGATCGGGAATGTACGGAGCCTATACGGCGGCCAAACTGTTCGAGCACGGCCGAAGAATGTCTGAGGACCTTGATGCCCCGCGCATTCTGGTGCTGGAGTCGGGCCCGTTCCTGATCACCGAACACATACAGAACCTCACCCGCCGCAGCACGGATCTGGCTTCACTGGTCGCCGAAGACCTTGTCGATCCGAACCAGACAAATGGTGTTGCAGTAGTGAAACATTCCCGCTGCCTCGGAGGCAAATCCCTGTTCTGGGGCGGGTGGGCCCCGCGTTACCAGCCGGAAGACATGCAGAAGCTCGACGAAGATGGCGACAGGGTGTGGCCGGTAGAGGTGGAGGACTATCTTTTCCAGACCGGCTGGCAGGGTGGCTATGAGTACAGCGAGCAGGAAACGGGCACTTTTCCCGTGCAGGATTTCATCAACGGGCCTTTATATGAAGCCCTGAAGAATCGCGCCGAGGACGTCATCGCCAGCAACCAGGTGCCCTCCCTGAAGACGGCATTGGCTCCACCGATAGCGGTCCAGGGGGAAGGGCCAGGGTCCGGACTATTCAGTTTCGATAAATACAGCAGTCTTCCCTTGCTGCTCGACTCGGTACGGGAAGACAGCGAAGTCAGCAGCGGCGCCAATTCATCGCGCAGGCTCTTTATCGTGCCTTATGCCGAGGTGCTCAAGCTGCAGACGGCCAATGGACGCGTCCGTCAAGTGGTGGCCGCACTGGCGGATCCGGCGGAACCGCGGAACAAGGGCAAGGCGCGGGTGGTCCGGCTGAATCTCAAGTCAGGCGCCCTGGTGATTCTGGCCGGGAATACCATCAACTCGACACGCCTGGCGCTGAACTCCTTCCCGCGCCCGGCTCCGTTGAATCAGAACGGGGAATTGATGGGGCGTAATCTGATGTATCACGTGCGCAGCAACTTCGTCTGGCGCATCAAGCGCAGCGCCCTCGATCTCCCTGCACCCGACCCGAGCAAAATTAAAACGGCAGCGCTCCATATCACCGGCGCGACGCCAACGTCAGGAAGTGGTGTGGGGCAATTCCACTTTCAGTTTTATGCCGCGCCGAATATGGATGTGCCCATGTTTCCCGGCGCCAGCAAGGACCCGGAACGTTTTCTGTACCAGATGACACCGAATATCGAGGATATCGAGTCGATTCGGGAAGCACAAAGCGGACTCGGCAATGACCGCGTCGTGATTGGCATCCGCACAGTGGGAGAAACATTTGGTGACCGGACCAGCCCCATTGCCAGTAACCCGAATGCCAGCTGGATGAATGTCAATCCGTTCGGCGGAACCGGCGACGACATCTATTTCGAAAGCGGCAACGAGCTTCGCATCCCCAAAGCCTATATCCACCTGGTGGAGACAAGCGACGATAGCGAGATACGAGCTGGCATGGATCAGGCGGCCTCTGATTTCATCGCGGCCCTCGCCAACGAGACGCCAGGCGGTAGCTCATCGACCGGCCCGCAACCCGCGGCGACCATCGAGGTGCTGGCACAGGTCCCCCTCAATGTCATCCCGGACAACTCCTTCCACAGGGAAGATACGCCGAGCGGGCGCTTTTTTATCGGTCGCTTCGGTGGCCAGTACCGGGTGTTCGAGGGCGCCTGTACCCACGAGGGCTGCTTTGTCGACTGGGTTGTTGCTGACGGCACCTTTAACTGTCCTTGTCACACGGCACGTTTTGCCGCGGATGGTCTGAATATCTCGGGACCACCACCGGCCCCTTTGCATGCACCCGATTTCAGCATCCAGAACGGCAATCTGGAAATCACCCGACCGCAAGGTGACGCGTCACCGGTCGAAGTCGTGAGTGGAGGACCCGATGGCATCGGCACGACCTATCATGAAGCGGGAACGCTCTGGATGGGCACGGATTACACCAAATCGGTCACCGATACAAACGGTCGCTTCCATCATGTCGCCAATGCCTATTGTGTCGATCAATCGCTTTTCCCCAGCGTGGGTTCAGCCAATCCGGCCCTGACCGGCATGGCCCTCTCACGGAAGATCGCCCGGTCGATCATCGATCGTTATACCTCGGCCGAGTTCCTGGGCAACGAGGCGGGGTTTCAAACCCTGTACAGCGGGAACTTCGACAGTGACGGCTGGACTATAGTCCCGGGCGGGAGTCAAAACTTCTTTGATGTCGCCGGCGAGGCTTACCCCGTCCTCGGGGCCGGCGTTGATAACACGACGCCCGCCCTGGGCGTGATCTGGTACTCGACCAGTATGTTCAGGGATTTCATACTCAGGCTGGACTGGAAGGCCTACGACATGGAAGCCAACTCAGGTATCTTCCTGCGCATGCCGCAACCGGCCGTGCTCGACACAGGTTTCTATGACTCAAGCATTGAAGTTCAGATAGACGAGCAGGGATACGATCACGAGAACGCTGTGTACGGCTCTCCCCTGCACAAGACGGGTGCGGTCTACGGGGTTTTTCCCGCCCGGCTGTGGGCCGCAAAAGTCATGCAGCCACGGGACTCGGGCAAATCGACCTTCTGGAACAGTTGCGAGATCAAGCTGCAGGGCGCGAGCATTGAAGTCAGGCTGAACGGGCAGCTGGTGTCTCAAGGCCAGTTCCCGAACCTGCTGTCAGTCGATGCACAGGCAGTCGGAAAAACCAAGCGCGACGAAGGTTATATCGGAATTCAATGTCACACCGAAGTGGTGCAGTTTCGCAATATCCGAATCAAGGAATTATGATCCCTGAGTAACTCGCAGAGGTTCAGGGGCCATTGGATTCAGGTCTGAGTACGTACGCTATGCGCACCTGGCCGGCGAATGCTTGCGAGCGATGCGTGGCGAGCCGGGATCCATGGTTCGAAACTGTCACAGTAACGTCAACACAGCAACACGAGGTTAATCGCAAGCATTCGAGTTAAATGGCGGCCAGGGACGGAATCGAACTGCCGACACGGGGATTTTCAGTACGAAGTGTCAAATTCTGGCCCCGTGTGATGCAATAAGTGGATCGTGTACTTTCAAGCCGCTTCACGATAGTAGTAATTGAGCATACCGCCAAGGCATTGGGTGTGGATGACAACCTCGCTGCCCGACCGCCCGATCCATCATTACCACAACGTCAGGCCAGTCATGACCATCGCGACCATCAACCATTTCATTACGCTGTTCTCGGAGGCTTTCAAGGCCATGTCCGCCGATGTGCCGATGGCGGAAGTCGAGCGGCTGGCCATGCTGATACACAATTCCATGGACCAGGGCCGGCGCGTCTACCACACCTCGGCTCACGTCTTCGACATGTGCGAGGGGATGAATCCGCGGCAGACGCTGGCGACGCTGTTTCACGATCTGGTTTATTACCAACTGGACGGGGGCTTGCCGCGCCTGGCCGATGTGCTGCTGACCCGCGTGGTACGGAGCGAAAAGGACGGGGTAGTGCTCGGATCGATCGATGACGGTGATACGGGGCTCTCGGTTTGCGCGGGCATCTTCGGGTTCAAGGCGGGTCAGACGCTGCCCCTTTATGGCGGGATGAACGAGTTCCTGAGCGCAGTGGTGGCGGCCAGGATGCTGCAATCGCATTTGCCGTTACGCGAGCTGATCGCCATCGTGAGTTGCATCGAGGCGACGGTACCGTTTCGTGGAGCCGGGCCCGGACGGACGGGGAACGATGGATGTGCTGGCGGACCGCGTACGCGCGGTGAGCCGGTCGTCGGGCATCCCATTCGACGAAGCGGGTATCGTGAGGGTCGTTACCGATGCAGTGGTGCTTGCGAATCGCGATGTCGCAAGTTTTTCCGAGCCGGATCCCAGCACGTTTCTGTCGACTACGTGGCTGCTGATCGAGGAATCCAACGCACCGCTGGCCGCGGTTGGCATCTATTCGATCCAGGATTACCGCGGCGCGCTTTTGCGGATGGAAAAATTCCTGGGTACGCTCAATCCGGATCACGTCTTCCACAGCTACCGGGATACTCCGAATGCGGCCGAGTTTTCGGCTCTGTGCGCGGCAGCGAGGCGCAATCTCGGATTTGCCGGCGACTATCTCGGCGCGAAATTACTCGGAATCGGGCTGGTCGAGGCCCTGGCGCTTGTGACCGGCGGCGATGGTCCGGTGTCGATGTTCCTGGGGGACATCAGAAGCCGGCACGGCAAAGCCGACCGGGTGGAGGACTTTCTGCCCCTGGCGTCCGGCATCGAGCGCCCGAACTCGCCCTTGCTGGCCGTACTGGAAGGCGGGCGCGCTAATGAATCGAGCAGCGATCTGACCAACTCGCCATTGACCGCCTTTGTTTACCGCTGCCTGGGCGACGACGGCATCGCTCGCGCAGTGCAGCAGGCGAAGAAAATGTTCGCAGGGGAACTTGCACCCCGCGACTTCCTCAAGGGGCTTGATCGGCAAATGGTACGCGTGGTGACGAAGGCGTGCGCGCAGATCGCGCTCTCGCGAAAGGAAGCACTGCTCGCGCTGGAGAAAACGCTCTAGGAGCCTGTCGGATTTAGGTGATCGTAGCGAGCATGGTGGGAGAGCGAGCACAGAGGTTCACGATATCGAGGCGCATAGTGGTTCTATGCAACGAAATATCGGGGAACTATGGGCCGCTCTCCCGCCTGCGCAGTAGATCAATCCTGAATCCGACAGGCTCCTAGCCGCCGGAATCCCGCGCGATCGCTTCACCTGGTGTCCGGAATTAGCAGACCACTTCAATCCGCCGCGGTTCGGTGTGACTGGACAGTGTGGAGCTGGTTTCCTATGCTTGGATTCCGATACCGGGTACAACGGTTCACGGGATGCGCTGCAACAAAATAATTCATGAACCGTCGAACACCCGTGCAATACAGCTCCTGAGTTGAGAGGAGATCCACGCAAATGACGCCTGTGCAACCGTTGCGCACTGCCGTCAACCCGGACGCCGGCGCCACCCATGTGGTAGCGCAGCCGGGTTGCACCATTCGGCGACGGATTCATCACGCGAGCGCTCTTGTGGCGGAATGATGCCGCTCCCGAGCCCGACGATACACACCATTGCCTTCGTCGATATCGTCGGCAGCACCCGGCTGTACGAGACGGAAGGCGATGATGTTGCCAAGCAACTCGTGACGGCCGTCGAGGCGGAAATCGCCCGTGTAGTGGTGGAGCGCGGCGGCGAGGTGGTCGAGGTGGTCGGCGACGAAGTCATGTGCCGGTTCGATGATGTCAACACGGCGCTGCTGTGCGCCTGCTGCATTCAGGAGCAGATCGAACATTACTCGAACACGCAACGGGTCTCCATGTCGGTACGGATCGGCATGCACTGCGGCCCTGCGATCATCGAAGACGGACGCATGTTCGGCGACTCGATCAACGTCGCGGCGCGTATGGCAGCCATTGCCAAGGGTCGGCAGATCATCGTCAGCGAGCAGCTGGTGAACAATCTCCGGGCAGATCTGCAGCGCCTCACGCGCCGCTTCGATGAAGTCCGTGTCAAGGGGAAGCAGGAGTCATTTGTGATCTACGATCTGCTCTGGCGCCAGGACACGGTCACCACGATGTTCACATCGTCCACTGTCGTGCCCGAGATCTCCTCGCAGCTCCGATTGCGCTATACCGATAAAACGTACCTCATCAACTCGCCGGGCGCCGGCTTCAGTATTGGACGTGACCCGGACAACAGCCTGGTGGTGGTCGCTTCACCGGTCTCCAGAAATCACGCCACCATCGAGTTCACTCGCGGCAAGTTCGTGCTGGTGGACACCAGTACCAATGGCACCTATGTGCTGACCCATGAGCGGCAGGCCTTGTATCTGCGTCGCGAGGTGTTGCCGCTTTGGGGACATGGCCTGATCGGCCTTGGTGCACCGGCCACCGAGGACAATCCCGACGTGGTGCGTTACGAATGCCGCTCTGTGTAACCCCCTTCGCCTTGAGTCGGAGGCCCGGCCGCTCAGCCGGGACTCGGCCGTGCGCCGGAGGCGTTGGCACGGTTGCAGCCGATGGTTGAGACCAGCCGCAAGAAGATCGACTCATCACCGATAGCTGTTCGCGATCATGGTGTGGCGAAAAATTCCTCCATCATGCGGCTGTTGACGCTCGCGGTCAGTACTTTCAGCTTCACCGACGGTCGGACCAACATCCTCTTCGGCAACGCTGGAACGAAGCTGCCGGCGTGGTTCGCGAGTCACCAGTGGTCGTCGCTGGTGACGCTCGTTACGACCAACGTTTTCACCAAACCGAACAAGGCTACCTCAATGGTCAAGTTCGAGGGGATCGAACTCGAAGTCGCGACACTCGAGCGGGCCGCCTTTGAAATAATGTACCTCGTCCCCCAATCGCCGGTCATACGAGGAGGCTCTGCAGGTCATGGAGTCGTTGACTTCGCTGTGCCCTCAGGTAGTGCAACGGCTGTTGGAGAGCTGCACCTCGGTGAAGACCAAATGGCTGTTCATGCATGCCGCCGAGCAATTGGACCACCCCTGGCTATCCCGCCTCAACTTGTCGTACATCGATTTCGGATCGGGCCGACGGACCATCCATGCAGGTGGTCGTCTCGACAAGAAATACAACCTGGTCGTCGCTTACCCGGTTCAGGGTTAGGCGAAGCCATGGCGCCGCGGGATGCTTATCGAGCACAGGTAGCCCACCCTGCTGGCATCCGATCTGATGGGAAAATGTGCTCTGACACCAATCAACTTGTGGATTGACAATCGCCGTTCGTATCTTATGCTCAGAATGGTTGCCACAGATTTCTGCTGAGAATAATGGAGATCGGTGGTGTACATCACCAACAGGAAAGGAGTCTTAACATGTCAAACAAGGCGCGGCTTTACAGCGTACGCATCGGTTTCATTTCAGCTATTTTCTCGGCGGGCTTCCTCTGCGGTTTGATCTCCCAACAGAGTGCGAATGCTCAGTTGGGAGAATTCGGTGAACAGATGCTCAATAAAGCGAAGGATAGCGGCGGTGCACTCGGAAGCGTTACTCAACTCGGTTCGGCAATAACCGACATGGAGAAAAATGTCAGCGGTTTACAACAAAACCTCGACACACTGAAGAAGGTGCAAGCTGCACTGGGTGGGAGTTAGAAAAAGGTGTCAGAGCACAATTAACTCTTGTGCTCTGCCCCCCCTATTCTTCTGTTCTGACCCCTTTTTACTACAGTTCACCCGCGAGTACCCGGACCAACTCGATGAGTTAATCCGATTTCGCCTCTGCGTCTACCCGGTAGTTGCATAAATTCGTCGACGTTTTTCAAGAAAACAGCTCTATTGATAGGCTCTGGTGTATGCGGCGACTCTACAGCTTGACCTCACCAAAAGTGAAGTCCAGAAAACACAGTAAACAGATGCAAGGAAAGGGTTTCCGGCCATAAAAAAACGGTCCCTGAGTTGGTAGAATTGGTGGCACCACACCGAACCAATAAACCAACGGAGACCGTTCGCATGAAGTGTAGCAAAGCCGCCATTCATCGTAAAACTCACCGCATTCCCGAGATCAAATTCGAGGATCAGCGACTGACCTCGTTCGCCGGATTGGTGGTATACCAGTCCCTGTTTTCCCGCATTGGACTGAAGCGGCAACTGGCCGGGTGTTTCCGCCACCTGAGGGTCAGCCCGATCTTCGGTCATGGCGTCGTGGTGTTGATGCTGATCGTACATCTTCTGCTGGGCTACCGCCGGCTTCAGGATATGCGCTACTACCAGGACGACCCCATGGTGCGCCGCCTGCTGGGGCTGGAACGTCTGCCGGATGTGGCTACCGTCAGTCGGACATTGGCGGGACTGGATGACACCAGTGTCACCCATCTGCGTCGCCTTAGCCGGCAACGGACTCTGGATCAGCTCGGCGGTTTGGGGCTTGCGCGCATCACACTGGACTTCGACGGCTCGGTACTGTCGACTGGCCGGTTCGCCGAAGGCACGGCCGTCGGCTTTAACCGGAAGAAGAAAGGGCAACGCAGTTACTATCCCCTGTTTTGCACCATCGCCCAGACCGGACAGGTCCTCGATGTCTGGCATCGTCCCGGTAACGTGCATGATTCCAATGGTGCCAAGGCCTTCATCCTGGCCTGCGTGCGGGAAATCAAGGCGATTTTGCCTCGCTGCATCGTCGAGGCGCGCATGGACAGCGCTTTTTTCAGCGATGACATCGTCCGGATGCTGGACACCGAAGGGGTTCAGTTCACCATCAGCGTGCCCTTTGAACGCTTTGCCGCCCTCAAGGCGTTGATCGAGAGTCGAAAACGCTGGCGCCAGCTCACCGGACAATGCAGCTTCTTCGAAGCGAACTGGAAGCCCTCGAGCTGGGAGGATCGCTACCGCTTCGTTTTTGTCCGAAACCAAAACCGGCAACAATACAAGGGCGCGGTCCAGCTGGATCTGTTCATCCCCTACGAATATGGCTATGACTTCAAGGTGATCGTCACCAACAAACCAATCTCGGCCAAGAAGGCGTTGAGCTTCCACAATGGACGTGGTGCTCAGGAAGGTGTCTTCGCCGAACTCAAGTCGCAGACACAGATGGACTATGTACCCACCCGTCGAAA
>CAVQCA010000049.1:0-7628 GCA_963710815.1 uncultured Gammaproteobacteria bacterium | reverse complement strand
ATCCGCAAAAATTATGCAGCCTTCGCTACCAAGCGATATTCGTGGTGTAATCCACCCAGGACAGGGTGAGCTACAACCTTACAGTGGCTCGGAATCCGATGCCGATGTTCGTGTGGAGTGACAGGAAGATCGACTGGCGGATCCGGGATGCCTGGCCCAAGGCTGGTGTGGGGCCGACCTCGATTGTAATGTGCGACCCAGTTTTTTGTAACGATGCGTAAGTGGTTTTCAGTCAGTGGGATCACGAAGTCAAGGCATTCTCGGCGTAGCGTACCGATGACCCGTTCACAGAGGCTGTTAGCCTTGGGACTTCGAGGTGGCGTTTTGAGTACGCGCAGTCCCATGTGTGTAATGGATCCGTCGAGCTGGGGCGAGAAAATACCATCGCCGTCATGGATGAGAAAACGGTAGTGATGGTCCGAGGGGATGGCTTCTCGCAATTGCTGCAGTGTCCACGTTGCAGTGGGGTGGGTTGTCACATTGCAGTGCACAATCCGTCGGGTCTGGTGTTCGATAACCACTAATACGTAGAGCAGCCGAAACGTTGCCGTCACGACAACACAGAAGTCACAGGCCAGTATCGCCGACGCATGATTGCGAACAAAGGTGGACCAGCGTTGATCGCCACGCGGCTGTCCCCGCGGGCGTTTGGGGACGTACTTGCGTACCGTACGGGGCGAAATCTGGATCCCGAGCTTGAGCAACAGCTCATTGGCAATGCGCTCCTCGCCCCAGGACGGATTACTCAGAGCCATTTCACGGATGAGCGCGCGCAGTTCGGCCGGTATTCGTGGCCGGCCTGGCCGTGATTTCCAGCGCCAGAACAGGCGAAATCCTGCGCCATGCCAGCCGATGAAGGTCTTTGGCGTGACATTCACCAGTGCATCTTGCCATGCGAAACCGTGTGAAAGCAGCACCAGCATAAACCGCGTGACGTTGTCGAAGCGTCGCGGTCTGATTTTGCGTTCCTGGTAGAAGGCGAGTTGTTTTCGGAGAAATAAGTTTTCAGCCGCCAAGGCAGCGCGGGATCGTGCAAGTAAGGCCATGAAACGTATGCCATCGGTCAACAGCGTCCGTGCGAGCTTGGCGAGTTCAGCCGCCAGGTTGATGATCAGAGAAAACAATTCCATTGACTCAGCATACAACGATCCCTCTATCCTTTACTAAACTTCTCCGTAAAATCGGGGTAAACGTGTTGTCGGGGAATAATTGCGGAGGACAGGAATAATTATATAAAACTTGATATAAATATAAAGTCATATATAATTGTGCCATGAAAGACGTGCGCTTTGTGGGCAGTTCATTGGATGACCTCAAGAATTTCCCGGCAGGTGCACGTCGAGAAGCTGGTTTTGAGCTAAGTAATGTTCAGTCTGGATTGCAGCCGAGCGACTGGAAGCCGATGAGCACCGTAGGGTCAGGGGCTGGCGAAATCCGTATTAAAGATGAGGCAGGTATATACCGTGTGATCTATGTCGCCAAGTTCGAAGAGGCTGTGTATGTGCTACACGCCTTTGAGAAAAAGACACGGAGAACGAGCAAAGCCGATATTGCTTTGGCTGGAGCAAGGTACAAGGCACTGGCGGAAGAGAGGAAACGAAAATGACGATTTCAAAAGGCTATAGCAATGTGTTTGAGGCGCTGGAGGACGATCCGGCGATGGCGCAAAATTTGAAAATTCGCTCAGAGCTGATGATTTCGTTGCGTACATATATTGAGGATGAAGGGCTGGGCCAGAAGAAAGCCGCAGAGGTGTTCGGTGTTCACCAGCCGAGAATCAGTGACCTGATGCGCGGTAAGATCGACAAGTTCACCATCGATATGTTGGTTAATATGCTGGCTCGGATTGGTAAAACCGTGAAGCTGAAGGCAGCGTAAAGGGTGTGGGTGACGAATTCCTATTCATGTGGCAATTGAGATATCTCAGTGGGCAAAAAGGACTGTGCTAGTTTTGTGCTAACTTCCAGTGACAGTGAAGTGCAAGTGATTGATAACTCAACTACGGTATTAGGTGGGCAAGCACCGCAAGTGACTGATTAATAAAGTAAGTAATAATGCTTGGTCTGGCTACGAACCAGGCGGTCGGGAGTTCGAATCTCTCCGGGCGCGCCATTATAGTAAACAAGTCAACCGGTTATGGCGTTCCGTCTGGCCGGTTTTTTTGTGTCTGTCCAATAGAGATAAAAACATCCGTTTAATTGGACAGGCGCTGTCGCCACATACCTTTACTGTATAACCGGCACATGTGATCAAGTCACTGACAGGATTCCAAAAAGTCGGCGTCACTGAGGTTCGAGCGAAGGGTTGCCGGATTTAGCACGTCTGGGTACTTCCTGTTGGTGGGATTTATAAAGAGTCCAGTATCTCAATCAATCGGCGCTTTGCTTTGTGCTGTTGTCTTAAGGCCGAGAGATAGTTGTTCCATTCATCAGCGCGTTTTTGTTTCCGGTAAAGTGCGTGTGTTTTTTTCAGGTAGGGAGCCGCCACCTTGTAGGCCTCCGGTTTGACGCGGGCGATCTCCCATTCGGCCACCCGCTTCCAGATAGCCAGTGCTTCATCGGGGTGCGTGGATTTCACGGCTTCGGCGACTGAATCATCCGTGTCGTGGTACAAGTAATTCTTTCTTCCCAGGTGATACCACTTCAGCACATCGTCAGGTCGTTTTTCATAAATGGCGATATGGATGAGAACATCGGTATTGGAGGAAAGATTGGTTGCCCTTTTAGAGTTGGGCAGTAGCAGGTCGCACGGCGGAAGCGGCCAGTTGGAGGAGGGGATACTGGTCTTGTGTATTTTAGTGGATTGAATATCGGGACGCACCCCGGTTTCCAGGTAGGCCAGAAGCGCTTCCCGTAGGGCTGGCCAGCAGCGGATATGTTTGGCCGCTTTTTCCAGTTCGCGGTACAGTGCGGTGTCGGGCGTGTAAAAGAACTTCAGCGCAAGCACAGAAGCGATATTGGCGTAGCGTTTTTCGCGCTTGTCCATGTCTATCAGTTGCTCTGCCAGTCGCCAGGCGATTCCCGGTAGCTTGTCGATGGTTTTTGCAAACCCTTCAATTATCCAGTCATGTGCTTCCTGTTTGCGGCCGGCGGTGAGGAGGGCCGACACCAATTTATCGTAGCAGTGGGTGATGGGGGCTTCCCGTTGCAACAGGCCAATGATGTCGGTTTGACGGCCGCTTCTCTCCAGCGCGGTTTGCAACCACCGTGACAGGTTCTCGCGTTTATAATTATCTGAGAATCTGCCATTATCTTCCGGCACCGTTTGTGAGTGTAGACGACTTTCCAGAGTTTCGGAAACCACCTGCCAGTCCGCCTTTTTATACCCCCGCTTTTTGATGAAGTCTTCGGTATTATCGAGAATTGCGTACTCGTCCTTCAGTTCAGCATCGATATACCACAGTAGTTGTTCGGCGGGTGGCAACGATGATCGAGTTAGCGCCTTCAAAATGATATCCAGGCATTCGGCTATACCGGATGCGATGCCCCAATCGTCATAGTGACTGTATTCATAACGTTTGGGTGCCAGCTGCAGAAATACTTGACCTAATTCGACTACGTCATCTGCGTAACCTGCATCGAGCAGTGCAGCCAGTCGTTCGGCAATACGGGCAAAGTCGCTGTCCACGTCGAACGTGTCAGCATCCGACCAGTCCGGCTCCAGCGCTTCGATGCCCCTGCGGATAGCCTCCTTAAGCGGGCTGATGTTGCCCTGTGTCAGGTTGCTGCGATCAGCGAGGAGTTCGCTAATTCGTGGATGCTCTTGTGCGAGCCCCAGGATGAAATCGACGAGTTCTTCTTTGGACTGATTTTCGAGCCAACTGCGTGCTGATGTTCGCCGTTTGGAACGTTGTCTGGGTACGCGTTTTGATAGCGCCTTTTTTCGTGGCATATCGATTCAGCTCGGATCTACAGGAGGTCGATCATGTCTTCGAGTTGTGCAACCGTTCCTGCCAACCCTTGTCGCAATAACGTATCAAGAAAATCCTCGGAAGATTTTGGCGGGTTTCTTAGTGCCTGACGTTGTTGTCTGGCGGCATTGCAGACTGCGCCGGGGTCGAGATCCAACAGATGGCCGATGAATTCATCAGGGTGTTGCGCCTCGATTCCGTATTGCCCCAGGATATCGTTGGGAAAGTCATCAAGGTTGTAGGTGACAATGACACCGGCCTGGCATCGTGTCGCTGCAGCCAACACATGCCGATCGTCAGGATCAGGAAGCTCCAGACTAACAATGAGGTCCTCGTAGTCAGTTACCAGGCAGTCGGGTACCGCTCGATCCATGAGCTGACGTGTTCGCTCGAGCTGTTCGGCCGAGAGGTCTTTCCTGTTATTCAAGACACTTCGCATCCACTCTTCATGGATGCGGTCTGTCCAGCGGGCTCGGAAAAGTTCCGTCATCGCCAGCCGAAGCAGGAAATCGCGAAGCGGGGCCGGGTACAGTACACAGGCGTCGTAAATCGCCGTGAAATTCGTCATGCACTCAGTAACCCATATCGAGTTTCTGAGCCTGCTTGGTCAATTCATCCAACGCTTCAGCGCGCTGTTGGCGGGATTGCTGGAGGTATGTCATCAAATCCTGGAAGAGCACCCGGCGTCGGGTGCCAACTTTACGGAAGGGGACTTCACCCTGTTCCAGGAGCTTGACCAGGTAAGGCCGGGAGACATTAAGGAAGTCCGCAGCCTGCTGGGTGGTGAGTTCGGCATGATGGGGTACGAGGGTGATCGCATCACCTTGGGCCATATGTGCCAGAATGTCGATTAACAAGCGCATGGCTGAAACGGGCACGGTGATATCTTGTTCACCATCGATCAGGCGGATACGCGCGGTTTCCCCCTGTCCCAGGCACGCGGCCAGCAGTCGGCTGCTTTGTGCGGCAAGTTGCACATCCTGCTCACTGGGGGCAATTGCATCGAGGGATTTTTTTGCGGTGTTAGGCATGTTCGTAATCCAGCGTGTTTAAGTGAATGGTTCTGGAATTGTTATAGGATGGCGTATGAACGTAATAAACGCAATAGACGAAATTAACGAATTCAGGTATTTCCCGATAAATTTAGGATAGCCTGGTTGGAAGGGCTGGTCAGAGACATCGCTTTAGCTGTCCAATAGACAGCGCCAAATAACCTCAGAAACAGGTAAATAAGCTCAAATAGCCCAATTTTATTGGACAGTGGAGGTCGCATAAAGGTGAATATTTACAACAAGATGCAAAGATTCAGATGGAGCACTACGAACCAGGCGGTCGGGAGTTCGAATCTCTCCGGGCGCGCCATAATTAAACAGAAAAAAACAAGGAGTTATCCGCAATAGGACAACCCTTTATTTTTGCCTTATCGTCAGGGGTACCCGCTGGGAAGTCAGCCATCAGGAGCAAGACTTTCCAAGTTGTCCATTTCAGGTGAAAATTACTAATTCGCCAGAGACAGGAGGTTGGGCGGGCTGCGACGCTGGAATTCAGGTCAAAGCTACGTCAAGCCGCAGATCGACGGCTGATCGGTGGCGCGGACACCAGCAAGGTGATGGCTTCAGCGGAGGTAAAGAGGGTTTATACTGCCTATACTCGCCCCTCAGCCATGTCGCTTGATCCAGGACTCCAGGTCCTGGCGCGGGATCACGTCGAGGATGCGTAGTACCTTGCCCGGCTGCCAGTGCAC
Organism: uncultured Gammaproteobacteria bacterium; assembly: GCA_963710815.1. Lineage (GTDB taxonomy): Bacteria > Pseudomonadota > Gammaproteobacteria > UBA9214 > UBA9214 > CAVQCA01. Next base: position 1,974 of record CAVQCA010000049.1, on the reverse strand, counting down.
GATCATGCGGTAATCAAGGCTGATACGGATACGATAGTGTTCCGGAAGGCGTTTGATCGGCTTGGTTTGCCGCCAGATCGCATGGTCGTGGGCAGCGAAACGCCCGGCCGCCAGAATCGCCTTGGCGGCCAGGGTTGGCGGAAGGGACTCGCAGGTCTTTCGGAAAGCGTCCGTATAGTCCGGCAGGGTAGGTTTGCCCGAGGGCGCCACGATGGCCGACTCCTCGTCGGGAGCGGCGTGTTCCGACGGAGCACTCTGCATCGATAGCGCCGAGCGCTTCTTGCGCTCCTCCTCCAGCAGTTTTCGTAACTGCCCGCGCTGTTCCTGCTGCTCGCCGATTTCCGCTTTCAGGCCCGCCACCTGGACGCGTAACCGCTGCAGTGTCTTCTCCCTGTCCTGATGCGCGGCCGTCTCCGGGTCATGCACCCTGACGTCGGCTTTCATGGTTGGTTCACGGGCCTTCTCCGGTTTCGTTCCGAGTTCCTTGACCGTTTGTTCCATTTCATGCAATGCCTGTTTCTTTTCGGAGAGGGCGGCACGGGCTGCCTCCAGCTTGCTGGAAAGCCGCTTAATCTCTTCGTTCTCGATCGCTGCCTTTTCCTTTCGCTGGGTCCGGTCCTCGATCCAGTCAAACAGCGATTCCGCCGGATCGTTCCAGGGTTCCAGGTCCAGATCGAGGCGGCCATCACGGATGACGTCCAGCAACACCGCGTTGTCCAGCTCCCGATCCGGGTTGCTCGCTATCGCGGCTCGTGCGAAGACAATGGCCAGCGCGGGATACAGCGGCGCGCAGTCGTAGACGAGGCGGATCAAGGGATCATCTGCCCCGGTCTCACCGTCTTCGTCCAGGATTCCCGAGACGGAGGCGCGACACTCGTGCTCCAGCGGTTCGAATCGCTCCGGATTCTCCAGCAGATCGAAGCGGAACTGGATCGCCTGCGGCTCATACCAGGTGTGTTCTCCGCAGTGATCCCGGATCTTGCGCGCCAGCTCGAGGTCGCCCGCTTCCAGAACCCGAACGATGAGATCTTCGAAATGCCCGCGGTCGAATTCCCGCTCGCCCGGACGCTTTTCGCACTCCACGAGCATAGCGAAGGCGAGTTCCCGCAGACCGTAATTCAATGCACGCTGGTAACCCGTAAGCAGCTGGTTCTCACCCAGCTCGGACGGCTTTAGCCTTTTTAACTCGTAGGCCCGCATGGCGTAGATGACATCCGGATCGTCGACCAGGCCGGGTCTGCTCTTCAGTTCGCTCCGGGTGGTGCCGGCGTACTGGGAGGCGTCTCGCAACAATGCCTGATCCTTGCGGTAACAACACGTCTTGTACTTCTTGCCGCTGCCACAATGGCAGGGATCATTGCGTCCGAGTTTGGGTATCGGGCGTCGCACCGTGTAGTCGCCGCCGACGATGGCCCGGGGCCGGTGTTCGGGAAGGAGATCCGCGAGCTGAAGTTCAGTCCAGTGGGGGATAGGGGGCCGCTCGGGGTTTGAGGCGTGTTCCAGAATCTGCAGCGACTGCTCGATCAATATCTGGTAGTGGGGTGGCAGCGGACTATGCTCCTGCTTCCAGAGCACCTTCCGGACCGGTTGCGGGTCCAGAGCGAACTTGACGGTTAGTTCGGCCGCCAGGCGGGCGGCGTAGAGCTTCCGCTCCACAGACAACTCCTCGGCGACGCTCGCGGCCAGCAGCGGTTGGACGGCGTTCTCGTCCTGCAGCGCGAAACAGGGCGCTGAATCGAGCACCTCCTCGCACACGCCGATACAGCGGCAGAGCACGTCAGGATCGAGCTTCACCCCATTAAACGCGCAGGCCTGCAATAACCGGCTCACTGCCCGGTCATCGCCATCGTCTACGCACCTCAGGAGGAGTGCCTCAAACTCACCTGCGGAAAGCGTGACAAGTTTGCCGGCAAGCTCACGGATGTCCACCAGGCAGGCGCCGGCGGAGTGAACCGAATCCAGCAACTCTTCCGA
>CAVQCA010000048.1:0-160714 GCA_963710815.1 uncultured Gammaproteobacteria bacterium | reverse complement strand
ACATTCCGGCAAGGGGCACGGCCTCAGCTGGGAGGGTGTGTTCTGCGGGATCTCGGATGACAGACTTGCCTGACGGACCCGCCAACCGCGCAGCGGAACCGCCGGACTCATGACTGTTATCCGGACATCCGCGGAATCATCGGCTTTTCTGATGCCCGCATCCAGGCGTTTTACCCTTCTCTTCGCAGCCGCCGAGCAGAGCATCAACAGGGAGACCACGACCAGCGTCGACACGATCAATGCAAGTGAGATCGGCAGGGACTCAAGTACCCATCGGGTGAGCTTGTGAATGCCGCCCGACGTCCCGGGTGCAGCCAGCCACGACGCCACACCGGGATAGTGCGCATCCAGGCGCAAATGGCTAATCAGGGACAGCGGCTCCGGAAAGACCCCCCCGGACTCACTGATCCTCTCGAGTTGATCGGGTGTAAACCGCTCGCCGACACTGGGCCAGAAGTCCATGAACAGGTAAAGCAGCGGCAAAGGCACCCAGATAGCGGATTTCAGCCACAACGCGGCCTGCGACAGGAAGACGTACCCGCCGGCAAGCGCCGGGATGAGGGCGAAGACCACCAGCAGCCGGCAAAGATTCCCGGCAAGGTCGATCCACACCACGCCAAGCGCCGCCATGGAATCATGCTGGTTGGGTTCGTTCATAGTCAGCGCTCATTATTGCCCGGCCCGCGGCCGGATCAAAGGAAGTTTTCATCAGGCCTGTCAGGCCCGCGAAAGCGGGAACCGGTTTGCCGGGATCACAAATCACCCCGATCATGTTACGGTTAGCCCCTTGAATTACCGGCGACAGCCAGCACATGCCGCAGCGCGCCCGGAGCACTCCCGCAAGCTGTGCACCGCCACTACTGCATCCGGAATCAGAGAGACAGTGTGATGGATTTCCTCAAGCCCGTCCATCCGGGAAACAGCCTGCAGAACTGGCTGAGCGCGTTCGCGGCGCTTCGAGTTGTGCTCCTTGCACTGCCGCTGGCGGCCTGCAACGGCACCGGCCAGTCGGGCGTGCCGGTGCTGCACTGGTATGTCTTCGACGAACCCTCGGGGTCATTCGCGGCGGCGGCCGGACACTGCACCGACGCGGCGAACGGCAGGTACCGGATTGAACTGACGCCGCTGCCCGCCGATGCCGACCAGCAGCGCGAGCAGCTGGTGCGACGCCTGGCGGCCGGAGACCATGACATCGACATCATCGGCATGGACGTCATCTGGACGGCGGAATTCGCCCAGGCCGGCTGGATCCTCCCCTGGGAGGGCGAGGCCGCGCGACGGGCCCGGGAGGGACGCCTGCCGTCGACACTGGCAAGCGCCACCTACCGGGGTCGGCTGTGGGCGGCCCCCTTCACCACCAACACCCAGCTGCTGTGGTATCGAACCGACCGGGTCGCCGCGGCGCCCGTGACCTGGGACGGGATGATTCGAACGGCCGAATCCCTGGGCAGCAAGGGCACGATCGAGGCGCAGGGGGAGCGCTACGAGGGGCTGACGGTATTCTTCACCTCCCTGCTGGCATCCGCCGGCGGCACGGTGCTGGATGAAAACGGCGCGGTCTCGCTCGAATACGAACCCACGCACAAGGCCCTCGAGGTCATGAAACGGCTGGCCACCTCGCCCGCCGCCGACCCGGCGCTCTCCACCGAGCGCGAGGACCAGGCGCGGCTCGCCTTCGAGAGCGGCAACGCCTCCTTCATGATCAATTACACCTTCGTCTGGCCCAGCGCCAGGGAGAACGCCCCCGGGGTCGCGGCCCACATGGGCTGGGCGCGCTGGCCGGAGGTCGTGGCGGGCCGGCCCAGCCGCGTGACCCTCGGGGGAATCAACCTCGGCATCGGCGCCTGGTCCCGGCACCCGCGGCTGGCCTTCGAGGCGGCCGCCTGCATCGCCGCGCGCGACCAGCAACGCCTCGCCGCCCGGCGCGGCGGCTTGCCTCCGACGGACGCCGACCTCTATGATGATCCGGTGGTGATCGCGACCTTCCCCTTCGCCGATACGCTGCGCGCAACCTTGCGTGACGCGGTTCAGCGTCCCGTGACACCGCTCTACAGCGACGTCTCGCTCGCCATCAGCCATACCCTGCACCCCATGCGGGACATCGATCCCGACCGGGACGTGCCGCGGCTGCGCGCGGCGGTCAGGCGCGCCCTGCACTCGGAGGGCCTGCTGTGAACACCGGCCGCGCCGAGCGCCGGCTGGCCTGGTGGCTGTGCGCGCCGGCGCTGGCCGCCATGCTGCTGGTGAGCGCCTGGCCCGTGCTCTATGCCGTGTGGCTCTCCCTGTTTCGCTACGACCTGCGCTTTCCCGATGAGCGCGCTCTTTGTCGGCCTGGGCAACTACCTTAGCGTGCTCACATCGGAGGTCTGGTGGCAGGCGCTGGCCAACACCCTCATCATCACCGTGGGCTCGGTGTCGGTCGAACTGGTGCTGGGTTTCGTCCTCGCCCTGCTGATGCACCGCGTCGTGTTCGGCCGCCGCACCGTGCGCACGGCCGTCCTGGTGCCGTACGGGATCATCACCGTGGTGGCGGCGCTGGCCTGGCGGTTCGCCTTCGACCCCACCACCGGTTTTGTCAACGCCCTGCTCGGCCTCGATCGGGCATGGCTGGCCGAACGCGGCTCGGCATTCTTCGTCATCATCTTCACCGAGATCTGGAAGACCACGCCATTCATGGCCCTGCTGTTGCTCGCCGGGTTGACCCAGGTGCCGCAGGATCTGCTGGCGGCCGCCCGCGTGGACGGCGCCGGCGCGCTGCAGCGCTTTTACCGGATCACGCTGCCATTGATGAAACCCGCTATCCTGGTGGCGCTGCTGTTTCGCACCCTCGACGCCTTCCGTATCTTCGATACCGTGTTCATCCAGACCCGCGGCGCGCAGGACACCGGGACCGTGTCCATGCTCGGCTACGAGACGCTCCTCGTGCGCCTCAACCTGGGGCTGGGTTCGGCGGTCTCGGTGCTGATCTTCCTGTGCGTGGCGGCCATCGCGGTGGTGTTCATCAAGGGCTTCGGCGCCGCGCTCGACCGGCCGGGAGGGGGGCGATGATGCCCGCCGGGGACGACCGGCTGGAGCGGATCCTCCAGGGCGGCGGCAGCCTCCTCGTGGTCGTCTACGCCCTGGTACCGGTGGCCTGGATCGTCTCGCTGTCGCTGAAGCGCGCGGCGGACCTCAATGATCACCGGTTCTTCCCGGTCCACATCAGCCTCGAGCACTACCGGGCCATCTTCCAGGATGGCCAGTTTCCCGCGGCGCTGTGGAACTCCATCGGCATCGCGTTGATCGCCACCGCGCTCGCGGTGCTGCTCGCGGTGTTTGCCGCCTACGCCATCGTGCGCCTGGAGTTCGCCGGGAAACGACTGGTGCTGGGCCTGGCGCTGGCGATCGCCATGTTCCCGCCCGTCGCCATCATCGGCCCGCTGTTCAACCTGTGGCGGATGCTGGGCCTGTTCGATACCTGGCCGGGCCTGATCATCCCCTACATGACCTTCACCCTGCCGCTGGCGATCTGGACCCTGGCCGCCTTTTTCCGCGAAATCCCCTGGGATCTGGAGAAGGCCGCCCGGGTGGACGGCGCCACGCCGTTTCAGGCCCTGCGTCATATCATCCTGCCGCTGGCCGCCCCGGGGGTGTTCACCGCCGCCATCCTGGTGTTCATCTTCGCCTGGAACGATTTCCTGTTCGCCATCGCGCTGACCTCCACCAACCACGCCCGCACCGTCCCCGCCGCGCTCGCCTTCTTCACCGGCAGCTCGCGCTTCGAGCTGCCGACCGGCGCCATCGCAGCCGCCTCGGTGGTGGTCACCGTGCCCATCGTCATCATGGTGCTGGCTTTTCAACGACGCATCGTCGCCGGCCTCACGGCCGGTGCCGTCAAGGGCTAAAGGCACTTGGTCAGAGTTCATCCATAAACGCCATATTCACCGCAAAGACGCAAAGCACGCAGAGAAATTCAAGTGAAAACAATTAAACACTTTGCGCTCTTTGCGGCTTTGCGGCTTTGCGGCTTGCGTGAATTTATTTCTTTATGGATGACCACAAAGCGTGATGAATAGCCACGGAAGCACACGGAAAAACACGGAATATACGCTCTTCTTTCCGTGTCTTCCGTGTGCTTCCGTGGCCATATGGGTGTCAGCAGGCATCACATCCGTTAAGTAAGTACCATTCCGTCAAGGGATAATTCGACACCATGTCAGAGATCACCCTGGAACACATCAGCAAGCGATTCGCCGACGGCACGGTGGCGGTGCGTGATACCAGCTTCACCATCCAGGACGGCGAGTTTTTCGTCCTGGTAGGCCCCTCGGGCTGCGGCAAGTCCACGCTGCTCAACCTGATCGTCGGCCTGGAGAACCCGACCTCCGGAGAGATCCGGGTGGACGGCAAGGTCATTACGGCGCTCGATCCCCGGCAGCGCAACATGGCCATGGTATTCCAGAGCTACGCCATCTACCCGCACATGACCGTGCGCGAGAACCTGGCGTTCCCCCTCAAGCTGGCCAGACTGTCCGGAGAGGAAATCGACCGGCGGGTGGAGCAGGCCGCCGCCATTCTGGAACTCGGCGCGCTGCTCGGGCGGAAACCCGCCAGCCTGTCCGGCGGACAACGCCAGCGGGTGGCCATGGGACGGGCCATCGTGCGCCAGCCGGCGGCCTTCCTGATGGACGAGCCGCTGTCGAATCTCGACGCCAGGCTGCGCGGCCAGATGCGCACCGAGATCGCCCGCCTGCAGCGCCGGCTCGGCACCACCACCGTTTACGTCACCCATGACCAGACCGAGGCCATGACGCTGGGCGAGCGCATCGCCGTGTTGCGCGGGGGCGAGGTGCAGCAGATCGGCACACCGCAGGCGCTCTATCATCATCCGCGCAACCTGTTCGTCGCCGGCTTCATCGGTGCGCCGGCCATGAACTTCCTGCCGGCCGAGCTGCAGGGCGATCGCCTGCGGCTGCCCATGGTCGAACTGGACCTGCCGGCGGCGCTGCGGCAGTGCTTGCCGCGGGAGCCGCAGCGGCTGATTGCCGGCATCCGGCCGGAGCACCTGCGGGACGCGGATCTGAACGGCGACGCGGCTGAGGCCGGCGCGGTTTTCGAAATGACCGTCGAGGTATCGGAATGGCTGGGATCGGACCTCTTCGTCTACGGCGCCCTCCCGGGGACCGGCGCGCACCGGCCCTCACTCCCGTCCGCAGCGGAGATCGTGAGCGCGCGCGCCGACCGGCTGGCGCTGACTGCCCGCGTCGATCCCGCCAGCCGCGTACGCGTAGGCGAGCCACTGCGCTTGCTGATCGACAGCCGCCGCCTGCACCTCTTCGATGCGGTCAGCAGCGAAAACCTGTGTGGACCGGGCGATGCTACTTGAGGCAGTCGGGCACGGTGAATTTGTCGTCCAGACCGTAGACTTCATCGAACACGCCGTCGCAGTCGCTGTCGCGTATGACATAGTTCTTTGTTCCGTTGATCGAATCACCCTTCGTCTCCAGGCTCCAGGCCCACACACGCCCCTTGGTGGTCATGCTGAAGATGCTGTCACCGGCCGCGTCGGCATAGTTCTGGATATGCGTCTCCTTGACGCCATTGCCATCACCGTCGGCCTCACGCGCCTTCGTCGGGGTGTAGCCTTCCAGGCTGGGCGGGGTGAACTGGGAGGCCGTTGCCGTTCCCGAGATGCCACCGGCCAGGAGAAACCCGAACCCCGTGAGCAGGGCGAGAGATACTGAAACCCGGCTCGAACGGCATGTCGCATGCCCGCGCGCGGAACACACTGCCCGGGGCCTGGATGCGGATGATGGCTTGACTGGATTAACTGTTCGCATAAATGTCGCCGGGCGCTCTCGGGCCCGCTCCTGCGGAGGGTTGATTTCGATTTTTTCGAGATAGCGTTATCTTCATTAGCGTTGCGATAGTGGATCGAGGCGGCTGGATATGCAGGAAGCGGCAAGCCCGCGAAGCGCAGCGTCCGGCTTACCAGGTCTTTTTGGTCGCACCGCCCTTTTCGACCGGATAGCCTTTTGCCAGCCAACCCTCGAGCGAGCCTTCGAGGTGGTAGAAATTGTCGATATCGTGCGAGTAAAGCACGGGTTCGGCCTGTCGCGTGCGGTTTCCGTCGAGACAGTAGATGACCAGGTCCTGCCCCTTGGCCGGCCGGACCTCGTCTAGACGCTTCTCCAGTTCCTTGACGGGAACATTGACGGCGCCCGGCACATGCGCGGCAGCGAACTCAACTGGCGTACGCAGGTCCACCAGGCGCGGCGCCCGGGGCGTGCCCAGCCGGGCCTTGAGCTCGGCCGGCGTCATCGCCTCCGACATATAATCGTCGGCCAGGGCGGCCCGCGCCCCCAGCGCCAGCAGGAGGATGCCGGTAATCGTCACAAGTACATGCCAGGACACGATTCGCTTCAGCATAAACATTTGTCTATCCAGACGCTGCATAAATCCCCTCTTGGCCGAAGGGCACATATTTAATGAGATGTCGTCAATCTAACCATAAAACAGGCCACGGAACCACACGGAAAATCTCGGACCGTACATGCACAACATCCATGCTCTGGTATATTTCCGTGTCGGCGTGTTTTGATTGTGGGAAGTCTTCATGTGCGGTAGGGTAAAACAATCACCTTCAGTGTGGCGCACGCAACCCGTAGACAACCCCGGTATTCATATGTCCTGCCAGCCCTTCGCAATGAAACACCCCGATGCAACTCAGTACGCGCGCCGGATCCCACCGCTGTCGGCGCGGCTGACGAAGTGGAACGCGCGGTCAGGCAGGACAATCCCAACGCACGCGCTACGCGCAACACCCGGATCACCGCTGATGAAATCCCTGCTCGGTTTACTGCTGCTGATGTCCCTGTCCTGCCCGGCAACGGCGGGCCAGCTGGAACCCTACCAGGACACCGGACAGACGCCCACGCTGTCTCTTAAGGATCTGGGACACAAGCTCCATGATCTGGCGGACTACCGCGGAAGTGTGGTGCTGGTGAATTTCTGGGCCAGCTGGTGCGGGCCGTGCGTGAAGGAAATGCCCAGCCTGCAGCGCCTGCAGGAAACCATGAAAGAAAAACCCTTCATACTCCTCGCCGTCAACGAACAGGAGGCGCCCGGCACGGTATGGAAATTCGCCGACAGGTTCGGGATTCATTTTCCCCTGCTGCTGGACCGCGACGGCAAGACCGCCTTCGGCTGGGGGATCGATATCTACCCGACCAGCTTCCTGATCGATCCCCGGGGCCATATCCGCTATGTGGCCTACGGCCCGCGCAACTGGGATGCCCCGGAGATCATCCAGGCCATCGAGGGGATGTTCGGCAGCTCCCGGACGGATAACCGGCAGGCGAACTAACGTTCAGACCCCATCCCGTCCGTGGCGCCACGGACCGAAAAAATCCAATTCCCCCTTTTTCTGAATGGCACTTACTTGCGGCAGGTCATCTGCATTAACGCATCCTTGGCCACGGAAACACACGGAATATACGTTGGTGATTTTAGTGTCTTCCGTGTTTTTTCCGCGTGGTTCCGTTGCCAATAATCAGGATTGCATGTTGATGCAGCACCATCCCCTCGTTTGCTACTGGCTCCGCGAGACCATGAACTCGATGGCGGAGACCAGGTCCGACTCGGAGCACTCGGTGCACAAGTGCCCATCGGCGGCATGACGTCCTTCTTGCCCTTGATGACATTGGCCAGCATGGCATTCATGCCCGTGGCGATACGCGGCGCCCAGGCTTTCTTGTCCCCAAGCTTCGGCGCGCCGAAGGCCCCACTACCATGACAGATGATGCACTTGCTGTTATAGACGCTCACCCCCGCGTCGAAGGCCTGGACGGCGGGATTTACAATCAACAGGGATGCACCGATCACGACAATCTGAATGATCTTCTTCACGACTGATACTCCATTCTGAATATATTTAAAAAACAGACTCCGCATCTGTAACTGCATAACAGCGCAGGTTGGATTGGGCGAAGGTGAATCGCAACAGTGCCAGACCCTGCGTCGCTGACGTTGGGCTTTGCACCGCTCAGCCCATGCTGCCGTGTTCTTCGTCCCGGACCCCCTCCCGCTTCGTTTTGACGGGACTCCATGTCCCATCGTGATTGTTTAGAACACGATCAGGACGCGGGATAGGTCCACGACAATACGCTATTTCCTGAGGAATCAGAAAAAAAAGGGGTACCAATGGTACCCCTTGTGATAGTGCCGTCACCACGCCCGTCAGGGCGCGGTGACGACGGTCAGTTATGGTGCAACCGGTACTGCATTCACAGCGTCGGTGGCGCGGGTCAGGGCCTTGGTACTGAAGTCCGGGTTATGGACACCCCGAGCCGTGTGAGGCGGAGTGCAGTTGGGGTCGTAGCCGGGCTCGCCTTCGGCGGGACATCCATTAATCGTCTCGTCTTCATAGAGCAAGCCGTAGTTCCAGCGTGCCTTGAGCAAGGCTTCGGCACCATTGGCCGGGATGAGCACGGTATCCAGGAGGGTTTGTGGCCCACCGTCCACCGTAATGCTCGACAGGCTGCGTCCGGTGCAGCTGCTGCCGTCAGACACCGTGATGTCCAGGGTGCTGCCACTGTGGCCACCATAGTTCCAGGTTACGCCCGATATTTCGTGGCCGGGAGTGCCATCGGCAGGGTTGCAATCACCACCCGCTGCGACCGGATAGTGATCCGCCATCACCCGCATATAGGCCGCGCCCAACGCGGTCGCCAGATTATCCATGTCCGCGGTAATGATCGAGTCGATGCTGTCCGCCGTGATGCTGCCGGAACCATGGCAATCGCTGCAGATGTTCGGGTCCGCGGCGAAGGTATGGTTAGTGCCCGGTTCCGACATGAAGGACAGCGCAGGAGGCGGCAGTGTCTTTTCCATATGGCAGGCAATGCAGGTATCCGGGAGAAGCGAATGCTTGCCGCGCACCAGCTCACCCGGCGTGAAGAAGTAGGCATTCTGACCCATGATCAGATCAGCCTGTACGCCGTGGTGCGGTCCACCGGTCTTCTCGCTGTCGCTAAGCAAACTCCAGGTCGCGTCGTTGCGCCCGATCCAGCCGGTCGGATTAACCGAGGTAGGTACCTGGACGCCGCCACGCGAGTTGTGGCAGGTCATGCAGGTCGCCCCCCTACCGACATTGGTCGCCTGAAAGCCGGCGAGCAGAATGTTGGTGTCCCCCATAATACGCACCTTGGCGTTGGTGTCGACGCTGCCGCTGGTGGTGCCGGTGTCATGCGGGTTGTGACAGGTCGCACAGGTCTGCGGAACGACCGTATCCGCGGTCCAGGTCACATCAACCTCATCGGCTGGATTGAATGCGAATTGGTTCCAGGCCACGAAGCCGTTTCCGGAGTGGCAGCGGCCACAGTTCCCGGCAGAACTCCCAGTCCCGCGTTCGGTGGCAAGATTGTAGTCGGCATGGTTGCTGAGCAGCCATTGCTGGTAACGGCCGTGCCGGGACGGTTCGCCGTGGCAGGAACCACAGACTTCCGAGCCGAGTTTGACGCGCGAGTCAACCGAGCCATCCGAGTCATAGGGATGAGCCGAGGTATAGGACTGCGGACCATGGCAGTTCTCGCATTGAACGTTGGACTTCCGTGCCACGTCCGGATAATCGTTCAGTGTGGTCGTCCACAGATTCGCAATCGCAGGAGGAGTTTCATGCTGCGCGCTGACCAGTGTATTCACAAACGCATCGTAACTGGGCATGTCGTCGATACCACCGGCGTTGTCCCGTTCATAACCGACGGCATGACAGCCAAAGCAGGACTCGCCGAAATGACCGTTGGTAGTAATTCCCTGGCTAAAGGCCTCGGCATGGCCGGTATTCCGCCATAGGTCAAAGTTGGCCGGCGCCGCGCCACCTACGGTATGGCAGTTCGTACAATTGGGATCAGCCACAGGCCGTCCGTCGCCGAAATTTACGGAATCCAGGGTGAGGAGCGGATCTATCACCCCATGATAACGGCCAACATGAATCTCCAGGTCCGCGCCGGAACCATTCATCTCCTGGATCCGATAGGAGGGGCTTGCACTTGCGTTGGTGACCACATCGGGTGTGAACCAGGGAGTCTGTGTGTCGGCGCCAGTCAGTGTTGCGTTGGAATCGACAGGCTTTTGCGTGATTTCCCAATGGTAGTTCGCATTATCCTTGGCGTATAACAGAACTGGCACACCCACCGGCACGGTTCTCACGCCGGTGTTCACGACCCAGGGCAGTTTCACAGGTTCGACTTGAGACGAATACGTGCCTGAACTCGTCGTGACCGTGAACTTCAACGGGACCTCCGTCCGCCTTCTCCATTGCCATGGGATCGATCGCCACCGCCTGGTTGCGGTTCTGCATACCCTTCTGAATCTCGTTGATCGGCTGCAGATTGAGGTCCGGCGGCAGATCGGCCTTGGTGATCGGGGGGTTCTTCAGCACCTGGACGAGATACGCTGCATAGTCGCTGGCGCTGTCCATCGTTATGGTGGGAGTGGTGCTGTTCGGGTCACTGACCGCGGGCTCCAGCCCCTCGGGAATCCCCTCACTATCCGTAATCGGTTCCCACTTGGCACTGACAAATTCCGACCCGTCCAGGATGGCATAGGTGCCCGTCGCGGTCAGCGCGGCACCGGGTTCCACGGGACCCGAGTATTCAATCGATACGGTCACCTTGGCCGTCGGCTCCAGTGCCACATCCACGACGGCCGGACTACCCTCAACGAGGTTGATCTGTTGTGGAGTGCTGGTGGTGTAATTGTCTGCACTGACTGTCAATGTGTACGCGCCAGGCAAGGCATCATTGCTGGAGTATTTTCCCTGAGCATCGGTGGTAAGCGTTTCTGTCGTAGAGGACGATTTCAGCTCAACGCTGGCACCCGCCACCCCTTGTTTCGTCACGCTGTTGGTCACCGTGCCCGAAAGCAGAGGGACCGTTTCGGTGGGAGGGGGTGTGGTAGGTGAGCTGGTACTGTTGTTGTTTCCGCCGCCCCCACCACCGCAGGCTGAGAGCACAGCAGCAAACACCAACCCGGCCGTTATTCCTTTAAACATTCTCATTGCCATCCTCCTCATTTCGAATTATTGAACTTCTCAGAACGGTTCTTGGAAACCGCCAATCACGTGATCATCGATCATGACGTTTGATTCTTAATTAACAGGCAAGATACATACCAAAATATCTGCACGCAGGTTATAAAACCTTAACACACTGTAAAACATAGCATTGGTATATAAAAACGCATCATGCAGGATACCCATATCTCGAAATACCCAATCAAACCCTGACGCGTTTGTCATTTTCACATGTCACAACTGTCAGTCACGTGGAGTATCTGTCAGTGTGGCGTTAAAAAAATCCGTAACATCTGTCTGCCATTGGGGTGCTATCTGTGCGCTCCGCAGGGTGATCGTGTTAACAGCATCTGAATCATTTATGCCGATTGGATCTCTGTGTGAAACCCCGCGACTCAGATTGGCGGTTTCATCATCTTTTGCATTTCCTTGATGCGCTTCTCGGTCACCGATCCCGGTTGCCGCGCCTTCTTGGCCAGCGTCTTCACCATGTCCGCCTCCTGCTGCTCGAGCTGTACAAGGCGGTCCTGGTAAACTTCTACGGGGAACTCTTTCATGCGCAGTTCCGTCGTGTACGCATCCAGTTTCTCGTGCAGATATTTGCGACGGGTCAACTTGCGCGTCGCATCATCGGCGAAGTCAGTGAACCTGGCATCTTTCATCTCGAGCACCTTCACCAGTTGCCAGCCCGCCGGTGTCTCCACTGGACCACCGATCTCACCCGGCCCGAGCGCAAAAATCACCTGGTCCAGCGCAGGCACTACGTCGCCCTGGTTCACCCAGCCGACCTCGCCCAGATTCTGCTTGGCATTCGCGGCGATGGAATGATCGCGTGCCGCCTGGTACATGGTCATCTCACCCGATTCAATCTTGCCCTTGAGGCGCTCGGCTTCCTCTTTCGTTTTGACGACGATCATCTGCAGCTTGCGGGCCTCCGGCACCACGAAGCGGTTCCGGTTCGCCTCGTAATACGCCTTGAGTTCCTTTGCCGAGGGTTCCATATCCTTCGCCAGCTGTTCGCGATGCAGATTGATCAGGTGCGTTTTCCGGTACTCCTCCACCCGCTTTTTATAAATCGGGTCGTCCTCGAGTCCGGCCGTCCTGGCCTTCTGCAGCATAATGCGCAGGTCGATCTCGCGTTCCAGGGCATCACGGCGCGCCTTGTCCTCAGAGGTCGGGGTAGCAGCCATCGTCGCCCCCTTGCCGGCGGCAATGATCCTGTCATTGATCTGACCCCAGGTGATGGTCTCTGTACCGACTTCAGCCAGCGGTGTGTCGTCCGCACGGGTCTCGTCACCCTTGAGAGCCAGGTTATCCGGGTGCACCACTACCTTGACGCCATCACGCAAGGTCTTCTCGGCCGTTGCCAGCCGCTCATGGAACTTTTGCCGACGCAACGTTGCCTCGATCTGCAGGTGGACGTCATCGGTCAGTTCCGTATCCGGCGCTATGTGCTGCTTGTAATAGGCCTGCACGTCCTCTTCGCTGACCGTAATGTCGCCCGCCTGGATACGCTGCCGGTAGAGACCGGCCAGGATCGCATTGGAGAAGCGGGTGATCGCCTTCTGGTAGCCCGGATCCTTGTCGACACCCTGCTTGAGGGCATCGAGATACAGCAGGTTGGCACTGACGAACCGGTCCAGCAGCACAATCCGCGCCGTATCCCGCTCCGGCGTGCCCAGTGCCGGGATGGAGATCCCTACGATCGCCGAGCTGTTGAGCGCGGTATTGATCTCGCTGAAAGTGATTGTCTGGTCACCCACTTTCGCGATCACGTCATTGACGGCAACGGCCCTGGGCGCCGTGTCCGCGGCACGGGCCACAGAGCCGGTGGCGCAGACCGGGAGCAGGAATATCGCCGGCATAAACGCAAGCATGACTTTCGTTACTTTCACTATCATTAATTATTACCCTCTTCGATTACTCAATCTCAACACACAGCACCGCTTACATAATCCACTGACGGTCAGCACCATGTGTAACACACCTCCCGAAGAATTGCGGCGCTGTGAAAAAAATGGAGGGGAAACAGGCCTCCCCTCCATTCGGTTGATGTGCCCGTTCTCTATCTCAGAACGAGCAGAACCCGACAGTTACCAGCCGCAGGTACCTCCGGCCAGGTCGTTTGACACATTCTCCCAGACCGACTCGGCGACACGTCCCTGCGTCAGGTGTCCGCGCCACCCGTCGGTGCACGCCACAGCAGCACT
This sequence comes from uncultured Gammaproteobacteria bacterium, assembly GCA_963710815.1. Classification (GTDB taxonomy): domain Bacteria; phylum Pseudomonadota; class Gammaproteobacteria; order UBA9214; family UBA9214; genus CAVQCA01. The sequence goes on along the minus strand of CAVQCA010000048.1, from coordinate 147,451 downwards.
GTTGTCCCCGTGACAACCCAGGCAGACGCCGTCAGAACCGTCGGTCGATCCATAAACCGATCCCGTTCACCAAGGTCTCCGCCTTATCCATCATCTGCCGCGAAGTATACCCGGCGCTGGCATGCTCCAGGAATATCTCCGCGTGGCTGCTCACGCCGGTCCAATCCGCCGGATTGCTGTTGGTATTGACGGTACCGGCACCGGTTGCACCGTTGACACCGTGGCAGTTCTGGCAGGTCGTGTTGAGCACATTGGCCTCGGCCGTATAGGTATGTGCCCAGGTAACGGCGGCGTCGAAACTGCCGTTGATCTGGCTGTCAACGGCCCCGCCACCAGAATATCCACCAATCCAGGTGGGGATGCCGTCACTGTCAACCTTGTGACAGGCACCGCACTTCAGCGGGCCATGGGAGCCGTCCGCGTTCAGCGCCGCCGCCTGGGCATAGGTCGTGTTATCGATCGCCGCCCCCACCGGATAGAGACCATGGATCGATTCGTGACAGGCCTGGCAGCTGAGATCCTGGTGGCCGCGTGTGTAGCGCATCAGACTTGCCTTCGCCGGGTAATTGAAGGGCGGGTAGGCAGTGATGTTGCCGCTCTGCTCCACGTAGGGCGCCGCATGGCAGTCCGCGCAATGGGGCTCTCCCGATGACAGCCAGTGGTCACGGGCGTCGTCCGCGGCGCTGAACGGCACGGGTACGGCAGTGTTCGCCGTGTCGATAAACGGATTAGCCGGGTAGCGCCACTTGCTCTGGTCGCTCTTGTTGGCGTTGATCAGATCCACGCAATCCTTGGTGGTGCAGAAACTCAGGATGTTGACACTGAAGTCGCCATCCGCGTCTGTCGTCCCCACCGGCCCGTTGGGGCCAAGCTCTATCGTCGCCACGCCGGCATCCGGATAGTCCTTCGGGTCTTTATTCCAGGCCGCATGGGTGAGATCACCCAGCCCGGTGCCGTGGAGATCATTGCCGGATTCGGATCCAGCCAAGCGATCGCCTGCTGTATCGCTCAACCCGGCCGGTCCAATTCACCTCCAGTTGACTCAGTGTCGCGGCCCCACGCGGGTTAACCTTGCAATCCCCGTGGATGAGATCGTTGCAGTCTTCTGCGCGCCAGAGTTCCTGGCTGAGCTGTGTATGGCAGTTGGTGCACCAGATGCCCCGGGTGGGCGCATCGCTGCCGCCCAGTCCCGCCTGGTTGCGCGCGACATTGTCCTTCAGCCACTGCCCCACCGCGTTCAGGTGCTCCGGTGTCTCCGCCCCGTCCACGTCCTTCAAGGCGTTGGAGTGCACGTCGCGGCCAACGAAGCAGCCGCCCGCACCGAGGCGGTTGTCGCCGGCGGCGTTGGTATTCGCGCCAGTGCGGCTGATGGGATAGTTGTCCATCACACCATCGGAGCGGTGCGCCGGATGACAGCCCTGACAACCGCCGAAGCGCCCGAGGCTGTCGTCGAAGACGATGGGGCCGCCCGCAGTTTTGGCCGCGTGCGCATTGTGGATTGCCTCAGATATGGGCGGTACAACATATCCACCGATCCCCGCTGACTTGACCACCGCGATAACGTTGTCGGCGTGGCACTTCTGGCAGATGATCGCGTCATGACCCATGCGGGTGTTCTGGGGGACAGCAGCCTTGTAAGCGGGCAGACCCAACGGATTTTCGCCATCGGCCACCGGCCAGTTAGCCATGAAGTTGGTTCCCATGTCATAGTCATGCATGACCTCGATGCTGATGGCTGCCCCCTTGAGTCGCGGATACCAGTCGGTATCACCCATGGACGTATCCAGGTTGTAGAAGGCCTTCCAGTACTCGATCTCCTCATCAACCATCGCCTCGAGGCTCTCACCCGCCGGTCCGTAGAACGGCCTGTACCCGTTCTGGCGCCGCGTGTAATTCGGGCTGTTGACGTTCGGGTTGTTTAATCCGGCTCTCCGTTCGCGTCCGGCTGGTACGCCGGCGCCGAGTGGCAACGCTCGCAGTTCGGGATGTCGATGGGTGCAGTGGCGAAGCCGATCACCGGCTGGCCGTTGCTGCCGAGCACGGCATCGCCCTTGGTGCAACTGTGCGTGTTTTCATCACAATTGGCCTGAACCAGCTTTGCCTTTATCGCCACGAAGGGGCGGATCGAGTCCTCGTCCACCGCACCCGGGTCGGCGAAGAAGTTGATCGAATCCTCGAACGGGGTCAACGGCAGGCCGAGGGCCTCCCAGATTTGCGGCGCGGTCAGCATGATCGGCAGGTTTTCCAGCACCTTCATCTGGGTGTAGACCACCGTGCCGGTATCACCGGAAAAGGTTAGCACGTTGCCATTAGAGGCGCCTCCGCAGGTGTTTTCCACTGGCGGGTTGTTCGGATCACCGTCCTGGGTCACTGGACCCATCGGGTGCAGCGCCGCGCCGCAGTCCGCCGGATATTCGATCATGCCGGTTACACCGAGACGGATTTTATCTTTCTCCAGGCTGGTGTTATCGGGATTGCTGCCCTCAAGGCCCGAGTAGATGTAGAAATGGTTCAGCCAGCCATTTTGGAAGTTGTCGGTGGGATCGGTGTAATCACCGTTACCCAGCACCACGTGGTTCAGGCCGGCATACCAGCCGGTGACCAGCTTGCCGGGCACCCCGGTGATCGACCCGTCGGTGTCCACCTGCGCCGAGTCATACGGGGTATTCCAGTAAAGCAGTGAGTTGCCCTCGACGGCGCTGATGAGGGTCGAGGTCTGGTCGTTGAACGAACCGGGCATATTGCCTTCCCGGCGCGGCATGGCGTCATGGTAGTACTCCAGGAAATACTTCTTGAAGGTCCCGCCACTGTCGTAATCACGCAGCACCGTCTCGCGGCCGAGGGCGTCGAGACCATCGTTCGGGTCCCCGGTGAGCAGCCGCGGGAAGGGATTTTCAGCCGACTGGGGTTTTACCACCTGCGCCAGGATCGAATTGTAGGGCGGAAGTATACAGCAGTAGGAGAATTCGAAACCGGTGCAGTGCATGCCCAGCTCGTAATTCATCATGATCTTGAAGTCGGGCTGGTCGGACTGGATATGGATATTCACGATCGCCACGTTCGACAAGTTGCCGGCGGCATCCCTGGCCTGGTAAGTGAAACTGTCGTTATCGTTGTCACCCTGGCTCCCGTTCGGGCGTATAGGTAAACGAGCCATCGCCATTCAGGATCAGTGAGCCGTGAGAGGGATCACTCGCCTTGACTGCCGTGAGACCCGCATTGCCAATATCCTTGCCGGTCGCAGGGTCGGTATCGAAGTCATTGTAGAGCACACCCGAAATGCGGGAGTGTTGCACTGTCAACGTCTTTCCTATCGGGGTCCCATAGGTGTCACCGCGTGCCGTCGGCGTACCATCGGCAGGCGCTGACGCCGCCGCCGGGACGACCGACGGGTTCGATGCACTGCCCCCATTCGATGTGCTGCCCCCATTCGATGTGTTGTCATCGCAACTCTGATACATCAACATCTCGCCCACGGTAACCTTCGAATTGGGATCGTTGGTCGAGCATGTTGCCGATGCAGTATTCGACGCCACAGCAAGAACCGCCAGCGTGATTCCTGAAGCTGCGGAGAGTACAAGTCGAGTCAAAAACCTATAGCTGCCTGCTGATGGTGTTTTCATTAATTCTCCCCTCCTGGTAAACGCCCTTACTGACGTTCCATACAAATGAAAAATGTTGTTAGTAACTGCTTCCGAATTGTTGTGCCATCGCCCGCTGCAGATGACTCTGGCGGTGAATGGTCGGTAACCTGGGCATACTACAAGCAATATCCACGCCAGATAGACACGATCTTTGCCGGCAAGCTAACGCCCTGAATAACATGCCATAGATACATCGGGTCAATTTTGCCCATCGTCGGGACTGGGGATACGACCTTGACGTCATGACAAATTCGTCTGACATCATGTCATCCATGTCAGTTCTTGTGCCAGTGTGTCCCGGCCCAGTCAATTTGACAGGATGATTCCGTTTCCAAAAAGGTCCTTGCACGAACAGTGTTTGCTTGACGGGTGTCACCCTGGTCTCCGGCCGGTTCCCGAAATTGCTTCCCCGATCATTTGGCCTGGAACGCTTGGCCGAATGGCGAGGCAAAAAAAGGGGGGAAGGGCTGAGGCCCTTCCTCCTTGATCTTAGTGCCTGAGTGGACGAGGCGGGCGAACCCGCCTCGCACATCCTCAGTTACTGAAACAACCCCATCATATAGCGAATGACCGCGTACAGCATGTTGTCACTATCGTCGTTCTGAACGGCATAGCCGAAGCGCTTGGTGTGTTCGATGAACGTGACATACCCCGTTGTGTCACCTTCCTTGGTGAACTCGGCGCGGTGGCAGCCACCACACGCCCGTGCGGCCGGCCCAGTGACCAGTTCGGGGGTACCGCCGACCAAGGACTTCGAGAGCAGGCCCGGCATCGATTTGGACTGATCCGGGATATCGAATGCCTTCCGCGATCCGGCGTCGACCGTTCGATCCTCAGTGTGACAACGCTCGCAGTTGACCGCTACGAAGTCCGGGAACAGGAACTCGCTGTGCTCATCGTACTTCGCCACCTCGACCGGGTCCGTTGGGTCCGCAATGTTGAATGGCTGGAAGCGATGGATCGCATGGACATAGGAGTCGATGGACCGCGACTGGCCCTCCAGGTGCGAGCCACCGGAGGTCACCACGTGGCAGCTGCGGCAGACCACGATGTTGCCGCCGCGGTCACCGGAGTGGAAGGTGATAGCAAGCTGGTCGTGGCAGCTGTTACAGCCGCTCTCGCCCGTGGAAGCATCAACCTTCGCGACCTTCACCAGGGCGTTCGTGCCCTGGAAGTAGTTGTCAACAAACTGGTCCGTCCCGTCGGCGGTTACATCAACGGTCCTGGACACCGCGTTGAGACCGACCGTATCAAGGTCCGCGTTCTTCAGTGCCGGCCGAACGATCACTTCCGCCTTCTTGACTTCGCCCTTTGCGATTGCATCAACGATGTCGTAGTCGGCCGGATCGACCTTATAGGCCGCCAGGTTTAACTTCACCTCCCAGTTCGGAGCCGTGTTGGCAACTGTCGTGAACAGGGCATTGTCATCCTTACCGAGGGTGAATTCCATCCGCAGACGGTTCTTATACGCCGGGTCGGTAGAAGGAGTGTCAGCCATATTAAATGTGTGGTTGCTCAGGATGAAGTCCTTGCTGTCATAGCCGTAGAAGGAGACCTGGACGGTCGGCACGACCTTGTCGGCCGAAAGTCCGGCGGCAGTCCCATCCGCACTCGCACTCGCACTGAACCTGATATCGAGTACGTTGTCGCTGAGCGTCACCGAGTCGATGGAAGCGGTGATGGCATCACGGTAATGCTGGTAGGTGCCATCCGCCGCCTTGTAGTAGATCAGCGGGTCGTAGCCGGTGTGAATGTCACTGAACACACGGGCGGTGACACTTCCCTGAGCATGGCAGCTATTACACGGCGTAGTAGTCACGCTGCCGTCGCCGAGGACATGGAGGTCGGTGACTCCCTTGTTCTCCCAGATGGTCTTCAGCGCCATGGGCCGCGTGTCGACCGTAAAATTCCCGTTCGCATCAGGATTGTCGGTTCCACCGGTCACGGGGTGACAGCTCAAACAGGTCTCAAGGGTGAAGTTCTCATCGGACAAGACCCGATCCAGCTTGCCTTCGTGACAGGTGGCACAGGTACGGATCGGCTGCGGGTAGGGAAACTCCATCGAGTGCGACATGTGCACGTCGTTCATGAGCCGGGTCGTGTAAGCATACTGGATCTGCTCGGCGGGCGTCGGGGTCTCGTTATTCAAGAAGATCTCAGCCCAGCGTTGTGGATTATCCGCCGAGATTTGCCAATTCCAGTCGTGACCGGCGCCATTGTCGAGGTGGCAGACCTTGCAGGCATAAAAGTCCAAACCGCCTCCCGCACTGATATCGCCGCGGATGTACCCATGCTTGTAGTACGGTTTCTCGTGGCAGTTCTCGCAGCCGGTGGCGTTTGCGGCCGAGTCGTAATCAACGGTGCCCAGTATCTCGTAACCGGAAAACGGGTATCGGCCGAGATTGATATGGCCGGGTTGATCAACGATCTCATTCTCGCCATATACCATGATAATGCCGTTGGTCGCAGCAAGATTACCGAGGGTCGTCTGGGCACCCACGTTCGTGCAGGTATTGGTGCCGGAATCGTAGGTAACGGTTTTCTTCAGGCTGATTCGATCACCGACGCCATCACCCGTGACGTCGACCCCCCATCGGTTTGAGGGGCTCGTGTTCGTGTACTGGCTGTAGTAGATGTTCAGGGCGTTTTTGCTGCCGTCCGGGTTGTCGCCGTTGAGTGTAGTGCAGTCAAGGGGATCGCCGTTCTTGGTCATCTTGAACGTCACGGTGTCGTTGGTGCCGTCGTTGCTGTACACCACGCCCGAGACCTCGACGACGTCCTGCTGGAACAGTTGTTTATACTCCTCTTGATGAGTAATGCCGTTCCGTGCCACCGTACCGTTGTGACAGTAGACGCATTGCTCCGGCCCGATGCCCAGTGCATCCGCCAACTGCTCGTCGAGGCCGCCTCCGGATGCGATCTGGTCGAGTGCGACCTCGTAGGCGCTCTTGCCGTCCGCGCCGGGCGCACCGGGCGCGCCGGTCGCTCCGGGGGCACCGTCTGCGCCGTTGTTGCCGTCGTTCCCATTACTCCCACCACCACAGCCGACCAGGGCCGACATGAGGGCCAGTACCAGCATCAGCCAAACGTGAGACAACCAGCGGGTTTTCATCACTTCCTCCTTTCGGTCCATCTAGCGTGAATGGACGATGTTAATGATCATTTTCCGAAGAGGGCGACGAACACTGAAACCGGGCTAGCATCCCTTGGGCCGTAGACCCAAGAGAACCCCACGGGCGACTTCTGGATAAATAGACTCGATCACGAGCTGGCGGGTGTCACGCACTGAGTTCTACAGCGGACTCGAGTGCACCCCTGTCTTCGCCACCGTGGAGTACCAGATGTAGCCTGACTCTGCCTCCCCCTTTACATTCTCATTTTATCCGCCGTCGGGTGGATTTTTTTTGCCCGCACGGCACTTTCACCTAATCCCTCACCCGGGGCCATTATTCGCATTAACATGCCCACTGAATGACGGCCTGAGTACGTTGTTATTGTCTGTTTATTAACTTCATCAGTTCGACTCGACCCGAACGAACGTAACTAATACGCCAATCAGGGAGAGCTGTCAAGGATCGAACCGTTAGCTGAAACCGTCCGATTTTCAACCGTAGCTTCAACTGAAAAACAGAGCGCCCCGGTGGAAACGCCACCCCATCCGAGTCTCTAACCAGTCGATCTAAACAGGGCGATTTACTCTTGACTCAACTGTCCGTGGAAACGGTGTATAACCCACTCGATGCAGGAGGAGTTGTACGTGTGTCAAAATTCAATGCAAATTATGCAGTCAGGTGGGTCAATTTTGGGTGCAATTTATCACCGAGTGCTTCCGTGGCGATTATCAGGATCACGGAAAAAAGTGTCATACGGACCTTTGCCAGCACCATACCTTGAGATCGTTCGCGGGCAGGAGCGAGCGTAATCAAGTCAATTCGAATTTCTTTAGCTTGCGGTAGAGAGTGCGTTCGCTGATTCCGAGGTCATCCGCCACACGGCGGCGGTTGCCGGCGTGATGATCGAGCAGCTCCCTGATATGACTGGCCTCGAGATCGACGAGAGAGCCGCCGTTGCCATTATTGTGTGTTTTCCGCGGCCCGGTTTTCAGCGGCGTGGTTGCCGCCGCCGGCCGTTCATCCTCGGATCGCCTCCGCGGCGCATGGGTCTGCCTCATTTGACCGATCACCTCTTCGATCACATCGGCGCAAACCTCGTCGTTGGCGCTGTGGGTCGCCGCCACGAACAGGATATTGCGCAATTCCCGCACGTTGCCCGGATAGTGATAGGCCTTGAGGCGGTCGAGCGCATCCGGCGCGAGACTGAACCGGCGTCTCATCGTTTTGCTGACCGGTTCAAGCAGGCTGTCCGCCAGCAACGCTATGTCATCGAGACGTTCCCGCAGGTTCGGCAGGCGGACGGTCAGGCAGGCGATGCGGTAATAGAGATCCTCGCGGAAGGTGACCTCCTGGACGGCCTCCCACAGGTGGCGGTTGGTGGCGCAGATGATGCGTACGTCGGCCTTGCGGTTGCCGCGGCCGCCGACCCGTCGGTACTGCCCGGTCTCCAGGATACGCAGCAGCTTTGCCTGCTGGTTCATGGGCAGTTCGCCCACTTCGTCGAGAAACAGGGTGCCACCGTTGGCCTGTTCAAACAGCCCGGTCTTCTCGCCCACGCTGCCGGTAAACGCACCGCGCGCATGACCGAAGACCTCCGCCTCGAACAGGGTATCGGTCAATGAGGTGCAATCCACGGTGAGGAACGGTTTTTCACGGCGCGGCGAATGGTTGTGGATGAAGCTTGCCGCCAGCTCCTTGCCGGTGCCGGTTTCACCCTGGAGAAGCACCGGCGCCGAGGACGCCGCCACCAGTTTGAGCTGTTCCATACAGGCCGTGAAGGTCCGCGCCTGACCGACCATGCGTCTACTGCAGTCAATACTGTCCTGGTCGAAGGATGTGATCGGCTGGATCAGCTCTCCCACATAGAGCTCCCCGTTGCTGTTGCGCAAGGGGTAGGCGGTCACCCGCACCTGATGCATGCGGTGATGCTCGTCATAGTGGAGGTGGATACACGAGGAGGTCTTGCCCTCCTTGAAGAGCCGCTCGTGCGGGCAGTCCTCGCCCATGCGGCAACATGGCATGTCGTTGTCGTGACTTATCTTGTGGCAGTACTGACCGATCGCGTGGTCGCGGCCCGTGCCATAGGCCTTCTCGTAGGCCGCGTTAACCGCCACGATCCGGTAATCACGATCGATGACGAGGAACGGATCTTCATGGCTGTCGAGCAGCGACTGCAGTTCGAATGGAATGGCTTGCGCGATATCGAGGTTTATCAGTCCCCATCTTCATCTGCCCCCTACTGATTTGATCTATTGTTCTGCTCCCTGTTATGTCAGGGATGTCATAAGTACTTGACCCTAATAATAGTCGTTTCATGACATAATTGTCATGTCAAATAAAGCCATGTTTATGGCATTTCACGCCAATTTACTGAAAAACATATAAGACCATCACATGGCACAGGATGTGCTTGCTCTTGCCTTGCGGTTTCCGGCAATTGTGTGAACGAACATCTTCTCTCCGCGTTCACCCCGGAGCTTCACCGTGGTCAGCAGTACCCGTGGTCTGTCAGCATACGCCATGACAACCACCTTTATCAGGGTCTTGGGCTGTCATCGACGGCTCCGGCCCTTATCGAGGGGCGAGCAATCGCCCCTTTTTTTCAATGTCTGTTTCAATGGGGTCAGACTCGAATGGCACTTGCTTCAGTCCAAATCGTGATAATTAGCCACGGAATCCATGGAAAACACAGAAATTATCTGTGAATATTCCGTGTTATTCCGTGTGCTTCCGTGGCCATTTATTTTTTTATACAGACGATATTCCTTAAAGTAAGTGCCATTCGGGTCAGACTTGATTGAAACCCAGGCCCCATTGAAACCCCATTGAAACATGTGGTTGGGCTGACCCCCGCGGGATAGTATGATGTGAGTGCGATGCGGGCAGTCGCACAATAAGACAACTTGATTCAGAACGAACGGCAGTGACATCTTCCGGTAATGACAACCTCGTGCTCGAAGCCGACGGGCTGGAGTGCATACGCGATGACCGCAGCCTCTTCGTAGACCTGGCATTCCGGCTCGAAGTCGGGCAGGCGTTGTTGCTGGAGGGTCGCAACGGCAGCGGCAAGACCTCGCTGCTGCGCATCCTGTGCGGCATCCGCCTGCCGGATGCCGGCCACGTGAGCTGGTGCGGCACGGACATCAACCGCCTCGGGCCCGACTATCACGAACACACGGCCTACGTCGGACACCGCGACGGCATCAAGCAGGATCTGACCCCGCTGGAGAATCTCGCCGTGGCGCGCGCCCTGGGCAAGCCCAGTGAACCGCGGCTGGAGGCGGTGCTGGAGCAGGTCGACCTGTACGGTTACGAGGATGTGCTGACACGCAATCTGTCGGCTGGCCAGCAGCGCCGGCTGGCGCTCGCCCGCCTGCTGGTCGTCGAGGCGCCGCTGTGGATCCTGGACGAGCCGTTCACCTCGCTCGATGTGCACGGCATCGGGCTGATCGAGGGTCTGCTGGAAACGCACACCGGTAACGGCGGCATGCTGGCCATGACCTCGCACCACACGGTCAATCTCGTCAATACGCCGGTGCATCACATCAATCTGTCCTCATGAGCACTGACTCCCTCGCCCGCGCGTTTGTCCTGCTGCTGAAACGCGACCTGACCCTGGCCATGCGGCGCCGGGCCGAGATGGTCAACCCGCTGCTGTTTTTCATTCTCGTCACCAGCCTGTTTCCGCTGGGGGTCGGCGCCAATCCCAACCTGCTGCAGGCCATCGGCCCCGGCGTCATCTGGGTGGCGGCCCTGCTGGCGGCCCTGCTCTCGCTGGACGGTATCTTTCGCTCCGATTTCGAGGACGGCACGCTGGAGCAGTTCCTGCTGAGCTCCCATCCGGTATCGATTCTGGTGCTGGCCAAGGTGCTCGCCCACTGGCTGATCACCGGGCTGCCGCTGCTGCTGGTCTCCCCGCTGCTCGGCGTGCTGCTGGGCCTGAACGGCGAGGCCATCCGTGTCATGATGATCACGCTGTTGCTGGGCACACCGGTCCTGAGCCTGCTCGGCGCCGTGGGCGTCGCCCTGACCGTGGGATTGCGCAAGGGGGGGATGATCCTGTCGCTGCTCGTGCTACCCTTGTACGTGCCGCTGCTGATCTTCGCCGCCGCCGCGGTCGATACCGCCGCGGCCGGCTTGCCGATCACCGCCCACCTGCTATTCATCACCGCGCTGCTGATCATGGCCCTGAGCCTGTCGCCGCCGGCCACGGCCGCGGCCCTGCGCATCAGCCTGGGCTGAGACCGGGAAGCATTACAAACCTTAATAAACGCAAAGGCGCAAAGAACGCAAAGCAAATGAAGTTAAAAATATCGAAACCCGCTTGGTGCAGGATTTCACCTGCATTGTGCACATCTCCTGGTTGCCTTAACCCGTGTTTACCTTTGTGCTCTTTGCGTCTTTGCGTTGAAATAATTACGGAATGAATCCCATGATGCTGTTCTTCCACAAGCTGGCCTCGCCGAAGTACTTCTACAACTTCGCCGGCCGTCTCATCCCCTGGCTGGCGGGGGCCTGCCTGCTGTTCTTCCTGACCGGCCTGTACTATGGCCTGGTGAAGGCGCCGCCGGACTACCAGCAGGGCGACAGCTACCGCATCATGTTCATCCATGTGCCGGCCGCGTGGATGTCGATGTTCGTCTACGTGGTCATGGCCGGGGCCGGGATCATCGGTCTGGTCTGGCACATCAAGCTGGCCGAGATTGTCGCCGTCAGCAGCGCGGTCATCGGGGCATCGTTCACCTTTCTCGCGCTGGTCACCGGTTCGCTCTGGGGCAAGCCGATGTGGGGGGCCTGGTGGGTGTGGGACGCGCGCCTGACCTCGGAGCTGATCCTGCTGTTCCTCTACCTCGGCGTGATCGCGCTCTACAATGCCATCGAGGACAAGCGCACGGCGGCGCGCTCCACGGCGATACTGGCCATCGTCGGCGTGGTCAACATTCCGATCATTCACTACTCGGTGGAATGGTGGAACACCCTGCACCAGGGGCCGACGGTCAGCAAATTCGGTGCGCCTTCCATCGCCATCAGCATGCTGATCCCCCTGCTGCTGATGGCCGTGGCGTTCAAACTGTACTATGCACTGGTGGTCCTGATGCGCGCCCGCTGCGAAGTGCTCGATCGGGAACGAAATACTCAGTGGGTCAAAGAACTTGCGGGGTTGAAATGAGTCTTACTGAATTCCTGCACATGGGCGGATACGCGTTCTACGTGTGGACGTCCTATGGCATCGCACTGATCGTCCTGCTGGCGAACCTGCTGCTGCCGATCCGGCAACGCAGGAAACTTCTGGCAGATATCGCGCGCAGCGCAAGACGCGCGAGGAGAAAACCATGACACCAAAACGCAGAAAACGCCTTATCCTGATCGCCGCGATGGTCGCCGGCGTCGGCGTCGCCATCGGCGTCGCGCTCAAGGCCTTCAATGAAAACCTGATGTTCTTCTATTCCCCCAGCGCCGTCGTGGGAGGCGAAGCGCCGACCGGCCACCTGATCCGCGTGGGCGGGCTGGTCGAGAAGGGCAGCGTCAAGCGCAAGAAGGATGGCCTGACCGTCACCTTCGATATCACCGACTTTGCCGAGACCATCAAGGTGCAGTACACCGGCATCCTGCCCGACCTGTTCCGCGAGGGACAGGGCATCGTGGCGCGGGGACGGCTACAGAAGGGCAACCTGTTCGTCGCCGAGGAAGTGCTCGCCAAGCACGATGAGAAATACATGCCGCCGGAGGTCGCCGACGCGCTCAAAACCGCCCACAAGAACGGCATGGATGGCCTTGCAACCGGAGGTAAGTCACCATGATTCCAGAACTCGGACATTTCGCCCTGATCCTGGCACTGATCCTGGCCGTGATCCTGGCAACCTTTCCCATGATCGGCAGCCTCGTCAATATCCCCGGGTGGGTCGCCCTGGGACGGCCGGCCGCCTTCGGACAGTTCTTTTTCATTGCCATCGCCTTCGGCTGCCTGGTCAACGCCTTTCTGACGAATGACTTCTCGGTCGCCTATGTCGCGCAGAACGGCAACACGCTGCTGCCGACGATGTACAAAATATCCGCCGTGTGGGGCGCACACGAGGGCTCTCTGCTGCTGTGGGTGTTCATTCTGAGCGCCTGGACAGTCGCCGTTTCAATGCTGGCACGCAACCTCCCCGCCGTGATGCTGGCGCGCGTGCTCTCCGTGATGGGCCTGGTGAGCATCGGGTTCCTGTCCTTCCTGCTGTTCACCTCCAATCCGTTCGCGCGCGTCTTCCCGGTGCCGGCACAAGGCGGTGACCTGAACCCCCTGCTGCAGGACCCGGGGCTGGCGATCCACCCGCCCATGCTCTACATGGGCTATGTCGGCATGTCGGTCGCCTTCAGCTTCGCCATCGCCGCGCTGATCGGCGGCCGGCTGGATGCATCATGGGCGCGCTGGTCGCGACCCTGGACCACGATCGCCTGGACGTTTCTCACCATCGGCATCACGCTGGGCAGCTGGTGGGCCTACAACGAACTCGGCTGGGGCGGCTGGTGGTTCTGGGACCCGGTCGAGAACGCCTCCTTCATGCCCTGGCTGGCCGCTACGGCGCTGATACATTCCCTCGCGGTGACCGAGAAACGCGGCGCCTTCAAACGCTGGACGGTGCTGCTCGCCCTGCTCGCCTTCTCGCTGAGCCTGCTCGGCACCTTCCTGGTACGATCTGGGGTGCTGACCTCGGTACACGCCTTCGCCACGGACCCTGCCCGCGGGCTGTTCATCCTGATCTTCCTGTGCGTCGTCATCGGCGGTTCCCTGACCCTCTATGCCGTGCGTGCGCCCAGCGTCTCCTCCGGGGGCAAGTTCGACATGTTTTCGCGTGAAACCCTGCTGCTCGGAAACAATATGCTGCTGGTGATCATCACGACCTTCGTCCTGCTTGGCACGCTCGCGCCGCTGATCTACGAGGCGATGGACTGGGGCAAGATCTCCGTGGGATTCCCCTGGTTCAACCGCATGTTCGTCATTTTCACCCCCTTCCTGGTCGTGCTCATGGGGCTGGGACCGCTGGCACGCTGGAAACACCAGGATCCGGCCGAGCTTGCCAGGCAGATGCGCGTTGCACTGCTCATCAGTCTCGGAGGCGGCATCCTCGCTGCACTGCCGCTGCTGCACCAGGGGTCGGTGTGGGCCGGGCTGGCGGTAGCGCTCTCGTTGTGGATCGTCTGCTCGCTGCTGCTCAGCCTGCGCCAGCGCCTGCGCTACCGCAGGGGCCTGACCGGCCTGTGGCAGGACCTGGGGATGAAGGGCGGACGCAGTTACTACGGTATGGTGGTGGCGCACTTCGGCGTGGCGGTGTTCATCATCGGCGTGACTTTCGTGCTGCAATTCAACGTCCAGAAGGACATCCGACTCTCTCCGGGGCAGAGCACGGAACTGGCCGGCTACACCCTGCGCTTCGACGGCGTGCAGTCCCGCCAGGGCCCCAATTACCGCGCCCACCGCGGCACGCTGCTCCTCTACCGGGGAAAGCGCGAAATCGCCGAACTGCATCCGGAGAAGCGCATCTACACGGTACAGACCAAGCCGATGACCGAATCCGCCATCGACGTTGGCTTTACCCGCGATATCTATGTCTCGCTGGGCGAGGGACTCGGCAACGGTGACTGGAGCATGCGGCTCTACTACAAGCCGTTCGTGCGCTGGATCTGGTTCGGCGGACTGCTGATCGCCATCGGAGGACTGCTTGCGGCCAGCGACCGGCGTTACCGTATAGCTTCAGCGCGTGAGCGGGCGCTGGCGTCCGCTGCACTCGGCGGCAACGGGCTGATCGCCAACGGGGGCTCTTGATGACACGTTATCTGCGTTATCTGGCGCCACTGGCGATATTCGCCCTGCTGGTTGCCTTTCTCTACCGCGGCCTCAGCATGGATCCGAAACTGGTGCCCTCGCCGCTGATCGGCAAACCCGCCCCGGCGTTCACCCTTCCACGACTGGATGACCCATCGGCCACCATCAGCAATGCCGACCTCAAGGGGAAGGTCACCCTGCTGAACGTGTGGGCCACGTGGTGCGTCTCCTGCCGGCAGGAACACGAGACGCTGGTGGAGCTGGCGAAAACGGGACAGGTGGATATCTACGGGCTGAACTATAAGGACAACCGTCAGGACGCCAAACGCTGGCTTGCCCAATTCGGCAATCCCTACGTTGCGAACGCCTTCGACGGTAGCGGGCGGGTGGCCATCGACTGGGGTGTCTACGGCGCACCGGAGACCTTCATCATCGACCGCAACGGCATTATCCGCCACAAGCATATCGGCCCCCTCACGATCGACATCATCAACAGGGAGATCCTCCCGCTGGTCGCCAAACTGAAGTCATGAAACCAATGAAACTCTTTATTACGCTACTGCTGCCGCTGCTGGTCCTCGCCGCGCAGACATTGCATGCCGAGCCCACCCCGGGCTCCGTAAAGGCCGATGACACCCTCGAAGCCTTTACGTTTCAGACTCCGGAGGAGCAACAGCATTTCAGAAATTTCATCGGCCAGTTACGCTGCCTCGTCTGCCAGAATGAGACCCTGGCCGACTCGGACGCGGATCTGGCCCACGACCTGCGCGCCCAGATCTACAAGATGCTCAAGAGCGGCAAGAGCGATCAGGAGGTTATCGACTATCTGGTCGATCGCTATGGAGATTTCATCCTCTACAACCCGCCCGTCAAGCCGTCCACCTACCTCATCTGGTACGGTCCGTTCGTGCTGCTCGGAATCGCCACGCTGCTGCTGGTGCGTGCGGTGGGGCGGCAGCGTCGTGTCGATGAGCCGGCGATCTCCGCGGATGAGCGCAAACGGCTCGAACAACTGCTTGGCGATGACGCCGGCAAGGGGAAGCAGGGATGAGCATTTTCTGGGGAATTGCGGCCATCATGATCATCATCGCACTGCTGTTCACGGTGCCCTGGCTGCTGCGCGCCGGAAAATCCGCGCCGCCCAGACTGGATCAGGATGCGCTCAACACCGAGGTCATCAAGGCTCAGCTGGCGGAACTGGACACCGACCTCAAGACCGGCCGGCTCGATGAAGCCCAGTACGCCTCTGCACGCCAGGATCTCGAGCGCGAGCTGCTCGACGATCTCTCGCCGGATGTCCCGGGAACGGCGTCCAGACCGGCCCGCAGCGGCCAGTGGGCGGGACTGCTGCTGGTGGTGGCCATACCGGTGCTGGCTGTGACGATGTATCAGCACTTCGGCACAAAGGAAATCATCCCGCTGCTCGAACAGGAAGGCACCTCAACCGCCGGCTCCGACACGCCCTCTTCCCCCCCGCACCAGATGGGCGAACAATCGCTGGAGCAAATGGTCGGCGTGCTGGCCGCACGCATGAAGGAAAAGCCCGATGACCTGCGCGGCTGGATCCTGCTGGCGAGAAGCTATGAAACCCTCCACCGCTATGCCGATGCCCTCGACGCCTATGGCAAGGCCCGCGCACTCTCCAATGATAATCCCGAGCTGCTGGCCGATTATGCCGATGCGCTGGTGATGGCAAACGGCGGCCGCTTCAACGACGAGGCGGGAGAGCTGCTGCTGCAGGCGATCAAGGCTCAGCCCAAGAATGTCAAGGCGCTGTGGCTCCTGGGCCACTGGAAAAACCAGCAGGGTTCCTATAAAGAAGCACTCGATTACTGGCAGCGCGCCGCCGCCCTGCTCCCGCCCAACAGCGAGGACAGCAACATCATCGCCCGGCAGATTGCCCAGGTGCAGCAGCGTCTGGGTATCACGCCCACCACCACGCCGGCGCCGACCGCACCGGCAATGGCCGCGGCGGCCGGCGCCGAGAGCGGAGGCAAGGCGGCTTCCGGCGGCTCGCTCACCGTCAAGGTCGCGCTGGACCCGGCGCTGGCTTCACGGGCCGCACCCGATGAGACCGTGTTCATCTTCGCGCGCGCCGTGCAGGGCCCGCCCATGCCGCTCGCCGTGATACGTAAAAAAGTCAAGGATCTTCCGGTCACCGTCACGCTGGATGATTCGCGCGCCATGTCGCCGATGATGACGTTGTCGAAGTTCCCACAGGTCACGGTCGGCGCACGCATCTCCGCCAGCGGGAATGCCATGCCGCAGAGCGGCGACCTGGAAGGCTCGCAATCCCCGGTCACGGTCGGCAGCGCCGCCCCCGTTATCATCACCATCAACAGCGCCGTTCCCTGACCCGAAGGGTGCCTGGTTAAGTCTAATCACACCCCTATGGCGAATGGCACTTGCTTAAGGAATATCGTCAATATAAAAACAAATGGCCACGGAAGCACACGGAAAAACACGGAATATCCACAGATAATTTCTGTGTCTTCCGTGGATTCCGTGGCTATTTGGCACGATTTCGACTTAAGTAAGTGCCATTCGGGTCTGGGCCTGAACCAGGTGCCATTCCCCTTAACCCGGGATGGGCAATGCCTGGTTGGCAACCGCTCCTCCGGCCGGCGCATGAAAACGCACCGGTTCATAACCGTGATTTCTTAATATGGATCAACAGGAAAACGGACGGCTCGACTATACTTTTCCATGCAAGCAGGAAAGAGAATGCTAATTTATCTCAAGGAGATTGCCCATGGCGAAAAAACAAACCAAACAGGATGTAGAGGTCAGTCCCCGGAAAGGCGAGCTCACCGGCTCGGGGGCGGGTAAGTCAATGAATCCCTTCGAGGAAATGGAACGTCTCTTCGAACGGTTTCTCGGTCAGGGCTGGCGGCGTTCTCCCTTCGGCTGGGATAATCCCCTGTGGAGTGAAATGGCCAGGTCGCTGGAGGTTCGCGCACCCAGCGTGGATGTCATCGATCGCGAGCAGGAGGTCGTGGTGCGCGCCGAGATTCCGGGAGTGGACAAGGAAAACCTGGAGGTTTCGTTGAGTGATGACCGGCTGACCATCAAGGGAACGACGCAACACGAAAAAGAGGATAAGGAAGCCGGTAATTTCACGCACCGTGAAATGTCGCGGGGAAGCTTCACCCGGACCGTCACGCTGCCGGCGGGCGTCGATGGCGAAAAAGCCCGGGCCAGTTTCAAGGACGGGGTGCTGGAGATGACCCTGCCCAAGCTGAAGCCGTCCAAACGCCTGCGCATCAACGTCCATTGAACACGGCCTTGTCAGGTCGCGCAACCCTTCAGGGCTCCGCTGCCGGGCTGCGGGCCATTTCACCCTGTGAAAATTGACCGGGATCATTGCATCCCGGTCGACGCGTGCCACACTTAAAGTGGCCACAAAAAGGAGAAACTATATGCAGACTGCCTTACAAATCGTATTCCATAACATGGAGCCTTCCGACGCCGTGGAGGCCAATATCCGCGAAAGAGCGGACAAGCTGGAACGCTCCTGCGACAAGATCACCAGTCTGCGGGTCACCGTGGAAGCACCTCACAAACACCATCACAAGGGCAACATCTACCACATCGCGGTCGATATCATCGTCCCCGACGCCGAGATCATCGTCAGCCGCAACCCGCACGAGAATCATGCCCATGAGGATGTTTACGTGGCGATTCGTGACGCCTTCAACAGCGCACGCCGCAGGCTGGAGGACTACGAGGCACGCCGTCGCGGCAAGGTAAAGAACCACGTGACGGCAAGAGCGATCCCTCAACAGGCGCCCTAGGGTACGGGGTGCATCATGTCGCCCGTCGGCAGCGATATTCATGTGGGCACACTTCCATCATGAGGCCGATATCGGCATAGAAGGCATCGGGGAACGTCATGGAACGCGCATTCGAGGAGGCGGCCGTCGCCATGACGGCCGTCATTACCGACCCGGATACTGTGGCCTGCCGGGAGACGGTGTCGGTGAACTGCGAGGCGCCCGACCGGGAACTCCTGCTGGTCGACTGGCTCAATGCACTCATATACGAAATGGCGACCCGCCACATGCTGTTCCGCCGTTTCAAGGTCGAATTCGACGGGCCGCGACTGCACGCAACCGCCTGCGGTGAGCACATCGACCGGGCGCGTCACCAGCCGGCCACGGAGGTCAAGGGGGCCACCTATACGGCACTGGCGGTATTCGAGTCTCCCGCAGGGCGTGTGGCATGCCCGATGTGTGGTGGACGTCTAGACCAGCATCCATCCATAAACACCGCTTTCACCGCAAAGACGCAAAGGACGCAGAGAAATTCTTTACATGAAAACCATTAAGCACTTTGCGTTCGTTGCGCCTTTACGGTGAGTTTATACCTTTACGTACGGACATCAGAATGGAAATATGAGAAGTCCGCATAACTACATTAGCCCCAGCCAACCGCCGTGGACACCGCGCGGCTGACCCGGACCTCGGAGTTCGAATGGCGCGTCGAACCCCGCGGCGCCATGCGAGTACCGGGCATCATCTACGCCAGCGCGGCGCTGGTACGGGCCATGGATGACAAGGTGCTCGAGCAGATCACCAACGTCGCCACCCTGCCCGGCATCGTCAAGGGCTCCTATGCCATGCCCGATGCCCATTGGGGTTATGGTTTTCCCATCGGTGGAGTCGCCGCCTTCGATGCCGATGCGAACGGCGTGGTCTCCGCCGGCGGCGTCGGCTTCGACATCTCCTGCGGCGTACGCACCCTGCTCACCGGGCTGCGGCGCACCGACATCGAACCGGTCAAGGAACGCCTGGCCGATGCACTCTATGTCAACATCCCCGTCGGCATCGGCAGCACCGGCCGCATCCATCTCGACGAGTCCGGCATGGACGCCATGCTTGCGGGGGGCGCGCGCTGGGCGGTGGGACGCGGCTGGGGCCACCCGGACGACCTCACACGCATCGAGGAGGGCGGATGCGTGCAAGGCGCGCAACCGGAGGCGGTATCGGTGCAGGCGCGCAACCGCCAGCGCAACGAGATGGGCACGCTCGGCTCCGGCAACCACTACCTCGAGGTGCAGGAGGTCAGCGAGATCTACGATCCCGTCACGGCCACCGCATTCGGCATCGGCCTGGGAGATATCCTGGTGAGCATCCACTGCGGTTCGCGCGGGCTGGGCCACCAGATCGGAACGGAATTCCTGAAATCGATGGTGATCAGCGCCCGGCAGTATGGTCTCACCCTGCCCGATCGTGAACTGGCCTGTGCGCCGATCGACTCGGCCATCGGCCAGAGCTACCTCGGGGCGATGCGCGCCGCCATCAATTGCGCACTGGCGAACCGTCAGATCATCACCCACCTGACCCGCGAGGTGTTCGAACGAATCATTCCAGGCACGACACTGAGCCTGCTCTACGACGTATCGCACAACACCTGCAAGGTCGAGGAGCACAACGTCGATGACCGGCTGCGGCGGCTCTACGTACATCGCAAGGGTGCTACGCGCGCCTTCGGCCCCGGCCACCCGGACCTTCCGGGGGAATACCGCGACAGCGGCCAGCCGGTCCTCATCGGCGGTTCCATGGGTACCGCCTCGCACATACTCGCCGGGAATAGCGCGGCCAGAACCACCGCATTCTCCTCGGCCTGTCACGGCGCGGGGCGCGCCATGAGCCGGCGCAGTGCATACAGGACGTGGATGGGCCGGCAGGTCATCGATGAGCTGCACGCGCAAGGCATACTCATCCGCAGTCCCTCCTCGCGCGGCGTGGCCGAGGAAGCGCCCGGCGCCTACAAGGACGTCGATGCCGTCGTCGATGCCGCGGACGCGGCCGGACTGGCGCGCAAGGTCGCCAAACTCCGTCCGGTCATCTGCATCAAGGGTTGATTCACGATACCGGCGGAAACACGGACTGATGCGCACACAGCACAACTGGAAGTAAACGGATTTTTCTTCAAATCCTATCCGAATGATTTTGATCAAGAAGCGCCGCACCTCATGGTCCATACTATTATTTATGGTCCATACTATTATTTAAAGAGGACTCTGTTTGCTTCTCGGAAGGCGTTGCGTGTGGATCACAACGAAACACGAGGGTTCCGGTCAATAGTGTAATGGCGTCATATTCCAACCGGGAGGTATCATGTCCAAACCCTGGATTGTAGTCGCAGACCAAAGCAAGGCACGTATTTTTACCGTCGATAATTCGCGTGGTCCATTGCGGGAGATCGAGTCCCTGGAGCATCCGGAAGGACGCGAGCGTATTCAGGACCTGACCACGGATCTCCCCGGGCGTGCGTTTGACAGCAGCGGCGTGGGAGGTCGTCATGCGATGGGTACGTCGGTGGACCCGAGGCAGCAGGAAGCGATACGCTTCGCCAAGCAGATCGCCGAACTTGTGCGTACGGGGTGCACGCAGGGTCGGTGCGACCGATTGTTTCTGGTCGCGGGTCCGCAATTTCTGGGACTGCTGCGGGAACACCTGGATCCGATAAACGGCATCGAGATTACCGAGATCGGCAAGAACCTCGGGCAATACAGCAGTCACGAGATCCGCACCCACCTGCCGGAACGCCTGTGAATTGACGTTACGCCCGGGGAAACCCGGCGGGAGGCTACAAACCGCAGGTAGCTCGCCGTCCGCGGCCAGGCGGCAGCGTACACTGTACCACTGAGGGTCGTCGCCGCGCTTCCGGGGTTTAACGCTCATGATCGAGGAATGCCAACGACATGAATGGTCGCCCGGTCACAAGCTGGCCGCGTGACCCGCGAGGCATCAATAGCAATACGCAACAGACCCGCCCCAACAGGGAACCACGACAATGCAGCCAGGCAAGCCCTTGTCCCCCGCAGAACTGTACCGGAACTGCGATCTCGATCTGTTTGACTTCGAGACCACAAAAGACCTCGATCGCCTCACGGAACCCTTTGGCCAGGAGCGCGCCGTGGAGGCGATTCATTTCAGCACCGGCATGGAAACACCGGGCTACAACCTCTATGTGCTCGGTCCGCCGGGCAGCGGCAAACACAGTATGGTGCGCAGTCTCCTCGGGCAGAAGGCCGCCGCACGGCCCGTCCCGGATGACTGGTGTTACGTCAACAACTTCAACAACCCGAAGAACCCGCGCGCCCTGCGCCTGCCGGCCGGACACGGCGCCGGGCTGCGCCTGGACGTCGTCCGGCTGATCCAGGAGGCCTATACCGCGATACCCGCGGCCTTCGAGAGCGAGGATTACCGCACCCGCCAGCAGGCGATCGAGGAAGAATTCAAGGAATACGAGGAAAAGGCATTCGAGGAGGTGCAGCAATACGCCAGGTCGCGTGGCATCGGCATCATCAAGACCCCGACGGGCATTGCCTTCGCCCCGCTCCAGAATGACAAGGCCATCAGCCCCAAGGAATATGAAAAGCTCTCCGCGGAAGAGCAGGAGAAATTGTCCCGGCTCACCGATGAGGTGGGCAAGGAGCTGCAGCGCGTCATGCAAACCATCCCGCAGGAGGCGGCCAGGATGCGCGCCAGGATGCGCGAGCTGGACCGCGAGGTTTCCATGTACGCCGTAGGCGGTCTGATCAGCCAACTGATGGAAAAATACGCCGGTCTTCCCGAAGTCGTTGAGCACCTCAAGGAAATGCAGGCCGATATCGTCGACAACGTGGATGTCTTTCTCAGGTCGACCGAAAAGAGCGGGCTGACCGCCAAGGCACTGATCAGCGGCCGCATGCAGGGGGTGGACTCCGAAGGCTCTCCGGCCATACGCCGCTACGCGGTCAACCTCGTCATCGACCATAGCGGCGATCACGGCGCCCCGGTCATCTTCGAGGACTATCCCACCTTCCCCTACCTGATCGGACAGATCGAGCACATCTCTGAAATGGGGACGCTGGTGACCAACTACCAACTGATCCGGGCAGGCGCCCTGCATCGCGCCAACGGCGGCTACCTCGTGGTGGATGCCGCCAAGCTGCTGATCCAGCCGTTTGCCTGGGAAGGACTGAAGCGTGCGCTGAAGTCGCGCGAGATCCGCATCAAATCTGCTCGGCGAGGCGCTCAGTCTGGTGAGCACGGTCATCCCTGGAACCGAGCTCCGATACCGCTTGATGTCAAGGTCGTCCTGCTCGGCGATCGCCTGCTCTACTACCTGCTGCAGGCCTATCGACCCGGAGTTTCTCGACCTCTTCAAGGTGGCGGCCGATTTCGACGACGACATCGACCGCGACAGCGACGAACAGCCGGCAGTTCGCGCGGCTGCGTCGCCGACGCTGGTGGCCGCAGGAAAATCTCCGGCCCTTTGACCAAGATCGGCGATGCGCGCGAGTGCTCGAGGCATGCGGCACGACATGGCGGGCGATCGCTGAAAAGATCTCCGCCCAGGTCCGAGAGCATCAGCCGACATCGTGCGCGAATCGGACTACCATGCTCGGCCGCAACGGCCATGAGATCGATCGGCAGCGAGTGACGTCGCAGCAGGCCGATCGATGCACGCATTCGACGCAGCGAGCCGCATCCGCGAGCGCCTGCAGGAGGAGATCCTGCGCAGAGACCCTCCTGCATCGACACCGAAGGCGAGCAGATCGGGCAGGTCAACGGCCTGTCGGTCGCCCAGCTCGGCGAATTCGCCTTCGGCCAGCCCCAGCCGCATCACCGCACGCGTCCGCCATGGGCACCGGCGAGGTGGTCGATATCGAGCGCGAGGTCGAGCTGGGCGGCCCGATCCATTCCAAGGGAGTGCTGATCCTCGCGGGCTTCCTGGCAGCCCACTTCGCCGCCGACGCGGCCGCTGTCGCTGTATGCGAGCCTGGTCTTCGAGCAGTCCTACGGGGGCATCGAGGGCGACAGCGCCTCCGCCGGCCGAGCTGTGCGCCCTGCTGTCGGCGCTCGGCCGAGGTGCCGATCCACCAGGCGCTGGCGGTCACCGGCTCGGTCAACCAGCACGGGCGAGATCCAGGCCATCGGCGGGGTCAACGAGAAGATCGAGGGCTTCTTCGACATCTGCAGCAAGCGCGCGGCCTCACCGGCGACCCAGGGCGTGCTGATTCCCAGCGGCCAACGTCAAGCACCTGATGCTGCGCCACGACGTCATCGCATCGGTAGCCGAAGACCGCTTTCACATCTACCCGGTCGACACCATCGATCGCTGCCTGGAATTGTCTGACGGGCCTGGAGGCGGGCGCGAGGACCGCTAGACGGAGGTTTCAGCGAGGGCAGTGTCAACCAGAGAGTCCGGGAGAAACTGCTTGAATTCGCAGAGATGAGACGCGCCTTCAGCGCCGGCGGTGCCGAATCAGACAATGACGATGTCAAGACCTGACGCCCTGCACAGAGCCCGCATCATGGTGATGCTGGGCAGTATCGAACCCGACCGGGCGACGCTGGAGACGCTCAGCCTGCTGGCGGACAGGACATCGGTGGAAATCCTCGGGAGATTCGTCGAGGACATCGAGCTGTTGTCGCTCGCCGAATTGCCGATCGCACGCGAGTACTGCCGCCTCACACATCTCGAACGGCGCTTGCACATGCCCGATATCGAACGCCAGTTCAGGGTACAGGCGCGTGCCGCGCGGCAGGCGCTCGCCGAGATTGCCGCTCGTTTCGGTTCTCCCCTGTCCTTCCAGACGGTACGTGGTGAGCTCCCCATCCTGCTGCGCGAAGCACTGGAGGAGACGGACCTCATGCTTTTCGGCGCGGTACGCGGGGCACTGCGCATGCTCGACCAACCCGCTCTGACGCATGCCGCCCGTCCGTCACGGCAACCGGTCACTGTCGTATACGATGGTTCGGATGCCGCCCGGCGCGCCCTGCAGGTCGCCCTGCAACTCGGCCAGAACGGCAGCTCTCCTGTATGCGTAATACTGACGGCGATGCGTCCGGAGGATCTGCCCTCGCTGTCCGAACAGGCAACCCGCCTGGCGGATGGCGGTGCCGTGCAACTGGTGGAATTGATAAATCCCGACTGGCCCGAGGTGCTGGATCGCGTACGCGCACAGCGCAGCGGTGCACTTGTTATCGCCATCAGCGCGGAGCTCCTGCGGGAAGAGAATCTGGAGCGGCTGCGCAGCGACCTCAATTGCGCATCGTCCTCGTCAAAGGCGCCGCATCCCCCGCCCCCTGCCGCGGTGCCCGGGCGCGCCACCCCGCCCCGGTCTTAAATCATCCGACCGAAATAGCCGCGTTCGGCCTCTTGCAGCAATTGCTCGAACTGATCGCCGCTCACCCGTACCACAACCTCATAGTCTCCTGCTTCAAAAAACACTTCCGACTCGGCCAGCAGGCTCTCGTCGAGAAAGGTGTCCATGCCCCAGGCCGGCCCCATCGGCGGTACCGCGCCGGCCTCGCAGTCGGGAAACAGTTCGGCGAGTTCCGCCTCCGTGGCCAGCTCGATGTCATGCCCAAACTGCTGCCGCAACAGCGTCATGTCGACATGTTCAACAGACGGCACCACCACCATCAGATAACGGCCGGCATCGCGAAGAACACCCCTCCACCGAAATAGCCGCGTTCGGCCTCCTGCAGTAATTGCTCGAACTGATCGCCGCTCACACGCACCACGACTTCGTGGTCTCCTGCTTCAAAAAACACCTCCGACTCGGCCAGCAGGCTCTCGTCGAGAAAAGTGTCCAGACCCCAGGCCGGCCCCATCGGCGGCACCGCACCGACCTCGCAGTCGGGAAACAGTTCGGAGAGTTCCGCCTCCGTGGCCAGCTCGATGGCATGCCCGAACTGCTGCCGCAACAGCGCCATGTCGACATGTTCGGCGGACGGCACCACTACCATCAGATAACGACCGTCATCGCGAAGGACGACCGCCTTGGCCAGCCGCAATCCCGGCACATGCGCCTCCTCCGCCGTCTCCATGCTGCTTCCGGTATGCGGATGCGGGATGAGATCGTAACTTGCGTTGCGCTGATTGAGAAATTCTTCAAGCGTGACTGATATGCTCATTCGACACCCCCCTTTACCCATCCAGCGTTCTTCAGAACGACCCGGATCGATTGTTCATCGCGGACACACATGGATAATCACGACTCATCACGCGGTGACCCCGGTCGCCAAAAGCCCCGCCCCCACTCCAGACGCCGCGTCTTAAGACAGTGTCTGCCCATAAAGGAATAAACTCACCGCAAAGGCGCAAAGAACGCAAAGTGTTTAATTATTTTCATTAAAGAATCTCTCTGCATCCTTTGCGTCTTTGCGTTGAAGACGGCGTTTATGGACGGATACTGGTTAATGCTAATTCATGAACTGATTCTTTACATTGATGTATATCAACGGGAATCAGTCGGTTGCCCACATCTGCTGTATCGGGGTGATTTACGGGTGCGTCTGCAGCGCACGTCCCGTGCGTTCGGACGAGGGTCTTCAGCCCGGAGGACGGCTGCCCCATTTCACGAACGGATACGTGAGCAGGGAGGCATTGTAATAGCGCAGGTCATCGGTGACCTCCTCCCCGACCCAGTCCGGCAGGACGATTCGCTGATCCGCGGTCTCGAGCTCCACCTCGGCGACCACCAGGCCGGCATTTTCACCCTCGAACTCATCGACCTCCCATTGCAGTCCCGCATACTCGATGCGGTAACGGGTTTTTTCGATGATCGGCTTCAGACAGAGGGTATCCAGCAGCTCGTTGGCCTCCTCCACGGGGATGGGATATTCGTACTCCCGGCGCTCCATGCCGACCAGCGGACCCTTGATGGTGAGAAAGCCTTTTCCGGCGCCCACTCTCACCCGGACACTGCGACCAGGAACCACTGACAGATACCCCTGCCGGTATCGGATACCCGCCCCCACCGAACGCCAGTCGTCATTACGGACCAGGTACTTGCGTTCGATCTCCAGCGGCATCGCTTTTCCAGGGGATTATCACCCGGCCAGGCAACTGCCGGCGCAGGTGAATTGACTTGTTTGCGGGCACGTCCGGGCAATCATACCGGTAATCGTCCTTCGATACGCCGGCGGCGGCGTTCCCGTGTGCGCCACGAGCTGCTGTCGAGATCTCCGTCAGGTCCGCCGCCACCGGACACACCCCCGGTGCAGTGCGGTGCGGTGTACAACCCCGTAACGGGTGGGTAAATCGCCGCTGCTTCATTGCACCCCTGATAAAAATTAAGGTAAAGTCTGGGATCATGAAGCAGTCTTCTTGTCATCATGGCAAGTTCATAACCACATAATCGATTTCGGATATCGCCTCCCCGACACCTTAGCCGGGAGGGGAAACTTCGGTCAAGAGGAGCATCTACAGTATGAAGTTATTCCCCGAGATGAAACTTTCCGGTCTGCGCGATGCATTCAACTACAGGCATCAAGAGAGAATCGCCCGGCAGGATCGAAGTGCCAATATCCTTAAAACCGTGGAACGGGTCGTGGACGGCATAGACGGAAGAATTCGACTGGTCAGCAGCTACAGGAAGAAGCTTTACAACGTCATCGCGGATGCCCTTGACTATACCGACTCGATGATCGACCGCATCCCCGGCGCAATCGAGGTCAGCAACAAAACCTTCGTATCCGATCCCTACGTCAACGCCTTCTTCTCGAACAGACTGGATGTGCAGTCGATCTTCTCCCGAAGTTCCGAAATCCGGGAATTCATGGAAGATCACGCCTACACCGAAATCACACACTGCTGCGCCCTGCTGTGCATGCACATGGAAAGGAAAACCGTGCTGGGGGTTAAACTCGTCGGAGATACCCTGAAGAAGGATGTAAAGCAGACGGCGGTCAACTTCACGGATCACAGAATTTATTCACCGGCACCGACCGAAAGGGAAACACGCCACGGACTGAAGAACTGCCTGTTCGAAGGCCTTGTCACCAATGCACTGGAACGCGTCGTGCAGCTCAGACTGTCAAACCAGCGCCTGCAGCAGGAACGCCAGATACTGCAGTCAAGATTGCGCCACGCCCGGTACCTGCAGGACAAGCAGTCCACCCGGCCGGCGATCCGGGATGACAGCAGAGACGAAATCAAAAAAACCCGATTGAGGCTGGAGAAGACCGAGGAAGCCCTAAGGAAGATCCAGCAGGCCACTCCCCAGGTCAGTCTCGAGCAGGTGCTCGATGTGTTCGGAAGTCCGGAGAAGTTCGTTCGGTTGGAGAAATCGTCGATCAGGCTGGACAAGATGGGGATCACGCTCGACATGACCTCATCACAGCCCTGCAACACCCTCGATCTGTGCGTGGCCTGTATCGGTGAACAACCGCCCCGCATCGTCACCCTGGCCAGATTCGCGCGGGACGAATTTCTTTCCAAACCATTGGCCTCCGGACAGGGCACCCAGATATCCTGCGTGACGATGTAATCACAGGCCGCGCTTTCACGACGGCGCCGTCGTATCCGACAGACTCCTGCCCGGGTATAAGCTGGTATACTTCAGATTGGTCTCTATAGGCGGTTTTGAGATGGACAAGATCCCCGCACCCACCCTGGACCCGGCACCGGCGCGCACCACGCAACGCAGGCGCGCTGCAGCACACGGAAAGTCACCGGCATCCGGACAGGCATCGAACACGAAATCCGCCGTTGCGCAGACAACGGACAGCGGAAAGCCCGACATCATCGATATCGACGCCCCCGAGTTTTATCTCAACCGCGAACTGACGTGGCTGGAATTCAACCGCCGCGTGCTGCTCATGGCCGCTGATGAACAGACGCCACTGCTGGAGCGCGTCAAGTTCCTCGCCATTGTCAGCGGCAATCTGGATGAATTTTTCATGAAGCGCATAGGCGGACTGAAACAGCAGATCGCCGCGGGGCTCAACACGCAGACCGTCGATGGGCGCACACCCATGGAGCAGATGCAGATGAGCCAGGTCATGGTGCGGGAAATGCACCGCGACCAGAACCAGATTTTCTACAAGCTGCTCGAACTGCTCGACGCGCAATCCGATACGCCTGGTCAAGTATTCGGATCTCCATGACAGCGATCGGGAAGAACTTCGCGAGCAATTCATCACCAATATCTTTCCCCTGCTGACACCGCTGGCCATGGACCCTGGCCACCCCTTTCCGTTCATTTCGAACCTGGCCCTGAACCTGCTCGTGACACTGTGTTATCCGGGCAGCAGCGGCAGTCACTATGCCCGCGTCAAGGTGCCCATGGTCAAGGACATCGCACCGCGCTTCGTGAGCGTCGGCAACAGCAACACCTTCATCAAGCTCGAAGACCTCATTTCCAACAACCTGGACCTGCTGTTCCCGGGAATGCAGATCATGTCCTGCGAACTCTTCCGGGTGACGCGCAACGCCGTCGTCGAAATCGAGGAAGAGGAGGCGGACGACCTGCTGGCGATGATCGAGACCGAGCTTCGTGACCGCCATTTCGCCCCCATCGTGCGCCTGCAGGTCGACAAGGGCATGGAGCCGACCCATCGGGGCATGCTCGCCGCGGAACTCGGTCTGAACGAGGAAGCCGACGTGTTCGAGGCCGAGGTGCTGATGGGCATGCGCGACCTGTTCGAGATCGCCGGCCTGGATATCCCCGAGTTGCACGATCCGCCGCATAAACCGATAGACCATCACCGGCTGGCGCACGACAGCCGCAATATCTTCCATATCATCCGGGAGCGCGGCGCACTGTTGCTGCAGCACCCCTATGAATCGTTCAGCACCAGCGTGGAACGCTTCCTGCGCACGGCGAGCGAGGACCCCAAGGTGCTGGCGATCAAGATGACGCTGTACCGCACGTCCTCGGAAAGCAACATCGTCGAGTCGCTCCTCAAGGCGTCGCGCAACGGCAAGCAGGTGGCGGTGCTGGTTGAACTCAAGGCGCGCTTCGACGAAGCCGCCAATATCCGCTGGGCGCGGCGCATGGAGCAGGTCGGCATCCACGTCACCTACGGGGTGGTCGGTCTCAAGACCCACAGCAAGGTCATCCTCGTCGTGCGCAGGGACTACAACGGTCTGCGCCGCTATGCCCACATCGGCACCGGAAATTATCACGCGGGGACCGCCCGCCTGTACTGCGATCTCGGCATGCTCACCGTCGATACCGGAATCACCCAGGACCTGACCGAACTGTTCAACTACCTGACCGGCTACTCGCCGCCGCCGCGCTACCGCAAGATCCTGACCTCGCCCTACACCCTGAAAAAGGCGCTGCTGGACAAGATCGAACGCGAGATCAAGCTCCATACCGACGAGACTCCGGGACTGATCCAGCTCAAGATGAATGCACTGGAGGATGTGGACATCACCCGTGCGTTGTATCGTGCAGCCCAGGCGGGCGTAAAAGTCGACCTCATCGTGCGGGATACCTGCCGCCTGCGCCCGGGCATCCCGGGTCTTACGGAAACCGTCCAGGTCATCAGCGTACTGGGAAGATTCCTGGAGCATGCGCGCATCTATTATTTCAGAAACGGGGGCGACGAGGAGTACTTCATCGGCTCCGCCGACCTCATGAAGCGCAATCTCGAGAGCCGGGTGGAGGTGGTCGCACCGGTCGAGGATCCGAAACTGCGTCAGGAGTTGCGCCTGAACATCGATGTCCAGCTGTTGAGCCGCAGGAACGTCTGGGAGATGCAGGCGGACGGGAGCTATATCGCGCGCGAGGAAACGACCGGCAAGTCATCGCGCAGTTCCCAGGAAACCTTCATCGAGCTGGCACAGAAGCGCATGTCCGCGGCCTCCAAGCACCAGCAGGCGAAACTGCGCCAGAAGCTGCTCTACCATTTCCATAAACGACTGCAGAAAGGCGCCTGATCGCCGGCGAAATTGCCGGTCCTAATGGCCCGAGGGCTCGATTGCCGGGCAGACCCCCGGAGACGCGGAAGGGGCACCCGCCGGCAGAAGGGATGACCCCCGCGGTCGAGTGAACACCGGTCCGCAATGCCTGCATGCGTCTTTAATATGACACGCGCACCGACCGCCTGCGTGCATAAGGAGGAAAGGCATGACAGCCAGCATAACGGAACAATCTATCCTGGTGCCCGTGGATTTCTCCCCCTGCTCCGAGGCGGCGCTGCTGTTCGCGGCGGACCTCGCCACCTGTCTGCCATGTCCCCTGCTCGTGCTGCATGTCGTCCATGATCCGGGACAGGCGCCCGGCTATTACGCGATGAAAGGCAGAAAAAAACAGCTGCGGCGCCTGGAAGATGTCGCCGCCGACATGCTGGAGGAGTTCATGGCCGGAATGAAGAAGAAGCACCCGGAACGGCCCGCGCTGGGAACGGCCGAAACCCGGCTGGTCATCGGGCTCCCCGTCACCCGGATCCTGGAAACAGCGGAAAAGGTGCAGGCCGGGATGATCGTCATGGGCAGCCAGGGTCGCACCGGGCTCGCCCGCGTACTGCTGGGTTCCAAGGCGGAACAGGTCGTCCGTCTCTCCCCGATTCCGGTGACTATCGTCAAGGCTCCGGTCGAGTCCGGAACGAAGAACGGGAAATAGGCGTGCCAGTCGGGGACATGGTGCCATCCCGCTCGGGAACCGTCCGGGCACCGGTCAACACCTCGCCATCACTCCTGCTGGCGTGCGCCGTGCTCGGCGCACTGGCGGCGATGCCCGTACTGGCCGCCGAGGGCACTGGCGGTGAAATGGACTGGGCCAGTATGGGCGTGTCCCTGCTGGGCGGTCTGGCCCTGTTCCTGTTTGGCATGGAACAGATGGCGGACGCCCTCAAGGCGGTCGCGGGCGAACGCATGAAATTGCTCCTTGCCCGGCTGACGACCAACCGCTTTGCGGGTGCACTGACCGGCGCCTTCGTCACCGCCGTCGTCAATTCCTCTTCCGTCACGACCGTCCTGGTGGTGGGCTTCATTACCGCCGGCCTGATGTCCATGTCCCAGTCCATCGGCATCATCATGGGCGCCAATATCGGCTCCACCATCACTGCCCAGCTCATCGCCTTCCATGTGAGCAGGGCCGCCTTGCTGATGATCGCCGTGGGCTTCGGCCTGCTGTTTCTTTCCAGGCAGGAAAGGCTCAGGCAGTACGGCGGCATGCTGATGGGGCTGGGGCTGGTGTTCTTCGGCATGGGCATCATGAGTGATGCCATGGCGCCGTTGCGCAGCTTCCAGCCGTTCCTTAATTTGATGACCCACATGGAAACCCCCCTGGTCGGGATTCTGATAGCGGCAGTCTTCACCGCGCTGGTACAGTCTTCGGCGGCCACCACGGGCATCGTCATCGTGATGGCCGCGCAGGGTTTCGTCACCCTCCAGGCCGGTATCGCGCTGGTCTTCGGCGCCAATATCGGCACCTGCGTCACCGCCCTGCTGGCCGCGATCGGCAAACCGCGCGAGGCGCTGCGCGCGGCGATGGTCCACATCCTCTTCAACGTGTTCGGTGTGCTGCTCTGGTTCAGGTTGATTACCCCACTGGCGGAATTCGTCACCTGGCTGTCCCCCAGCTACCCGCATTTATCCGGCGTCGCGCGCCTGGCCGCCGAGACGCCGCGCCAGATCGCCAACGCCCACACCACGTTCAACGTGGCGAATACCTTCATCTTCATCGGTTTCGCAGGCCAGTTTGCCCGCCTGGTTGAGTGGCTGATACCGGACAGGCCGCTGGATGAACAGCTGATCACCCGGCCTAAATACCTCGACGAGGAGTTGCTGGAAACACCGTCACTGGCGCTTGGGCGGGTGCGGCTGGAGATCGGCCATGTGGGCGGCCGTGTCGATGAGATGATGGAACGGATCATGCCGGCGATCCTGACCGGTGACCGCGTAACCCTGAATGCGGTGGCCAGAATCGACGATGACGTGGACATCCTGCATGGCCACATCGTGACCTATCTTGGGCGCATCAGCCAGAAGGCGCTGACGGAAGAACAGACCCACGAACTGACCCATCTCATGGATGCCGCCAACAACCTGGAGAATATCGGCGACATCATCGAGACCGACCTCGTCATCCTGGGCAACCACCGTATCGATCAGGGGGTCTCGATCAGCGGGGCAACCCAGACCGTGTTGAAGAAGCTGCACAACATCGTGCTGGCGACCGTGGAACTTGCCATCGATGCCGTGACGGAAAATGACCAGTGCGCGGCACAGGAGATCATCGACATGAAGGCGGATATCGCGCGTCTGATGGACTCGGCCGCCATGCACGAAACCCGGCGACTGGTCGCCGCGGAACCAAACCGGCTCGCGGCCTACACCGTGGAAATGGACGTCATCGAGAAATTGAAGCGCATCTATTACTTCGCCAAACGCATGGCGAAAGACGTCACGCCGGCGGAAACCGGGGAACACCCCGCCTGATTGCATACACCAGGTCGGTCGACAACCCTGTATTCTTGACAAGAAACGGATATGCGCTATCGTTGTAAATCAATGTCGGGTATTTGACGGCATTTTGATAATAAACCATATAAAATACCTAATATTTATATAACAACAGTATGAGGAGAGCACCATGTCGAGAATCAAGGCAAACGCAATCAGTGGCATAGCGGCGTTGTCTCTGTTTGCCGTCCCGTGTTTATCAAACGCACTCACCCTAATAGACTTTAGTGGCCCCCCGGGGGATACCGGCTCCCCAACCTTCACCGATGCGACTACAGGTCTGACAGTCCACGGCTATTATCTTGACGGTGGCGGCTGGGCGGACGCCAATCTCTTTCGGCGGAATTCCACAGGGGATCGGGGTCTTGGCGTCTGCAATCCGGATGAGGCACCCTGCGCTGCTGACGATGGGGATGTGAATGAACTGGATAATGCCGACCAGACGGAAATCATAACGCTGGCGCTGCCGGCCGGCTATCGATGGGTCTCGGTCGCGGTTTCGTCGCTGGATACCAATGGCGGTGGCAGCAATGAACCGGAAAGAGGCATACTTTATGCCAATCCGGATGCCAGTTTCGGGACGACGCCAGGCGCGATCGGTGCAACTGTCATCCAGAATCTGAAAGGCACCGGCACCGGCACCGGCGCCGAACAGACCATCGGCATTCCGCAGGCAAATGAGACCGCGCCTTACCTGGTCTTCGAGCCCTACGATCCTTACGGTGGTACCAACAACGATTATCTTGTCTGGAGTGCAACCATCGAACCTCTGGTGGAATTAGATGGGCGTATGACCGGCGGGGGGAGTGTATTTACCGCCGACGGGATGCGGGTGACACACGGCTTCGAGATTCATTGCAATCGGGCTGAACCCAACAACATCGAGGTGAACTGGCCGGATAATGCATTCCATATGCTTTCGCTGGATCATGCGGTCTGTACGGAAGACCCCGCCATCAATCAACTACCGCGCACGGCTCCGTTCGACACCTTTGAGGGGGATGGAACAGGCCGGCTGAATGGCGTAGATGGCGCGACCATCCATTTCGTATTCGTTGACGGTGGAGAACCCGGCAAGGTCCATGATACGGCCAGCATCGTTATAAGAACAGCGAGGGCGATGTCGTGTTGACCGTTTCCGGCCCGCTTGAAAAGGGGAATCACCAGGCGCATCCAAACAACAAGTAGCTCCTGGCATGCGCCGGAACTGATACCTGCGATAGGAACGGCATAACCCGCTGCAGCGGGTTATGCCGTTTTTTCTGTAACTTGTCTTATGATAGCCACATCGCGTCCGGGCAAGACGTAGAACCGTTCGGAGGACGGCGGCCTACTCGGATCTCCTCGATGGCGCGCAGTGACAGCGTAGCGTCCTCCGAAACAAGAGTGCCAGAATTGTACACCGCCAAGGAGACCACCAGCCATCCCTGAACTGATCGCGTGCAGTCCAGGCGCAACGGAAGCACCCCCGACCAAGGTATACAGCAGGTAGAATCGATACCGGACAGGCAACGGGACAGGATAATGATGCGTTTCGAGTTTATTATTCCCGAGGAGCTGAAATCCGGGGACGTGCAGGCAAGGCTTCAGCAAAGCCTGCACCTCGAAGCGGAACCGCCTGCCGTCGTGCGGCGTACCTGCTTCGACAGCTTCGACTGGCGAGTGCACGGCGCGGCCGCCATCCTCGAGGGACTCCACGACGGAAAACACTACCGGCTGATATGGCGCGCCCTGTCCGCAGACAAACGACGCGAACAGATCATTCTCGACAAGGCCCCGCGCTTTGCACGGGACCTGCCGCCGGGCCGGCTGCGTGAGCGTCTTGATGCCATCATGGAAATGCGTGAGCTGGTACCGCTGGTCACCATCACCTCCCGGGTCCACACCCTGCGGGTGCTGAACCGGAACGACAAAACCGTGGCCCGGGTGGCTTTCGAGGATAACTCGGTGCGCCGCCCGGACGGCGCCCGATCGCTCGCACTCGACCGGCGTGCTGTCGTAATACCGGTAAGGGGCTATCAGAAGCCCTGCAAACAGCTCGTGAAGGCGCTGGAGGGTCTGGGACTGGCGCCGGCGGGCGATGACCTCATGCTGACGGCGCTGGCGAAGGTCGGAAATACGCCGAGCGGCTACACATCCCGGCTGGATCTGCACCTCGAGGATGACATGCGCGCCGACCAGGCGGCCAGGCGCATTCTGCTGAGACTGCTCGACATCATGGAAGCCAACGAGGCCGGTGCGCGCGCCGGCACCGATACCGAGTTTCTGCATGATTTTCGCGTGGCCGTGCGCCGCACCCGGTCCGCGCTGACCCAGATCAAGGGTGTGCTGCCGCTGCGTACGGTAAACCACTACAAGTCCGAGTTCGCCTGGCTCGGCCAGATCACTACGCCGGTGCGGGACCTCGATGTCTACCTCTTGAATTTCGATAGCTACCGGGCCAGCCTGCCCGTTTCCGCACGGGCGGATATCGAGCCCCTGCGTGGTTTCCTCGACAGGCACCGGCGTATCGAACAACAGGCCATGGTGAAGGCACTGGACAGCGTGCGCTACCGCCGTGTGGTCAACAACTGGCGGGAGTTCCTCCGGCGACCCGTACCGAACCGTTCAACCCTGCCCAACGCGACCCGTCCCGTGCTGGAGGTCGCCTGCGAACGTATCTGGCACATCTATCAACGCAGCCTGGATGAGGGGCGCGCCATCACCGCGGATTCACCTCCAGAGGCGCTGCATGAGCTGCGCAAGACCTGCAAGAAACTGCGTTACCTGATGGAGTTTTTTCAGAGTCTCTTCCCGCCACGGCGTATCAAGTCGCCGATACGCGCACTCAAGTCGCTGCAGGACAACCTCGGCGCTTACCAGGATTGCACCGTACAGATCGCGACCCTCAAGCATTTCAGCCATCAGATGGCGGCCGAGGGCGATGCACCGCCGGATACGCTGCTCGCGATGGGCATGCTGATCGACGAGCTGGAGCGACGACAGGAGGCGGCGCATGAGGAATTCGCGGACCGATTCGGGAAATTCGACTCGTCCTCGAATCATGACCATTACCGGGAGCTGTTTACCGGATGTATTCCGGACGAACGGGAGACAACGACGTGAAGGTACTGGCCACGTACAACATCAAGGGCGGTGTCGGCAAAACGGCGACGTCTGTCAACCTCGCCTACCTGGCTGCACACGAGGGTGCCCCGACGCTGGTCTGGGACCTCGATCCCCAGGGCGCGGCAAGCTTCTATTTTCGTATCAAACCCAAAATCAAGGGGGGCGGCAAACGCCTGGTCTCGGGCAAGCGTGATCTGGAAGACTGCATTCGGGGCACCGACTACGAGGGTCTCGATCTCCTGCCGGCGGACTTTTCCTACCGCAACATGGATCTCTTCCTGGAACACACGAAGAAACCCGAGCGCCGGCTGCACCAGCTGCTGGAACCGCTGGCCGGCGAATACGATTATGTGTTCCTGGACTGCCCCCCCAGCATTT
This sequence comes from uncultured Gammaproteobacteria bacterium, assembly GCA_963710815.1. GTDB lineage: Bacteria > Pseudomonadota > Gammaproteobacteria > UBA9214 > UBA9214 > CAVQCA01. The sequence goes on along the minus strand of CAVQCA010000048.1, from coordinate 111,197 downwards.
CACTGGTGTCCGAGAACGTGTTCTACGCGGCGGATGCGGTGCTGGTGCCCACCATCCCGACGCCGCTGTCGCTGCGCACCTACCGGCAGATCAGGAAATTTCTCGCCGCGCAGGATCTCGGCTCCCTCAAGGTGCTGCCCTTTTTCGCTATGGCCGACCGCCGCAAGCAGCTGCATCGCGAGATCGTGGATAATCCGCCCGACTACATGACCGGCCTGCTCGGCACCGCCATCCCCTATACCAGCGAGGTGGAACGCATGGGCGTCTTCCGTGCGCCACTGGGAAGTTTCGCGGGGCGAAGCTGGGCCGCTCAATGCTATGAAAACCTGTGGGCCGACGTGAAGCGGCAACTCCATGACGCCGACCTCATCGAGGACCGCTACGGCCTCTGAAACAAACTCACCGCAGAGGCGCCGGGAATACAAAGCATTCGATTATTCCCGTTAAGAATTTCCTCTGCGTCCTTCGCGTCTCTGCGGTGAATACGACGTTGATGGTTGAACTCCGGTTGACTCCGGGCCGCCCCCGCGAGCCGATGCCTACTTGACGTCCTTGCCGTTTTTCAGCGCACCTTCCAGCCGGTCGCACAGCGAACTGATGACCTTGATGCGGGCATAACTCTTGTCGTTGCCTTCCACGATGATCCAGGGCGCCGCGCTGGTACTCGTGTGCTCGACGAGATCATTGGCCGCCACCTCGTAGTCATCCCATTTCTCGCGATTGCGCCAGTCTTCCTCGGTAAGCTTCCACTGTTTGTGGGGCGTCGACTCGCGCTCCCTGAAACGCTTCAACTGCTCATCCTTGGTGACATGGATCCAGAATTTCAGCAGGACGATGCCATGCCGGTTCAATTGCTGCTCGAATTCATTGATCTCCGTGTAGGCGCGACGCCACTCCTCCTCGGTGGCGAATCCCTCGACACGCTCGACCAGCACGCGCCCGTACCAGCTGCGATCAAACAGGGTGATGCGTCCGACGCGGGAGAGGTGGCGCCAGAAGCGCCACAGGTAATGCTGCGCCCTTTCCTCATCCGTTGGCGCGGCGGTCGGTATCACCTGGTAATGACGGGCATGCAGCGCCTCGGTAATGCGGCGGATGGCGCCGCCCTTGCCGGCGGCGTCCGGCCCTTCAAACAGGAGGATGGTCGAGGTGTTTTTCTTCAGGGCCTTGCGATGCAACAGGTTGAGCCGCGACTGCTGTTCATGCAGACTGCGCTTGTAGGCATTCCTGTTGAGCGTCAGCGACATGTCCAGGCTGGACAGCACCGTGGCGACGCGCAAGGGGGCATTCACACCCGATGCGCCAGGTGTCTCCGACTCGCCCGACGCCGTATTCAGGGGCTGCCCGTTGCGCCCGCCCGGCGCGGCAGTCAGGGACAACTCCTCCATCATCTTCCTTTTCTTGCAAAATTCATCGATGTGCTTGCGGATTTCATCCCGGACGATCATGCCGACCGTCAGGCTACGATAACAGGGATCCTCGCCCTCGACGATCGTCCAGGGCGCATTGCCTGTGCTGGTACGCATGATGGCGCGTTCCGCCGCGGACTCGAAGCGGTCATAGATATGCCAGTGGTCCCAGTCGCGCTGGGTGACACGCCAGCTCGTCAGGGGATCTTTCTCGAGTTTTTTCAGGCGGCGCTTCTGGGCATCACGGCTGAGGTGCATCCAGAACTTGAGGATAAGCGCGCCATCGTCGGCGAGCGCCTTTTCGAAAGCCAGAATGCGGTCCAGCCGATCCTCGAACACGGCATCGGTGTCCTTCTCGTAGACATGCTCGAGCAGTGGCCGCGAATACCAGGAACTCAGAAACAGGCCGATGCGCCCCTTGGGAGGCAGATCACGCCAGTAGCGCCAGTATTCGGGCCGCTCCCGCTCTTCGTCGGAGGGATCATCATAGGCCCGGGTAATGATCCAGCGGGGATCCATCCATTTATTGAGAATGTTCGCCGTGTCGCTCTTGCCGGCGCCGTCGACGCCGGCAAACACGATAATCACCGGAAACCCGCAGCTCTGGCAAAGATCCCTCTGCAGCTCCAGGAGTTCCTGCCTCAATATCGGCTCACGCTGCTTATAATCGCTTTTCGGTATCTTTTGTCCGAGTTCCGCCGTCCTGAACATTGACTGCTCACCTCCTCAAACTGCATAAAACCACGCTGATTGAACCAGGCCGCGGGCCAAGTGCCAGCACAAAGAAATCATCCTATAATGTCAACGCTCGTTCGCCTCCCGGAAGGCTGCCGGAATACATTAACAGGTACCGTGAATTATGGCCAAAATCCTGGTTGAAGATCAGGAGGACAATACCCGTGTCCCGTTTCTTCGCGGTATCCTGATAAGCTCCCTGCAGGATGCGGGGCTGCCCTTCAAGGAGGCCTACCTGCTCTCGGCGGATATCCGTTCCAGCATCAACGACCAGCACTCGATCACCACCGCGCAACTGCGCCGCAGGGTCATCGAGCACCTGAAGCGGATAAAGCGGCCCGGCGTGGCAACCCGCTACGCCGGACGCCGGTCACTGCTTGCGCTCAATATCCAGGTCGAGCAGAGAGACGGTACGCTGCGGCCGTTCTCGAGGCTGGAATACCAGCAACGTCTGGAAACCATCGGGCTGGAGAGCGAGGAAGCCATGGAGATCGTCACCACGGTCTACAAGCATCTGAACGGGCGCTACATCGATCGGATCTCCTCCCGGCATCTCGGCAACCTGACCTATCGCTACCTCAGGCAGTCACACAAGCTTGGACCCGCCGTGGCGCAGCGCTGGCTGATCTGGAGGGATTTCGTCAACAGCGGCCGGCCGCTGATTTTCCTGATCGGCGGCACGGCGGGCTGCGGGAAAAGCACGGTCGCCACCATGCTGGCGAGTCATCTCGATATCGTACGCACGCAGTCGACCGACATGCTCCGCGAGGTCATGCGCACCATGCTCCCGAAACAGTTGCTGCCGGTCCTGCATACCTCGTCATTCGCCGCCTGGAGCGCGCTGCCCGGCCAGCCGAAGGCCTTTACCAAGGTACCCGAGACGCTGCTCATACACGGCTACCGGGCCCAGGCGGACCTGCTTTCCGTGGCGATCGAGGCGGTGATACAACGCGCCTTGCGTGAACGGGTCGCGCTGGTCATGGAAGGCGTGCACATAAACCCCGCTTTCATCGAAAAGCTGAAGATCGACAAGGAAGCGGTGGTCATTCCGATCATGCTCGGCATCCTGAAGCGCAAGCGGCTGCAGCGGCGCATCAGCGGACGCAGCACCGATGTGCCGCAGCGTCGCTCGGAACGGTATCTCAAGCATTTCGACGAGATCTGGAACCTGCAGTCCTATCTCCTGTCCGAGGCCGACAGAACCAATATCCCCATCGTCGACAACAATGACCGGGACAAGGTATTTCGCGAGATCATGCGCATCATCATCGAAATCCTCGCCAGAGACTTCAAGGGTTCGTCCCGCGCGGTCTTCGGCTGATGATGCGTTCAGTGTCGTCCGCGCGCATCCCCGGCGTCCGTCAACAACCATGAAAATTCCCGCCCAGGCAAGACGCTTCCATCCGTGATTGAATAACCGCGGAAGCAGACGGAACGATACGGGTCTTTCCCGGTTGCGTCTTTTTTTCGAATGTTTCCGTGCCTGCCGGAAAATGGACGCAAGACATACCCGGGCGGATCGTGAATAATGCCACGCTCCAATGGCACTTGAATACCGCATGTCATCCCGAATGACGTACACATGGCCACGGAAGCAAACGGAAAGACACGAAATATACGCTCTTCTTGCCGTGTCTTCCGTGTGCCTCCGTGGCTATTTATCATGCCTGGGGCTTAACCAGGTGCCCTTCATGTCACGCTCAACAGATGACCACCATGCAACGTGAACTGCTACTGCTGCGCCACGGCAAATCCGACTGGAGCACCGGCGCCGACGACTTTCACCGTCCACTGAAACTCCATGGCAAGCTCACCGCCCAACGGGTGGGAAGCTGGCTGATGCGCCAGGGCCTGGTGCCCGATCACGTGGTGAGTTCGCCGGCCGAACGCGCCGGCGCGACGGCCGCCAAGGTCTGCAAGACGATGGGGATCGGCATGCGCGCCATCCACATGGATGAACGTCTCTACGAGACGCGCCTCGATGATCTGCTCACCCTCCTCGCCGACTGTCCGGTACGGGCGCGACGGGTGTTGCTGGTCGGGCACAATCCGGGGCTGGAGGAATTGCTTGCCTTCCTGACACCGAATGGAATTGCCGCTGACCAGAAAGGCAAGTTGATGTCGACGGCGACGCTGGCCCGACTCGTCATGCCGGATGACTGGCGCCGCCTGGCGGCCGGTTGCGGGGAATTGGCGGGTTTCACCCGCCCCGCCGCGCTACCGCCCAAATTCCCGTTTCCCGCCTTGCATGGCCCCGAGTGGCGCACACGTCCGGCCTACTACTACGCCCAGTCCGCCGTGATCCCCTTTCGGATGCGCCATGGCAAGCCGGAGATCCTCGTCATATCCTCAAGCCGAAACAAGCACTGGGTCATTCCCAAGGGCATCAAGGAACCGGGGCTGTCATCCCGTGAATCCGCCGCCAAGGAAGCCTGGGAGGAAGCCGGCGCCGAAGGGCGGGTCTTCGCCGAACCCCTCGGCGTCTATACCTGCAGAAAATGGAGCGCCAGCTGCAGCGTCGAGGTCTTCGCCATGGAAGTCACCCACCTCGTGCCGGAGAGGAAATGGGAGGAGAACCACCGCGCCCGCGAGTGGATCACACCGAAGGAAGCGGTAAAACGGCTGAAACACAGGGAACTGAGACCACTGGTCATGACGCTGGCGAAAAGGCTGCGGGCAAAATAGCGAGCCCCGTCAGCCGGTTCGTAAAAAACCACACGGCTATATGGCCACGGAATCCACGGAAGAACACGGAAAAAATCAATACATGAATTTCAAAAAAACCCTCGCCAAGACTGTCATTCCCGCGATAGTGGGTAGGGATCACCAACTTGAGTATCCTACTCCGTTCTGGATGATTCGCTTCGCTCATCCTTTCGGTGTTCAAGGCCCCAAGTACTTTTATCACGTTCCTTGCCTTCGCATGGATTGGTTTCGGAATACCCCTCAGATCTGGCGTTCCTTTCAATAATTCCGTGTTCTTCCGTGGATTCCGTGGCCATAAGGACGTCAACAGGCATACCATCCTGCAAGCAGACGCATATTTGTCTCATGCCCCGCGTTGCTTCAGTCGTCCGCGAACGGATGGCGTTCGATGATGGTATCGACGCGGTCCGGGCCGGTGGAGATGATATCGATGGGAACGCCGCTGAGTTCCTCGATGCGCGCCAGGTAGGCCTGCGCCGCCGCTGGCAACTCCTGCCTGGTCCTGACGCCGACCGTCGATTCAGACCAGCCCGGCATGTCGATGTATTCGGGTTCGCAGCGTTCCATCAGATCCGCCCCGATGGGCGAGGTCGTCACCGATTTGCCTTCGAGGCGATAGGCTACGCCGATGCGCAGGGTCGGCAACCCGTCCAGTACGTCGAGCTTGGTGATGCACATGCCGGTGACGCTGTTGATGGTGAGCGAGCGACGCAGCGCCACCATATCCAGCCAGCCGCAACGCCGCTGGCGCCCGGTGGTCGCGCCGAACTCATGGCCCTTCTCGCCGAGGTGCTTGCCGTCCGCGTCGAACAGCTCGGTGGGAAACGGCCCGGCCCCGACGCGGGTGGTGTAGGCCTTGACGATGCCCAGCACATAATCGAGGTCACGCGGTCCGACACCGCTGCCGCAGGCCGCGCCGCCGGCCGTGGTATTCGACGAGGTCACATAGGGATAGGTGCCATGATCGATGTCGAGCAGCGCACCCTGGGCGCCCTCGAACATGATATTCCTGCCTGCCGCACGCAGGGTGTGCAGCAGGCCGGGAATGTCGGCGACCATGGGGGCGATCTGCTCTCCCTGGGCCAGGGCCTCGTCGAGGACCGCGGCATAGTCCACCGGTTCCGCCTTGAAATAATGCTGCAGGACATGGTTGTGATAGTCCATGACCTCGCGCAGACGCTCTCTGAAGTGATCCGGTTCCAGCAGTTCGCCGAGGCGCAGTCCACGGCGTGACACCTTGTCCTCGTACGCCGGGCCGATGCCACGGCCGGTCGTGCCGATGGCCTTGCTGCCTCGCGCCGCCTCGCGCGCATGATCGAGCGCAATATGATAGGGAAGGATCAGCGGGCAGGACTCGCTGATGCGCAACCGTTCGCGCGCCGGGACGCCGATTTCCTCCAGCATGGCGAGTTCTTCCAGCAGGGCCGTGGGCGAGAGCACCACGCCGTTGCCAATGAAGCACTGGACATTCTCGCGCAGGATGCCCGAGGGAATCAGGTGCAATACCGTCTTCCTGCCATCGATGACCAGTGTGTGGCCGGCGTTGTGGCCGCCCTGGAAACGCACCACGGCGGCGGCCCGGTCGGTCAGCAGATCGACCACCTTGCCCTTGCCTTCATCACCCCACTGGGTCCCGATGACCACAACATTCTTTCCCATGAAATCCACTCTCATCCAGAAGTATTCAAAAAGTTCGCCTCGCGGCGAACGCTTGATCAGTGCTCAGCTATCAACACCATACTCACCGCAAAGACGCAAAGTGTTTAATTGTTTTCGTTAAAGAATTTCTCTGCGTCCTTTGCGTCTTTGCGGTGAGTCTGTTGCTTTAATGGACTGCCACTATCAGGCGCGTCCGGCAATTCCTCACCCGCCGGCTTGACCCGCCATGCCTGATTCTCCCGGACGATCACCCGGTCACAACCCATGTCGAGGGCATCGCCCGGCTGCCCCGGCAACGCGGAAATCACCCGCAGACCCTCCTTGCGCAGTTCACGGACCCGCACGAGCAGCGTGGGATCCTCGTCCGCGGGTGCCAGAATGGCACCGCGCGGCGCACCGAAGTCACGCGGGCTGAGGTCCATCAGTGTCTTCAGGTCGGTGCTGAAGCCGGTCGCCGGGCGCGCGCGTCCGAAGACCTGACCGATGTTGTCGTAGCGACCGCCGCGGGCGATCTCCTGTCCACGTCCCGGAACGAACACGGCGAACACCATGCCGCTCTGGTAGTTGTAGGCACGCATCTCCGCCAGATCGAAGTAGAGCGTGGCCTGACCCGCCCGCTGTTTCATCGCCGCGGCGATCGTGCACAGGTTGTCCAGCGCCGCCATCACCCGGCTTCCGCTGCCGGCCAGCCGTTCGCGGGCGAGGTCCAGCACCTCCCATCCGCCGTTGAGTTCGGCCAGACTCGCAAACCGGCGACGATGCGACTCATCGATCGTCGTGGCGGCCAGGAGCTCTCCGATCTCGGGAATCGCCTTGCGCTGCAGGGCATCGAACAGGGCGGTTTCCATGGGCCCCTCGAGTCCGGCCTCTTCGGCCAGGCCCCGAAAGATGCCGACATGGCCGAGATCCATGTGCACATTCGTGATCCCCATCAGCGCCAGCGTCTCGAGCACCAGACTGAGGATCTCGACATCGCTCTCGATGCCGCCGTGGCCGAACAGTTCGGCGCCCACCTGCATGGGGCTGCGCGTCCCGGCGAAACCATCGGGCCGGGTATGCAGCACCGTCCCCAGGTAACACAGGCGCGAGGGCGTGTCCCGCCTGAGCGGATGCGCGTCGATGCGTGCGGCCTGCGGCGTCATGTCGGCGCGCACGCCCATCATGCGCCCGTTGAGCTGGTCGGTCAGCTTGAAGGTCTGCAGGTCGAGGTCGTGACCGGTGCCGGTCAGCAGGGACTCCAGATATTCGATGAAGGGCGGAATGATCAGTTCGTAGCCCCAGCTCGAGTACAGGTCGAGCAACTCCCGGCGCGCGCACTCCATCCGCCAGGCATGCGGCGGCAGGACTTCCTCGATGCCTTCCGGCAGCAGCCATTGATCGCAATTGCTCATCACGCTCTCACGGGGGCCGTTATCGACGAACCACGTACAACATGATGACGCCAAAGATCATGCTGACCAGGCCGGTCACACGCAGGGTCCGGTCATCGATGCGCGAGACGGCCTCCAGCATGCCCCGCAACGACTGCGGACTGACGAATGGCACGATGCCCTCGATTACCATCACCAGCGCCAGCGCGCTCAGCAGATCACCCCACTTCAACTGGGGGGCATCCGCAAAACGCCCCGGGCACGGGCGCGGGGCATGCGCCGGACGCTTACCCGCACCTCAGGGCTTCTTGCCGGCATCGTTTTTAAAAAACTGGAAGAATTCGGAGTCAGGCTGCAGGACCAGTATGTCCTGCTTGCCGCCAAGGGCTTCCCGGTAGGCATTCATGCTGCGATAGAACTCATAGAATCCGGGGCTCTGGCCGTACGCCTTGGCATAGATATCGGTTGCCAGCGCGTCACCCTCGCCACGAATGGTCTCCGCATCACGCTGGGAATCCGCAAGTATGACGGTCCGCTCCCGCTCCGCCACCGCGCGTATGCCCTTGGCGGTCTCCTCGCCCTGGGCGCGGTGTTCGCTGGCGATGCGCTCGCGTTCGGCCCGCATGCGCGCGAAGACGGAATTGCGCACATCCTCCGGCAGCTCGATCTGCTTGATGCGCACGTCGACGATCTCGACCCCGAACTGGCTGACCTCGTCATTGCCCTTGGTGGTGAGATTTTCCATCAGCTCGGAACGCTCGCTGGAAACGAGCTGCACGATGGTGCGGTGATCGAATTCGAGCTGCAGGCTGTTGTTGATGATCTGCAGCAGCCGCGTCTCCGCCAGGTGCTCGTCACCGCCAAAGGCGGTGTAAAAGGTCGCCGGATCCTTGATCCGCCACTTCACGAAGAAGTCCACCAGGACGTTCTTCTTCTCGCCGGTCAGGAAGCGCTCCGGACGGGTATCCAGCGTCAGGATGCGTTTGTCGAACTTGCGGACGTTGTTGATGAACAGCGGCTTCATAAAGTGCAGGCCGGGCTTGAATTCCGAGCCGATGATTTCGCCGAGCTGGAACTTGATTGCCAGCTGGGCCTCATTGATCACGAAGAAAGAAGTCCATGCGACAAACAGTCCGAACGCCACTATCGCAGCGAGTATTCTCGTGGGGCGCATTATCTTTCTCCCTGTCTGATCGTGCTGCGCCGGCGCACCGGTTCCGGAGATCTCGATTTCGCGGAGGCGCCCGATTGGGATTCTTTCTCTGCCCGCGCGCTTGCGTCCGGTAATGACTGGGTGAGCTTGTCGAGCGGCAGATACATCAGGCTATTGCCGCCTTTGACATCCATTATCACCTTGCTGGTATTGGCAAGCACCTCCTCCATGGTATCCAGGTAGATACGCTTGCGGGTGATCTCGGGGGCCTTCTTGTATTCCTTCAGGGTCTGCAGGAAACGGCTCGTCTGGCCTTGCGCCCTGGCGATGCTCTGATCCTTGTAGGCACCAGCTTCCTCACGCATGCGTTTGGCGTCGCCCCGCGCCTTCGGCACGATGCCGCGTGCATAGGCCTCGGCCTCGTTCTTGTAACGGACTTCGTCCTCCTGTGCCTTGATCGCATCCTGGAAGGCGCCCTGCACCTCCTCCGGCGGCTGCGGGTCCAGCAGGTTGACGCTGGTCAGCATCAGACCGGTCTGGTAACGATCCAGCATCGTCTGCAGCAGTTCCTTGGTCTGGGAGACGAGTTCACCTCGCCCGCCGCTCAGAAAGTTGTCCATGGTGATACTGCCGATGACCTCGCGCATCGCGCTCTCGGTCGCCTCCTGCAGCGTATAATCCGGATCGCGCACCTTGAACAGGAAATCCACCGGGTTCTTCACCTGGTACTGCACGGCAAGCTCCACCTGGATGATGTTCTCGTCCTTGGTCAGGATCTGGGCCTTGTGGCTGACGGTGCGCACCTGGTCGATGTTGACCTTTTCGACCGTCTCGATGAAGCGCATGATCCAGTGCGGCCCGGGACCGGTGATCTCCTCGAACTTGCCCAGTCGCAACACCACCCCACGCTCGGCCGGGTTGACGATATAGATACCGGACAGGGCCCACATGACCACAGCCAGGCCGATGATGAATCCAAAACTGAGGGGATTGCCGGACGAGCCGCCCCCGCTCTTGCCGCCGCGCCCGCCAAACAGACGGTTCATGCCATCACGCAGCTTGCGCACCAGCTCATCCAGATCAGGAGGACCCTCGTGGCCGCCCTTCCCGCCCCAGGGGTCCCGGTTGTCACCACCTGGTTCATTCCAGGCCATAGATATCTCCCTTATCAGATTGTACGCACCAGCCCGCACCGCGATGCGGGCGGTAGGCGCGAAAGAGTGAAGTTTAAGAAGCTTGGGCAGTAGCCGCAAGGAGATCAGCCGAAATGGCCGGATGAAATTCACATCCCGGCACGGCATCACTCAGCAGACGATCGATCTCACGACGGGGCATGCGGACCTCGATCCACCAGCGGCCCAGGTCATCCACCCGTTCGGAAAGTATGCCACCCGCCTGGTACAGACTGGAGCGGATCGCACCCGCCTGGGGTGGCAGGCGCAGCCAGCCGTGCACCTGTACACCCTGAAAATACTCCGTCAACGCCAGTGTCAGCTGATCAAGTCCATCCCCGTTTCGGGCCGACAGCCACACCCTGTCGATCAGTCCTGCGTCATTGCGTTCGACATGCGGCTCGTCTCCGGTGAGATCGATCTTGTTATAGATGCACACCTGGGGAATGTCACTGGCGCCGATTTCGCGCAACACCTCGTTCACCTGCTCGATATGCGCCCGGCGCTGCGCGTCATTCACGTCGATCACGTGCAGCAGCAGATCGGCCTGGCAGGTTTCCTCGAGTGTGGCGCGGAACGCTGCCACCAGGTCATGGGGCAGATGGCGGATGAATCCCACGGTGTCGGCGAGCACCAGCGGGCCGATGCCCGGCAGATCGATGCGCCGCAGGATCGGGTCCAGGGTGGCGAAAAGCTGGTCGGCCGCATAGACATGCGCGCCGGTAAGGGCATTGAACAGGGTGGATTTCCCGGCGTTGGTGTAGCCGACGACGGAAACCGCAGGCACCTCCGCGCGGTTGCGCGCGCGCCTTCCCTGATCGCGTTGCCGCCCGACCTTTTCCAGTCGCCTGTTGATCATCCTGATGCGCGCGTTGACCATGCGGCGGTCGGATTCCAGCTGGGTCTCACCCGGACCGCGCAGGCCTATGCCGCCCTTTTGCCGCTCCAGGTGGGTCCAGCCCCTGACCAGGCGCGTGGACAGGTGCCGCAGCTGAGCCAGCTCCACCTGCAGCTTGCCCTCGAAAGAGCGCGCCCGCTGGGCGAAGATATCGAGTATCAGGCCCGTGCGGGACAAGACGCGGCACGACAGCAGTCGTTCCAGATTTCTTTCCTGGCTGGGCCGCAGGGCATGATTGAAGATGACCACATCGGCCTCATGCTCGCGCACCGCGGCGAGGATCTCCCCGGCCTTGCCCTGACCGATGAACAGCCGGGGCTCCGGGGCCGCCCGTGACGCGGTGATCACCGCAACCGTGCTCAGCGCCCGCAGAGCGCACCAGCTCAGTGAATTCCTGGAGATCCTCCTGATCGGTATCAGAAGGAAAGTTCACATGGACCAGAACAGCCCGTTCACCACTGTCGGGGCGTTCGAACAATCAACCTCCCGTGAGCCTGGTGATGTGGTCAGGCATTCCCCGGTTCAGGCGTATCATTCACTTCCGGCCCGGAAATCCGCACGTTGCGTGCCGGCACGACCGTCGAAATCGCATGCTTGTAAACCATCTGGCTGACGGCATTCTTGAGAAGCACCACAAACTGGTCGAAGGATTCGATCTGTCCCTGAAGCTTGATCCCATTGACCAGATAGATTGACACCGGGACTCTCTCCTTGCGCAAGGCATTCAGAAACGGATCCTGCAAAGATTGTCCTCTATTCATGTCGGTTCTCCTTTTTCTAGTCCCATAAACCAAAATATTATCTCCCTGGGTATTTCTTCCACGAACGCGCCTGTCTCAGGTGAGGATATAATACTAAATTTTAAGGACAATCACATACTTGTTTTAGTCGTGGGCAAGCCCGGATTCCAGGTGGCGGCACAGCTGATCCGCAACACCGGGGTCCTCCGCGACAAACCATTTCCCGTCCGCCTCGCCGCGCAGCCAGGTCATCTGGCGCCTGGCGTACTGGCGGGTAGCGACTATAGCCTGATTTACCATCGCATCATAGTCGATTTCGCCCGCCAGGAAAGCCCAGACCTGCCGGTAACCGACCGCACGCAAGGCAGGAAATTCAGCGTGCAGGTCCCCCCGTTGATACAGCGCCCGGACTTCCTCGACAAAACCGGCGGCCAGCATGTCCCGAAAGCGCCGTTCAATACGCGCCTGCATCATCGCCCGATCCCGCGGCGCCACGATGAGCTTGATGACCCGATTGGGGAGCGCCGCCTCCCGACCCCGCCGGTGAAACTCACTCAGCGGCCGGCCGGTCAGCTCATAGACCTCCAGCGCACGCTGGATGCGTTGCGGGTCATTGGCGTGGATGCGCGCCGCCGATGACGGATCGATCGCCTGCAGACGCGCATGGAGTCCTTCCAGGCCGATTCGCTGCGCCTCGGCGTCGAGCCGGGCGCGCACCGCCGGGTCCGCCGCGGGCAGCACGGACAATCCCTGTTCCAGGGTGCGGAAATACAGCAGCGTGCCGCCGACCAGCAGCGGGATACGCCCCCTGGCGGTGATATCCGCCATTTCCCTGAGGGCGTCCCGGCGGAATTCGGCCGCCGAATACGGTTCGCCCGGATCGCGGAAGTCGATCAGGCGATGGGGCGCCGCCCGCAACAGCTCGGGATCCGGTCTGGCGGTGCCGATGGCCATTCCCCGGTAAACCATGGCCGAGTCCACGCTGATGATCTCCAGGGGAAAGCGCCTGACCAGCCCGGCCGCGAGTTCCGTCTTGCCCGAGGCCGTCGGTCCCATGAGAAATACCACGGGCGGCAGTCCTTCCGGCGAGAGGGAGGCCGTCATACAGGCTCACTGCGATCCGACTGCATGGGGGTATGCCGCGCCCCCGCGTCAGCGGCCGCGCAGGAACAGCCGGTCCAGCGAGGCCAGATCCATCTGCACCCAGGTCGGCCTGCCATGATTGCACTGGCCGCCGCGCTCGGTGCGCTCCATCTCCCGCAACAGCGCATTCATTTCCTCGATCGTGAGGCGGCGGTTGGCGCGCACCGACCCATGGCAGGCCATGGTCGAGAGGATTTCGTTCATCGCCTCCTGCAGGCGCTGGCTCCCACCATGCTCGATCAGGTCGGACAGCACGTCCCGCACCAGGGACTCGATATCCGTGTCGTGCAGCAGCGCCGGCACCTGGCGCACCAGCAGCTGTTCCGGCCCGCCGCGATCGATCTCGAAGCCCAGCGCCGCGAATCCCGCCTGTTGCGACTCGCAGGCATCCGCCTCGCGCCGGCTGACCTGAACGGTGAGCGGCACCAGCAGCGGTTGCGCGCGGATACCCTCCGCCGCGCAGGCGGCCTTCAGCCCTTCGTAGGTGATCCGTTCATGCGCCGCATGCATGTCGACGACCACCAGCCCGCGCGCATTCTGCGCAAGGATGTAAACGCCGTGCAGCTGGGCCAGGGCGAACCCGAGCGGGTATTCCCCGGTCTCCCGCGCCTTCGTGGACGAGGGTGCGGGCGCGGCAGGTACGGCACGCGGATGCAGGGCCGCGTAGCCGGCGATCTGCTCGTTGACGGGCAACGCCATGCCGGCCTGCAACGGTGCGCGCTCCGGCCATGAGGGTCCTGCCGGCGCCTCCGGTGGCGGCTGGCCGGTGGTGGGACGAATCCGCGCCAGCGCCTCGTGAAGCGTATTGGACAGGAAATCATGGACCAGACGACCGTCCCGGAAACGCACTTCGTGCTTGGTCGGGTGGGCATTGACATCGACCGCCGCGGGATCCATGTCGAGAAACAGGACGAACGCCGGGTGCCGCCCCTGGTAGAGCACGTCCGCGTAGGCCTGGCGAACCGCATGCGTCACCAGCTTGTCGCGCACCATGCGGTGGTTGACGTAGAAGTACTGCAGGTCCGGCTGGCTGCGCGAGAAGGTCGGTTGGGCGATCCAGCCGCGCACGGCCATCCCCGCCGCCGCGAGTTCGACATGGACGGATTGCTCCAGGAAGGCCTGCCCGCAGACCCGCGCGATGCGTTGTTCCTCGGCTTCCCGGGTGAGCGCGGGGGGAAGGTTAAAAACCGCCTTCTGGTTGTGCTGCAGCTTCAGCGCCGCCGGGAAACAGCTCAGCGCCAGGCGTCGCATCAGCTGCTCGATGTGCCTGAATTCGGTCGCCTCCGTGCGCATGAATTTGCGCCGCGCCGGGGTGTTGTAGAAGAGATCGCCGACATCGACCGTCGTGCCGGCCGGGTGAGCCACGGGTGCCGGCGCCTCCGTCAGCTCCGAACCCTCGCTGTGCACGGACCAGCCCGAAGCCGCGCCGGCGGCGGCGGAACTGAGCCGCAGACGCGACACCGAGGCGATGCTGGGCAGGGCTTCGCCGCGAAATCCGAAACTCCCGATGCGCTCCAGGTCGCCCAGGGTCGCGATTTTGCTGGTCGCGTGGCGCGACAACGCCAGGGAAAGATCCTCCCGCTCCATGCCGCAACCGTTGTCCCGCACCCGGATACGGCGCAGGCCGCCCTGCTCGATATCCACCTCGATGGCATCCGCCCCGGCGTCGAGACTGTTCTCCAGCAACTCCTTGACGACAGAGGCCGGCCGTTCGATGACTTCACCGGCGGCGATCTGGTTGATCAGGTGTGAGGGAAGTACCTGGATGCGCATTGCCCGTGCATGATACCCCCGCGAGGGGCTGATGAGACACCCGCCGTCCAGTGACGGCCCTGCCGTGAAATCATCATCCGCCCGGCGGGGGGATGCGCAGGGTGTCTCCGATGTGCAGCAAATCGGATTTCAGATCGTTAAAATGCTTCAGTGTGGCCGTGCTGACGTCGTATTGCTGCGCGATGACCCCCAGGGTATCGCCGCGCCGGATCACATGGTTGCGCGCGGCCAGTCGGGTTCCCGGCGGCGGGTGATTCATGAAGTACCTGTCGATGCCGCGCATCATGGCCCTGGCGAGCGCCTCCTGGTGGCGGCTGTTGCGCAGCTTGCGCTCTTCGACCGGATTGGAGATGAATGCCGTCTCGACCAGAACCGAGGGAATATCCGGCGACTTCAACACCACGAAACCGGCCTGCTGGACCCTTGACCTGTGGGTCTTGCCCACCTGCTCGAGTTCGCCGAGGATGTTATCGCCAACGTTGATACTTGCCTCGATGCTGGCGTTCTGGGAGAGATCCAGCAGCACCTTGGCCAGCCCGTCATCCTTGTCATCCAGGCTCACGCCGCCCGCCAGGTCCGCGGCATTCTCCTTCTCCGCCAGCCAGCGCGCCATTTCGGAGCTGGCGCCCCGGTTCGACAGCACGAATACCGATGAACCCTGGACCCGTGAGTCACGGAAACTGTCCGCATGGATGGAGATAAACAGGTCGGCCTTATGTTCGCGCGCCTTGTTGATACGCTGGCGCAGTCCGATGTAATAGTCGCCATTGCGAATCATCACCGGCTGCATGCCGGGGGTCTTCTTCACCAGCGCCGCCAGGCGCCGCGCGATGGCAATCGTTACGTTCTTCTCATATGTCCCGCCGCGCCCGATCGCACCGGTATCTTCACCGCCATGACCCGCGTCGATCGCGATCACCAGGTCGCGCGTCGGCAGCGCGTCCCGGCTCAGCGACTTCTTTGCCCGGCGTTTCTCACTCGCTGTCGCCTTCGCCGTGGCGGACCCGGGTTTCGTCACCGCCTTTGACCCGGCCTTGCCGGTACGGGCGGAGGCGTCGTCATAAAGGTCGACGACCAGACGATGCCCGTGCGGACCGGTGGGTTTCAGGGTAAAACTGCGCGGCCGGACCGGCTGTCGCAGGTTCAGCACAATGTGCACGGCATCCCCGGAGACCGGTACGGCGTGAATTCCCGTGATCACTCCGACGCCCTTGCGCTGTCTGTAGACCTCGGCGGCGGCCGTGGCGCGCGGCACGTCGATCTCCAGGCGTTCGGGGCTGTGCCGGGAAGTCAGCCGGTAAGCCACGGGCCCGCTGGCATCGAACACCACCCGGGTATGATCCGGCGCGGACCAGAGGCGGATATGCTGCACCTCGATCGGCGCCGCAAGCAACAGGCTCTGGCATGCAAGCCACAGTGACAGTCCGGCGAGCAGCTGTTTCACGTCGACTACCGTCCCCCCAATCCCCTTCCGTGCGGTCGATATACTACTCACAACCCCGGGGGAAATGCAAGAAACGCGATAAAACTCTGTGAGATAGAACTGGTACCTGCAGAGGAATCAAAGACATCCGTGATAAGTTATTGTCATTTGTCGGCCAGGAGCACCGGCGGGTCCGGGGATAAACACGCCGCAATCAGGCGTTTGCCCTGCGCCGTGACGGGCTGCAGCCGCAGTTCGCGGCCTCGATCCCGATAATCGATGGCGATGACGAGATCCGCCGGCGGCAGTTCACCCTCACCCCGCTCCGGCCATTCAATCAGCAGCAGGGCATCCTCGCCGGAGAGATCCCGTATCCCGAGCCACTCGAGTTCCCCGGGTGAGCCCAGCCGGTAGAGGTCCAGATGGTAAACGTTCAGACCGTCCAGCGGATAAGGTTCGACCAGCGTGTAGGTCGGGCTCCTGACCTTGCCCTGGTAGCCAAACCCCCGCAACAGGCCACGCACCAGCGTGGTCTTGCCGGTCCCGAGGTCGCCACGCAGACAGATCACGCCCCGGCGGCGGGCGGAACGCGCCAGGCGCCGCCCCAGCGCCTCCATGGCCTGCCCGTCCGCCACGAACAGCGTGACGGCGCTCATGCCCCGGCGTTGATCACGGAGCGCAATGCGTCGATGACGTCACGGGCCGTCATGCCACGCTCTCCCTGGCCAGCGGCCCGGTCCCCCGCCCGCGCATGCAGGCAAACACCGGCCGTGGCCGCACGCGGCAGGTCGAGTCCCTGTGCGATCAGCCCGGCGATGACCCCGCTCAGGACATCCCCCATGCCGCCCGTGGCCATCCCGGGGTTCCCGGCCGTACATACCTCGACCGACGATCCGGCCCGGTACACCAGCGACCCGGCGCCCTTGAGCACCGCGACGCCGCCGAAGGCATCGCCCAGGGCGCGCACCGCCGCGTAGCGGTCCCGCTGCACGGCGGCGGTGTCCTGTTGCAACAGCCGCCCGGCCTCGCCCGGATGGGGCGTGAGCACCCAGTCATCGCGCCGCAGCGGTTCGCGGCTCAGCAGATTGAGGGCATCGGCATCGACGAGGAGCGGCAGTGAAGATTCCAGCGCCGCGGCAAACAGCGCACGCGCCCAGGGGGAACGTCCCAGACCCGGTCCCACCACCACCACCGTGGCGCGCGCCAGCAACGGGAGAAGTTCCCTCGCCGAGCCCACGCCATGACTCATCAGCTCCGGGCAGGCCGCTGAAATCACCGCCGCATATTCCGCGCGCGTCGCCAGGCTGACCAGCCCCGCGCCGGCCCGTAGCGCAGCCTCGCCCGCCAGCCGCACCGCGCCGTTCATGCCATGGTCCCCCCCGATCACCAGCACATGTCCATGGGCGCCCTTGTGCGCCGCGCGCGGACGCGGCGTGGCCAGCTTCCCCAACGGCGGCGCCGTCACCAGTCGCGCCGGCGGCGGAATGCGCTGATAGATGCCTGCCGGCACGCCGAGATCGGAAAACGACACCGTACCGGTAAACTCCGCGGCCCGGCCGGTGTACAGGCCCTGCTTGCGACCGATGAAGGTCAACGTCCGGTTCGCCTCCACGGCGGCCCCCAGCACCGCACCGGTATCGGCGTGCAGACCGCTCGGGATATCGATGGCCAGCACCGGAGCCGCCGCCCGGTTGAGTGCCTCGACCATGGTCAGCCATTCTCCCTCCAAGGGGCGCTCGAGTCCGGTGCCGAGCAGGGCGTCCACGATGACCCCGGCGTCCTGCAGCAGCGCCGGATCGGCGACGCTGACGGCGCCGCCCGCCGCCATATAGGCCTCCCGCGCCGTCAGCGCATCGCCGCCGATGCGCCCGGCATCGCCCAGCTGCAGCACCATGACACGGCAGCGCGCCTCCAGCGCGAGGCGGGCAAGCACGTAGCCGTCGCCCCCGTTGTTACCGGTCCCGCACACCACGACGATGCGCCGCGCCTCCGGCCACGCTTCGCACAGGGCCTCCCATGCCGCTGCGCCTGCCCGCGACATCAGGGTATAGCCGGGGATCCCGGCCTCTTCGATGGCGATGTGGTCCAGTTCGCGCACCTGCGCGGCGGTATACAGCGGTAGTGTGGTTGTCATAAGGTCCTTGATATACATTCAGCGTTCTTAACCGCAGAGACGCGGGGAACGCAGAGAACAAACACACTATATCTGTAAAATCCGTTCTCGATACGGATTTCCCCGCTGCATCCGGCGCGACCGTACTCTACTATATAATTTTCATCCATAAACACCGTTTTAACCGCAAAGACGCAAAGAACGCAAAGCTATTAAAGATCACTTCGAAAAAACGGGATTTCTCCTGCAGGAGAGAGTTTGCTCCTGCAATCGGCCAGATTCGGATTATTTTATTAATGATTATCTTTGCGTTCTTTGCGTCTTTGCGGTGAGTTTAATTCGTATTGGTTGGACGCTACGTAGTGGTATTCGCGTCCCTGTCGGCATCCACCACCAGCCAGGGCTGCATACAGAGAGGCCCGGGTAAAAATCCAGCCGCTGGAGCCACCGTGGAAAAACCGAACCGACCCGCCGCCGATCCCCGCATCGACTATCCGTCCCTGGCGGCGCACATCAAGCGCTGGGGACTGGAACTGGGGTTTCAGCAGGTCGGCATCAGCGACACCCGCCTCGACGAACACGAAGTGCACCTGCTCAACTGGCTCGACCAGGGGCGTCATGGCGAGATGGACTACATGCGCCGCCATGGCATCCGCCGCAGCCGGCCGGCCGAACTGGCGCCCGGTACGCTGCGGGTCATCGCCGCGCGCATGGACTACTGGCCGCCGGAGGCGGCCGATGCCGACGGGGTTATCGCGGATCCGGCGCGCGCCTATGTTTCCCGCTACGCCCTGGGGCGCGATTATCACAAGGTGCTGCGCCGGCGCCTGCAGAAACTGGCTGAACGGATCGGCGCCGTGGTCGGCCCGTTCGGCTACCGCGCCTTCTGCGACAGCGCGCCGGTACTGGAGAAGGCCCTGGCGGAGAAGGCCGGGCTGGGCTGGATCGGCAAACACACCAACCTGCTCAGCGAAACGGCCGGCTCATGGTTTTTCCTCGGCGAGCTGTACACCGACCTGCCACTGCCGGTCGATGCGCCGGCGCGCAACCATTGCGGCACCTGCCAGGCCTGTCTGCAGGCCTGCCCGACCGACGCCATCGTGGCGCCCTACCAGCTGGATGCGCGCCTGTGCATCTCCTACCTCACCATCGAACTGCGCGGCGCCATTCCGGAACACCTGCGACCGCTGATCGGCAACCGCATCTACGGGTGCGATGACTGCCAGCTGGCCTGTCCCTGGAACCGCTTTGCCCGCTCCACAGACGAGAATGATTTCCGCATTCGCAACGATCTGGATACGACGTCGCTGGTGGAATTGTTCGCCTGGAGCCGCGAGGAATTCGCAGCGCGGCTGCAGGGCAGCGCCATCCACCGGATCGGCCACGCCTGCTGGCTGCGCAACATCGCCGTCGCCCTGGGTAACGCGCCGAGCTCCCGGGAGGTGATCACCGCCCTCGAGCGCCGTCGTGATGATCCTTCGGCACTGGTGCGCGAACACGTCGCCTGGGCGCTGCGCCGGCACGTCATCCCGGCGTGATACCCCTCAGGTTCCGGCATCTTTCATCCTGAGCGCCTCGGCGTACAGCGCATTCCTCGACAGCCCGGTGATCCGCGCCGCCAGCGCGGCCGCCTGTTTCAGCGGCAGCTCCGCCATCAGCACCGCGAGCACCTGCCGGCTTGCCCCGTCCAGTTCGTTCTCAACGGGCGGCGGCCGGCCCTGCACCAGCACGACGAACTCGCCCTTTTGCCGGTTGGCATCGGCATGCAGCGAGGCCAGCAACGCGGCAAGACCGCCATCCTCGAGGGTCTCGAACACCTTGGTGAGCTCCCGCGCGATGACGGCGGGCCGGTCCCCGCCGAAGATTTCCGCCATGTCACCGAGACACTCGGCGATCCGGTGGGAGGACTCGTGGAAAACGAGGGTCCGGTGCTCGTCTGCAAGTTCTTCCAGACGCCGGCGCCGCGCCGCCGCGCGCGCGGGCAGGAAACCCTCGAACACGAAGTGATCCGCCGGCAGGCCGGCGACCGACAATGCCGCCATGCAGGCCGCGGGACCCGGCACGGGCACGCGCCGGATGCCGGCCTCGCGCGCGGCGCGCACCAGGCAAAAACCCGGGTCGCTGATCAGCGGCGTACCGGCATCGCAGATCAGGGCGAGGTCATCGCCCGCGGCGATCATATCCAGCAGGGCCGGAGTGACTTCCCTTTCATTGTGCTCATGCAGGGACACCAGCGGGGTGTCGATGCCGTAATGCGACAGCAGCCTGGTGCTGTGGCGGGTATCCTCGGCGGCGATGCGTGCGACACTTTTCAGGGTGGCGATGGCGCGGGCGGAAATGTCCTGCAGGTTGCCGATCGGCGTGGCGACCACGTACAACACCCCCTTGCGATTTGTCATCAGGATCCCTCCGGCGATTGAGCGCATGCCGGGAGCCTGTCCGGGCAATGCTGAACCTGCTGTGAAAGCGCCACGGCGGCCCATCTGCACGCAAATCCTCTTCAAATAGTACCCACTATTCTCCTCGGATTCGCGCACATCTGTTCTCGCCCTGCCACTTTCTCGCGACGGTCCCCATTACCCGGACAGGCTCCAGGCAAAATTCCGGGGCAACTGGACGTCACGACGGCTTTTGAGTAGAGTCCCCGGCTAACTCAACCTGCCCCTGCCTCGATATCCGTCCGCGATGCGACCCTCCCGCCTACCTTCCCTTCTGCTGCTGCTCGCCGTTGCCGGGATCACCGTCCTCGCCGGCTGCACGACCGCTGTGCGCGAGACGCCCGTGCGCGCGGACAACCGGCTCCAGGCGCAGGCGCAGGCGCTGGAAACAGCGGGTGATTTCCAGGGCGCCGCGGCGGTCTACCTGCATGCCGCCGAACAGGCCAGCGCACCCCTGAAGCAGGAGTATCAGCTCTCCGGCGTCGATCAATTGATCCGCGGCGGCGACGCCGCGCGCGCCGAATCCATCCTCGCCGGTATCGACCACACCGCCCTGCCCGAGGCGGAGCGCCAGCATTACGACCTCAGTCAGGCACGGCTCGACATGCTGCGCCATCATCCCGACCAGGCCCTGCAACGTCTGCAGATCATGCCCGCCGGCGGTCCCTACCTGGTGGACTTCCATCGCCTGCGCGCCGAAGCCTATCTGCTCGATGACAATTACCTGTCCAGTGCCCGTGAACGCATCGCGCTCGATGGCCTGTTGAGCGACCCGCAGCAGAAGTTGAAGAACCAGTTCGCCCTGTGGGACGCACTCACACGTCTGAACGATGCCCAACTCCATGACATGCGCATGGCGCCGCCGCCGGATGTCCTGAGCGGCTGGCTGGAACTGGTGGAACTCACCCGCCTTTATCTGCAACAGCCGCAAGCCCTGACAGACGTCATCCCCCAGTGGCAGTCGCGATACCCGGGGCACCCGGCCAGCGGAGCTTTCATCACCCGCCTGCTCGAAAGCATGGGAAACGCGGCAAAACCGCCGCGGCAGATCGCCATCCTGCTGCCCCTCAGCGGCTCACTGGCGGAAGCAGGCGACGCCATACGCGACGGCATCCTGGCTGCCTATTACGATACACCCGATGACAGCCAGCGGCCCGTCCTGCGCCTCTATGATGTCGGCGCCGGTCCCGGCGACGTCGTGGCGCGCTATCGGCAAGCCGTTACCGACGGCGCACAGTTCGTCATCGGACCCTTGCGCAAGTCGTCCGTCCAGGCGCTGCTGCAGGAGCAAAAACTGCCGGTGCCGGTACTGATGCTCAACCAGATCGACAGCGACGGCGCCGCCAATCCCGCGGTATACCAGTTCGGGCTGTCGCCGGAAGACGAGGCCCGCGAGGTCGCGCGGCGCGCCTGGCATGACGGACACAGACGCGCGATCGCCCTGATCCCCCAGGGTGATTGGGGCGAGCGTGTCTACACCGCCTTCGCCGATGAATGGGGCAAGCTCGGGGGCACCGTGCTCGACGAGCAGGCCTATGATCCGCAGCAAGCCGATCACAGCCGGGTGATCAGCGCCACCCTCAACCTCGACGCCAGCAAGGCCAGGAAGACGAGCCTTGTCCGGCTCATCGGGCAAAGACTCGAATATGAACCGCGGCGGCGCCAGGACGTCGATTTCTTCTTCCTGCTCGCAACCCCCGAGCAGGCGCGCCTGATCCGCCCGCAGCTGAGCTTCTTCCGGGCGGCGCACGTGCCGGTCTACAGCACCTCGAATGTCTACTCGGGCCTGCCCGACCCGTCCCGGGACGGGGACCTGAACGGCCTGATGTTTTGTGGCATGCCATGGACGCTGGAAACCGGGGGCAGCTGGCAGGAACTGAAGCGGAGCATCAACGAACACTGGCCGGACAATGCCGCGAATCACGAACGTTTTTATGCCCTCGGCATAGACGCCTACCGGATCGTCCCTTACCTGGGCCGGTTTGAGGGCAGCCTGTTCGGTACCTATCACGGGGTCACCGGCAACCTGACGCTCGATCAGCACCAGCAGATTCACCGCACCCTGATGTGGGCGCAATTCAGAAACGGCCTCCCCCGCCTGCTCGATGCCGGGACACCTCACCGGCCAGTGCTACCGCCACGCCGGCGCCCTGAGGATGCCGGCGAACAATACTGGCCACGAGGCCGAGACCCTGGCCTGCGACTACCTGCAGGCCAGGGGCCTCGCCCTGGTGGAACGCAACTATCGCAGCCGTTTCGGGGAAATCGACCTCATCATGCACGACCGTGACAGCCTGATATTCGTCGAGGTCCGTTACCGGCGACAGCTGCGCTACGGCTCGGGCGCGGAAAGCGTGGACGCGCGCAAGCAGGCGAAGCTGGTGGCCTGCGCGCGTCATTACCTGCTGCGTCATCCCCGCGCGGCGCAGCGCCCCTGCCGCTTCGACGTGGTCGCCATCAACGGCGGCGGAACGAAAGCCGACATCGAGTGGATCGCGGACGCCTTCCCGGCGGCGCAATGACCGCACCCGGCCATGGAACCGATCGAACACATCAGGCGCAATTTCCTCGACAGCATCGCCGCCAAGCAGCAGGCGCTGGAAGTCACCGCGCCGGCCATCGCCGCGGCGGCAACCACCCTGGCGCGTGCGCTCGACGGCGGCGCGAAGGTGCTGTGCTGCGGCAATGGCGGCTCGGCGGCCGATGCCCAGCATTTTTCCTCCGAGCTGCTCAATCACTACGAACGGGAGCGAGGCGGGCTGCCGGCCATCGCCCTTACCACGGACAGTTCCACCCTGACCTCGCTCGCCAACGATTACGGCTATCCCGAGGTCTTTGCCAGACAGGTGCTCGCCCTCGGCCGGCCGGGAGATATCCTGCTTGCCATCACCACCAGCGGAGACTCGGAAAACATCCTCCGGGCGATCCCGGCCGCGCACCGCCGCGACATGCGGATCATCGCCCTCTGCGGTCGCGAGGGCGGCAGGATCCCCGTCCTGCTGCGGGACGGCGATACGGAAATCCGCGTGCCGGGATGTTCCACGGCGCGTATACAGGAAGTACAGTTGCTGATCATCCACTGTCTGTGTGACCTTATCGACAGACTCATACCCCACCAGGAGACATAAGCCGATGAAGCTTGCCAATGGAATTCTCGCCCTGTTGATCGCCACCCAACTGCTCAGCGGCTGTGCGCCCATGGTCGTCGGCGGCGCCGTGGCCGGCACCGTGGTCGTCGCGAATTCCCGCCGCTCCCCCGGCGCGATCGTGAATGATGAAACGATCGAGGTGAAGGCGCGGCTCGCCATCCTCGAAAACAAGGAACTCAACAACCAGGTCCATGCGGAGATCACCAGCTACAACGAGATCGTCCTGTTGACGGGCGAGGCTCCTACCCCGGAGCTGCGCACCCAGGTGCAGGACCTCGTCAAGCAGATCCCGATGGTGCGCCTGATCCACAATGAAATGACCATCGCCGCGCCCAGCTCCTACATGACGCGCGCCAGTGACTCACTGATTACCGCCAAGGTGAAGACCGAGATACTGGGCATCAACAACATCGAAGGCTTCAACGGCACCCGGGTCACCGTGGTCACCAGCAACGGCACGGTCTACCTGATGGGCCTCGTCACCCACAGGGAGGCCGACGCCGTCACCGAGGTGGCGCGCCAGGTCGGCGGCGTGCAGCGGATCGTGAAGGTATTCGAGTATTTCGACTGAGCGGGCGCACAGCCTTTTCGGGAACCTGCAGGAGCGGCCCTGGCCGCGAACCTGCAGTAACGGTCCTGACCGCGCGATCGCGGCCGGGTGATATCCGACGACAACTGACAGGGGAGACTCATGTCCACGAACCTACTGATTATTTCACCACTGCTTTCACTGCTCTCGGGGATCGCGATTCTGATCTGGCCCAGACTGCTGAACTACATCGTCGCCTTCTATCTGATCCTCATCGGGCTGGTGGGACTGCTGCCGCAATTGCGATAAGAAGCCGTTCATTTTTCGTGCAGATGATAGGCATTCACCCCTTCACATGCCGCATCAGGCGGCGCCGGCGGCTTACCTGGCGGGGGGTAAGCGTGTTGCGGCGGCTCTGATAGGGATTGTCGCCGGTGCGAAATTCGATGCGCACCGGCGTGCCGGTGAGTTTCAGCGCCTTGATGAAGGTGTTTTCGAGGTAGCGCCGGTAGTTTTCGGGCACGCTTTCGGTCTGGTTGCCGTGGATCACGATGCGCGGCGGGTTGCGCCCGCCCTGGTGCGCATAGCGCAGCTTGATGCGTCGTCCCCTGACCAGCGGCGGTTGATGCGCGGCGACGGCCCGCTCCAGAATTTCCGTCAGCTGCGGCGTCGACAGTTCACGCATCGCCGAGGCATGGGCGCGGCACACCAGCGGGAACAGGTCGCCGACGCCGGTGCCATGCAGGGCGGAGATGAACAGGACGCTGGCAAAGCCGAGAAACGGCAGCTTGCGCTCCAACTGGTCCTTCACCATCCGGCGCTCGTGCGGCTCCAGGCCGTCCCACTTGTTGACGGCCAGCACCAGGGCCCTGCCCTTCTCGGCGATATAACCGGCCAGGGTGGCGTCCTGCTCGCCAATGCCGGTGCGCGCGTCGAGCAGCAGGATGACCACATGGGCCGCATCGATGGCCTGCAGTGTCTTGATGATGCTGAACTTCTCGATCGCCTCCGTGACCCGCGCCCGGCGGCGCACGCCGGCGGTGTCGATCAGGGTATAGGCCACGCCATCGCGCTCGAAGGGAATGAAGATGCTGTCGCGCGTGGTGCCCGGCTGGTCGCTCGCCAGCACGCGTTGCTCGCCGAGCATGCGGTTGATGAGGGTCGATTTGCCGGCATTGGGCCGCCCCACGATGGCCACGCGCACGGTCCGATCATCCGCCGAGGCTTCCGCGGCCTCGCCCTCCGCCGGCGGTGGCAGCGCGGCCAGCGCGGATCGCAGCAGACGTTCCACGCCGCGCCCGTGCGTGGCGGAGACCGGCTGCGGCTCGCCCAGTCCAAGCCGGAGGAATTCGCCCAGCACGGTGTCCTCATCGAGGCCATCGGTCTTGTTGACCACCAGCGTCAGCGGTTTTCCGCGCCGACGCAGGTCCACGGCGATGGCCTCGTCGACGCCGGTCAGTCCCTCCCGGGCGTCCACCAGGAAAAACACCAGGTCCGCTTCCTCGATCGCCTGCCAGGCCTGTCGCTCCATCAAACCGTCGAGTTCCATGTCGCCCGCCGCCAGTCCGCCGGTATCGACCACGATGAACGGCCGCTCGCCGACCCTGCCCTCGCCGTACTTGCGATCACGTGTCAATCCCGGCACGTCGGCGACCAGGGCATCCCGGGTGCGGGTCAGGCGGTTGAATAGCGTGGATTTACCGACATTCGGGCGGCCCACCAGGGCGATGACCGGAATCATGGGGCTGTGACGCTCAATTCGGGGAATATCATTTCCGTGGGAAATCTCACTGGCCAGTGCCACCATCCATAAAGAATGGAACTCAACGCAAAGCCGCAAAGAACGCAAAGTGCAAAATTGTTTTCGTTAAAGAATTTCTCTACGCACTTTGCGTCTCAGCGGTGAATGCGGTGGTTATGGACGAAAACCAAACAGCACCCATCCGCAAACAAATAAACTCACCGCAGAAATGCGAAGTACGCAGAGATATTTGATTGTTTTTTTAATAGTAAATTCTTTGCGTCCTTTGCGTCTTTGCGTTGAAATCGGTGTTTGTAGAGGGACACTAAACTACACGGTCCCCGCCGGAAGGTATCAGTCACCACCAAGCGTGTAGGCCGCGATCGTACCGCCCTTGCCGTAGACGTACAGCACGTCACCGACGGCCAGGGGACGCGCCGCGATGCCCTTGCGGTCCACCCTGACACGGCCGGCGATGTGCCCGTCATAGGTCGACAGGAGATGCAGGTATCCCTCGAAATCGCCAACCGCCACATAGCTGTCGAATGGCTCCGGCGCCGTCAGGGCGCGGTTGTGCAGCTTCGTCTGCTTCCAGACCGAAGAGCCGTTGCTGCGCGACAGCGCCCAGACATCGCTGTCGCTGTCTGTGACGTAGACCTGTGAGAAGTCCACCCCCAGTCCGGCATAGGACGACATATCGCGCGTCCAGCCGAGATTGCCATTGCGCAGGTCGATGAGCGCGATCCTTCCCTGGTACGACACGGCGATAGGCGCTATCACCGACGATGACCGGATCGGCATCGACATCGACGAGGCGGTCGATCTCCGAGCGTCCCTTGGGGATCGCGACACTGGTTTCCCAGGCCTGAAACCCGTTGGACGTCGAAATCGCGGCGATCTTGCCGTTGGCGAACCCGGCGATCACGGCGTTGCCTACCACGGCCGGACTGCTGGTGCCGCGCAGCGAAAGCACCGGCACGAAATGGTCAGCGACCCAGAGTCGATGCCCGTCGCTGCTGCTCAAACCGGTGATGGTGCCATCGGCCGTCTGTATGATCACCACCCCGAGGTCGATCCGGGGCACCGCCAGGACCTCGCTCGAGACCTGCGCGCGCCAGACGATGGAGCCATCGTCGATGTTGAGCGCCAGCACTTGCGCATCGCTGGCGCCAACGAACACCAGGCCGTCGCCCACGCCGGGGCCGGCGGAGATCGGAGCATGCGTCTTCGTTTCCCAGAGCTCCTTGCCGGTCTCGGTGCTCAGTTCGACGACCCGGCCATCGCGTTCGGCGGCCAGCAGGTACTTACCCGATACCGCCGGGACCAGGTTGACGAACTGATCGTCATAACCCACGCCGATATCCCTGCTCCATAACTCCTTCAGCGACACCGGATCCTTGATCTCTTCCAGCTTGGCTGGCGGAGTGGAATTGTCTTTATCGGAAAACCAGCCCGAGATGGTGGAGCACCCGCTCAGCAGGAAAGTCAGCAAGACCGCGGCAGCGGCGCGCCTCATTTAGTGCCCTCCGGTACGTCTTTCGCTGCCGTGTTTTCGTATTTCAGCTGCAACAGCCGGTGTTCGGCGGAGTCCGGCTTCATGGCGGCCAACGCGACTTCGTATTCCGAGCGCGCCTTGTCGTTCGCGCCGCGCGCCGCGAAAATATCACCCTTGAGTTCGTCATACAGCGGGGTGTACGCGCTGTCCGGCGGCAACTTCGCCAGCAGGGCGTCGGCGCCGTCGAGATTACCCTCGGCGACCATGACCCGCGCCAGTCGCAGGCGCACCAACTGCTTCATCGCCCCGGCATCGGCCCTGTCCAGCGCCCATTGCAGTTGGGCGTGGGCGACCTTCAGTTCATTCTGGCCCAGCTTCTGCTTCGCCAGCGCCATCGCGGCCAGCACAGCGTAGGGCGTCGAGGAGTAATCCCCGATCAACATGCCCGCCCGGTCATCGATGAGCGTCTCATCACCATGGGCAAGCGTGCTCATCAGGGTGATATAGATGTTCGAGGCACTTTCCGCCTTGCGGTCCTTGTAAGCGAACCAGGACTTGGCGCCGAACAGCAGGGCCAGTCCCAGCAGCAGGCCGGTGATGAGTGAACTGGCATTCTCTTTCCACCAGCCCTTGATGGCCTCGAGCTGCTGTTCTTCCGTTGCGTTGATTTCCATCGACATCTCCCGTCATGTATTCAGAATCTCGTGGTTTCGAGTCCCAGCAGCCTGCCCAGATAGCCGGCGGCATCACCCTGCGCAATCGTCTCCTGCGCATTATCACCGCGCAGCGGCTTGACCGTGACCTGCCCGTGTTCGGCCTCGTCATCACCGATGACCAGCGCGATGCCGGCGCCGCTCTTGTCGGCGCGCTTGAACTGGCTCTTGAAACTGCCGCCACCGCAGTTGGTCTGCAGGCGCAGATCACTGACGGCCGCGCGCAGTTCTCCGGCAAAGATCATTCCGCGGCGCACTCCCCGCTCACCGCTCAGCACGAGATACGCGTGCGGATTGCTGTCCGGCAGGGCGACCCCCTCGGCCTCCATCAATGCGAGCAGGCGCTCCAGGCCCAGCGCGAAACCGACGGCGGGCGTGGGCCGGCCGCCGAGGTATTCCACCAGGCCGTCATAGCGGCCACCGGCGCAGATCGTGCCCTGCGCACCCAGCCGGTCGGTGACCCATTCGAATACCGTCTTGCCATAGTAGTCCAGCCCCCGCACCAGCCGTGGATTGACCTGGTACTCGACACCCCCGTCATCCAGCAACGCGCGCAGCTCGTCGAAGTGGCTCCGCGACGCCTCGTCCAGGTAATCCGGCAGCCGCGGTGCCGCGTCGATCAGCGGGCGCATCCGCGGGTTCTTGCTGTCGAGGATGCGCAGCGGGTTGCCCTCCAGCCGCCGCCGGCTGTCATCATCCAGTTCCTCCAGGCGGCCCTGGAAATACTCGACCAGCGACTCCCGATAGGCCGCACGCGAGGCTGCCGTTCCGAGCGAGTTGAGCTGCAGCGTGACCCCCTCCAGGCCCAGCGCCTTCCACATGCGCGCCGTCATGAAGATGATCTCCGCGTCGATATCCGGCCCCTCCATACCAAAGGCCTCGACGCCGAACTGGTGGAACTGGCGAAAGCGTCCCTGCTGGGGACGTTCGTGGCGGAACATCGGTCCGGCGTACCAGAGTCGCTGCACCTGATTGTGCAGCAGCCCGTGCTCCACGCAGGCGCGCACGCAACCGGCCGTGCCCTCGGGACGCAGCGTCAGGCTGTCGCCATTGCGGTCCTCGAAGGTGTACATTTCCTTCTCGACGATATCCGTCACCTCGCCGATGGAACGCTTGAACAACTCGGTCTTTTCGAGCAGCGGCAGGCGTACCTCGCGATAGCCGTAGGCATGAATCACCCGGCGCAGCATGTCTTCCAGATATTGCCAGGCCGCGCTGTGCGCCGGCAGAATGTCATTCATGCCGCGCACCGCCTGGATGCTCCTGGCCATGACCTTGCCGTCCCGGCCGGCCTGCTTGCCAGACGGGGTTGCCTCCCCGGGGCCGTCCACGTTCTGCATGGCCGGCCTACTTGCCCGGGGACTCGGGGCGGGCTTCGTCTTCATAGACCGGCGGCAGGTCGAGGCGTCCCGGCTGCTGCACCTCGGTGCTGGCGCTACGCGCCGTCACGATCTGTTCGACATAGGGATAGGCGAGCCAGGCCAGTATCCCGATCAGCAGCACCAGAATGAGATTGCGCAGGGTCCTTGCCGAGGGCAGCGGCAGCACGGGGGTCTTGCGGCGCGGGCCGATCACCGACAAGGGCGGCGGGTTATTCCCCTGGGCACCGCAATAACGGTGTGCTATCTCGTCGGCCGGCAGGCCCACCAGACGCGCGTAACTGCGCAGATACCCCTGCACGAAAATCGGCTCCGGCAATGCCGCCTTATCGTCATTCTCAATGGCCGAGATGATGCCGGGATTCAGACGCAGTTGCTGCGCGACCTGCTCGATCTTGAGATCGCACTGGTTGCGCGCCGCCCGCAGCCGGGCGCCGATCGCGGCAGCCTCCTCGGTGACCGGGTGGATGCCTTCGTCACTGCTGGCGGTGCTGGTCATTCTCCCACTCTCTCAGGCTTTCCGCCTGTTTCGTTTCCGGGAATTTGTTCTTGAGTTGCAACGCGTAGTTGCCCGACGCATTCTTGTCGCCGAGCTTGTTCTCGATGCGCACACCCAGCCAAAGGCTCTCCGCCGTGGGCGCGGAGACACCGTCGAAGCGCTGTATGTAGGCGCGGGCAGCCAGGTAATTGCCTTTCGTCAGCATCAGGTTGGCCATTTGCAGCAGGGCATAGGGAAAGTTCGGGTCGTGATCCAGGGCCTTGCGGAAATAGTCCTCTGCCTGCTTGGGGTCGGGGATCTTGGCGGCGCACACGCCCGCATTGGTAAGCGCCGCCGCGATACCGGGGTAGAGCGGTTCATTTGCCGCGTCATTGAATTGCTCCACTGCCCGGGTGTATTCACCCTTGCGGCACAAGTACTCGCCGTAGTTGTTGTGGGTCTGCGGGTCATCCGGCGAAAGGCGCAACGCCTTTTTGAAATGCTTGTCGGCCAGCTGCGTTTCGCCGATGCGGTCGTAAAGCACCGCAATCGCGCCATTGGCGCTGGCCGAGTCGGGATCCTCCTTCACCGCCTTCTTCAGCTTGTCCATCGCCGTATCCAGGTCGCCCCGGCGCATGAAGGCGATACCCAGCTGCAGGTTGGCCTCGGAAATGCGCCTGGATCGCTTTGCGTCACTGCTGCTCTGCATGCTGGCGCAGCCCGACAGGGTAAATATCAGAATGAGCGCCGACAGTCTGATGAGGGTGCTGTTCATGCCTGTGTCCTCGTATGTATTGCCAGCGAGCGGGCGCGGCGCTGTGTGCGGTCCAGGAAACGTCCGGCCAGCTGCCCGCAGGCCGCGTCGATATCGTCACCGCGCGTCTTGCGGGTGATCGTCACGATACCCGCCCGGTGGAGTATGGCAAAAAACCGGTCTATGGTCGCCGGCGGACTGCACCGGTAGCGGGTATCCGGGAAGGGGTTGAAGGGTATCAGATTGACCTTCGCCGGCACACCCTCGAGCAGACGCGCCAGCCGGCGCGCATGGGCGTCGGTGTCATTGATTCCCGCCAGCAGGACGTATTCGAAGGTGACGCGGCGGCGGCTGTCCTCACCCACGTAATCGCGGCAGGCGGCCAACAGCTCGGCGATCGGGTATTTTCGGTTCAGGGGCACCAGCTCGTTGCGCAGCAGGTCATCCGGGGCATGCAGGGATACGGCCAGGCTGACATCGCAGTCCTGGCGCAACCGGCGGATGGCCGGAACGATACCGGCGGTGCTCAGGGTCACGCGCCGCTTCGAGAGGCCATAGCCGAAATCGTCCAGCATCACCTGCATGGCGCGCACCACATTGTCGTAATTGAGCAGGGGTTCGCCCATGCCCATCATGACCACGTTGGAGATGCGGCGGGTACCGTCAGGCCGGTTGCCGAGGGCATTCGCCGCCTGCCATACCTGCGCGATGATTTCGCCGGTGCCGAGGTTGCGGTTAAACCCCTGCTGCGCGGTGGAACAGAAACTGCAATTGAGCATGCAGCCGACCTGCGAGGAGACACACAGTGTGCCCCGGGCGTCTTCCGGAATGAACACGGTCTCGATGCAGTTGCCGTCCGCCAGGCGCAACAGCCACTTGCGGGAACCGTCATCCGAACACTGGTCGGCAACGATCTCCGGCAGACGGATCTCGGCGCAATCCCGCAGACTGGCGCGCAATCCCTTGCCGAGGTCGGTCATGGCATCGAAGTCGGCCACGCAGCGTCCATGGACCCATTTCATCACCTGCGCGGCGCGAAACCCCTTTTCACCGCGCGCGGCGAAAAACGCCTCGAGTCCCCGGCGATCGAGATCCAGGAGATTGGTTTTCTGCTCGACTGACATCGACGTGTTCCTGAGGGGGATTGCGGACCTGCCTAGCGGGTTCTCGGACAAAGGTCGGCCTCTTCGAAAAAGAAGGCGATCTCCTGTTTTGCGGTATCCGGCCCGTCCGAGCCGTGTACGGCATTTTCATCCACGGTGGTGGCGAAGTCGGCGCGAATGGTGCCGGCGGCGGCATCCCGGGGGTTGGTCGCACCCATCAGCTCACGGTTCATGCCGATCGCGTTCTCGCCTTCCAGCACCTGCACCACGACCGGGCCGGAGGTCATGAATTCCACCAGCGGCCCGTAGAACGGGCGCTCCCGGTGCACGGCATAGAAGCCCTCGGCCTGCGCCCGGGTCAGATGCATCATGCGCGCGGCGATGATGCACAGGCCGTTTTTTTCGAAACGGCTGTAGATCTCGCCGATGATGTTCTTCGCTACGGCGTCCGGTTTAATGATGGACAAGGTCCGTTCAATTGCCATGCAACACTCCGTCTGTCTGCTGTAAAAAAGAAACCCGTATTAAAACGGGTGCTTAGTGAAAATAGATAGATGCGTAGTCTAACGCCGGAATCCGTGGTCAGGCAATGACGCGCTGCCGGTTCCGCACGGGCCGATGCCCCTATGATTCGGATCGGGGGGACCCCGCGCCCTGGGAGCCTGTCGGACTTAGGTGATCGTCGCGAGCATGGTGGGAGAACGAGCACAGAGTTTCACGATATCGAGGCGCATAGTGGTTCTATGCAACGAAATATCGGGGGAGAGCGGAGCGAGGGGGTGATGGGCCGCTCTCCCGCCAGCGCACGACTGCAGGGATGCAGGAGGTAGGGCAACGCAGGGAGCAGTTGCCGAGTAGATCAATCCCAAGTCCGACAGGCTCCTAGACCCGCTTACTGAAAGGTGTAGACGGCGCCGGCATTGGCCATGCTGGTGTCGTTCTGGTTCCCGTCAATACCGGTGGCATTGCTGGCTTCGCCCGGGGCTCCAACGGCCAGCATGTCGTCGGTGAGAGCGAGGCTCCAGCCGAAGCTCGCATTAACATCAGGATTCGACGCCTGGAAATAGGCCAGCTGACTCCACGTCCCTGAACTTCGGGTGTACAGGTAGCCGGCGCCGGTGAAGGTGTTCTGCCCCGGCGCGCCCACGATCAGGGTATCGTCGCGCAAGGCGAGACTCAAGCCAAAGTTGTCCTCACTGTTCGGACCGGGGTTGGATGCCTTGACATAGGCCTGCTGACTCCACACGGTGCCGCTGCGCACGAAGACATACACCGCCCCGGCGTTGGGTACACTGGTGTTGCTCTGGTCGCCGTTGATTCCGCTGGCGTTGCTCGCCTCCCCCGTCGACCCCACGGCCAGCGTGTCGCCGGAGAGCGCCACGGAGTGGCCGAACGCATAGTCTTGACGGGTGTTGGAAGCCTTGACGTACGCCTGTTGCGTCCACGTCGTGCCGCTGCGGGTGAAGACGTACACCGCCCCGGCGTTGGGCGCGAGGGTGTTGGTCTGGTTGCCGTTGATTCCGCTGGCGTTGCTCGCCTCCCCCGTCGACCCCACGGCCAGCGTGTCGCCGTCAAGCGCGACGGAGTAACCGAACGCATAGTCTTGACGGGTGTTGGAAGCCTTGACATACGCCTGCTGCGCCCACGTCGTGCCACTGCGGGTGAAGACGTACACCGCCCCGGCACCGGGAGCGAGGGTGTTGTTCTGGTCGCCGTCGATAACCTTCGCGTTGCTCGCCTCCCCCGTCGACCCCACGGCCAGCGTGTCGCCGTCAAGCGCCACTGAGACGCCGAACGCATAGTCCTGACGGGTATTGGAGGCCTTGACGTACGCCTGCTGCGTCCACGTCGTGCCGCTGCGGATGAAGACGTACACCGCACCCGCATTGGGCGTGCTGGTATTGCTCTGGTCGCCGTCGATGCCTTTGGCGTTGCTCGCCTCCCCCGTCGACCCCACGGCCAGCGTGTCGCCGTCAAGCGCGACGGAGTCACCGAACGAATAGTCTTGACGGGTGTTGGAAGCCTTGAGGTACGCCTGCTGCGTCCACGTCGTGCCGCTGCGGGTAAAGACGTATACCGCCCCGGCGTTGGGCGCACTGGTGTTGCTCTGGTCGCCGTTGATGCCCCTGGCATTGCTGGCCTCTCCGGGCGCCCCCACGGCAAGCGTATCGCCGGAGAGTGCTACTGAATATCCGAAATTGTCGTCACTGTCGGTGTTGGATGCCTTGATATAGGCCCGCCGGGCGAATTGGTCCGCCGACTCGCGCGTCACGGTAACGGTATAGGTGCTGGTGGTCACCCCGTCTGACGCGGTGACGATGACGGTAATGGTGTTTGCACCCACCGCCAGGGGAATCGGGTCACTGGCGCTGCCTGATGAAACCGCGGCCCCGTTCACGGTTACCGTAGCGGCGGCATCCGCCGTTGTCGGCGTCACCGTCGTTTCCGTCGCGAGATACCCCACGGTGGAGGTGTAGTCAAACTGGCTGGATTGAAATACCTGATCGAGAGCACCCGCCGATAATTCGAGATCGGCAAGAGCGGCAGGATTCGTCGACGCGTTGTTGCCGCCCCCGCCACCCCCGCCGCAGGCGGCGAGCAGCCCGGTCAGCATCAGGAGGGCTGGTATTACCACAAATTTTTTCATACCGATTCTCCTCGTGAGCCAGCGCGCTCACACCGCACGGCGGGGCTCACTGATTGGATGATATCCTGTTAACCAGCCTCCCCCGCGGCAGACGTCCCTGAAGGTGGAGGCTCAGGACGATCAGACGCAGGTTGCTATGACGTTATTTATAGCAGGCAAACCCGATGATCATCTTGATAATTATCAAGGTTATGGGGGCGGGGTTCGATCAGTCGCGCTCCTCGATCCAGGCCATCTGGATGGCCTCGAGCAGTTTTTCGCCGCTGTGGCCCGGATCGTCATCGAAATCCTCCAGCGCGATAACCCAGTTGCGCAGGTCCACGAAATTCACATGGCGGGGATCCACCTCGGGGTGTTCCTGCTCCAGTTCGATGGCGATGTCCAGTGTATCGGTCCATTTCAATCCCATTCGCTTGTCTCTCCTGATACGTCCCGCTCGTTAGTATTTGCCCATAAACACGGCTTTCACCGCAAAGACGCAAAGCACGCAAAGAAATTCATTATCAAAAACACACAACCGCTTTGCGATCTTTGCGCCTTTGCGGTGAGTTTATCGAATCCAGATGATGCCTAGTGATTCTCGCTCACCATGTTGATGGTGTATTTGGGTATCTCGATGACCAGGTCCTGGTTCGCCACGACCGCCTGGCAGCTCAGGCGCGAATCCGGATCCAGTCCCCAGGCCTTGTCCAGCAGATCGTCCTCTTCATCCGTGGCTTCAGCCAGCGATTCACCGCCTTCACGGATATACACATGGCAGGTGGTGCAGGCGCAGGATTTCTCGCAGGCGTGCTCGATTTCGATGCCGTTTTTCAGGGCAGCATCGCAGATAGTGGTGCCCGCTTCGACTTCGATCACGGCCCCTTCCGGGCAGATCTCGACGTGTGGCAGGAAGATAATCTGTGGCATAACGTCAGGGATTCCAGGGTGAGGTGTCGATTACCAGGGTCAGAAAAATGCGCGCTACGAAGACTTGAACTCGTCGACACGGTGGCCGGCCATGGCCTTGCGGATACTCTCGTTCATGCGCCGGGCGACGTAGTCGCTGCTCGCCTGTTCCACCGCACCAATGGCCGCCTTGATGGCGCGGTAATCCGTGCCAGCGCGCGCCTCGGCCAGCGCGCGCGCAGCCGCCTCGATGACTTCACGCTCTGCTGCATCCAGGATGCTGTCACCGTCCACCGCGAGCGCGGCATGCAGTGCCTCCAGCACGCGGTCCGCTTCGACCTGCTCCTCGCGCAGGCGCCGCAGCTCCATATCCTCGCGGGCATGCGACAGGGATTCCCCCAGCATCCGCTCGATCTCGGTGTCGGAAAGCCCGTAGGACGGCTTGACCACGATGCTGCTCCTGGCGCCCGTTACCTGCTCCTCGGCGGTGACGTTCAGCAGGCCATCGGCGTCCACCTGGAAGGTTACGCGGATGCGCGCCGCACCGGCCACCATGGGCGGGATGTCGCGCAGTTCGAACCGCGCCAGCGAGCGGCAGTCGCTGACCAGTTCACGTTCCCCCTGCACCACGTGCAGGGACATGGCGGTCTGGCCGTCCTTGAAGGTGGTGAACTCCTGGGCGCGGGCGGTCGGAATGGTGCTGTTGCGCGGGATGATCTTCTCGGATAATCCGCCCATGGTCTCCAGCCCCAGCGAAAGCGGGATGACATCGAGCAGCAGCATCTCGTCCTCGGGCTTGTTACCGGCCAGGATATCGGCCTGGATGGCGGCGCCGACGGCGACCACCCGGTCGGGATCGATGTCCACCAGCGGTTCGCGGCCGAAGAATTCACCGACCCGCCGCCGCACCAGCGGGATGCGGGTCGAACCGCCCACCATCACCACCGCCTCGACGTCGCCGGCGCGGATGCCGGCATCCCGCAGCGCCCGGCGGCAGGGGCTCAGGGTCTTCTGCAGCAACGGCTCGATGAGCGCCTCGAACCGCACTCGTGTCAACTCACCCTGCCACGGCGCTCCGTCGATGCGTTCCAGTCTTACGTCCACTGCGGGCCGGTCGGTCAGCGCCTCCTTGGCGGTGCGCGCCACCTGCATCAGACGGCGCATCTGGACATGACCGGCATCATCGGCGATCCCGGCCTCCTGCATGATCCACTGCGCCACGAGCCGGTCGATGTCATCGCCCCCCAGGGAACTGTCCCCGGCGGTCGCCATGACCTCGAAGACGCCGCGGTTGAGCCGCAGGATGGAGATATCGAAGGTGCCGCCGCCCAGGTCGAAGATGGCGATGACACCCTCCGATCCCTTGTCCAGGCCGTAGGCCACCGCAGCGGCCGTCGGTTCATTCAACAGCCGCAGGACGTTCAGTCCGGCAAGCCGGCCGGCATCCTTGGTCGCCTGACGCTGCGCCTCGTCAAAATAGGCCGGCACGGTGATGACGACGCCCTCCAGCTCACCTCCGAGCGTCTGCTCGGCGCGGGCCTTCAGCACACGCAGGATCCCGGCCGAGACTTCCACCGGACTGACATCGCCGGCCACGGTACGCAGCAGCGGCATGGCGCTGGCGCCGGGCACGAAATCATAGGGCAGCTGCGTGCCCAGGCGTTTGACGTCCTCGACGCCACGGCCCATCAGACGCTTCACGGAGGCGATGGTATTGAGGGGATCTTCCGTGGCCGCCGTCAGGGCTTCCTCGCCGACGACTGGTCCGCCAGTCTCCAGGTAGCGCACCACGGAAGGCAGCAGGTGCCGGCCGTCCGCGTCCGGCAGGGTGTCCGCCACGCCGCTACGCACGCTGGCCACCAGGGAGTTGGTGGTGCCGAGATCGATGCCGGCCGCCAGCCGATGGGCATGCGGGGCGGTGGACTCGCCAGGCTCTGCTATCTGTAAAAGCGCCATAATGGTTTCCGTGTCGTATCCCCTTCGGGATCAGGCCTGCTCATCCTCGAGTGCGGCCTCCAGTTCCTGCGCCTCCTCCTGCAGGCGGCGAAAGAACTGCATTTTCATCAGGGTTTCCGCGGCCGCCCGCGGATCACCGCAGTCGCCGCCGGTGAAATGCGACTGCAGCTCGCCCGTCAGGGCGGAGAAATCATCGGCAACCCTGTCCATCAGCCCGGCGAGCACCGCCAGGGGATCGCCGGCCGTTCTTACCGCTCCCAGCGCCTCACGCAATTCCATCTGCTCCATGAGAAATTCCGGGTCACGAGTCGTGTGGTGCTGGTCACCGAATACGAAGCCGCCCAGTTCGAGCAGGTAGCGCCCGCGCCTGAGCGGGTCCTTGAGTGTCTGATAACCCTCGTTGATCCGCGTCGCCTGCTGCATGGCGAGCCGGCGTTCCTGATCGCCCGCGTTGACGTAGCGGTCCGGATGCACGATGCGCTGCAGCTCCCGGTAACGGCTGTCGAGCTGCGCGGCGTCGACCTCGAACCCCCGGGGCAGGTCAAACAACTGGAAGTAGCTTGAGGAAAGATCCGCTGCCATGGTGTACGCCGTCGCTGGTCTCAGTGTCTGCCGGATATCACACCAGGGAAGCCCTGACTTCCATATAGAAGCAAGCTCACCGCAAGGCCGCAGAGAGCCCAGGGTGCTTAATCTTCTTCGTTAAAGGATTTCTCTGCGTGCTTCGCGTCTCTGCGGTGAAAAAGGTGTTTATGCATCAGACGTTGAAACTCTCCCCGCAGCCGCACATGTCCTTTACGTTGGGATTGTTGAACTTGAAGCCTTCGTTCAGCCCTTCCTTCGCGTAATCCAGCTCGGTGCCATCGAGGTAGACGAGACTCTTCGGATTGATGATGACCTTGATCCCATGGTCCTCGAACACCGTGTCGCCTTCCTCGATGTCGTCGGCATACTCGATCACGTAGGCCATGCCGGAGCAGCCCGTGGTTTTCACACCCAGGCGCAGACCCACGCCCTTGGCGCGCTTGTCCATAAACTGCTTGATGCGGCTTGCCGCCGCCTCTGTCAGGGTAATTGCCATTGTCCTCTACCTGCCTGTCATATATCCGGGGCCGTCACTGAGTCAGTGCGCCGCCCATTTTACCGAATTCAGATCGACGCCGTCCTTGTACATCTCCCACAAGGGCGACAGCTCGCGCAACCTGTCGACCTTCTCCTGAATGCGGGAGACGACGTAGTCGATCTCCTCCTGCGTCGTGTAGCGTCCGATGGTAAAACGGATCGAGCTGTGCGCCAGCTCATCGTTCCGGCCGAGCGCGCGCAGCACATAGGAGGGTTCCAGGCTGGAACTGGTGCAGGCGGACCCGGAGGAGACCGCCATATCCTTGAGCGCCATGATCAGGCTTTCACCCTCGACGAAGTTGAAGCTGACGTTCAGATTGCCGGGGATGCGCTGGTCCATGTCGCCGTTCAGATAGACCTCCTCCATTTCGTTGAGGCCGTTCCACAGGCGGTCCCTGAGTTCGCCGACGCGCCGGCCCTCCTCCTCCATGACTTCCCCGGCAATGCGGAAGGCCTCGCCCATGCCGACGATCTGGTGGGTGGGCAGCGTGCCCGAGCGCAGGCCACGCTCGTGGCCGCCACCGTGCATCTGGGCCTCGATACGCACCCGCGGCTTGCGACGCACGTACAGGGCGCCGATACCCTTGGGGCCGTACACCTTGTGGGCCGAGAAGGACATCAGATCGACCTTGAGTTTTTCCAAGTCGATCGGCACCTTGCCGGCGCTCTGGGCGGCATCGACGTGGAAGATGATCCGGCGGTCGCGACACAGCTCACCGATCGCGGCGATGTCCTGGATGACGCCGATCTCGTTGTTGACATGCATGACCGACACCAGCACCGTGTCGCTGCGCATGGCGGCTTCGAGCTTCGCCAGGTCCAGCAGGCCGCTCGGCTCAGGGTCCAGGTAGCTCACTTCAAAACCCTCCCGCTCGAGCTGACGGCAGGAATCCAGCACCGCCTTGTGCTCGGTCTTGAGGGTGATGATGTGTCCGCCCTGTTTCCGGTAGAAATGCGCGGCGCCCTTGAGGGCGAGGTTGTCGGATTCGGTGGCGCCCGATGTCCAGATGATCTCCCGGGGATCGGCATTGATCAGGCTCGCAACCTGCGCGCGCGCTGTTTCGACCGCCGCTTCGGCCTTCCAGCCGAATTCATGGGAACGCGAGGCCGGATTGCCGAACTGACCCTGGCGGGTCAGGTAGGCGCACATCTTCTCGGCGACGCGTTCATCCACCGGTGTGGTCGCCGAGTAGTCCATGTAGATCGGTATACTAATGTTCATGGGGGAATATCCTGCGTGGAAATAATTCGTTCACCTTCAGGTCAGCTTGCCGAGCCGGTGTGCCGTCAGGCTCACCCTGCCCTGCTGACGCCGGATGACCTCACTGATGTCATCGCGCTCAATAAAACTCGCCAGTGTAATACCATTCAAAAAGTCGAAGATCTCCCTCCCGAGCTTTGTCCACAACGTGTGGGTGAGGCATTCCTGGCCGTCCTGACAGTCCCGGTTGCCTTTGCACAGCGTGGTGTCGATACCTTCCCCGATGGCGGTGATCACATCGGCCACCGAGATATCCTGGGGGCGGCGCGACAGGCGATAACCGCCGCCGGGACCGCGCAGGCCCTCGACCAGTCCATGCCGGCGCAGGCGGGCAAACAGCTGCTCCAGGTAGGATAGCGATATCCCCTGACTTTCGGAGATATCCGCCAGCGTCACCGGCCCTTCCTCATGGTGAATGGCAAGGTCCAGCATGGCGGTGACCGCATAACGGCCTTTCGTCGATAATCGCATAAATCCCGTCTCGCTTGCCGCCGGGTCCGGTGTTTTGACACGGCGGACAATTACCTAGTAAATTACTCAGGTAATAAGTATGCGTCAGTCGGGGGCAACTATCAAGTAGGCTGCGCAGGATTTTAGCGCCAGGATCCACCGCGCAGTATACCCGTCAGGATTCGGCGGTAAGGAGTATATCCTCGACGAATCCGGGGGTTTCCGGGCACGGCTGCGACTGGCGTTCCGGCGCAAAGCGATGGCCCTGTCTCAGGCAGTATCCCAGCCATTTCTGCAGGAAACGGTTCATACGCCATTTTTCGGTGAGCGAGCAGGTGTGGTGCAGGCAGTCGTACTCGGCGTGATGCAAACCACGACGCCGGCCGCAGGCGATCACCTCGCCGAGCTGGGCGTCATGATAGATACGCACCCGGATGTCAGGCGACGGGAATACCCCCGTCTCGTCCTGGAAGCGGTAGGTCAGGCCCAGCGTCGTGGTGAAGCGACAGCGCTCGATGACGCTCAGATGAAGATCCAGGGCGCCCGACGCCTGCGAAACGGCGACCGCCGACATGGCATCGAGCTCCGGCACGAGGTTGCGCAGCCGGATGTAGTTCGATTCATACAACTCCATCAGGCCGGCGAACGTGTTCGGTGCCACGCCATGATACTCGACTTGTCGCAAGCAGCATTTCATCGTTTGATCATAGCATGATGCGCAACTGATACACCTGTGTACAATGGCGGCATTCTGTAGTACGGCGACGGTTATCGGCGCTGTCGAACGGTTTCTTGATCATGGCATGCGGCCGCGCGGCGGCGGCGGCTGAATTCAACCACGACCATGGACTCATGTCGAACAACAGATTGATCACCCTGCTGCGCAGGCGCCTCCCCGCGCATTGCCTGCTCGTTGAACCGGAAGACCTGCGCCCCTACGAATGCGACGCCCTGTCGGCCTATCGCAGACTGCCGCTGGCCGTGGTCCTTCCGGAAACGCTGGATCAGGTTCGGGCGACGTTGCGTTCGTGCGCCGAATTGCGCGTGCCCGTTGTCGCCCGCGGCGCCGGCACGGGCCTGTCCGGCGGCGCCATGCCCCTTGCCGACGGGGTACTGCTCAGCCTGGCGCGCTTCAACCGGATACTCGGGATCGATGCCGCCAACCGCACCGCGCGCGTCGAGCCGGGCGTGACCAACCAGTCCATCTCGCAGGCCGCCGAACCTTACGGACTTTACTACGCGCCCGATCCCTCTTCGCAGATCGCCTGCTCCATCGGCGGCAATGTGTCCGAAAACGCCGGCGGCATACACTGCCTCAAATACGGCCTGACCGTGCATAACATCCAGCAACTCGATATCCTGACGATCGAGGGTGAACAACTGAGCCTCGGCAGCGAGGCGCTCGACAGTCCGGGCTACGACCTGCTGGCCCTGCTGACCGGTTCGGAGGGACTGCTCGGCGTCATCACCGGGGTGACTGTCAAGCTGCTGGCGAAACCCGGGACGGCGCAGGTCGTTCTGGCAGCCTTCGAATCCGTCGAATCCGCCGCCGCCGCCGTCACCGACGTCATCGCCGCCGGCATCATCCCGGCGGGGCTCGAACTGCTCGACAGTCCGGCCATCCGCGCGGTGGAAAAATTCATGCACACCGGCTATCCCGAAGAGGCGGCGGCCATCCTGCTATGCGAGCTGGACGGTTCCTGCGAGGATGTGGCCGCCCAGATCGAACGCACCCGCACGGTATTCGCCCGGGCCGGCGCGGTCGATCTGCAGGTCTCCCGTGACGAGACGGAGCGCCAGCGCTTCTGGGCCGGCCGCAAGGCCGCCTTCCCGGCCATGGGGCGCCTGTCGCCGGACTACTACTGCATGGACGGCACCATCCCGCGCCGGCACCTCGCCAGGGTGCTTGCGGAAATCAGCGACCTGTCGACCAGCTACGGTCTGCCGGTCTGCAATGTCTTCCATGCCGGTGACGGCAACCTGCACCCGCTGATACTCTACGACGCCAATCGGCCGGGAGAGCTTGAACGCACCGAGGAACTGGGCGGCAGGATACTCGAATTATGCGTCGCCGCCGGCGGCACAATCACCGGCGAGCACGGCGTGGGGCTGGAGAAGATCAACCAGATGTGCATGCAGTTCAACAGCGACGAGCTGGAACAGTTTCATGCCGTCAAGCGGGCATTCGATCCCCATGGCCTGCTCAATCCCGGCAAGGCCATCCCGACACTGCACCGCTGCGCCGAGTTCGGCGCCATGCACGTGCACCATGGCAATCTCCCCCACCCGGAACTTGAGCGTTTCTGAACCCGCCGCACGGACCGAGGCATGCAGCACCTGATCAAATCATTCGCCGAGACCCTGCGCCATGCCAGCCGCGACACCACGCCGCTTTCAATCCGCGGCGGCGGCAGCAAGTCCTTCTACGGCCGGACGATCCCGGCCGGGGAATTCCACGTCGGCGACTACGCCGGTGTGATCGACTATTCGCCCGCGGAACTGGTCGTCACGGCGCGCGCCGGCACGCCGCTGGCAACGCTCGAATCGCTGCTCGCGCAGGAGAACCAGATGCTGGCGTTCGATCCGCCACGCTTCGGCGCCGGCGCCACCCTCGGCGGGACCGTCGCCTGCGGCCTGTCCGGTCCGCGCCGGCCCTATGCCGGTGCAGTGCGCGATCACGTGCTCGGCATCACCTGCCTCAACGGCACGGGCAAGCGGCTGCGTTTCGGTGGACAGGTCATGAAGAACGTCGCCGGGTACGATATCTCGCGCACCCTGACCGGCTCGCTCGGCACGCTCGCGGTGCTGCTCGACATCTCGCTCAAGGTGCTGCCGCGCCCGGAAACCGAACTGTCGCTGCAACGGGAAGCCACCGCCACCGAGGCCATCGCGCTGTTCAACCGCTGGGCCGGATCGCCGTTGCCGGTCTCGGGCGCCTGTCATCACGACGGCCGGCTGACGGTGCGTCTCTCCGGGTTCGAACCGGGGGTGAAGGCAGCCGCACGCGCACTTGGCGGCGAGGAACTCCGGGAGGCCGACGCGTTCTGGGAGGATCTGCGCGAACACCGGCTGGCGTTTTTCGACGATCCGGCCCCCTTATGGCGACTGTCCGTCCCGCCCGCCACTCCGCCCCTGGCGCTCGAGGGCGAGGGTTTCATCGACTGGGGCGGCGCCCAGCGCTGGGTTAAAACCGGACTGCAGGCCATTGCGCTGCGGCAGGCCGCCGCCGCGGCCGGGGGGCATGCCCTGCGGTTTCGCCACGGTGACGGAAACGACGTATTCCACCCCTTGCCCGCCGCATTGCTCGCGTTGCACCGGCGGCTCAAGCAGAGCTTCGATCCCGCCGGCATCCTCAATCCCGGACGGATGTACCCGGAACTCTGACGATATAAACGATGCAGACCGCTACCCTCCAGACCCTGCTCACCACCCCGGCGGGCCGCGTAGCCGACGAGGTGTTGCGCAATTGCGTGCACTGCGGCTTCTGCAACGCCACCTGCCCGACCTACCAGCTCACCGGCGATGAACTGGACGGTCCGCGCGGACGCATCTACCTCATCAAGCAGGTGCTGGAAGGTCGGCCCGCCACGGTCCGCACCCAGCTGCACCTCGACCGATGCCTGACCTGCCGCGCCTGTGAAACCACCTGTCCCTCCGGCGTGGAGTATCACCACCTGCTCGACACCGGACGGGAGCTGATCGAACGGCAGGTGGGACGCACGCCCGGCGGGTACCTGCTGCGGCGGGTGCTGCGCCTCGTTCTCACCCGCCGGCGGGCGTTCACCGTCCTGCTCCGGGTGGGGCAGGTGTTGCGCCCGCTCCTGCCCGCCGGCATGCGGCGGCAGGTTCCCGCCACGCCGCCGCGCCTGCCGTCGGCGTCCGGCGGAGACCACCGGCGGCGCATGCTGCTGCTGGAGGGCTGCGTGCAGCCGGCACTCGCCCCGCAGATCAACCACGCCACACGGCGGGTGCTGGACGCGCTCGGCATCACCGCCGTCAATGCCGCCGGCAGCGGCTGCTGCGGCGCCGTCAGTCATCACCTGGGCGCCGCGGACGAGGCGCGGCGGTTCATGCGGAAAAACATCGACGCCTGGTG
The DNA here is from genome assembly GCA_963710815.1 of uncultured Gammaproteobacteria bacterium. Taxonomy (GTDB): domain Bacteria; phylum Pseudomonadota; class Gammaproteobacteria; order UBA9214; family UBA9214; genus CAVQCA01. The sequence continues at coordinate 66,704 of CAVQCA010000048.1, read as the reverse complement.
GCCGGAGATCCACGCCGGCGCCGAGGCCATCGTGATCACCGCCAGCGGTTGCGCGCCTCAGGTCAAGGACTACGGGCGGCTGCTGGCGCAGGATGCCGTCTATGCGGAGAAGGCGGCGCGCGTCAGCGCCCTGGCCCGGGACCTGAGCGAGGTGGTGACCCGGGAGCCACTCGAAGGGAAGCTTCGCCCGCCCGCCGACGCGCAAAAAAAAATCGCTTTCCACTCCCCCTGTACGCTGCAGCATGCCCAGAGACTCGATGGCGTCGTCGAGGACCTGCTGGTGCGCACCGGCTTTGAACTGGCGCCGACGGCCGACCGGCATCTATGCTGCGGCTCGGCCGGCACCTACTCTCTCCTGCAGCCGGCGCTCGCCCGGCAACTGAGGGACAACAAGCTCCAGGCGCTGCAGGCAGGAGAGCCCGACGTCATCGCCACCGCCAATATTGGCTGTCTCATGCACCTGGCGGGCACATCCCGCGTCCCCGTCAGACACTGGATCGAACTTCTGGAACCCCTGTTTAGCGAGGCATTATGAATACTACCCATCCCACCTGGCTGATCGAAACGGACCGGCTCGAAGACATCCTGTATGCGGAAGATCTCCTGATCGTCGACCTGGGCAAGGCCGACACCTACCGCAAGCTGCACGTCCCCGGGGCCGTCTTCGTGGACTATAACCAGATCGTCGCGGTCAACAAACCGGCTATGGGCCAATTGCCCGATGACGGCACGCTGCAGCGGCTTTTCTCCACGCTCGGCATCGGGCCGGACACCTACGTCGTGGCCTATGATGACGAGGGCGGCGGGCGCGCGGCGCGGTTCCTGTGGACGCTCGAGGTCGCCGGCCACACGCACTTCGCCCTCCTCAACGGCGGTCTGCATGCCTGGGCCAACGAAGGTCATCCCTATAATGACGCCGTGGCGACACCCACCGCATCGACCTTCGAGCTGGCGCACAACGACGCCCCGGTTGCGGACAGCGCCTACATCCTCACGCGGCTGGGAAATCCCGGGGTCGGCCTGCTCGATGTGCGCAGTGCCGAGGAGTTCAGCGGCGCCAGGCGCTTTGCCGAGCGCGGCGGGCATATTCCCGGAGCGGCGAACCTGGAGTGGACCCTCGCCATGGATACAGGACGCAACCTCCGGTTCAAACCCGACGATGAACTCCAGCACCTGTTCGCGCAAGCCAGCATCACGCCCGAGCGGGAGATCATTACCTACTGCCAGACCCACCATCGCTCGGCGCACACCTATATCGTCCTGCGGTACCTGGGTTTTCCGCGGGTGAAGGGTTATCCGGGGTCATGGTCGGACTGGGGCAACAACCCCGACCTGCCGGTCGAGTCCTGAAACGCGCCCCTGCGGCGAACCAAGACGGCATCTTCACATTTCAAAGAGTCTCCACCTATAAAAATGTAAATTCACCGCAAAGACGCAAAGAACGCAGAGAAATTCTTTAACAAAAATAATTAAAGACTTTGCGCTCTTTGCGCTCTTTGCGTTCTTTGCGGTGAACACGGTGTTCATGGATGAATATTGAAGAGCCGTTCCCGGTAGTACTGCAGTTCGCGGATGGAATCCCGCACGTCATCCAGCGCCTGGTGGGTGCTCTGCTTTACGAAACCCCTGGCCACTTCGGGAACCCAGCGATGGGCGAGTTCCTTGAGCGTGCTGACGTCGAGGTTGCGGTAGTGGAAATAGCGTTCCAGTTCCGGCATGCAGCGCGCCAGGAAGCGGCGGTCCTGGCAGATGCTGTTGCCGCACATGGGCGAGGCGTTCGCCGGCACGTATTGCGACAGGAACTCCAGCGTCAGGCATTCGGCCTGTGCCTCGCTCACGCGACTCTCGCGGACACGCTGCGTGAGTCCGGATCCGGTATGCTGGGTGGTGTTCCATTCATCCATGGCGGCGAGGACGTCATCGGACTGATGCACGGCGATCACCGGGCCTTCCGCAAGGATAGTGAGCCTGGCGTCGGTGACGATGGTGGCGATCTCGATGATATGGTCGGTCGCACGTATCGAGGCCCGTCATTTCCAGGTCGATCCAGACCAGGTTGGTTGCGTCTTGCGTCATTGGACGTTACTTCCTTTCCATCATTGGGGTTGTCTGTCATTGTACCAGAGGCTACCCTGAACCGAGTCTGCCGTGGAGTCCGTGCACTGCATGAATACCTTCAGCATCCTGTTTGTCGGAGTGGTTGCCGCCGCCACCCTGGTCCAGTTGTGGCTCGCCCGTCGGCAGCAGGCTTATGTCATCGCCCACCGCGCCCGCGTGCCGGACGCCTTCGCGGAACGCATCGCGCTGGACGATCATCACAAGGCCGCCGACTACACCGTGAGCAAGACACGCCTGGGCATGGTGGAACTTCTCTATGACGCCCTGCTGCTGTTCGGCTGGACGCTGGGCGGCGGTCTGGAATGGCTCGACCAGGCCTGGCGCGGCGCCGGTTTCGGCGTGATCGTCACCGGGGTGGGCTTCATGCTCAGCGTCATGGCCATTACGGCCATCCTCGAACTGCCCTTCAGCCTGTACCATACCTTCGTCATCGAACAGCGCTACGGTTTCAACCGCGTGACGCTTGCCCTGTTTTTCAGCGACCTGATCAAACACGCGCTGCTCTCGATCCTCATCGGCGCGCCCCTGATCGCGGTCGCCCTGTGGCTCATGATCAGCGCCGGCCAACTCTGGTGGCTGTATGTGTGGCTGGTATGGATGGGATTCTCGCTCGTCATGTTCTGGGCCTATCCCGCCGTGATCGCCCCGCTGTTCAACAAATTCTCGCCGCTGGAAAATGAATCGCTGAAGAGCCGCATCCAGGCATTGCTGGATAAGTGCGGCTTCAGGAGCCAGGGCATCTTCGTGATGGACGGTTCGCGGCGCTCCGGCCACGGCAACGCCTATTTCACCGGTTTCGGGCGCAACAAGCGCATTGTCTTCTTCGATACCCTGCTGAACAGCCTCGAACCCGGCGAGATCGAGGCGGTGCTCGCCCATGAACTGGGGCATTTCAAGCTGAAGCATATCCAGAAGCGCCTGTTCACCACCGCCGCCTTCAGTCTGGCGGGGCTGGCCCTGCTGGGCTGGCTCGCCGACCAGGGGTGGTTCTACCACGGCCTGGGGGCGAGCCAGGCCTCGCCCTACATGGCGCTGGTGCTGTTCACGATGGTGGCCCCGCCCTTCAGCCTTTTCCTGCAGCCGTTGATGGCGCGGTTGTCACGCCGGCACGAGTTCGAGGCCGATGCCTACGCGGTCAACCAGTCGAGCGGCAGCGATCTGACCCGGGCCCTGGTCAAGATGTACCGGGAAAACGCCAGTACGCTGACACCCGATCCGCTGTATTCGGCCTTTCATGATTCGCATCCCTCGGCCGCCGTGCGCATCTCGCACATATCCGGTACCATGCATCAGGCATCCACGTGAGACTGACTATGAAAATATTCGTATTGACAGGTATCACCCTCGGGCTGCTGACCGCGGCATCGTCGCTGCTGGCCGCCGACATCGACAACGGCAAGAAGCTCGTGAGCGAGCACTGCACGAAGTGCCATGACCAGCGGGTCTATACCCGCCCGGATCGCAGCATCACGACACTCGAGGGGCTGAACAAGCAGGTAAGGGGCTGCCAAATGTCGCAGGGTCTGAAATGGTTCGACGAGGACGTCGACGACGTGGTCGCCTATCTGAACCAGACCTATTACCATTTCAAGTAGATTCAAGGCGATGGCGGCCACCGATCTGGCATACATGCATTGCACTCCACTCGCAGCCGGGACGCCGCCGCTGGACATCGAACAGGCCGTTAAACTGCTGGGACAACTGCATGCCGATTGGACACTGTCCGACGACCACAAGACGATCAGCCGCACCTTCCGCTTCAAGAACTATTACCTGACCCTGGCCTTCGTCAACGCGCTGGCCTGGATCGCCCACCGCGAGGATCACCACCCCGACCTGGAGGTCGGCTACAACCGCTGCGTGGTGCACTACAGCACGCACGCCATCGGCGGCCTGTCCGAAAACGACTTCATCTGCGCCGCAAGGGTCGATGGCCTTCTGCCCGAGGCGGACTGACTCCGTCGCCGCCCCAGGCGCCGTCCGGGCTGATTTCATGCCGGCATGTCAACCATCACGCCCGTAGCTGCGCGCAGACCTGCCGGGAAAGGCCGCGCCGGCGCATCGAAAACGCCCCGCCAGACCGGCCTGGTTATCGTCAACTACGGCAAGTCCCTGCTGGTTGAGGCCGCCGGGCGAAACCTGGTTCGCTGTGTCGCGCGGCGCAATCTGCCGCAGACCGTCAGCGGTGACCGGGTCCTCTGGGAACCGGTCGGTGAACAGGAGGGCGTCATCAGCAAGATCGAGCCGCGTCGCACGGTGCTGCAGCGTGCCGACGGCGCGAACCGGACCCGCGCGCTGGCCGCCAACATTGACCGGATCGTAATCGTCGCCGCGGCGCAACCGGCGCTGGATGCCTTCCTGATCGACCGCTACCTGATCGCCGCGGAGCTGGCGGGCACCACACCGCTGCTGGTCATCAACAAATGCGACCTGTTCGACCCGGATGCCGAAGGTCCCGCCTCCTGTGTACGCGGGTACGCGGCCATCGGCTACGACACATTGCTGACCAGCGCGATGCGCAATACCGGCATCGAGGCGCTGGCGCAGGCACTGGCCGACCGCACCAGCATCCTGGTCGGCCAGTCCGGCGTCGGCAAGTCCTCGCTCATCAATCGCCTGCTGCCGAAGCTGGATATCCTCATCGGAAAACTCTCCGAAGCTTCTGGCCAGGGCCGCCACACCACCACAACCACGACGCTCTACCACCTGCCGCACGGCGGCGACCTGATCGACTCGCCCGGAGTGCGTGATTTTCGCCTGGGCGAAACCGCGGCTGCCGACCTGGCCCGCGGCTTCCGGGAATTCCGACCCTACCTGGGACACTGCCGCTTCCAGGACTGCCGCCACCTCGCAGAACCGGACTGCGCCGTCAAGGAGGCGGTGAGCGCGGGCACGATCGATGCGCGCCGGCTGACCAGCTACCGGGACCTCATGAACCGCAACGACGCCGGTTCTTAGGAAACCGCTGAACAAATCCCGGTTTGTCACGCCCGCGCAAGCGGGCATCCCGTCGTTTCAAGGATGACCAGTTCCCCGGCTGTTTGCTCAGCCCGGCGGCCAGTTCATCGGGCGGCCGCCCAGCAGGTGCAGGTGAAGATGGTAGACGGACTGGCCCGCCTCCGGGTTGCAGTTCATGACCGTCCGGTAACCGCGCTCCGCGATCCCCTCGTCCGCCGCCACCTGTTTGGCCGCCAGGTAGAGCCTGCCGACGATGCCGACATTGTGCTCATCGAGATCGTTCACGGTCGCGATATGCGCCTTCGGAATCAACAGCACATGCGTCGGCGACTGCGGATTTGTATCCCGGAAGGCCAGAATGTCCTCATCCTCGTACACCACATCCGGCTGGATTTCCCCCTCGACCATCCTGCAGAAGATACACTTCGCCATAACCACCCCCGTTGATGTTCATCTATTACAGGTAATTATCTCACCGCAAAGGCGCAAAGAACGCAAAGCAACAAGGACAGTCAGATCAAAAGAAAAGGGGACATTCTCCTTTTTCCTCGACCGCGCACGATAAGCCGACTCATTGCGGGAAGAAAAAGGAAGAATGTCCCCTTTTTCTTCCTTACTTGTCTTTACTTCATTGAGTTTCTTCGCGAACTTTGCGTCTTTGCGTTGATATCGGGGCGAACGTTACACCTCCCGGCGGCCGGCGAAGGCGTGCGACAGGGTATTGCCGTCGATGTATTCCAGCTCCCCGCCCATGGGGACGCCGTGCGCGATGCGCGTGGCGAGGATGCCGCGGGCGCGCGCCATTTCACCGAGATAGTGCGCGGTCGCCTCTCCCTCGACGGTCGGATTGGTCGCCAGGATGATTTCCCGGATTTCGCCGGCCTGCAGCCGCGCCTCCAGTGTGTCCAGGCCGAGTTCATCGGGGCCGATGCCGTCCAGCGGGGAAAGATGCCCCATCAGCACGAAATAGAGCCCCCGATAACCGGTCGACTGCTCCAGGGCCAGGACATCGGCGGGTGTCTCGACCACGCAGAGCTGGCCGCGGTCGCGTCGTCCGCTGGCGCACAGGGCGCACAATGACTCCTCGCTCAGGGTACGGCAGTCCCGGCAGTGGCCGACCTGTTCCATGGCCTGCTGCAGCACCGCCGCCAGACGACGGCCGCCCTCGCGGTCGCGCTCCAGCAGGTGATAGGCCATGCGCTGCGCGGATTTCGGACCCACCCCGGGCAACGCGCGCAGGGCCTCGATCAACCGTTCGATCAGGCGCGACCCGCTCATGCGCTCAGAACGGGAGTTTCATGCCCGGCGGGAGGTTGAGGCCGCCGGCGAGACCGGCAAGCCGTTCCTGGGTGGTGGCCTCCACCTTGTGGACCGCATCGTTGATGGCGGCGGCCACCAGATCTTCCAGCATGTCCTTGTCATCACCGATCAGGCTGTCGTCGATGCTGACGCGGCGCACCTCGTGCTTGCCCGTCATGACGACCGCGACCAGCCCGCCGCCCGACTCACCGGTGACCTCCAGCCGGGCAAGCTCCTCCTGGGCCTTCTGCATATTGGCCTGCATTTCCTGGGCCTGCTTCATCAAATTACCCAATCCGCCTTTCATCGTGGTACTCTTGGTCTCCTGATGCGTTAATAAAAGGGGTCAGTACCCTTTCCTGCACCGGTTACAATAATCTGCTTCGTCGGTCACAAAAAGGGTCACCCGAATGACGCCTTTTATGTCATTATAAATACCGGAGTACACGAAGGAAATAAGATTTGTGTTCTGGACTCGTGGTTTTACACGATACTTATGTAAGACCATTCGGTACTGACCCCTTTTATCCTTTACGGTCACTCGTGCGGTCTGATGGAATCGTAGTTCACTGTCGCGCCGAAGGCATCCTGCAGCGCCTTTACGTTCTCGTCGGTCTCGATCGACTGAATGGCCTGCTGTTTGCGCGCTTCACGTTCACGCGCCTGCCGGCGCGCCGGCGTTTCGCCGCGGAACTCCCCCTCCGGCAGTATTTTCAGGCTGAACGGGCGCCCGAAATGGCCTACCCAGGGCCTGTTCGATCTGCCGGCGACGCGCCTCGTTCAGCAGGCGGGCATGGGTCGGATCGACGGCCAGCACCGCCGTCTGCCCGGAGAGTTCCTGCAGGGCGCAGTTCAGGGCAAGCTCACGCGCCATCCCCTTGATGTCGAGTAGTTCGACCACCGCCACCCAGTCATCCGCCGCGGCATCCCGCGTCCGCCTCCGGCATCGCCTTCGCACGGGTTCACGCACCCCTCGCCGGCGTCCCGCCGGCGCTGCGAGCCGGGACGGTGTACTCGCCGCGGCTCCTTGCGGGGCGGCGGCCCGCCGGCACCGGCGGCTCTGCGCGCTTGCCGGACGGCACCGCCGTTGACATGCCGGCAGTCTGCGGCCGGAACGCCAGCATGCGCAGCATCACCATCTCGAAACCACCGCGGGGATCGGGCGCCAGGGAAAGATCGCGCCGTCCGATAAGTCCGATCTGGTAGTAAAGTTGCAGGTCTTCCGGGTCAAACCTTGCCGGACAACCCGATGACCGCCTCGCGATCACCGAAGGTATCGTCGATGGCATCCGGCAACACCCGGGCGATGGCGATGCGCTGCAATACCGAGAGCATATCCGCCAGCAGCGTCGCATAGTCGGGTGCGAACTCGTCCGCCTGGCTGATTTCGCCGAGCAGGCGCGGCGGCATCGTTTACGGCCAGCGCCTCCAGCAGCCGGTAAACCACATTCCGGTCAATGGTGCCGAGCATGGCGCACACCTCGGCTTCCCGAAGCGCGCCCTGTCCGTAGGCGATGGCCTGATCCAGCAGGCTGAGTGCATCGCGCATGCTGCCGTGCGCGGCAAAGGCCAGCTGCCGGACCGCGCCGGACTCCGTCTCGATCTGTTCCTTGCCGAGAATCGCATCGAGCTGCCCCGTGATCTGCGGGATGGTCAGGCTTTTCAGGTTGAACTGCAGGCAGCGCGACAGGATGGTGACCGGCAGCTTCTGGGGATCGGTGGTCGCCAGCAGGAACTTGACATGCGGCGGCGGTTCCTCGAGCGTCTTCAACAGGGCATTGAAGCTGTGCGCCGAGAGCATGTGCACTTCGTCGATGAGATAGACCTTGTAGCGACCCCGGGTAGGCGCGTACTGGACGTTCTCCAGCAGTTCGCGCGTATCCTCGACCTTGGTGCGCGAGGCGGCATCCACCTCCACCAGATCCACGAACCGCCCCTCGTCGATTTCCCGGCAGGCGCTGCAGGTACCGCACGGCGTGGAACTCACGCCGGTCTCGCAATTGAGGGATTTCGCGTAGATACGCGCGATGGTGGTCTTGCCGACCCCGCGCGTGCCGGTGAAGAGATAGGCATGGTGCAGGCGGTCATGATCCAGGGCATTGATCAGCGCCCGCTGCACATGCTCCTGCCCGACCAGTTCACTGAAGTTGCGGGGACGCCATTTGCGTGCCAGTACCTGATAACTCATGGGTGGATGATGATGTCCGGAGTCTCCGTTTCTCTGGAGTGGTCGGAGAATAGAGGCGACCTGTACCAGCCACACCCCGGCGCCCGAATCCACTGCTGCCGCTGCTCCCTTCCGGGCCTGACGGGGTTCACAGCTTATCGTCGCGAGGGGACCGGCACAAGCCGCCATAAATCGGCTGTCACCGAACCAGCCGCGTATTATAGGGCCTGCCGGCTTGTCAGACAAAGCGATTCATGACGCCGGCTGGAAAACACCGGCTGCCGTCGCCGGCCGACCGGCTTGACCGGCAGGCCGTTTCATGGCCTGTCCTGATGCCGGCAGCATCCCCCCGGGCTTGACCGAATGGTATGCTCTTTGCCAAGGCAACCGTCCCTCGCTTCAGCTGATCAGGGAGAAATTCATGAGCGACACATTGACGATTAACTATAGCGGACAGCAGCACGAGATTTCCCTCATACAAGGCACGGAGGGCGATCGGGCCATCGACATCCGCAAGCTGCGGTCCAATACCGGCCTGGTCACGCTCGACCCCGGCTATGGCAACACCGCAAGTTGCGAAAGCGCCATTACCTATATCGACGGGGAAAATGGCATCCTGCGCTACCGCGGCATCCCGATCGAGCAGTTCGAGGAAAACCCCAATTTCGTCGAGGTCGCCTGGCTGCTGATCTTCGGCAAACTGCCCACCGCGGATGAATACGCGGCATTCAGCGCCGAACTGAGCAGCAATGCCAACATCGACGAGTCCATGAAGAACAACTTCCAGGGCTTCCCGCGCACCGCACCGCCGATGGCCATCCTGTCCGCCATGATCAACGCCCTGTCCTGTTTCCACCCCGAGTTCCACGAACTGGAGGACGCGGACCAGATCCACGGCGCCGCCGCGCGGCTGGTCAGCAAGGTGAGAACCATCGCGGCGTTTGCCTACCGCCGCTCGCACGGTTTCCCCTACATCTATCCCGACACGCGACTGCCCTACGTGGCGAATTTCCTGCACATGCTGTTCACCCAGCCGTACCACCAGTTCGTCTGTGACGACAGCGTCCGTGACGCCCTCAACCTGGTGCTGATCCTGCACGCCGACCATGAGCAGAACTGCAGCACCTCGACGGTGCGCATGGTCGGCTCCAGCAAGGCCAACCTGTTCGCCTCCTGCGCCGCCGGGGTCTGCGCCCTGTGGGGACCGCTGCACGGCGGCGCCAATGTCCAGGTGCTGCACATGCTGGAGGAAATCCACCAGGGCAAGACCACTCCGGAGGAATACGTGCGTCTCGCCAAGGACAAGGACAGCAAGGTGCGACTGATGGGCTTCGGTCACCGCGTCTACAAGAGCTTCGACCCGCGCGCCCTGGTGCTGCAGCGCGTCGCCGAGAAACTGCTGGCCACCCTGGGGCTGAAAGACCCGCTGCTCAACATCGCCCGCAAACTCGAGGAGATCGCGTTAAGCGACAGCTACTTCATCGAGCGCCAGCTCTATCCGAATGTGGATTTCTACAGCGGCATCATCCTGCGCGCCATCGGCATCCCCACCAACATGTTCACGGTGATTTTCGCCATCGGCCGCCTGCCCGGCTGGATCGCCCACTGGCGCGAGCAGAACGAATCCCCGGACTTCAAGATCGCGCGCCCCCGGCAGGTCTACATCGGCAACACGCAACAGAACTACGTGCGCATGTCCGAACGCGAATAAGCCGCTGGTTGTTCCATGAACACCTCGTAACCGGGTAACGGGGACAGACAGGAATGACGCTTACTTATGGGATATTGTTCTTAGTATTAAAGAACCAATGGCCACGGAAGCACACGGAAAACACGGAATATTCACAGATAATTTCTGTGTCTTACGTCGGCTATTCTATCACGATTTCGACTTAACGATCGCCATTCGGGACAGACAGCGTTTGCTCACTGAAAAAACGGGGACTGTCCCGCAACGGCTTACCGCCCCACCGCGTCCGTTTTTTTCAGATCCGGCAGGAACACCGCCAGCAGACCGATCAGCGGCAGGAAGGCACAGATTTTATACACGGCGACGATACCCCACAGGTCGGCGAGCCTGCCGAGCACGGCGGCGCCGATACCGGCAAGGCCGAAAGCAAGGCCGAAGAACATTCCCGATATGGCGCCGATCCTGCCGGGGATAAGTTCCTGGGCGTAGACCACGATGGCCGGAAACGCCGACGCCAGCATGAAACCGATAATGACCGTCAGCACCGCCGAGGCGCCCAGACCGGCATAGGGCAGTGCCAGCGTGAACGGCGCGATGCCGAGGATCGACGCCCAGATCACCCGTTTACGACCGATGCGGTCCCCGAGCGGTCCGCCCAGCAGCGTTCCACCCGCCACCGAGAACAGAAAGAATGAACAGGTGGTACTGCGCCAGCCGGGTGCTGATATCGAACTGGTGCAGCAGATAGAAAATCAGGTAGCTGTTGATGCTGGCCAGATAGAAAAACTTGGAAAAGATCAGCGCCAGCAGTATGGCCAGGGTGCGCGCGACCAGCGCGCGCGGCAACGGGTTTGCGGCCGGCGCACGCTGGTGTTTCGGCAGGCGGTGCTGGTGGCGGTACCAGCGGCCGACGCCGGTGAGCACGATGATGGCGATCAGCGCGAGCAGCGAGAACCAGACGAGGCTGCGCTGGCCATACGGCAGCACGATCCACGCTGCCAGCAACGGCCCGGCGGCGGTGCCGGCATTGCCGCCGACCTGGAATATCGATTGCGCCAGTCCATGACGGCCGCCGGAGGCCATGCGCGCGACCCGCGAAGACTCCGGATGAAACACCGAGGAACCGGTGCCCACCAGTGCGGCGGCCAGCAGCAGTACCGGAAAACTGCCTGCCAGTGACAGCGTCACCATGCCGGCCAGGGTGCAGCTCATGCCGAAGGCGAGCGAAAACGGTTTGGGATGGCGGTCGGTGTACAGACCCACCAGCGGCTGCAGCAGCGAGGCGGTGAGTTGAAAGGCCAGCGTGATCAGGCCGATCTGGGCGAAGCTGAGCTGGAACTCGCTCTTGAACAGCGGGTAGATGGCCAGCATCAACGACTGCATCATATCGTTGAGAAAATGCGAGAAGCTGATGGCCGACAGCACCGAAAAGCGCGTGGTTTCATCCAGGGGAACGGCCGGGACGTCCGGCACTTCGCCGGGTGTGGTGTTGACGGGTTCGGGTACGGACATGATTCGGATGGCTACCGGGATACGTGACTGGAAATGCAGCGCAGGGTAAGAATAAACGCCCGTTCTCCCGGAATCCATGGGTAGATTGCATTGAGCGCCCGGTCTTCCGGCTGCAGGCAAGCAGGCTCTGAGGCAACCATTGCTTGCAACCGGGTGAGTTTGTACTCAAGGGACTTGTCGCAATGCACCCGGGGCGTGACCGCAGGGTCATCGAAGCCTGCGGTCTCCTTCACGGCCTCCCCGCGTCCCCGGCGGGATGGCTGTACACCGTACACTCGTGGTCAGATCCTGATCATTCCTGAGTATGTTGCGGCAATCGGTTTCTTACCCCGTCATTGCGGGTCAGGCGGTTGTTTCCTGGTAGATATGAACATCACGCTGCGGGAACGGTATGGAGATATTCTCGGCATCGAAGCGACGCTTTACCTCTCGGGTAATATCCCAGTAAACAGTCCAGTAATCTCCAGGGCTGACCCACGGACGGCAAATGAAATTGACCGAGGAATCAGCAAGCTCATGAAGCTTGACGATCGCTTCCGGCTCTTTCAGAACCAGCTCATGTCCGTTGACAATTTCTTCCAGGATCTTCTGTGCCTTGTCAATATCATCGTTGTAACCGATGCCAAACACCATATCCACGCGGCGCCGTGTAATGCCGGTGATATTGGTGATGACGTCGCCCCAGACTGAATTATTGGGAACGATAACGAGCTGGTTGTCCGGTGATCTCAATTGTGTCGACAGCAGGTTCATGGCCTCGACCTTGCCGACCGTTCCCGCCACATTGATAAAGTCACCGGTATCAAACGGTCGATAGACCAGCATCAGTATGCCGCTGGCGAAGTTGCTGAGCGAATTCTGCAAGGCAAATGCAATCACAAAGCCGGCGGCGCCGATGATCGCGAGTACCGGCCCGATGTTGATCTCCAGCGCAGACAGCCCGACAAAAAAGCCGACGAACAGCACCAGTCGCCGCGCGCTCAGCACCATGAATTCGCTCAACAACGACGAGAAGGTCTTCGACCGTGAGGCCACTTTCCGTGCCGCCTTGCCTGCAACGACAGAGAGCAGATAGAACACGATCATAATCACGATAAACTGGATAATATTGCCAGCCCATCGAAACCCGCCTTCAGGCGACATCAACCAGCCGCTGATGGTCGTCCAGGTCGCGCTGGCATCGGTTACATCAACCTTGATGCCGGATACGGCCTTGATGTAACTGTCGTATTCTTCGGTATTTCCACCCTTGGCGGACAATTCAGCAAGGACGACATTGAAACGATCGATCAGTGCGGTTCTCTCCGCCATTAAAACAGTGACATGCTTGATCAGTGCAGTTTTGATATCCGCCTGCGCTTCCCTGGTCGTCTCCGCGGCGCCAACTGACAGGCCGTCCTCCCTTGCCTTTTGTTTCGCGGCCTCGATTGCTTCCTGCACCGAACTATCCCGGGACGACTTCAGTGCAGCGTCTTTGGCTTCCTTCCTTGCCTGCTCGGCTTTACGGGCGGCTTCCTGCGCCGCTTCAGGTTCGGCTGCCTTTGCCTTTTCTGCCTCCTCCAGTGTCGATTCAACCTGCTCGGTCTTTTTAATCTCCTCTTTCTTGTAGATGGCCGCCACTTCGGCGTTGCTGATTTCTGTTACCTTGTCTTTCAGCAACAGCAGCCATGCCTGTGCTTCAGCTTCCAGCTCGCATTTTGTCAGTGGCTTCAATCGGTAGGAGAGGACCTCGATGGGCACCTTTACGTCCGTGTCCGTGACGGCCTTGATGTCGGCGGGACAATCAGCGGCAAAAGTCGCACCCGACATGGCGGTCAACGCGATTGCCGACCATGCCAGCCAGCTCCAGGCAATAAAAAGCTTGTTCATCTAGGCGGTTCTCCGCGGATACTCGATCGGTGCGTGGTTTGTTCCCGTGCTGGTGCGGATTATGTCCTATCCCGCGCGACAGGTCACGGGGTCGAATCTGTACAACAAGCGACGAGCCGATCAGCGGGGTATCACCCCGAGCAGGCCCTTCAGCAGATCGATCGGCGTGGGCGGGCAGCCGGGGATTTTGGCATCCACGGGGATGACGTTCTCCACCGCGCCGCAGCTCGCGTAGGACACGCCGAACTCGCCGCCGTCGCAGGCGCAGGCGCCGGCCGCGATCACCAGCTTCGGCGCGGGTGTGGCGCGCCAGGTACGCCGCAGCGCAGTCTCCATGTGACGCGACACCGGGCCGGTGACCAGCAGCACGTCGGCGTGCCGCGGCGAGGCCACGAAATGCACGCCGAAGCGCTCGACGTCGTGGTAGGGATTGTTGAGGGCGTGAATCTCCAGTTCGCAGCCGTTGCAGGAACCGGCGTCCACCTGGCGGATGGCGAGGCTGCGCCCGAGACGCGCATCGATGCGCCGGCGAAGCACAATGCCGAGTCGCTCCAGCTCGGCGTCATCGCTCTCCGGCGGCGCTTCGGTGACAATGCCCGTCAGCAGCGATTGTTTGAGTATGCGAAACATGGTTCAGTCTCTAACCCCAGGGAAATGAACTCACCGCAAAGACGCAAAGAACGCAAAGACTACTGATTACCATGTGTTCAGGACTTTCATTCACGCGAAAGCGGGATAAAGACGCGCAGCTCGTTGAATATCCACAGGGCGAGCGCAACCAATCATCCCGGCCAAACAGAATCAGCGAAATACTGGATGTTCGCTTTCTGGAGGATGACATATTCAGAGGTTCCCTGACTGTTTTTGATAATAAATTTCTTTGCGTACTTTGCGTCTTTGCGTTGAATACGGTGTTCATCGACGTATACCCGTTATAAATCGTGACCCGAGTACGAGGCGTTGACCGACTTGTTGCACACCGGGAAGTCGGGAACGATGTTGCCGTGGATCAGCCGCTCCAGCGCCGGCCAGGTGAACCAGCTCGGGTCGCGCGGAAAATAGCGTCCGATGCGCCCGCTCTGCGCGAAACGCACGAAGGCAAGCACCTCACCGCGCCAGCCGTCGATGAACCCCATGCCCATCGACCCGGCTGGCGGTGTAAGCAAGGGAGTGACGATGTCACCGTCCGGCAGGGCATCGAGCAGGTGATCCATGAGCGTCAGGCTCTCGCGCACCTCCACCATGCGCACCCGTACCCGTGCGGCGACGTCGCCTTCGGTCTCCAGCGGCGCTTCCACCGCCAGTTCGTCGTAGGGCGGATAGGGATTGTCGCGCCGCGCATCGAATCCCTGTCCGCTCGCCTTGCCCACGTAGCCGGTGCAGCCGAGATCGCGGGCGTCCTCGACACTCAGCCGCCCGGTACCGAACAGCCGGTCATCCAGCGACGGGTGATCCTCGATGATGTCGAACAGCGGCTCGATGCCACGGCGCAGCGCGGCGTGGTCGTCACGCAGTTGCTCCGGCGCATCGGCCGGAAGGTCGCGCGCCACCCCGCCCGGCACCACCAGATCCATCATGAAGCGATGTCCGAACAGTGCATGGCTGCGACGCTGCCAGTGCTCGCGCAGGCGCGCGCACTGGACATGGGCGAAGCTGAAACCGACATCATTGCAGACGGCGCCGATGTCGCCGAGGTGGTTGGCGATGCGCTCGCGCTCGCAGGCGAGCGCCCGCAGGCTCGCGGCACGCGCCGGCACGGAGCACAGGGCCGCGCGTTCCATGGCCTGACAGGCAGCCCAGGCATGCGCCACGGTGGAATCCCCCGAGACGCGCCCGGCCAGCCGCGCAAGCGCGGCGGGGTCGCGCCCCACGGCGAGCTTCTCGATGCCCTTGTGCACATAGCCGAGGCGCTCCTCCAGGCGCAGCACCTGCTCGCCCACCGCCTGGAAGCGAAAGTGTCCGGGCTCGATGATGCCCGCGTGCACGGGACCGACCGGAATTTCGTAAACGCCGCTGCCCTGCACGCGCACGAAGGGGTAGTCGGCATCGGCCGGCGTGCGTCGCGGCGACTGCCCGGCCACGGGAAAATCACTGCGCAGGGGATGGCTGGACTCGGGCCAGGCCTGATGACGGGTCCAGCGGCGACTGTCGGGATGGTTCTGGCACGTGATGCCGCACAGATCCTGCAGGTGGCGCTCCAGGCGGTCGGCGCCCGGGAAGCTCGGCGCCAATGAGGCCACCACCGGCTGGTTCGCTGGCACGCGGGTCGCGAGCACCAGGTAATCCCTCTCATGCTCGAGACAGGCGTAGACGCTGATACGGTCCTCGCCCGGATCGCCCCACAGCCCGGCGAAGCGGCAGCCGAAGGCGCGCGCAATGTGCCCGGCGCGACTCCAGTCCTCGGCATCCAGTGTCAGAAAATGCGCGGGTGCGAGGCGGGAAGCGCTGCCGGTGCGCACCAGGATGTGGTCATCCTCGAGACGCGCCAGGTACTCGGACAGCCAGTCGAAGCGGCTCACAGGCACCTCGAAGTGTTCGAATCCAGAGATACTGTAGGAGCGGGCTTGCCCGCGAAGGGTACATTTCAAATTCAACCTGTTCGCGGGCAAGCCCGCTCCTGCCGGAGGTATCCCGGTCTTTCGAGGGTGTCTCATAAGAGGTGACTCCCGGTGATCAGTTCGGTCGCGCGGTCCAGCCATTGCGCCAGAAACCCGGGAATGGCCAGTCCCAGCCACAGCACCAGCGCGAGGTGAATCGCGACCGGGAGCATATTGGCGCGCACCGGTTTCCGGCCCTCGGGCGCGGCGCCGTAGACCATCGGGTGCAGGTTGCGGAACAGCCCGGCGAAAGCAACCGCCAGGCCGACGAGCAGCGCCACCGTCAACCAGGGCTGCGCCTGCATGGTGGCCGTGAGCAGCAGGAACTCGCTGGTGAACACGCCGAACGGTGGAAACCCCGCGATGGCCGCCACGGCGATCAGCAGCGACCAGCCCACCGCCGGCTGGGTCCGGATCAGTCCGCGGATATGATCGATGCGCTGGGTGCCGGCGATGTGCGTGGCGTGACCCACGGTGACGAAGATGGCCGACTTGGTGAACGAGTGCACCAGCATGTGCAGCAGCGCCCCGAAGGTGGCGAGCGGTCCGCCGAGCCCGAAGGCGAAGGTCATCAGGCCCATGTGCTCGATGGACGAGTAGCTGAACATGCGCTTGATGTCGCGCTGGCGGTGCAGGAACAGACTCGCCACCAGGAACGACACCATGCCGAAGCCCATGAGCAGATAACCGGCGAGATGCGGCGCGTCACTGGCCGCGAGCGAACCGTCCACCAGCATCTTCAGCCGCACCACCGCGTACAGCGCGACGTTGAGCAGCAGTCCGGAGAGCACGGCGGACATGGGCGTGGGGCCTTCCGAGTGCGCGTCCGGCAGCCACTGGTGCATGGGCACCAGACCCACCTTGGTGCCGTAGCCCACCAGCAGGAAGACGAAGGCGAGACGCATCACCGCGGGTTCGAGATGCCCGGCATGCCGGTAGAGCGTGCTCCAGGTGAGCCCGGCGGACGGGTCGGCGATCACGTGCTGCGCCGCAAAGTAGGTGAGCACCGTCCCGAACAGCGCGAGCGCGATGCCGACGCCGCAGAGGATGAAATACTTCCAGGCCGCCTCCACCGCCTCCGGCGTGCGGTACAGGGACACCAGCAGCACCGTCGCCAGCGTCGCACCCTCGACCGCCACCCACAACACGCCGAGGTTGTCGGTGGTCAGGGCCAGCAGCATGGTGAACATGAACGCCTGGTACATGGCGTGGTAGATGCGCAGGCCGCGCTTGCGGGTCAGGCCGGTTTCGCACACATGGCGCATGTAGGGACGGGAGAAGATCGAGGTAGTCAGGCCGATGAAAGCGGTCAGCGCCACCAGGTAGACATTGAAGTCATCGACGCGGAAGCTGTAGCCGGCGATCTCGCCGCTTGCGGCGACCGTCCAGGTCAGCCAGGCGGCCGCGCCGAAGGTCATCGTGGAGACCGCGACATTCAGCCAGCCGGCCAGGCCCGGCGGACGCAGAAGCGCCAGCACGAGCGCGCCCGCCACCGGCGTGAGCAGGACAATCAGCAGCGCGATCATCCACCCTCCCCCACCACGTCCTGCTCCGGGGTCTCGGTCAGCCGGTTGAGGCGATCCACGTCGAGCGAGTCGATGCTTTCGCGGATCTGGAAAAAGAACACCCCGAACAGCACCATCGCCACCAGCACGTCGAAGGCCACACCCAGTTCCACCACCAGCGGCATGCCGGCGGTGGCGGAGACCGCGGCCAGGAACAGGCCGTTCTCCATCGACATGAACCCGAGCACCTGGGCCACCGCCTGCTGGCGAAACACCATCATCAGCAGCCCGATCAGCACCACGGCGAGACTGATGGCGACGATGTTGCGGGTATAGGCCAGTTCCTGCTGCACGATGGGCAGCACCAGCCAGTAGCTGAAAATCACCAGCGCCACGGCCGCCATGATCACCAGGGCGGGACGACGCAGCGATTCCACGTGGCGGTCGATCGCCAGCCGGCGCGTCAGCCGGTGCAGCATCCACGGGATCAGCAGGGCCTTGAGCGCCAGGGTGAGCAGCGCGGAAAAATACAGATGGGGCGTCTGGCCGGTCGCCGCCACCACGGTGGTCACCGCCGCTACCAGCGCGCCCTGCCAGGCGAAGGCGTGGATGGCGGCGACCAGACGCGCCTGGGCAAGCAGCACGAACGAGGTGAACAGCACGAGCGCCGCCAGCACCAGCACGATCTGCTGCAGCAGCGGCAGCAGGGCGATGTTCATGCGCCCACCTCCAGGATGACCTGACTCAGCAGTCCGAGCAGGGCGAGCAGCAATGCGAGATTGAGGAACGCCGGGGCGCGGAACAACCGCATCTTGGCGAGCACGGTCTCGCCGAGTGCGAGCGCCGCGCCGAGTGCGAGCAGCTTGAGCACGACGGCGGCCAGACCGATGCCGAGATCCGCCGGCGCGAAGCTCCGTGCAATACCCCAGGGGAAGAAGATGTTGGCGATGAGCGCGCCGTAGAGCAGCAGCTTGATCTGGGCCGCCCATTCCATCAGCGCGAGGTGCCGGCCCGAATATTCCAGCAGCATGGCCTCGTGGATCATGGTGAGTTCGAGGTGTGTCGCCGGATTGTCCACCGGAATGCGGCCGGTCTCGGCGAGCGCCACCAGGATCAGGCCGCCGAGGGCGAACAGAAACGAGGGTCGCAGCGCGAAGGCGCCGAGCTGATAGTCGATGACGCTCGCGAGGTTGGTGCTGTGGGCGCTCATGGCGAGGGTGAACACGGCCATCAGCATGGCCGGCTCGGCCAGCGCCGAGACCAGCATCTCCCGCGAGGCGCCCATGCCGCCGAAGGCCGTGCCGACGTCCATGCCCGCGAGCGCCAGAAAAAAGCGCGCGAGCGCCAGCAGCCCCACCAGCACGATGATGTCGGCAATCGCCGCGGTCGGCAGGCTCACCGCCACCAGCGGCACGGTCGCCGCCGCCAGCCAGATGGCGACGAACACGATGTAGGGCGCGGCGCGGAACAGCGGCGAGGCGGTATGGGCAACCCGCGCCTCCTTGAGCAGCAGCTTGCGCAGGTCGCGGTAAGGCTGCAGCACGGAGGCGCCGCGCCGGTTCTGCAGCCGCGCCTTGAGCTTGCGGATCCAGCCGACCAGCAACGGGGCGAGCGCGGCGTACAGCAGCGCCTGCAGCAGGGCCGCTCCCCAGGCGGCCATGGTCAGGAGATGATCCATAGCAGCACCACCAGCGTGGCAAGCGTCCAGCCGAGATAGACGCGCACATTACCGGACTGCAGCCGCACCACCCGGCGCGAGGCGGACTCCACCGCCCGCATCACCGGTGCGTAGAAGAGGCCCCAGGCGCGATCACCGATACTGAGCTGGTAGCGCAGCGTGCCGTCCTCGCGCCGACCGACCGACTCCTCGATGTGGAACAGCAGTGCGAACACCTGCCGGATCGGCTGGGCGAAAGCCGTGGCGGTGTATTGCATGCGCGGCGTGGGCGGCGCGAAGCCGCAGTCCCAGGCATCGCAGCGGCGCACCCGGCGCACCGCGCCGCGGCGCAGGCTCCACAGCGCCGTTGCTGCCAGCAGGGCGAGCAGCACGACCACCAGCGGCGCGCTGTAGCTCGCCGTCGCGGGCGAGACCGGCGTCAGCCAGAGCCAGCCGTGGGCGGCGGCCTGCGGCAGTCCGGCGCCGAGAAGTTGTTGGGGAATGCCGTTGATCACACCGATAACCGCCGTGGGCAGCACGCCGAACAGCAGACACAGCAATGCCAGCCAGCCCTGCCCCGCGCGCATGCCGAAGGGCACCTGGCGGGCGCGTCGCACATGGCGGCTGCGGGCCTGACCGAGGAAGGCGACACCGTAGACCTTGACGAAAGTCGCCGCGACCAGCGCGCCGGTCAGCGCCAGCACCGCCGAGACGATGGGAATGAGACTGCGCAGCACGCCGCTCTCGAGCTGCCAGGCCTGCAGTGCCGCCTGGAAGGTCAGCCACTCGGAAACGAAGCCGTTGAACGGCGGCAGCGCCGCGATGGAGATGCAGCCGAGCAGGAAGAACAGTCCGGTCCAGGGCATGCGCCGCAGCAGGCCGCCCATCTGCTCGAGATCGCGTTCATGGGTGCTGTGCAGGATCGCGCCCGCCCCCAGGAACAGCAAGCCCTTGAAGAGTGCGTGGTTGAGCACATGGTAGAGCGCGGCGACGAAGGCCAGCGTGCCGAGCGGCGCATGGCCCGTGCCGAGAAACACCAGCGCGAGCCCCAGACCGATGAAGATGATGCCGAGATTCTCCACCGAGGAATAGGCCAGCAGGCGCTTGAGGTCGGTCTGCAGCAGCGCGGCGAGCACGCCGGTCAGCGCCGAGACGCCGCCGATGACGAGCACCGCCACACCCCATTGCCACTGAACATCGCCGAGCAGATCGAACACGAAACGGATGAAGCCGTAGACCGCCACTTTCAGCATCACACCGGACATCAGCGCCGAAATATGCGAGGGCGCGGCCGGGTGGGCTTCCGGCAGCCAGGCATGCAGCGGCACCAGCCCCGCCTTCATGCCGAAGCCGATGAACGCCAGCACGAACGCCACGCTGGCCCAGCCGGAGGTGAGCGGCGCCGCGCGCATGGCCTCGAAGGCGAAGCCGCCGCCGAACGAGGCGAGCACGCCGTAGCCGAGCAGGATAGCGAGTCCGCCGATGTGCGCCATCAACAGGTAGAGGAAGGCGGCGCGGCGATTGGCGGCGTTCTCGTGCTGGAAAGCCACAAGAAAATAGGAGGACAGCGACATCACCTCCCAGCTCACCATGAACAGGAAGGCGTCGTCGGCGAGCACCACCAGCAGCATGCCGGCGAGGAACAGCCCGGCAAAACCGCCGAGCGCCGTGAGCGAATCGCGCCCGCGCTCGAAGCCGCGCACATAGGCCGGACCGTAAAGCCCGACGGCGACGCTCACCACGCCGATGACGCCGAGAAAGAAACCGGACAGCGCATCGAGTCGCACCCGCGAGGGCAGCCACGGCAACCCGAGCGGCAACGTGGCCGTGGCCACGCCGTCCTGGAACAGGGCGCCCAGTCCCGCCGCCAGCGCCGCGAGACCGGCGAGCCCGAACAGCGGCATCGCGAGCAGACGCACGATACGCGGCGCCCGCACCGCGAACACCGACACCGCGGAGGAAAGCAGCGCCAGCAGCACCGCCAGTGCGGCGAGCACCAGCGCGACAGGCGCATTCACGTTGCCGCCTCCTCCCCCGGCGGCGTCTTGAGGCGCACCCCGCGGCCCCCGCCGGCGCTCGAGGCGCCTTCGCCGATCAGCTCGACGCCGGCCTTCTCCAGCGCCTCGACCACCCTCACCAGAGATTCCACGTTGCCGCGCACCTGCCCGGCACTGCCCTCCATGCGCTGTATGGTCGGCAGCGACAATCCCGCCGCCTCGGCCAGGCGTCGCTGATCCAGTCCCAGCAGTGCCCGGGCGGCCCGGATCTGCGCGGCGGTGATCATGTTCAGGGTATCCCTTGTTACGACTGAGTCGTGATATTACATATTGAAGTGGCAGTATTCAAGTATTAAACATCACATTAGTAACGCCATACCGTTCCCTGACAGGGGCTATTCGTGCATAAACACCCTTTTCACCGCAGAGACGCAAAGAGCGCAGAGAAGTTCTTTATTCAAAATAATGAAAGAACTTTGCGTTCTTTGCGTCTTTGCGTCTTTGCGTTTTTTATACGAGTATTTTCTCATGGATGTGGAAAGTATGCAGGGGCATGCGAGCGTTTCCTGAGACGTAACCCGCTAGATGGTGCGAGGCGCAGCCTAATGCAGCTCTTTACCCTGGTGTATTCACCCAACCCGGCGGAAGCGTGGATAATCGCCTGACGTCTCGCCTCGCCCCTCGCGAACCGCCACGCGATTCACGACGGATGAAGCGACCATTGAACCGGACAGTATGGAATACCACAGACATGATCGACGCCGTCACCGCGCTGCAACGCCTGCGGGAAGGGAACCAGCGGTTCGCCGCCGGCCTGCGCAGCCCCGATACCCTGCTCAGCCATGCCAAACGCACAGAACTCACCGCCGGCCAGGAACCGTTCGCCGTCATTCTCGGCTGTTCGGACTCCCGCGTCCCCGCCGAGATCGTCTTCGACCAGGGACTGGGCGACCTGTTCGTCATCCGGGTCGCCGGCAACATCGTCGCGCCCTCTCAGGTGGGAAGCGTCGAGTTTGCCGTGGCGCGGTTCGACACGCGGCTGGTGGTGGTGCTGGGGCATTCCCAGTGTGGCGCGGTGCGCGCCACGGTCGAGCAACTGCAGCGTCCGACCGGTGATCAGTCGCGCAATATCCGTTCCATCGTCGACCGTATCCGCCCGTCCGTGGAAGGACTGCTGGCGACGGAGTTGCGGCATCATCCCGAGGCGCTGATGCAGCAGGCGGTGCGGGCCAATGTTCGCGCCTCGGTCAACCACCTGCGGCACGGGTCTGAATTGATCGAGGATCTCATCGAGCACGACGACCTGCTCATCGTCGGCGCCGAATACTCGCTGGCTACCGGTGTCGTCGATTTTCTGAACGGCAATCAGGAAACCGTCAGTTAGGAGCCTGTCGGTTACATTAACGCCGCCAATCAACGCGACGGGAATACACAGAAAAGACTCATCACGTATCAATCGTGTCTTCCGGGTGATCCCGTGACAGCTTATCCGTGCCAGGAATGGCGCTTACTTAAAGGATATCGTTCTTGCATAAAAGAACCAATGGCCACGGAAGCACACGGAAAAACACGGAATATTCACCGATATTTTCTGTGTCTTCCGTGGATTCCGTGGCTATTTATCACGATGTCGACTTAATCAAGTGCCATTCATCCGTGCCGGATTCCGGCAAGCGCCCTCTCGTGAAGTCTTCTGCCCTTCCGGCCCTTCCCCAATACAGCGACTCACGCCAGGCCAGGGTCCGGAAGGGTCAGGTAACGCGATGACAGGTCAGTAGCCCGTATGTATATTGCTGAGGGTATACCCGACAATGCCGCCGCCCAGCAGGCCAATCCACAGTTTGTCGTTGTTGTTATTATTGTTGTTGTGGTGATGGCTTTTATTATTGCCGCACGACTTGTACCCATGATTGTTGGGGTAGTAGTAGCGCCCGCCCCGGTAATAATTCCCGCTCCTGTAATGATTGTTGTAATGATTGTTGTAATGACTGTTGTACTGCCCTTTCTTCTGGTGACCGTAGTCATGCCCGCCGTTTTCATAGCGTCCCCCGCCTGCCCAGGCGCCGCCCGGCAGCGCGAGGGTCATGACCATGATCGATGCCAGGATGGATGAGAATTTTTTGTGCCTTGTCATGACTGTCTCCTGATTGATGGGTTTCAAATAGTGCTAACGCAGCAATCGGGAAAAGGGTGACAGCCGGTGGATGAGATATCGGCCCTGCCATCGATCCTTCTGTCATTATTACAGCAAGCGCGACCATTCCGGTCCCGGCAGAGAAACGCTGCACGTCTCTGTCCATGTTTCCCCGACGGGCAGTCATCGTCATCAACAGTATCTTCTTCACCATCATTATCCGCCTGGCTCTGTCGGGAGTACGGAGAGTCCTGGCGCATGATGCAGGCCTTCCCGTTCAAGAACCCGGCCGACATGGCGCATTTGTTGCCGGATTACGATTGGCCGGGCTGAAACAAGTATAATACGGCGTCTCTTCGGGGCCGGCGACGATGCCTGCCCCTCACGCTATCTGCCGTTTCCGGTCATGTGCGAGTGACGTATTTGCACGGCAGTCGAACTGCAACAGCAGGAGGGTAATCCCGTGGCCAGGCGCACAAAAAGTTACCAGTCATCAGAAGCGACTCACGACGAAGCCATGCGGATTGCCCGCGGCACGCAACGTCCCGGGCAGACAAAGGAACAGACTCGGCTGATTGCGCAGGGTATCCAGAAAGGAATCGAGCAATACAGGAAGCAACAAAGCGCCAGGGCCAGAGAACTGGACAAGAGCATCAAGAAGCTCAGGCAGCATCCCGGGCCTCACGACACACCGGCGATTGAAGTTCAGGAGAAAGTTGTCTATAGACAACACTGGTTGCCCTGGCTGTTGCTCGTTCTCAGCTGGATCGCAATGGCTGCCCTCTGGATGGTGTTTTTATAAGGCAGCTTTTCTCCCGAAAAAAAAGCCATCCCCTCATCATGCCGCCTGCCCTGCAAAGCGCCTTCGGAGTCCTCCTGCTGCTCGCGCTGGCATGGGCGTTCAGCGAGAACCGCGCGCGCCTGCCGTGGCGCATCCTGCTGAGCGGGCTGGCGCTGCAGTTCGCGTTTGCCGGAGCGCTGCTTTGGGTGCCGGCGTTCAAGGGGGTGTTCATCGGCCTCAACGACCTGCTGCTCTCCCTTGAGGAGGCGACCCGCGCCGGCACGACGTTCGTGTTCGGCTACCTGGGCGGCGGCGACCTGCCCTATGAGGAAAGCGGCGCCGGCACCAGTTTCATCCTGGCCTTCCGCGCCCTGCCGCTGATCCTGCTGATGAGCGCGCTTTCCTCGCTGCTGTTTTACTGGCGGGTGCTGCCGCTGATCGTGCGCACCCTCTCCCGCCTGCTGCAGCGATCGATGGGCATCGGCGGCGCCCTGGCACTCGGTGCGATTGCCAATATTTTTGTGGGCATGGTGGAAGCCCCGCTGCTGGTTCGCCCCTACCTGAAGGCGATGAGCCGCAGCGAACTCTTTACCCTGATGACCACGGGCATGGCCACCATCGCCGGCACGGTGATGGTGATCTATGCCAGCATCCTGCGCGAGGTGCTGCCCGACGCACTGGGACAGATCCTCATCGCCTCGCTGATCAGCGCGCCGGCGGCCATCGTCGTCGCCCAGGTACTGATCCCGCCCGCGGGCGAGGCCACGGCCGGCGAACTCGTGCCGCCGCAGCGGGCGAGCGGCAGCATGGATGCCATCACGCGGGGAACGCTGCAGGGCGTGGAACTGCTCATCAACATCACCGCCATGCTGATCGTCATGATCGCGCTGGTGAGTCTCGCGAACCTGTTGATCGGCCTGCTCCCCGATGTGAACGGCGCCGCCCTGACCCTGCAGCGGCTGCTCGGCTGGCTGCTCGCCCCGGTCGTCTGGCTGATGGGCATCCCCTGGGACCAGGCAGTGACCGGTGGCAGCCTGCTCGGGACCAAGGTCATCCTGAATGAATTCATCGCCTACGTGGATCTCGCGGCCCTGCCCGACGGCGCGCTCGATGCACGCAGCCGGCTGATCATGGTCTATGCCCTGTGCGGCTTCGCCAATTTCGGCAGCCTGGGGATCATGATCGGCGGTCTCGGCACCATGGCGCCGGAGCGGCGTGCGGAAATCGTGGCGCTGGGGCTGAGATCCATCGTTGCCGGCACGCTGGCCACCTGCCTGACCGGCGCCGTGGTCGGCGTGCTGAGTTAATGGCCACGGAAGCACACGGAAATACACGGAAAGATTTTCGATTGCGCTGCTTCTGCGGCCGTAGTGATTCATAGCTGCAGGACCGGATATGCTCGCCAGGCGGCTGCTCTATTCCGGCGGCAGCCCCTGCAGGATGTTACCGCGCACCGGCGGCGACAAAATGGTTCGCCACAGCAGCGACAGGGTGAATGACTCCCGGCGATTCCAGGGCATCAATGACAGGAAACGCGCCAGCGGGCAATAGTCGAAACAGACCATGGCCGTGGTGCCGGCAAGCTGGATCCAGTAGATGAAATACAGCGGCGGCCACTGCCCGAGCAGCAGCAGGCCGAGGTAGCCGAGACGCACCTGCACCGGGAAGGCAACAAGGCTGCGCTCACGAGCGAGGTAATGCCCCGCCTGCACCAGCGTAATGCCGATCACCGGGGCGAACCCGAACGGTCCGCCCAGCAGGCCGTACACCAGGGCGAGGTCGGTGACCAGCCAGTACCACCAGCTCATATCGCGTTCAATCTTCATGCTGCACCTCCGGTTTGCGTGCGTGGAAGTTGACGGCATGGACAAACAGGTCCTTCGCCACCTTTTCCTCCGCCGAGGTTTTGAAAAAGCAGTTGTAACGCTGCACCACCCTGCCCTCCTGCAGGCCCGCCTCACGGGCGAGATCGACAAGTTCCGTCTCGACCAGCGCGCCGCCGACGCACGCCGCCCACAAATCGGGATTGCTGCGCGCCTCCAGGGTGAGTTCGCGCTGCACCACCACGTCGGCGATGAACACCTGCCCGCCCGGCTTGAGGACGCGGAACATCTCGCCGAACACCCGGCGTTTGTCCGGGGCGAGGTTGATGACACCGTTGGATATCACCACATCCACACTCGAATCCGCGACCGGCAGTTCCTCGTAGAAACCCTCGTGCACTTCCACGACTCCCGCGAGGCCCGCCTGCGCGGCCGCGCGGGTGGCGCACTCGACCATGGCCGGTGTCATGTCGACGCCGATGGCCCGGCCGCCGGATCCGACGCGGCGCGCGGCGAGCAGCAGATCCATGCCGGCCCCGCAGGCATGATCCAGCACCGTCTGGCCGGGGCGCAGCGCACCGAGTGCCGGGTCCGCGTCGCCGATGTGCAGCGGGTTGCCGACGCCCGCGAAGCGCGCGGTGCATTCCGCGGGCAGCAGCGCCAGTTCCTCCGCGTCATAGCCGAGGTATTTCCGGGCATACTCGGGACCGCGATGAAAATGGAAATCCCCGTCGGGATCGCGGGCGACGCGCTCATAGGTCGCCCGCACCTGCTCGCGCAGGTAGTTCACGTTGAAATTGCCGGGACAAATCGCTGCCATGACGGCTCTCCTCGGTTGTGTTCGGTTAATTCAGGATCGGTGCCAGTGCGGTTTCGATACGGCTCGCCTGCGCCGGGGTGATCATGCTTCCCAGGATCTCCTGAAAGCGCGGCAACTGCACGCCGGAGACGATGTACTGCCAGCGGTAGGCCGCGAGTACGCCCATGCGAATGCGCTCGACCTGCCGTTCATCGAAACGCCCGCCGTGGATCGACAGGAAGTAGTTCACGTCCGCCACGGCCTGCTGCTGCAGCAGGCCATCCACCGCCCCCACCAGTTCGATCAACTCATCGACCGCCCGGTCGCGCGCAGCCGCGTCAAGTTTACGGTTCTCGCGCAGCCACTCCATCTCGTCCATGATGGCGTGCTGTGATTCCTCCTTCCAGTGATACAGGAAAACGTCCTTGAACAGCGCCGACAGGTTCTCGTCCGGCTCGATGCTCTCCTTGTAATGGGCCTGGGTGAAAAGCTCGATGTTCAGCGTCAGGCCGAGCACCGCCCAGGTGGACTTGCCCAGCACCGCGGCGGCGACCGCATCCGGACCGGGCAGGAACGTGTAACCCGCCGGCATGTGATCGCCGATCATCTTCTCGATGCGGCGGAACAGTTCCTGGTGCTTCAGTTCCTCGTCACTGAAGCGCACCAGCGCCTGCAGCGCCGTCTGGTCGCCGAGCCAGTGATCGCGGCTCACCTCCAGCACCTTGGCGTTGATGAAGCGCTCGACCAGACCGAACATGTTCGCATAGGTGCGTCCCTGTATCTGGCTGATCAGGCGCTTGTCATCCGCGTCGAGAAAGTCGAGCGCATCCAGCCGGGAGATGCCGTCGGGGAGGAATTTCCTGGAAAAATCGAACTCCCGCCCCCGGATGACATCCCGGTCGATGTCCCAGCGCACGCGCCGTGAAATCTCGATGCATCTGGCGTAGCGCTCGGTGGATATGATGTGCTGGTTGACATGCATGATGGCGTTCCTCTTTGTGTTGATTGCCCGATTAAGGACCCGTTTTCTCGTGTCCCGGGTAATAGCCTAGGGAAGCCGTGTAACGAATGAATGTCCGGGTGTAGCCGCTTTGTTGCGGTTTTGTAACCGCCCGCGGGCGTTGGGATCACTCCGTTGAAGTAGCAAGTTTCAGTGACTCCCGGGTATGCCCGCGAATGTATAGCATTAAACTACAGATCGGATGCAGGAGCGGGCTTGCCCGCGAACGGGGAGTATCTATTCCAAAACCTTCGCGGGCATTCCCTTCCCATAGAGCACAAGAGCCCCTGCAGGAAGCACCGGTCAGAGCGCCAGGTTGGCCTCGAGCAGACGGTAGAGCGCGGCATCGTCGACGGGTTTGCGCACCAGGGCGCGGATGCCGAGGGATTGTACGTGCGCCTCGGTGAGATCATCGCTGTAGCCGGTGTAGAGGATGACGGGAAGGTCCGGGAAACGCTCCAGCACCAGGGCGGCGAACTCCGTGCCCGTCATCTTCGGCATGGTCTGATCGATCACCAGCAGATCAAACGGCGGCTCGGTATCCATGAAATAATCCAGCGCCTGTACCGCGCTGGCGCACACGCCAACCTCGAGCCCCCAGCTCGAGAGACGGTCCTCCATGAACGCCCGCACATCGGCATCGTCATCGACCAGCAGCACTTTGCCCTGCAGCGGTGCGCGGCCACCGCCCCCCCCTGTCCCTTCACGGCGGGTCTGCTCCGCTGCGCGATCCGGCGTCGTCGCCAGCGGCGGTAGCAGGATGCGGAACGTCGCTCCGCGCCCGGGTTTCGTGTCGAGCAGGATATGTCCGTTGCCATCGTGGACTATCCCGTGCACGGTGGACAGGCCCATGCCACTGCCCTTGCCCACGCCCTTGGTCGAGAAGAACGGCTCGAACATCCGCTCGGCGACCTCCGGGCTGATCCCGGGACCGCTGTCGCTGACGGCGAGTTCGACGTATCGTCCCCGCAGGGACTTGCGGCACGAGGCGCACACGCCGTCTGGCGCGATATCCACGCTATTCAGCGCGATGTCGAGGCGGCCGCTGCCCTGCATCGCATCGCGGGCATTGATGCAAAGATTCATCAGCACCTGCTCGATATGCACCGGGTCAGCCATGACCTCTGGCAATTCCTGCTCGCTCTCGAGGGTGAATTCCAGCGACGAGGGCAGCGTCGATTTCAGCAGGCCGAGGGATTCCCCCACCAGGGGAGAGAGCGCCAGGGGACGCGGCTCGCCATGCTGCCCGCGACTGAACGTCAGCATCTGCTGAATGAGGTCACGGGCGCGCTGCACCGAGTTCTGTGCGCGCTCGAGATAACGGCGCAGGCGCTCGTCGCCGTGCTCCTCCTGCCATTCCCGGGCCATGACGATATTGCCGAGGATTCCGGTGAGGATGTTGTTGAAGTCGTGCGCGATGCCGCCGGTGAGATGGCCGATGGCCTCCATCTTCTGGGTCTGTCGCAGCTGCGCCTCGAGCCGCCCGCGCGCCGCATCGGCGTGCCGGCGCTCGAGTTCGGCCGCGGCACGCACCGAAAATATTTTCAGAATCGATTCCGTCAGCTCCGGATCGGTCAGCGGCTTGCGATGTACCACTGCGATGAGCCCCAGTGCATCGCCGCCGGCGCCGAACAGCGGATAGGCCGCATAGCCCTCGAAATTCAGCTGGCTGAGCATGTTGTCGCCGGGGTACAGCGCCTGCACGTCGTGCGGCACGAAATAGAACCGCTTGCCGACCACGTTGTCGCACGGCGTGTTCGCCAGGTTATAGACCGTGTTGCCGGTGATCTCCCCGTCCATGTACACGGCCAGGGTGTTGATGCGCTCCGGCGGACCGCAGGAGAGTTCCCCGACATAGGCGAAATCCACCCCCAGCGTCTCGGCCAGGTAGCGCACGATGACCTGGAAAATGTCGCGGTCGGTCGCACCGGACACCCCGAGTGCGACATTGCGCAGGGCATGTTCAATGCGCTTGCGTTCGCCGAGATCGCTCAGATAGCCGCGCAGGCAATCCCGGCCCTCGATACACACCGGCTCGAGGCGCAGCAGCGCATCCACCGCTTCCTGGTTGGCGCGCAGCAGCCGCCACTCGAACGCTTGCGGGAGACCGGCACGCGCCGCCGCGATTCGCGCTGCAAGGCCAGCGGCCGAATCGCTGCCGTCGGCCTGCAGCGGCGGTGAAATCGACAGCAGGTCGCGGCCACAAAGTTCCGCCGGATCGATGCCGAGCAACTGCGCCATCAACGCATCGCATTCGAGAAAAACCTCATCGAGAAGGAAGGTTGCCCGCCGGTTGTCCGGGAAGTGGGTCATTTTCTGCTGCGGGGAGTCATACGGGTTGTGCATCGCAAGCGGTCGCGGTCAGATCGTCGGGCCCGGCGGCGGGCATGAAGGTTCATGGCAAGTCTAGCACCCTCCCGCCGGACGAACGGCGCGGTTACAAATCACCGACATTTGAAACAATTGAAACAATCGCCGGCAGGCCCGACTCAGGATTTTTCGGGCACGAACAGGTAGCCGACACCGCGCACGGTCTTGATGGTGCGCGGCTTGTCGGGATTGACCTCGATCTTCTTGCGCAGCCGGGCGATGCGGATGTCGATACTGCGGTCATAGGGATCCCATTCACGATTCTGGGTCAGTCCCAGCAGCTGGTCACGACTGAGCGTGCGGTTGGGACGCTCGGCGAAGACCTGCAGCAGATCGAACTCGGCGGCGGTGAGCGGTATGGGCTCCCCCTGCGGACCCAGCAGCTCGCGGCTGTCGAGATCGAGCAGGCATTGCCCGAATGCCATGCGCCGGGAGCTCGCACCAGGCGTTTCCGGCGTATCGGCCGCCGGACGATGCTGGTAGCGCCGCAGCACGCTCTTGATGCGGGCCAGCAGCTCGCGCGGATCGAAGGGCTTGGTGAGGTAATCATCGGCGCCGACCTCCAGGCCAATGATACGGTCGACAGACTCCCCCGCGCCGGAGACCATGATCACCGCCAGGTCGTGATGCTCGCGCAGATAACGCCCCAGGCTGAGGCCGTCCTCGCCCGGCAGGCCGATATCGAGCAGCACCACGTCCGGTATCTGCGAAGCCAGCGCGGCACGCATGGCGTCCGCGCAATCCACCCCGGTAACCCGGTAGCCGTGCGTGGCCAGATAATCCGTGATGAGTTCCCGGATGTCCGGATCATCATCCACTACAAGGACCTGATAGCCCTGTTCCATTACTCCCCCCGAAGCAATCGCCGGAACCTGTCCGTGACCGGGTTTCAACCCCCCATGCGATGTTGCGGACCCGGCTCCGGTGCTCATCGTCATTGCCGGCTGATTCCGCGTTACGCCGTGTTCGTGTCCTGTCCCGACCCCTGATTCACCAGCTCAGCATAGCTCATCGTCGCCAGGCGGCGCTAACACTCCCCTAACATTACCGGTCTAGAGTAGCCGCGTGTACAAACCTGTCCGCCGCCGCGGCGACGCAACCGCATGTTAATGCAGACAACCGACACTATACGCCAGGTTGGAATGAGCCACCCCGTCATCGTCCCCGTGGATTTCTCGGACTGCTCCCGGGCGGCGCTGATGTATGCCGCCCGCATGACTGCGGATTCCTGCACCCCGTTGCTGGTCCTGCACGTCATACACGACAGCGGCGATAGCCCCGGCTTCTACCGCCGCCATTACGACGACAATCCGCTCCTGCCCATTGAGGATGTCGCCAGCATGATGCTCGAGGACTGGTTAAACAACCTCTGCAGGGAAACACCGGCACTGGACAAAACACTCAGGCGCGCGCGCACGCGACTGGTCGGCGGACTGCCTCGCAGACGCATTATCGAGGTCGCCGAGGCCGAACATGCTGTCATGATCGTCATGGGGACTCGCGGCCGCATCGGTTTTCCTCACCTGTTGCGGGGTTCGGTCACGGAATATGTGATGACGCACGCCGCCATGCCGGTCATAACCCTGCGTGAAGGGATCGACGCCACCCGGGGGACCGGATACCTGAAATTCACCAGCCACATCCAGAGCGCCGTCTCCGAGTAAAAAAGGGGACATTCCGGTTTTTCAACGGTTGATCAGATAAGCGCAGCGTACCTGAGCATTGAAAAACCGGAATGTCCCCTTTTCTTTCCCTTACTCCGCGCGCACCTCAATCCTGCGGGGACGCACCTCGGCGCGTTTGGGGATGCGTACGCTGAGTACGCCGTCCCTGAGGCTCGCTTCGATCTGACCGGTTTCCAGCTCACCGCTCAGGGTAAAGCTGCGCCGGTAACGGGTCGAGCGCACATCCGCATGCAAGGCTTCCATCCCTTCGGACATATCGATCCGCGCATCACCCTCGAGCACCAGCATGTCCTTGTCGACTTCGATGGTCAGCCGCTCCCGGGAGACCCCGGGCATGTCCGCCATCAGCATAATGCCGTCGGCATCTTCATAGATATCGACCGGCGGGCGCAGCACCACCTCGGGCTCCGCCCGCTGCGCGGCGGAAGATCCGGTTTGCTTCACGTCCTTTCTCTCGGTGTTTGTCTCTGCCATGTGTTTTCTCCTGAAAAGTATGCGTTCAACGGGTTCATCGTCCGGCGGGCGGCCATTGCCGCCGGTTACTTCACCTCGATCTGCCGCGGACGCGTCGCCTCGCGCCGCTTGATATGAATCTCCAGCACACCGTCACGGTAGTTTGCTTCCACCCGGTCCGGATCGACGTCCTCCGGGAGGGTAACCAGCCGGCGGAAGGGACCGTCGAAGCGTTCCTTGCGATAGTAATTCACCTCCTCCCTGACCGGCGCCTGGCGTTCGCCGGAGATCGTCAGCAGGTTCTGCTGCAGGGAGATATCCAGCGTTTTGGGATCCAGTCCGGACGCGAACAGGTAGACATCCACCTGCTCGGGCGTTGCCCCGATGTTGATCGGTGGATAGGTTCCGCGGGCCACGGAACGAATACCGGCCGGCATCGGCCAGCGCCCGTAGAACCCTTCCATCTCGTCCTGCAGGCGCCTGAACTCATCGAACAGGCTGCCTCCGTAATTTGTCAGATCAGCAAACATATCAGCGCCTCCTTGGTGGCTAATGACTCTGTCTACTGACTCATATGAGGTCGTTCGCGGCGGTTTCAAGTCCCCGCCGCATTTTCGAAGGGGCGAATCACACGGGCCGCGGCGATGGCCGCCTGACCGAGCGCGAGACCGCCGTCATTGGCAGGCACTTTTTCGGGGGACAGGACGCGCACGTCCGCTCGCCCCAGCGCCCCGGCAACCCCTTCCAGCAACAGGCGGTTCTGGAAAACCCCGCCACCGAGGACGACGCGATCCAGAGCGGATTCCTGGCACAGGGCGACGGCCGTGTCCGCAACGGCCAGCGCCAGTCCCTGATGAAAACGCGCCGCGATCGTGGCGGGCGCGACACCCCGGTGGAGATCTTCCAGCAGGGCCTCCCAGAGAGGCCGCCACTGCAGCGTCCTGATCTCCCCCTCCCGCAACTGGTACGGGTAGCCATTGCGGGCTTCGGCGTGAAATTCCGGCGCCGCCAGCGATTCCAGCTCCATGGCCGCCTGCCCTTCGTGAGAGACGCGCTCGCGGCACACCCCGAGCGCCGCGGCGACCGCATCGAACAGGCGTCCGCAGGATGACGCCATCGGGCTGTTGAGTCCTTTCCCGGCCATGGTCTGCAAGCCCTTCAGCGGTTTGGTTTCGAGGTAGCGGACGATGTCGAGATCCGCATAACGGTCGCGCAGCGCTTCCCGGCCGAAGGCGCCAGCGAGATGGGCCCAGGTGTTGCGCCAGGGCTCACGCATGGCCTGCGCCCCGCCCGGCATGGGAATGGGCCGGAAGCGGGCCAGACGCCGGAAGCCGGTGTAATCGGCCAGCAGGAATTCCCCGCCCCAGAAGGTCCCGTCCTCGCCGAAGCCCAGACCGTCGAGCACGACCCCGAGCACCGGGCCGGTATCGAGCGGCACGGCATGTTCGGCCAGGCAGGCCGCGATGTGGGCATGGTGATGCTGCACTTCCACCAGTTGCACACCGTCGGCCTGTGCCAGATCCCGCCCCAGCCGGGTAGAGAGATAGTCCGGATGCTGATCGACGGCAATACACGCCGGCCGGTGATCGAACAGGCCCCGGTACAGCTCCAGGTTGTGAAGGTAATCCCTGAACGTCATGGCATCTTCCAGGTCCCCGATATGCTGCGAGAGGATAGCCCGCCCGGCTTTCAGCAGGCAGAAGGTGTTCTTCAGTTCCCCGCCCATCGCCAGCAGCTGTCCGGCCCCGGCAAATTCCGCCGGCAGCAGGATCGGCTGCGGCGCATAGCCGCGCGCGCGGCGCAGAAAACGCGGCTGGCCGTCGGCGACGCGCAGCACCGAGTCATCCAGCCGGTTGACGATGTCGCGATCGTGCAGCAGGTAATAATCGGCGATGCGCTCGAGCCGCCGGTGCGCATCCGCGTTGTCGATCGTCTGCGGCTCATCGCTGCGGTTGCCCGAGGTCAGCACCAGCGGCCGTGTCATGCCCTGCATCAGCAGGTGATGCAAGGGCGTGTAGGGCAGCATGAATCCCAGGGTGTGCTGGCCGGGAGCGACGCCGTCGGCCAGGGATTCACCGGCCGCGTTCAGCACCACGATGGGTGCGGCCCGGTCGCGCAGCAGCGCGGCCTCCGTTTCGTTGACCCCGGCGAAGCGCGCGACCATGGCGATGTCGCGCGCCATCAGGGCAAGCGCCTTGTGATAACGGTGTTTACGCGCACGCAGGCGCTCGACCGCCGTCGCATTGCCCGCATCGCACGCCAGATGAATGCCGCCGATGCCCTTGATCGCGAGAATGCCGCCGGCGCGAATCAGCCGCGCGGCGGTTTCGATCACATCGCAGCCTTCATCCTGGGGCAGCGCCTTGCCCCCGGCATCCACCAGCCAGACCCGGGGACCGCAGTCGCCGCAGGCGTTGGGCTGGGCGTGGAAGCGGCGATCAGCCGGGTCTTCGTACTCGGCCCGGCAGCGCGGACACATGGGAAACGCCGCCATGCTGGTGTTGGCGCGGTCGTAGGGGATCGCCCTGACGATGGACAGCCGGGGGCCGCAATGGGTGCAATTGGTGAAGGGATATCGATAGCGGCGATTGGCGGGATCCAGCACCTCGGCGAGGCACTCGGGACAGGTCGCGGCGTCCGCCGCCACGCCGGTGCGAATCTCGCCCTCCCGGCTGGCGACGATCCGGAATTCCCCCGGGACCTCCTCGGCCTCATCCAGTGACGTGCGCACGATCCTTTCGATGCGCGACAACGGCGGCTGCTCGGCCTGCAGGCGCAGCACGAGATTCTCCAGCGACTGCGGCGCTCCCCAGGCCTGTATCGACACGCCTTCGGCGTCGTTCCAGACCCGCCCGACGAGGCCACACTCCCTGGCCAGCCGCCACACCGTCGGCCGGAAACCCACGCCCTGCACGACGCCGCTTACGCGGATGCATTCACCCGTTATCAATGAACCCTACCCACCATGCAGGGATCAAGGGAACGCACGCCATGCTGGACCGCGACCGGGACTTCAAGGCATTTACGAGGCATTCCGCACAGGACCTGCAGGCCGGGTCCTGCGATGGCTTGCAAGGGTGAGCGGCGTTCGCGACCTGGGCACCTTGTAGACGAAGTTATAGCGGGCCACGTGGTAGCTCGGGTCGAAGCCGTAGAAGTTCAGCCGCATTTTCTCCAGCTCCTCGTCCCGGTAGCGAGCGAGCGGCTTGTTCGCTTCATCTCGCCGGCGAGCTGCGCGCTTCTCTTCCAGCCGCGCGTCATAGTCCGCGCGCGCCGCAAGCGCGTTCGCCCGGTCCACCAGTTGCCGCTCGAAATCCTTCTTGTCACTGCCGAACCATTCATCCAGCAGGCCCATGGCGCAGGCTTCGCGCGCGCCCATCGGCAGGCGTGCACGGGTGATCTGCCCGGCGTGCGCCGCTCCGGCATAGCGGGGCAGCAGATAGGTCCAGTACTCGGAGCCATACAGGTTGCCCATGTCCTTGTAGTGCGGATTGAGGATGACACCCGCATGCGCCCAGACGAAATCCGCGGCCCGGGCCAGGAATACGCCGCCGGCGCCGGCGTTCCCGCGCAACGCCGCGACGGTGAGATGCGAGGTCGTATTGATGATTTCCGCGGCCAGATCATCGATGGCGTTGATGTTGCGCCAGGACTCGTCGGCCGCGCTGTCGGCGGCCTCGATCAGGTTCAGGTGCATGCCGTTGGACCAGAAATCCGCTCCGCCCATCAGCACGATGACCCGGGTGTCGCACCGGCAGGCTTCGCGATAGGCCTGGCGCAGGCGCTCGCACTGTTGCGTGCCCATGGCGCCGTTGTAGAAGGGAAAATGCAGGTAACCGACATTCCCCTGCTTCCTCGTAGCGGATATCGACGATAGCCGCTGTCCCGGCCGGGCGCGATCTCCGGCAGGCCGCGCACCTCGTCGGCCAGCAGCCGCGTCGCCGGCAGCTTGAACGGAAACGCACACTGCCGGTCGCGCAGGTGACCGATCCACACCGCGCCATCGAGCGTTGCGCGGCAGAGTGCGCCGCCGCAGCGTGCGATCACCTCGCCCGCCGCCCCACGCAGCGTTGCTTCCGGATGGGCATCGTAGAGAAACACCTCCCGTCCGAACAGCGTATCGCGGACACCGGGAAAGCCGTCGGCGCAGCGGATCTTGCGCAGCACGGTCGCGGTATCATCCTGTTGCCAGTCGATCGCCCGGTCGGACTGCTGCATCGCGGGACGCTGCTCGCCGCGCACCCCGGGCGCGGTGACATCGAGTGGCTCGGGCCGGTAGTCACCCGCCGCATAACGCGTCACGGCAAGTTTCACGGCCGCGACCGCCGCCCCGGTCACCTCGTTGCGATACAGGCTGGATTTGCACGCCTCGCGCATTGGAAACTCCACGGACGCCCAGATATCGCCGGCGTCCATTTCCGCGTTGGCCTGCAGCACCGTCACCCCCCAGTGCTGCTCGCGGTTGAGGATGGCCCAGTCCAGGGCGGAAGGTCCGCGATCGCCGCGTATACCCGGATGCACGATGAAGCACACATGGCGGCGCCAGATGGACGCAGGTATCGCGCGTTTCAGAAACGGGGCGATGATCAGCTCCGGCTGAAACAGCTCGACCGCCTGAAGGGTCACGGTATCGTTGATATCGAACTCCACCGAAACCTCATGGCCCTGTTCCCGCAGCTCGACGAACAGGCGCTGCGTCAGACTGTTGAACGAATGGGTAAGAAATAAAACACGCATGATCTCGCCGCCTTCCCGTTAACGCCCTCTCACCCAGGGAGAGTGTCGCAGAAGGTGTACACAATTCCACAGGGTGCGCCGTGCGCACCGGAGAGAGTAGCCACCGGTTGATTCATGGTGCGCACAGCGCACCCTGCGTAGAACATCGTTAAGGCGTGACATGAATCAGCAGATCCTGGGGAGCTGCTCGCCGGCCAGCCAGTCCACGATCCGGCCGCCGCCGAAACCGGTCTCCATCTGCACCAGGCCGTGCCGGTCCTCGACCACCTCGCCGATCATTGCGGCCTGCCGGCCGAGCGGATGCGCCTGCATCGCTTCCAGCAAGCGCTCTGCATCCTGCTGCGGACAGATGCAGACCAGCTTGCCTTCGTTGGCGACATAGAGCGGATCGAGCCCCAGCAATTCACAGGCCGCCAGCACCTCCGGCTTGACCGGAATGGCGTCTTCCTGCAACACCATGCCGACGCCGGATTGCCGGGCCAGTTCGTTCAGTGTCGTCGCCAGACCGCCGCGGGTGGGATCGCGCAGACAATGTATTCCGGGCGCGGCGGCCACCATGTCCGCGACGAGTTCATGCAGCGCCGCGGAATCGGACTCGATGCTGGTCTCGAACTCCAGGTTTTCCCGGCTGGACATGATGGCCACGCCGTGGTCACCGATACACCCGCTGAGCAGAATGGCGTCCCCCGGCCGGGCGCGGTCCCCGGAGATCTCCACCCCGTCCGGAACCATGCCGACGCCGGTGGTGGTGATGAACACCCCGTCGCCCTTGCCTTTCTCGACGACCTTGGTGTCGCCGGTGACCACGGGCACTCCGGCCGCGGTGGCGGCGCGCGCCATACTGGCGACCAGCCGATCCAGGTCGGCGAGCGGGAAGCCCTCCTCCAGTATGAAGCCGGCGGAAAGATACAGCGGTCGGGCCCCGGACATGGCGACATCATTGAGGGTGCCATGCACGCTGAGCGAACCGATGTCTCCGCCCGGAAAAAACAGCGGCGAGATCACGTGGCCGTCCGTGCTCATGACCATGCGGCCGGCCGACACCGCGAAACACGCCTGGTCATTGGCCTGGCGCAGCAGGTCGTTGTCCAGGTATCTGACGAACAGTTCCTCGATCAGCTGCGCCATGGCCCGACCGCCGCTGCCGTGGGTCATGTCGATGACGCCGTGCCGCAGGTCCAGGCGCACCGGGAAGCGCTTGACCACCGCGCTCATGCCACCGACTCCCGGGACGCCGTTTCGGGCCGGCGAAAGCGCCCGTAACTCCAGTAGGCGGCGCAGGCGCCCTCCGAGGAGACCATGCAGGATCCCATGGGGTTTTCCGGCGTGCAGACCGTTCCGAACAGCTTGCAGTCGACGGGCCGCTTCACCCCGCGCAGGATCGACGGACACTCGCAGCCCTTCACATCGGCGGCGGCAATGGCCGGGGTGTCGAAGCGCTTCTCCGCATCCAGCGCGGCATAGGCCTCCTTCAGCCGCAGCGCGCTGTAGGGCACCAGCCCCAGGCCGCGCCATTCGAACACACGACGCAGTTCAAACACCTCCGCCACCAGCGTCTGCGCCTTGACATTGCCCTCCCGGGTGACCACGCGGGTATATTCGTTTTCAACGTCATAACGGCCTTCATTGAGCTGGCGGATCAGCATCAGCGCCGACTGCATGACGTCCAGCGGTTCGAAACCGGCGATGACGACCGGCTTCTGGAATTCCTCGGCGAAGAACTCGTAGGGGCGGCTGCCGATGATGGAGCTGACGTGCGACGGGCCGAAGAAACCGTCGATGGAGACCGAACCCATCTCGCGCACCTCGGGGGATTCCAGGATGTTCTGGATGGCGGCCGGCGTCAGCACATGGTTGCAGAACACGCTGAAGTTCCCGAGTCCCTCGGCCTGCGCCTGCCGGATCGCCACGGCGGTCGGCGGCGTGGTGGTCTCGAAGCCGATGGCGAAGAACACCACCTCCCGGCCGGGGTTTTCCTGTGCGATGCGCAGCGCATCCCGGACGGAATACACCATGCGGATATCCGCGCCCGCGGCCTTGACCTTGAGCAGACTCCGGCGCCCGCTGGCCGGCACCCGCAGCACATCCCCGTAGGTGCACAGAATGACGTCATGGCGTTCCACCAGCGCGATGGCGTTGTCGATACGCCCGATCGGCAGCACGCAGACCGGGCAACCGGGGCCGTGCACGAATTTCACATTGGGCGGCATCAGGTCCTGCACGCCGTAACGGAAAATCGCGTGGGTGTGCCCGCCGCAGAATTCCATGAGATGGTAGCTGCGATCCGGTTTGACGGCTTTGCTGATCGCGGCCGATAACTGATGCGCCAGATCGTGCTGGCGGAATTCCTCGATGTATTTCATACCGGCTCCCCTGCCGTCAGCCCGGCTTCGGCAAACGGCCGCAAGGTCCGTTCGGCCGCTTCCTCGCTGAGCTTGTTGAGCGCATAGCCGACAGGGATCAGCACGAAATCGTCCACCCGCACGTCATCCACCAGCGCCAGCGAGACATCTTTCCTGACTCCGCCCGGGGAGACGATGGCCATGTCGGTCATGGTATCGATGGCGAGTACGTTTGCAGGCAATGCCAGGCACATGGTTATCTCCCGATCGCCGCCAGCTGCCGCGTCGTCCTGAGCCACTGATACCGGTCAACCATGTATTGACCGCAACCGCATCCCGTGCACATCATTCCACCTCCAGTTCCTTGACTCTCATTTCATCACCCCCGGTCACCTGCAGCTGGTAACTGCCACAGTCCGGGCAGGCGTCGAAACGCTGCTTCACCGGCACGGTCTTCGCACACTGCAGACACCAGGCCTCGCCCGGCAGTTCTATAATCTCCAGAGCCGCACCTTCTGCCAGGGTGCCATTGGTCACGACGTCGAAACCGAAGCGCATGGCTTCGATCTCGACACCGGACAAACCGCCAATCTCCAGCCAGACCGTTTTGACCCGCGTGTAACCCTGTTTCCTGGCGTAGTCTTCCAGCACCTGCAACACCCCTTCGCACAAGGACAGCTCGTGCATCAGCAGACCTCAAGACACCCGGCATACAGTAGCGCGGCATCGAGCGTCATACGCCTACTTCTCGCCACCAGGAAGAAATGCCCCGCGCAGCACGTCCCGGCGGCTGACGGGCTTCCGGATACGCTCCTCGAGCGAGGGTCGATTCGCTTCCTCGCCGCCCGCAACCGCCGCGGTTGACGCGTCTTCTCCGCTCCAGATGGTGCGAATTCCCCGCTTGTGTGTCGAAACCTCATCGCGACTGGTCTCATCCATCAGGCTTTGCAATACCGCCTCGGCCGTGACAACAGCGGCTTCCTGATTCTGAAACTCGAACACCGGTGAAAACAGTGAACACATCAGGTAGCGGCCGATGCCTTCTTCCTCGCCGAGTATGAATTCACAGGTTCCGGAAGGGAACGACCGGTTGATTTTGGTACCGGACGGCAGCTCCTCCCATTCATTGCCGTCCAGTGGCAAGAGCATGAGATTCATAAACCATGGCGTGATCAGGACACCCAGACAATAATTTTCCCAGAGCCTGAAACCTACGGACTGAACCTCCAGCGCCGGATTCAGCAGGGGCATACCAGTCATCCGTTCACGCTGGATACGTGTGAATGCAGTTTCCATTCCGGCTGACAGGTCTTCCGGGCAAATCATGGTCAATCCCCGATCACCGTAAACCCGTCCTTCCCGCCGTCACATTCCGGACAGGTCCCGTGATCCGGCAGCTGCAATAAGGGGGTATCGGGAGGTATCTGCCAGTGATCATCACCCCTGGCCGGCGCCTGACGGGCTTTTCTGCGCTGACAGCCTGTAATGTTGCAAGCGCCATGACCATGCGGGACCACTTGAACCATTGTGTTTTTTCAATCATCCGGGCACTACTGAAAGGGAACATCCGCTCGTGGTAAATATCAACAACTTACTTTAGCATCAATCTGGATGATTACTATTGTGTTAGTCGAAGGAAACCCGTAAGAAACCCTGCTTCCTCTGCTGATATAGCGTCGGCACCGACCTGTATGAGGCTGGAAACTCGAAACTCAGGTTAAAAAAACGTCGGATTACCGGGAAATACCGGGAGATTCTGTTTTTTCCATTATTTGCCGGACTTCACGGATTCACAGCTGCATCGCATTGCGGTGGACTCGCGGGAAAAGGTGAAAAGTGAGATATCTCCTTTTCCTTCACAACGCCGCCATGACCTGCGGCTGTGTAATCAGAAATTCGGCTTCTCGGGTGCGTCCTGATACATCCTGACGCTGTTCAGTATCTCCTGCTTCGCCTCGTCCACACCGCCCCAGCCATCGACGCGGACCCACTTGCCTTCGTCGAGATCCTTGTAATGCTCGAAAAAATGCGCGATCTGATCGAGCAGGTCGCGGGGCAAATCCCGATGGCTGTCCACCCGGTGATAGGACTTGGTCAATGTGTCCACGGGCAGCGCCAGCACCTTGGCATCATCCCCGGACTCATCCGCCATTTTGAGTACACCCACCGGCCGGCAGCGAATGACTGAACCGGAGATCAGCGGCGCCGGCGAGAGCACCAGCACATCCACGGGATCGCCGTCACTGGAAAGCGTATGCGGCACGTAGCCGTAGTTACAGGGATAGTGCATGGCGGTGGACATGAAACGGTCCACGAACATGGCGCCGGTTTTCTTGTCCAGCTCGTACTTGACGGGATCCGAATGCGCCGGAATCTCGATAATCACGTTGATCTCGTTGGGAACATCATTACCCGAACCGACTCTGTCCAGATTCATGAAAATACCTCTCTGTAGCGCATGACACCAACTTCAAGAGATTACATCTTTTGTAAAGATCATTGGCCACGGAATCACGGAAATACACGGAATAGCCACTCATCTCAACATTGAATTTCCTTGCTATGCGTTCTGTTCATGCAGGACCGGCTTATGCAGGACCGACGCCCCGCCGGGAAGAACAGGGCTTCCGGCCCGCCATGGTGAATTATCGAGAGCGGCACAGGCAAACCGGCGGTCGCGATCGAATCACCGATACAGCAGCACCGCTTCACGCTCGGCCAGCCAGGCCGCCTCATCCGTCGCGGCCAGCAGGTCCAGATCATCCGGCGTAGACTCGGAATCGTCCACCCACTGGCGCAGCAACTCGCTTCCGTTGATCAGGTCGATGGCCGGGCGGTCGACTTCGTACTCGTAGGGGAAGTCCCGCCAGAGGTCATAGTCCGGGCGCTGCCGGCGCAGTGCCTTGAAGGCCAGGGCCATCAGCCGCCAGGGACGGAAAGCCCCGTGGTCATAGGCGCCATCCTCCACGTGAATCTGCACCCCGGCGCACAGCGTGCCCGCGTGCTTGTGGAAGGTGGGTTCGAACCAGCACTCCCGCAGCCGGCAGCCCCTGAGCCAGTGGGGCGCGAGGCGCTGCATCTCCGGGAGCAGCTTGCGGGGTTCCAGGTCCGGCGCCCCGAACAGTTCCAGCGGCCGGGTGGTGCCGCGTCCCTCGGACAGGGTGGTGCCCTCCAGCATGACTGTGCCGGCATAACAGCGCGCCATCGAGAGACCGGGCGCGTTGGGACTGGGGTTGACCCAGCAGCGCTCGCCCAGGGGCCAGCCGTAGCCCGGCCCGGCCGCCGGCGACCAACCCTCCAGCGTCACCACCTCATAGTCCACGTTCAGGTTCAGGGTGTGCGCGAACCATGCGGCCAGTTCGCCCAGGGTCAGGCCGTGGCGCATGGGCAGCGGGCCCGCGCCCACGAAGCTCTCCCAGCCCGGGCGCAGGGTCAGGCCTTCCACCGGGCGACCCGCCGGATTGGGCCGGTCCAGCACCACCACCCGCTTCCCGGACTGCGCCGCCGCTTCCAGCACGTAGCGCAAGGTGGTCATGAACGTATAAATGCGGCAGCCCAGGTCCTGCAGATCCACCA
The DNA here is from genome assembly GCA_963710815.1 of uncultured Gammaproteobacteria bacterium. GTDB lineage: Bacteria > Pseudomonadota > Gammaproteobacteria > UBA9214 > UBA9214 > CAVQCA01. The sequence goes on along the minus strand of CAVQCA010000048.1, from coordinate 23,635 downwards.
GCAGCACGTCGAGGCTTTCCATCATCGCCGGCGTCGGCCGGCGCACCGTGCCGTACAGGCTGAAGACCGGAATATTGAGCAGCGGGTCAATGAAGTCCGGCGACTCCATCATGTTGTCCTGCTTGTCCCCGCGCAGGCCGTGCTGGGGACCGAAGGCGGCGGTGAGTTGGATGTCCGGCAGCCGCGCCAGGGCGTCGAGGGAATGGGTGAGGTCGGCTGTCACCGAGGCGGGATGGGCCAGCAGCGCCACGCGCTGCCCCTTCAGGGACTCCCGCAGCACGGACTGTTGCAGCAGCCGGTCGATGCCGAACTTCATCGCATCATCCCGCCGGTGAGCGTGTCAACCTCAGGCAGCGAGGCCGGCTCCAGTGACAGCACGAAGGCGTCCCTGTGATGGAAATCGGGCTGGCCCGGCGGATGTCGCAACGCCCAGTACGTCAGTTCGCCGTGCATGTCCTCCACCACCGCGCACAAGCCGAGGCGCAGCGAACGACCTGGCGGCAGGCATTCCGCACGGATCTCCGCATCCAGTTCCAACCGCTCCCCACGGCGGCGCACCTCGATTTCCGGTCCGGGCACTGCTACCGGCTCCCCGCCGTCGCGATAACCGCAAAAGGCCATGAGCGCCCATTCCCCCGAAGGCGAGAAGTTGAACTCCCGATACCCGGGCCCCTCCCCCGCCATCACGAAAGCCTCGAAGCAGGTGTGCCGCCACAGGCCGTCTACCCGGCGGGACGGACGGGGTTCGGGGATGCGCACGGCCGGGGGATCACCCTCGATAGCAAAGTTGAGGGCAAGACCGCCATCCGGTGTTGCGCACGCCGCCACCTCGACAGCACGAATGGCCCGGGCCGGTGTCCGGGGGTGGCAGGCCAGGGTACGGTGTACCGGGCCGGTCGGAGAATTCATGTCGACGCGCCCGGCGTCTCTGCGAGGAGGCGTTGCAGATCGCCGGTGATGACCGCAGCACTGTCGGTGGATCCGATCAGCAGGCGGATCTCGCCCTCGCGGTCGAACACGTACACGGCGCTGCTGTGCGACACCTCATAGGCGCCGCTGGCATCAGGCTTTCCGTAACCGTAGCTGACCCGGTAGCGCCTGGTGAGCGCCTTCAGTTCGGCCTCGCTGCCGCGCAGGCCGACGAACTCCGGCCCGAATGCCGCTGCATAGGTTTTCAGCTGCTCCAGGGTATCGCGCGCCGGGTCGACACTCACGAACAGGACCCGCACCTGATCCGCGCTCGTTCCCAGCGCTTTTACAGCGTGACTCAGCAGTGCCAGGGTGGTCGGACACACGTCCGGGCAGTGGGTATAGCCGAAATAAAGCAGCACCACCTTGCCGCGGAAATCCTTGCCGTGCACCGTCGCGCCGTCGCTCGCCTCGGTGAGGGTGAAGTCCAGCGGCGGCATGAGTCCGGAGATGTCCCGCAGCCCCCAGGGCGGCGCGCTCTGCCCGCAGGCAGCGAGCAGACCCGCCAGCAGCAGGACCCCGAGACGCAGGCCCGAAGCGCGGACAGCCGTGACGCTGGCGTGCGTCACTCGCCCTGCACACCCGTCACCCGGAAGCTGACCACGAGCGTCTGCCCGTCGCCGAACTGCAGGGTCACCGGCACCTCCTCTCCCGTGTGCAGGTCCCGGGTACGGTTCATCAGCATCAGGTGGTAACCGCCGGGCGCAAACGCAACCGGCTGGCCCGGGGCAAGATCCACGCCGTCAACGTGCACCATGCGGGCCATGCCGTCCTTCTCCACGCTGCGATGCACCATCACGCCGCCGAATGCCGGGCTGGCGGCGCCGACCAGGCGCAGGGGACCCGGCGCCTGACTGGTGATCACGAAATAACCGGCCATGGGCAGGTCACCCGGCAGCCAGCGTATGCGGGCATCACTGACCGACACCGGCGGCTGCCCGGCGCAGGCGACCATGGCCATGCCCAGCATCACTACAGAAAACAGTACTCGCTTCATGATATTCCCCTCGAAAGATGCTTCTCGCCTTCCATTCGCGCGGCCGCACCCGGGGGCGCTTCCGCGCGCGCGCTCTGGTGCATCCACATGCGCAGCACCAGCAGGATGGCAAGCACGCTCATCATTGCCGCAGGAATCCAGGTAACGATCCCTCCGGTTGTCTGATCGACCAGCGGACTCACCGGCCAGGCGCGGCCACACACACTGTACACGTCGTAGAGCACCGTCTTGCTGAGCGCGATATGCGCACCGATCGCGATCTGCGGCAGCATGATCGCCCAGAGCATCACGATGCGCGCCGGGTATCCCAGCGAGCCGTGCTGGTGCGGGGGACGCGGGTCCAGCACCAGCCACCAGAACAGCAGTCCGTCGACCAGCATGCTCCAGTTCATCAGCTGGTAGCGGGGACCGCTCAGCATGGCGGCGAAGTGAATCGACGGCGTCAGCCAGAGATAAATCAGGCCGACGAACAGCAGCGGTGAAATCACCGGGTTCTGTACCAGCCGGTAGGGTATCCGTACCGGCCCGCTGCGCCACAGCGGCAGCAGCACGCGATCACGCAGGCGCGCCGGCAGCCCCTGGCCAAGCACTTCATGGGGAACGGCGAGCATGATCAGGAACGGCCCCAGGTGATGCAGCACCAGGTGCTGAACCCGGTGCACCCAGAACATGTGCTGGGAAAGATAATCCACGTACGTTTGCATGACCCCGTAGATCAGTACGAGTCCAACGTAAAAACTCAGCGTGCGTCCCACGCCCGTCCTCAGGCCGGCCTCGCGACGGCGACGCAGGCCGCGCCAGAACAGGACCGCCGCCGCGGTACAGGCGATCAGTACGGTGGGCGAGAACTCCCACGGCGTGAGTAGTGTGACGAGTGAAGGCACCGGAAGCAAACGAGTTGAGGAAGGATAACCGCGAGGAAGGATACCCCCCCCGCTTCGCTCGAATCAACCCGAAAACGGAAACCCCTCGCGTGAAATGCCCGAGGGAGTGGAAACAATCACCCTCGTGCGAAAATATGTACCTGTTCTGCCTCCCGCCGTGGTTGGTGACAAAGCCGGTGATGGTCCTCTATCGACAGACAATTGCAGCCATCATGCGGTTAATGTTTGGCAGTACCGCATCACGCTCTGCCAGCCAGGCCGCCTCATCCGTCGCGGCCAGCAGGTCCAGATCATCCGGCGTAGACTCGGAGTCGTCCACCCACTGGCGCAGCAACTCGCTTCCGTTGATCAGGTCGATGGCCGGGCGGTCGACTTCGTACTCGTAGGGAAAGTCCCGCCAGAGGTCATAGTCCGGGCGCTGCCGGCGCAAAGCCTTGAAGGCCAGGGCCATCAGCCGCCAGGGACGGAAAGCCCCGTGGTCATAGGCGCCATCCTCCACGTGAATCTGCACCCCGGCGCACAGCGTGCCCGCGTGCTTGTGGAACACGGGTTCGAACCAGCACTCCCGCAGCCGGCAGCCCTTGAGCCAGTGGGGCGCGAGGCGCTGCATCTCCGCCAGCAGCTTGCGGGGTTCCAGGTCCGGCGCCCCGAACAGTTCCAGCGGCCGGGTGGTGCCGCGCCCCTCGGACAGGGTGGTGCCCTCCAGCATGACTGTGCCGGCATAACAGCGCGCCATCGAGAGACCGGGCGCGTTGGGACTGGGGTTGACCCAGCAGCGCTCGCCCAGGGGCCAGCCGTAGCCCGGCCCGGCCGCGGGCGCCCAACCCTCCAGAGTCACCACCTCGTAGTCCACGTTCAGATTCAGGGTGTGCGCGAACCATGCGGCCAGTTCGCCCAGCGTCAGGCCGTGGCGCATGGGCAGCGGGCCCGCGCCCACGAAGCTCTCCCAGCCCGGGCGCAGGGTCAGGCCTTCCACCGGGCGACCCGCCGGGTTGGGCCGGTCGAGCACCACCACGCGCTTGCGCAATTGCGCCGCCGTCTCCAGCACATAGCGCAGCGTGGTCATGAAGGTGTAGATACGGCAGCCCAGGTCCTGCAGGTCCACCAGCAGCACGTCGAAGCTGTCCATCATCGCCGGCGTCGGCCGGCGCACCGTGCCGTACAGGCTGAAGACCGGAATGCCGAGCAGCGGGTCAGTGAAGTCCGGCGATTCCATCATGTTGTCCTGCTTGTCCCCGCGCAGGCCGTGCTGGGGACCGAAGGCGGCGGTGAGTTGAATGTCCGGCAGTCGCGACAGGGCGTCGAGGGAATGAGTGAGGTCGGCTGTCACCGAGGCGGGATGGGCCAGCAGGGCCACGCGCTGCCCCTTCAGGGACTCCCGCAGCATGGACTGTTGCAGCAGCCGGTCGATGCCAGACTTCATCGCATCATCCCGCCGGCGAGCGTGTCGACGCCAGGCAGTGAGGCCAGCTCCAGTGACAGCACGAAGGCGTCGCTGTGATGGAAATCGGGCTGGCCCGGCGGATGTCGCAACGCCCAGTACGTCAGTTCACCGTGCGCGTCCTCCACCACCGCGCACAACCCGAGGCGCAGCAAACGGCCTGGCGGCAGGCACTCCGCACGGATCTCCGCATCCAGTTCCAACCGCTCCCTGCGGCGGCGCACCGCGATTTCCGGACCGGGTTCCACTGCCGGCTCCCCGTTGTCGCGATAACCGCGAAAAGCAGTGGCCGCCCATTCCCCCGAGGGCGAGAAGTTGAACTCCCGATACCCGGGCCCCTCCCCCGCCATCACGAAGGCCTCGAAGCAGGTGTGCCGCCACAGGCCGTCTACCCGGCGGGATGGCCGGGGTTCGGGGATGCGCACGGCCGGGAGATCGCCCTCGACAGCAAAGTTGAGGGCAAGACCGCCATCCACTGTCCAGCCAGCCGCCACCTCGACAGCCTGTATAACCCGGGCCGGTGTCCGCGGATGGCAGGCCAGGGTACGGTGTACCAGGCCGGTCGGAGAGTTCATGTCGAAGCGCCGGGCGTCTCTGCGAGGAGTCGCTGCAGGTCACCGGTAATGACCGCAGCGCTGTCGGTGGACCCGATCAGCAGGCGGATCTCGCCCTCGCGGTCGAACACGTACACGGCGCTGCTGTGCGACACCTCATAGGCGCCGTTGGCATCGGGCTTTCCGTAACCGTAGCTGACCCGGTAGCGCCTGGTGAGCGCTTTCAGTTCGGCCTCGCTGCCGCGCAGGCCGACGAACTCCGGCCCGAATGCCGCGGCATAGGTTTTCAGCTGCTCCAGGGTATCGCGCGCCGGGTCGACACTCACGAACAGGACCCGCACCTGATCCGCGCTCGTTCCCAGGGCTTTTACAGCGTGACTCAGCAGTGCCAGGGTGGTCGGACACACGTCCGGGCAGTGGGTATAGCCGAAATAAAGCAGCACCACCTTGCCGCGAAAGTCCTCGCCGTGCACCGTGGCGCCGTCGCTCGCCTCGGTGAGGGTGAAGTCCAGCGTCGGCATGAGTCCGGAGATATTCCTGCAGCCCCCAGGGCGGCGCGTTCTGCCCGCAGGCGGCGAGCAGACCCGCCAGCAGCAAGACCCCGAGACGCAGGCCCGAAGCGCGGACAGCGGTGACGCCAGCGTCCGTCACTCGCCCTCCACACCCGTCACCCGGAAGCTGACCACGAGCGTCTGGCCGTCGCCGAACTGCAGGGTCACCGGCACCGCCTCTCCCGCCTGCAGGTCCCGGGTACGGTTCATCAGCATCAGGTGGTAACCGCCGGGCGCGAACGCAACCGGCTGGCCCGGGGTGAGATCCACGCCGTCAACGTGCACCATGCGGGCCATGCCGTCCTTCTCGACGCTGCGATGCACCATCACGCCGCCGAACGCCGGGCTGGCGGCGCCGACCAGGCGCAGGGGACCCGGTGCCTGACTGGTGATCACGAAATAACCGGCCATGGGCAGGTCACCCGGCAGCCAGCGTATGCGGGCATCACTGACCGACACCGGCGGCTGCCCGGCGCAGGCGACCATGACCATGCCCAGCATCAATACAGAAAACAGTACTCGCTTCATGATATTCCCCTCGAAAGATGCTTCTCGTCTTCCATTCGCGCGGCCGCACCCGGGACCGCTTCCGCGCGCGCGCTCTGGTGCATCCACATGCGCAGCACCAGCAGGATGGCAAGCACGCTCATCATTGCCGCGGGAATCCAGGTGACGATCCCGCCGGTTGTCTGATCGACCAGCGGACTCACCGGCCAGGCGCGGCCACACACACTGTACACGTCGTAGAGCACCGTCTTGCTGAGCGCGATATGCGCACCGATCGCGATCTGCGGCAACATGATCGCCCAGAGCATCACGATGCGCGCCGGGTAACCCAGCGAGCCCTGCTGGTGCGGAGGACGCGGGTCCAGCACCAGCCACCAGAACAGCAGCCCGTCGACCAGCATGCTCCAGTTCATCAGCTGGTAGCGGGGACCGCTCAGCATGGCGGCGAAGTGAATCGACGGCGTCAGCCAGAGATAAATCAGGCCGACGAACAGCAGCGGTGAAATCACCGGGTTCTGTACCAGCCGGTAGGGTATCCGTACCGGCCAGCTGCGCCACAGCGGCAGCAGCATGCGATCACGCAGGCGCGCCGGCAGACCCTGGCCAAGCACTTCGTGGGGGACGGCGAGCATGATCAGGAACGGCCCCAGGTGATGCAGCACCAGGTGCTGAACCCGGTGCACCCAGAACATGTGCTGGGAAAGATAATCCACGTACGTCTGCATGACCCCGTAGATCAGTACGAGTCCAACGTAAAAACTCAGCGTGCGTCCCACGCCCGTCCTCAGGCCGGCCTCGCGACGGCGACGCAGGCCGCGCCAGAACAGGACCGCCGCGGCGGTACAGGCGATCAGTACGGTGGGCGAGAACTCCCACGGCGTGAGTAGTGTGACGAGTGAAGGCACCGGAAGCAAACGAGTTGAGGAAGGATAACCGCGAGGAAGGATACCCCCCCCACTTCGCAAGAATCAACCCGAAAACGGAAAACCGCTCTCGCGTAATCGGCGAAAGGAACATCCGCGACACAACGGTTCAGTTGACCTCACCTTCCCGGAGAGCCTGGAGCGCCTCATCGAGCAACCGGCTTACGTCCTCTAACCAAAAGGCCGCCTCATCCGACGCCTCGCCTTGTATCAGCAGGTTACGCACCAGGAGCAGGCATTGGCGCATATACAGAAGGTTTCTGACCGACTCCCAGCTCATTCCCTCATCGATATGCAGCAGCACACGCTCCCGGCCGGGAAAGTCCGCATGCTCCACCACCGTATTACGCAGGTTCTGCCAGCTTCCCTGCAGATCGGAGAGCATGCGTTTTTACGTATCCGTCAGGTTCTTTATTGAAAGGCATGGATGGCAATTTTAAGTAAAATGCGTGGTTTGATACGATTGATATTCCACCCATACCATCGCTATAAATCATGACGAACACAAAGAAACCACGGAAAAATGTGCAAAAACAGGCCCGGCCGTCAGGCTGGTCCACCAGTGACGCCGATGAAATCGAACGCCGCCGCTTGCGGGGCCTCAATGAAGCCCTTCGGATCGAACCCCAAACGCCGGATGCCGGGTTTTTTGGTAGCTATCGGGTCCACTCCGGCGAAGGACAGCGCTATCGTGTCGAGATACGCTCGCTTTCCGAACCCATCAACAGCTGCGACTGCCCCGACCACCGCATCAATGGCCTGGGAACCTGCAAGCACGTCGAGGCGACATTGCTCCGGCTCCAGTACCGGCGCAAGCGCGCCTTTCATCAGGCGATCGATACCGGCAGCCCCTTTATCGAGGTTTTTCTGGATCGGCGAGATCACCGCGTCAGGATCCGCTGGCCGCAGGGCAGCCAGCGCCGCTCCCTGGCCCGCGACCTCCTCGTCGCCTTCTTCGACGGGGAAGGCGCCCTGGCGGGCAAGCCCCTCGAAAACTTGCCGGCGCTGGAACGGGCGATCAATGCCGCACCCACCCACGTCCGGCGTCGCATCCGGCTCTCGGAAGAACTGAACCCCTGGCTCGAAATGCTCGATCGGGATGCCCAGCAACGGCGAGCCCGCCAGCACTTCGAGACCGAAGTGGCCGCCGGCAATGCCAGTCTCGACCTGGTCAGGCACCCCCTCTACCCCTACCAGCAGGAGGGTATGCTGCACCTGGCCTTCACCGGCCGTGCCCTGCTGTCCGATGAGATGGGCCTGGGCAAGACGGTGCAGGCAATCGCCGCCTGCGAACTGCTGCGCCGCACCCGGGGTATCCGGCGAGTGCTGGTGATCTCCCCCGCCTCGCTCAAGGGCGAATGGGAGGAGCAGATCGCCAAGTTCACCGACTTGCCCGCGCATATCATCCAGGGACCTCGCGCCCAGCGCCTGCGCCAGTACCACGAGCCGGCGTTCTTTTTTCTTGCCAATTACGAGCAGGTGCGGCCCGACATCAATGAAATCAATAACATTCTCACCCCGGATGTCATCATTCTGGACGAGGCCCAGCGCATCAAGAACTGGCAGACCAAAACCGCCATCTCGGTCAAGCGGCTGAACAGCCCCTACGCCTTCGTGCTCACCGGCACCCCGGTGGAGAACCGCATCGACGAGATCTATTCGATCATTCAGTTCCTCGACCCCCGTATCTTCGGTCCCCTGTTCCGCTTCAACCGCGATTTTTACCAACTGGACGAGAAGGGACGCGCCACAGGCTACCGGAATCTCGATCTACTGCATGAGCGGCTGAAGCCCGTCATGCTGCGCCGGCGCAAGGAGGACGTGGAGGGGCAACTGCCTGCGCGCACGATCAACACCTATTTCGTCGCCATGCACAAGGAGCAAACGCTGCGTTACGACGAGTACGAAGCGAAGGCGGCGCGGCTTGCCGCCATGGCCAAAAAGCGGCCGTTGACAAAAGAGGAGATGGAACGGCTCCAGCAGTATCTGGCCTGCATGCGCATGCTGTGCGACACGCCCTATATTCTCGACCAGGAGTGCCGCATTTCACCCAAGCTGCAGGAGCTCGGCAAGCTTCTCGAGGAACTCATGGCGGACGGCGATCACAAGATCATCATCTTTTCCGAGTGGCAGCGCATGCTGGAACTGGTTCGCGAACTGGCCGGGAAGATGAAACTGGGGTATGCCTGGCATACCGGCCAGGTCCCGCAGGTGAAACGCCGCGGCGAGATCCGGCGCTTCAAGAACGATCCCGACTGCCGGCTGTTCCTCTCCACCGACTCGGGCGCCACCGGGCTCAACCTGCAGGCGGCTGACGTGGTGATCAACCTGGATATGCCCTGGAATCCGGCGAAACTGGAGCAGCGCATCGCGCGTGCCTGGCGCAAACACCAGAAACGCTCCGTGCAGGTGATCAATCTGGTATCCGAACACACCATCGAACACCGGATGCTCGCCCTGCTCGATCAAAAGCGTTCGCTGGCCGAGGGCGTGGTGGATGGCAAGGGCGGGCGTGAGATGACCCTGCCTTCGGGCCGCGCTGCCTTCCTGGAACGCATGGAAAGCCTGATGGCCGGGAAGAGACCGGAGCCCCGGGCTACTGCCACCGATCCGCTCGATCAATTACGCGATGAAGTGCTGGGTAAATGGAACGCTCATCTCGACCTGATGGAATTGCATGGTGCGGGTGAGCAGCAAACCCTGCTGGTCGTGGCAGACCGGCTGGATGCTGCTCTGCAGAGCAGCCTTTCCCGGCAACTGCAGGACCGATTCCCCGACCGGACGCCGCAGCTGCAGTTGCTGGACCGGGACGCCTTCGCGACCATCCGGCAACTGATCGATGCCGGCGTGTTGCAAGCCAACCTGGATACCGCCAGGACGCTGTACCGCGCCCCGGCCGCAGACAGGCCAAAGGCTGATGAATTATCAAGAAGACTGACCGAGGCCCGCGATCGCCTGGCCCAGGGTGAGCGCCAGCGGCGCATGGCGAAAGTGCTCACCGAAGGCGGCTTTGCAGCGGAAGCGCTCGCCCCGACGCGTGAAGCCGTGGAGCTGGCCCTGCAGGCACTGAACCTGTGGCAGGGTCACGATGCAGACACGCCACCCGCCCTGGATCTCATCGACTCGGTATTGGTGCAAACAAACCTGCTGCCCGCGCAAACCCTGTCTCTGGTCGCAAGTCTGCGGGAGAACCAGCCGGACAGGGACGACGTTCAAACGGTTGACTTGCTGACACAAAGCGACCGTCTCCTTTCGGAGGCCGCTGCACTCCTGAGGTCATGATGTCGTGTCTCGGGAAACTGACCGGGCTTTGCGATCATTGCTGGCGCGGAGGCCAGTCATATCCGGCACAATGGCTGACAAATCAGGATTTCCAGAGTCTCCGATTTGCGCTGGCTGGTTGATGCCATGAGTGAAAGCCGGTTTCAGTCAATAACGCATGCAAACGGGTCGCAAGCGGCTCATCCCTCCTGTTCGACCCGCTCGACCCAGACGAAGCGCTGCTTTTCCAGCACCTGCTCGCCATCCCAGCGGTAGGCCGTCAGCCGGCCGCCCGGCTCGGCCACACTGTAATCCAGGCAGGCGATGTTGCGTGCCAGCGGCGCGGGTTCGCCCTGCATCCAGTAATGGCCGAGAAACACCGGCGGCGCTTCATGCGAATAGTCCACCAGATGGTCGCCCGCGATCTCGTCTTCGGGGATATGCGTTCTGGCGCTATCGGGACCGAAGAACGCGTCCCTGAAGCTGGTCGCCGCCGGGCCCCACCAGCGAACCCGGATATGGTGGCGCGGAATACCATCCTTGTCCCTGAAGCTGGCGCCGTCGGGCAGCCGGATTTCCTTGCCCTTCAGCAGGGTCTCCAGCGCCTCGAACTGCCATTCCCCCCGGCGATTCGACTGTAACAGCAGGTCCTCGCCAAGCAGATTGCTGCCGTTCTGCGACGCCGCGAGCTTCGCAATCAGGTCTGCATCCCAGCAGGCATGCACGATGCGCAGTCCGCCCAGGTCGAGCCACAGGGGCAGCGTCCTGAACCAGTCGATCACGTCGGCATACTCATCCGGCGTGTGCGCATAGGCAGCCAGAAACTTTTCATGCTGGCGTGTGTTCTTGTCACTGTGCGGACGCAGGTAATCGCCGCTCTCACGATCCGGCGTGTGATAGGCAATGGCGTTGAATTCATGGTTCCCCATGACCGACCGAGCCGTGCCGGCCGCGATCATCGGCCGCACGATCCCGATCACCTCGCGCTGGTGCGGTCCGCGGTCGATGAAGTCACCCAGGAAGATGACCGTGCGCCCCGGGTGCCGGTAGACGCCGTCACGGACGGTGTATCCAAGCGCTTCCAGCAAGTGCTGCAGACTGTGAGCACAGCCGTGGATGTCGCCGATGATGTCGTAACTCATAAGGTGTCCCGGAGATTAATCGGAGGGCTGAACGCCTGTTGCCGGGCGTGCGGCGGATCAGCGGCCGGTATCGATGCTCGCCGGCAACCCGGCCCGCAGGGCGGTATCCCCGGGATCGAAGGATACCGACAGATCATAACGCCCGGATGCATCCGCTTCCGCGCCGATCTGGACGACTTTCGCCGGGTAGCTTTGCCCGTCCACCTCGACGGTGGCGGACTGACCCGGTGACAAGGCGCCGGCCTCCTCTGCCGTCAGCCGTGCGTGCGCGACCATCGGCCGGTCCCGGGCGAGCGTCACCATGGGTGTCGCCTGCTGGGTATTGACGACGGTGACACCGGGCGCCACCGCCACCTCCAGCACCAGGCCGGCAAACGGCGCATGGAGGGTGGCGTAATCGAGGTGCAGCTGTGCCGTTTCGAGCTCTGCGCGCGCGCTGGCGTAATCGGCCTCGGCACTGGCGAACGCGATTTCCTCGACCTGCAGGTCATGCACCGAAATCACGGTGCGCTCGTAGAGTTCGCGGGTGCGTTGCAGTTCGCGTTCGGCTTCCTCGCGGTTGAGCCGGTATTTACGCGCCTGGGCCGCGGCCTTGCGCAACGCGCTCTCGAACGGGCGCTTGTCCAGTTGCACCAGCACCTGTCCCTCACTGACCCGTTCACCGGCGACAGCCGGCACCGACGCCACCACCCCGGATACCGGGGTGCTGAGGACCACGCGCTGCGTCCAGTCCAGCACGGCCGGATAGTCCGCGGCGTTCGCGTTCATGGCTGCCAGGCAGACAGCCAGGCTAGCGAGGGATATTTTCATTACTGTCATTCCCGGGTTGTGGCGGCGCCGATGGCGGCAGGTACGGAGAATAGTTCTCCCCGGTGAGGCTGGCCAGGCGCGCCCAGTTGATGGCCAGCTGGAACTCGGTCCTGGCAGCCAGCAAGGCGGACTCCGACTGACCCACCAGCGCATCGCCGAAATCGGTCTTGAGCTCGAGTTCGTACTCCGCCTGGGCCTGGTCGAAGCGGCGATCGCGTGCGGCGGTGAAGATTTTCACCTGTTCGCGCTGCGCGAGCAGTGTCTGGATGTCCAGCGAGAGCTCGAGCAAGTCCTGACGCAGGTCGTATTCCTGCTGCCGCAGGCGGGCCTGCAGGCGGTGCATCTCCGCCTGCGCCACGGCCACCGCCGACTTGACACGCTCGCCTTCATAGAGGGGGATCTCGAGGCGCAGTTCGGCTTCCAGCGGGTTATAGCCGCTCAGTTCGCGATGATGGGCCAGCGCCGAGAGCGTGCCGCTCAGAACCGGGCGGTTGCCGGTGCGTTCGGCCTCGACGCTCAGGCGGGCGGCTTCCAGGTCCGATCTGAGCGCCAGTACCCGCGGGTTGTGTGCGAGCGCCGCATCGACCAGGTGATTGTAGTCGGGCAGCGGCTGGTCGTTTTCGGGGAGCTGCGGTCGAACCAGTTCACCCGGCAGGTCGTCCGGGCGGTCGAGCAACTGCGCCAGGAGTGCGCGGGTGGTGCGCAGCCGGGCCTCGGAACGAATGCGCTTCATCCGCAAGGTCTGATAGGTGTCCTGTTCCCGCAGCAGTTCGATGTCCGACACCTGCCCCAGTTCGTTACGGTCGCGGATCCTGTCCGCCTGGACATAGGCGACCGCCATCGCTTCATTGTCGCGGGCGTATTCCAGGTCCGCCAGCAACACGTCGAAAAACGCCTTCATGACCTGTATGCGGTAACGCGACTGGTCCGCCGCCATCTGCAGGCGGCTGCCCGTGACGCTGGTATCCGCGGCCGCCTCGAGGGCGTCGGTATGCCCGAAGTCGTAGAGCCGCTTGGTGGCGTAGAGCCTGGCACGGGAGTCGTTGCTGCTCTGGTCATCGGCGTTCTTCGACGGGTCGATCAGGCGGGCCTCCAGACGCGCGCCGATATCCACATCGTTCTGTGCGGCGGTGCGTTCGGCGCCCGCCTGCGCCCCGGCCAGCGCGGCCCGGCTGAGCGCCAGCGACGGATGGTTATCACCGGCCAGTCGCAAGGCGTCCTCGAGGGTCAGCGGATCGGGCAGCGGTGCCGCCGGGAGTTGCACCGCTACCGCCAGCAACGCCCCCCCTGCGACGCCGCGGCGCCAACCACGTTTACGCCCCGGCCCTGTGGTCATTCGCTAGCGGCTGCCTGCTGTTTCCCGCGTTTGAATTGCGTGAAGGTCTCCGACCGGTAGTGGCCGTCGACGACGTATTCACCCAGCCAGAGAAATTCCCGGGCATTTTTGGTCGGCCCGGTGTAGCGGGTGACCAGTTGGCCGTCGAGATTGAAAAAGGCAAACACGGGCGTGGCGCGGACCTTGTACTCCTTGAAGGCAAACTCTTTTTGCGTGACCCGGTGACCCTGGAAATCGGTCACTTCCAGGTCGCCCTCGATATCAACGCTGAAAATGTGGAAATGTTTTTTATAGTAGTCCTGCACCTCGGGCTGGTTGAGCACCGTGGTTTTCATGCGGTGGCAGAACGGGCAGTCCTCCTGCTCGAAGAAAATCAGCACCCCCTGCTTGCCGGCCTCCCGCGCGAGGCCGAGTTCTTCCTGGAAGTTGCCGAAGGTTTCGTCGAAGAAGTATTTCCCCGGGTCACGCGTCGGTGCGGCACTCGCGAGCGAGCACGCCAGTACGACGAAGGCAAGCAGAATACGACGTAGCATGATCCGGGGTTCCCGTGTGTGTTCAGAGCTGGTTTCAATCTAAAGGGTGCGCGGCCCTGCGGTCAAGGACGGCACTCACACGGCATGGCGGCGGCGGTTGCGCCCGGGAGCGAGACTTCGATCATCGAATACCTGCCAGCATGCCGTAATCCTCTGCTGAAGCTGGCCGTGATGGATATTCAGCCGCGTCTCAGAGCACCGGGCCGAGTACGGCAATGGTGTTGTTCCAGAGCTGGCGGCGCCAGCTCCAGTCCAGTACGGTCTGCATGTTCACCGCGACGGATTGCCCGATATAGTGCTGCTGCCGTTCACGCATATCCGCCGTCAGCGCCGCGTCGTGGAACAGAATGTTGTTCTCGTAGTTCAGCTCGAAGCTGCGCCGGTCCATATTGGCCGAGCCGATCAGTGTAACCTCGCCGTCCATGGTCAGCGATTTGGTGTGCAGCAGGCCGCCGACATACTCGAAGATACGCACGCCGGCGGCCAGGAGATCACGGTAGTAGCTGCGGCTGGCGGCAGCGACGATCCAGCTGTCGTTGCGGGCCGGGAACACGATCGTGGTCTGGACGCCGCGCCGGGCACTGGCGCACAGGGCTGTCTGCAATGACTCGTCCGGTACATAGTATGGCGTGGTGATGACCAGTTCCCGGCGGGCGCTGTAGATCAGGGACTCGAACATCTCCGGCATCGCCGACCAGCGCACCGTCGGACCGGTGCCGATGACCTGTGCCGGTAGCCCCGGTTTGCTGTCAGGCAACGGCCTTTGCAGCAGCGCTGCGATATCGTCATTCACATGCGCCATCCAGTCGCCGGCGAACAGCTGCTGGTTCTGCCGCGCGACCGGTCCTTCGAAGCGCATCATCGCATCGACCCAGGGGGCATACTTCGCCTTGACCAGGAATTCCGGATCCGCACAGTTCTGGCTACCACAGTAGGTGATCCAATCGTCGATAACGACGATCTTGCGATGGTTGCGAAGGTCGATACGCCCGCGGAGCGCTCGCAGAAAAGGATTGCCGACCGGCAGCGCGCGGGCGAGCCGGACGCCGGCCGCCTCCAGGGCCCGCCAGTGCGCGGAGCGGATCATCTGCCGCGAACCCAGGTCGTCCGCCATCGCGCGGCAGGTGACGCCGCGCGCCGCGGCCCGTATCAGGGCATCGGCGACCCGGCAGCCGTTGTTATCCGGCAGCCAGATATAGAACAGCAGGTGAACATGGTCTTTGGCGGCGTCGATGTCCGCGACCATCGCATCGATGGTCGCATTCGAGTCGGCAAGCAGCCGGGCGCAGTTACCGCCGATGGGCTCGAAGCCGCTGATCGAGTGCCCGACCCGGAACAGGTGCCGGTAACGCTCCGGCACCCCGGGCTTCAGGTCCGGCGAATCGGCGCCCGGCGCGTCCCGGGCACGCGGCATCCGCGCCAGTACGGTGCGCATGCGCTCGGTCCGGCGCCGTCCGATATTGACTTCCCCGAGAAGCAGGTACGCGACGATGCCCAGCACCGGCAATACGGCAATGACCACCACCCAGGCGATGCGGGAAGAGGGATCGCGATGCGGGCGTAACAGCACCCGAACAATCACCGCCGCCTGGACGGTCATATGCAGCAGTATAAAGGCGGTGGATTCGTTCATCGTGTCATAGCCTCGTGTTTGCGATGGGAACTGGTCATATCATCTGAAAACGACAAGCCAGACCTTACTGTTGCATAAGATTTCAGCATGAACGCAGAAACGTGACTGTATATCACGGGTAGCGTGCTGTCTGCCGGTGATTCTGGAGTTCACTCCCGGTGAACTCAGAAACAGCCCTCTCCGGTGGAGGGTGTTGAAAAAGCAATGTAGGGTGCGCCGTGCGCACCGTTCGGGAGGCGTAATTCTTTGTTTGGAATGGTGCGCACGGCGCACCCTACGGAGCACGAATATCTTTTGCGACACCTTCCGCGGAGAGGGGATGTATGCAACGTTGGGGTAGACAGACGTGTTCCTGAAAGCAATCGCCCCCGACCTGTTCTGATACGGACGCCGTGGTTGCAGGTAATCTATATGTCAGAAGCCAGGGATGCACAAAAAAGCGTCCATACGGTGGTCTCTCGGAAAAATGGTAAAAAAAAGCAGAATGTCCCCTTTTTTTCCTCAGTGAGTTATCACAACGGGAACGCGGTCTTGTCCACCACGCGGCGCAGGACGAAACTTGAGTGGACACCGCTCACGCCCTCTATGCGGGTGATCCGTTCCAGCAGCAACGCCTGAAAAGCGTCCATGTCCCGCACCACCACCTTGAGCTGATAGTCCGCGTCCTGACCGGTGATCAGCAGGCACTCCATGACCTCGGGCAGTTCGGCGACCAGCCTGTCGAAGTTGGCGAAGCGCTCGGGCGTATGGCGGTCCATGGAAATGTGGATGAGCGCCATCAGCGAGAGCCCCAGTTGCCTGGCATCGAGCAAGGCACGGTAGCCGGTAATGAGTCCGGACCGCTCCAGCGCCCGCACCCGCCGCAGGCAGGGTGCGGGGGAAAGGCCGATGCGCTCGGCCAGCTCCTGGTTGCTGATGCGCCCGTCACGCTGCAGCTCGTCGAGGATGCGGCGGTCGTAGCGGTCGATTTCCATGTTGGCGCCCTCACTGACCTGCGGGATAGATGATTTTATATTATCACGCTATTTAGCAATATTGTTGCTATTAATAACGATATTACCACAACAATAGCAACAACATTTCACTCGTTCTGCATTAATCTTTCACTAACCGCCACAAGCGGCAAACCAACCTGCGACCGGCCTCACGAGGGCCGGCTCGTTTCCACCCCACAAGGGCCTGGAACGGGCAGGCGAGATTATTCCAACCGACCAGGAGCAAGGCCGTGAAATACTACAACCACCACAAGTACCGCCCCACCCCGGCGCCACGCCTGATGAACCGCCAGTGGCCCGACCGCACTATCGAGCAGGCGCCGACCTGGGTCAGCGTCGACCTGCGGGACGGCAACCAGGCGCTGCTCGAGCCGATGAATGTCGCGCAGAAACGCACCCTGTGGGCGCTGCTGGTCAAGCTGGGATTCAAGCAGATCGAGGTCGGTTTCCCGTCCGCGAGTCAGCACGACTACGACTTCATTCGCTGGCTGATCGAGGAGGAGCAGATCCCGGAGGATGTCACCATCCAGGTGCTGGTGCAGGCGCGCGAGCATTTGATCGTGCGGTCCTTCGAGGCGTTGAAGGGCGTTCGCCGCGCGATCATGCATGTCTACAACTCGACCTCGCAAGTACAGCGCGAGCGGGTATTCGGCCAGGACAAGGCGGGCATCACCGAAATCGCACGCAACGGCGCCCGCTGGGTAGCGCGCGAGGCGGCCCGCTATCCCGAAACCGAATGGGTGTTCGAATACACCCCGGAGAGTTTCACCAGCACCGAGACGGACTACGCGGTGGAGATCTGCGAAGCGGTGCTCGATGTCTGGCAACCGACCCCGGAACGCCGCTGCATTCTCAACCTGCCGACCACGGTGGAAGTCGCCTCGCCCAATGTCTTTGCCGACCAGGTCGAGTATTTCGCCACCCACATCAGCCGGCGCGACAGCGTGGTGCTTTCGGTGCATACGCACAATGACCGCGGCTGCGCGGTTGCCGCGGCGGAACTGGCGGTACTGGCCGGCGCAGACCGTGTCGAGGGAACACTCATGGGCAACGGCGAGCGCACCGGCAACATGGACATCGTCACCATGGCGATGAACCTCTACAGCCAGGGCGTCGACCCGCAGCTCGACCTTTCCAGTCCCGACGAGATCATCCAGACCTACACCCGTTGCACCGGTCTGCCGGTTCACCCCCGCCACCCCTGGGTCGGCGAACTGGTCTACACCGCCTTCTCGGGCTCGCACCAGGATGCCATCCGCAAGTGCCTGCAGAAACAGCGGCAGGACGAGCACTGGCAGGTGGCCTATCTGCCCATCAACCCGGCCGACCTGGGGCGTGACTACCAGGCGGTGATCCGCGTCAACAGCCAGTCGGGCAAGGGAGGCGTCGCCTTCGTGCTGGAGCGCGACTATGGCCTGTCATTGCCGCGCTGGATGCAGGTGGAGCTGGCGCAGCGGGTGCAGCAGGAAAGCGAGCGGCGCAGCGGCGAGGTCGACAGCGCAACCATCCACGGGATCTTCATGCAGCACTTCATCGCCACGGCCGGCAGCCCGCGCCTGAACGGGTACCGGCTGGATCGAAGCGGCGGCAGGGACAACGTCGAGGCGCGCATCGTCGAGGGCAACATCGAGACCCTGATCCGGGGCTCGGGCGAGGGCGCCCTCTCCGCCTTCATCGAGGCGTGGCAGCAGCACAGCGGCCAGAACGTGGTGGTGGTCGACTACAGCGAACACGCCATCGGCCCCGGGACCGACGCCGAGGCGGCCGCCTACGTGCAGCTCAACATCGATGGCCGGCGAGTCAGCGGCGCGGCGCTGGATCACGACACCGTGAGTGCATCGCTGATGGCGGTGATGGCGGCGCTCGGCAGGGCATCGCAATCACCGGCAAGGCGTGATGAAAGCAGAGCGGTACTGGCCGGATAAGCCGAGACGCTGGGATCATCCATCTCAATCACTCCCGTCAGCCTGACCGGCGTTTCCTCCCCGACCCTGACAGGACGCGCACCCCCTGTCCTGCAGGGCCGTGGAGGAACCCGGGGAAGCCCGCATAACGGCGGGAAGCCGCCCCCCCGTAATGGCGCCTGCCAATGATATCGAAGATCCAGATTCCGCAGCCGAATACCAACCCGCACAGAAATCCCGCGGCATGGACCACAGGCACGCCGGGCCAGGCGGTGTGGGTCAGGAGAGCCTGACCGCTGTCGATCTCCACCAGAATCTTCACCGCCGCACCCACGCCGGTCAGCAGAATCAGCGGATGACGCCGTTCACGCCAGTACTGCAGGAGACCCACGATCAACAGGCTGTTCATAATACCGGACAGTCCACAGTGATAGCGCAGCGCGGGATCACACCACCACAGCCAGGCATCGACACCGACGGTGCCGATCAACAAGGCCAGCGGCTGGCGCCACTTGAGCCGCGCCTCGAACAAGGCGCCGAGCAGCAGCAGTGCGGCGATATCCCAGCCGGCATGCGCCGGATCACTGTGCACCCAGTGTCCGGTGAGCAGTCGCCACCACTCACCCCGGGCAATCGCCACCCGGTCGAATACCCAGGCCCCGGGCGCGGCGCCGAGCACCAGATACGCGAGCACAGCACCCGCAGCCCAGCAGGAGGGAGCACCATGGCAGCGTGATGCCGCCATGGCGTCCTTCTGTCTGAATGGCTGAGCCCATTTAAGTGGCCGCTGCCGACCGATGACGACGCATTGCGAGCCACACCAGGGGCAGTAACAGCAACAGGGTCCAGGCATCCAGTGCACCGCCGCCACTGTGGCTGGCGCGGCTCGATGAGTACATGGGCTGCTGACTGTCGACCCGACGGGACACGGCCGGGCGCCGGGCGCGCTGCTGCCGGGCAGCCTCCTCGATAGCCAGCCGCGCCTGATTGCTGCGCTTGATGCCATGCGCATCAAAGACCTCATCACGCACCACCACCATCGCGGTGTAATCGGTCACCAGGCCATACTCGACACCCAGATCGACGATGACCTGTTTCAGGTCGGCATTTTCACCGAAATCGTTGATCTCCTGCAGCGCATCTTCGACACTGGCATAGGCCCACAGGCGTTCGATTTCCGGGTTATCCGTCGCCACCGCCGGGAAGGCAAACCGGGTCTGGTAGGTCTTGTGTTCACCCGAGATGCGTCCGGTGAGACGGACATCCGCCATGCCGTCACCCCAGTAATGACCGAAGACAACGAGTTGCTGACCCCGATACAGGCTGCCGATTTGTGCGGGGGTGATATCGGCCGTCTTGACGCCATCGATCCTTATCTTCACACCGTGCAATGCTTCATGCGTCACTTTGGAGGTTGCCGCCAGCAACTGACCGACGATGTCGTCACTGTTGGAAATATTCACGGCAAAACCACCCGAGGCCCTGGTGAGCGCATCCAGCAACGGACGGTTGGCACTGTTGCCCATCACGAAGGTGAACAGGCGAACGTCCTTCTTCCCGAGGAGTTCGATGAACCGACGTTGCCGGGTCTCGCCCACATTGGCCACACCATCCGTGACCAGCACCAGGGCGCTGGTGCGGTCGCCATCCAGTGATTTGAGTCCCTGTTTGATGCCGGCATACAGGTTGGTGCTGTTACCGGGAGAAATAGTCACCAGCGCCTGACTGTAATGCGCCACCGTTTCGGGCGTGGCACTGACAAATCCCGGGGTCAGTTCACGGGAACCATTGTTGAAGAGCACGATGCGAAAACGGTCTTCGCTACGCATCTTCTGCAGCGCACGCTGCACACCGTCAACCAGGGTCGCGTACTTGCCCCCCATGGAACCGGAGACATCCAGCACGAACACCCAGTCCCTGCCTTCCTGAATGGGCTTGAGGTCATCGCCGGGTGTGACGACCATCATGAAGGTACCGCGATTATTTCCTGCGGGTTTGTGCGCGATCAGGTCCACGCTGCCCGGGAGACCGGCCTGCTGCCGCCAGTAGACCACCAGGTCTTTATCCAGACTGAACACAGCGGCGTTCACAGCGGCCTGATTCCGGGTAGCTGTCTGCAGCCCTCCCGGCATCTCGTTTGATGGCATAGCACCCGGTCCAGACACCCGATTACCGAGATGCACCGACCATTCGCCATCGGCCAGCGGCTGGATGGCAGCCTGCGGCTGATCAGGCAGGCGTACGGCTTCTACCGGCCAGGCCGATTTGAGTCGCAAGTCAAAACTGAATTGCCCGGTCACCTCCTCGCTGGCCGTCCAGAAGGCGAGCTTCGCGTCGTCGACACCCCCTTCTTCCAGTGGATAGACATAACGCCCGATGCCGGTATCCACCTCGGCAGGCTGGATGTACACCAGACGCACCCGGGTATCCTGTCCGGCGCGCACCGGGCTGATCCGGGTCTCGAAGGTCTTGTAGCTGTCTTTCTCGGTGATGCCGGCATCACGCCCGGCCGCTTTCTCCTCCTCGTAGAGCTGGCGCGCTTCCTCCCGCTCCAGCACCTCGCCGGTAACCGGCTGGCCATCGATCCACACGGTCAGTTCAACCACCGAGCCATGAGCAGGCACCGGAAATGAATACCAGGCCTCCAGATCCCGGTCATGGGGATTGACGAAGACCTGCTCGACGGTGGTGATGGCGTAACCGTCCTCGATCAGCACATCAACATGATGCTCCCGGATTTCCAGGGCGGGCAGACTGCCGTCGCCGGGCGTCAACAGGCCTGCGGCCGGTGTGTAGCCTGCAAACAGGGATGTCATCATCAGGATGAGTCCCTGCCAGATGCTTTTCTTTCCCGCTTGTCTGTTCATGGTTGGCTCCCTATAAATGAACATGGTTCAATTAATCAGCATGAAAAGCCCGGGAAGTCGATAAATCACCGGGCGGACCATTATTGAACATCGTTCAATATATCCGCGAAGAAAACCCGCTCGCATTGATTAAAGTGGGTTAGTTGCGCATTGAACAGTGTTCAATTAAACTCTAGCATAAGACTGAACGGCGTTCAATATCATTCTCGCCCTGCCCTGTCGGCAGCAGAACAGAGGTCCAGACGATGGCAAGACGCAGCGATCACAGCCGTGAAGAACTCCGGGAACTGGCCCTTGCGGCTGCCGAACACATCGTGGTGGAACAGGGCTATGAAGGCCTGAGTGCACGCAAGGTGGCGAGCGCAATCGGCTACACGGTCGGAACCCTGTACCTGGTCTTCGAGAACCTCGATGAGCTCATCCTGCATATCAATGCACGCACCCTCGACCGTCTGCATGCCCGCATGAGCGAATCACAGTCACAGTGCAAGGATGCCCGTGATTGCCTGTTGCAGCTGGGTCAGGTCTATATTCGCTTTGCCGATGACGATCCACACCGGTTTGCAATGGTATTCGCGCATCGCTCCTCCGAAGATCGGGGAATCCCTGCGTGGTATCAGGAAAAGATCGCGCGCATGTTTGCGCTGGTCGAGGAAGAACTTGAACCCCTGGCCAAACAGCATACACGCGATGAGATAACACAGGCATCGCGCGCACTGTGGGGTGGTGTGCATGGCATCTGTATCCTGGCGCTTTCCGACAACCTGGGAGTCGCAGGTGTCGATTCCGTACAGGACCTGACGCAATCACTGATCAGCAATTACCTCAAGGGCTTCACCGGCAGTTAGGCGAACAGCCGGCACGACTCACCGCAACAGGAACAACACAGGGCACTATTCATGGATAAACTGTTCAAACTGGCGGGCTTCATTCCGTTCATCCTGATTATTTTTCTGAACGCCTTTGTCGATCTGGGGCACAAGATCCTGATCCAGAATACGGTCTTCAAGATCTATGACGGACAGACCCAGATCATCCTGACGGCCATCGTGAATGGTCTGATATTGCTGCCGTTCGTACTGCTGTTCTCCCCCGCCGGCTTTCTCTCCGACAAATACCGCAAGCCCCTGATCATGAAAGTCAGTGCGGCTATTGCCGTCGGTCTGACGCTGCTGATCACCCTTTTCTACTACCTTGGCCTGTTCTGGTTTTCCTTCGCCATGACCTTTCTGCTGGCGGTGCAAAGCGCCTTCTACTCGCCGGCAAAGTACGGCTACATCAAGGAGCTCACCGGCAAGGAGCAACTGGCCACCGCCAATGCCGTCGTACAGGCGGTCACCATTGTGGCCATCCTGTTTGGCATCTTCGCCTTCTCGGTGTTTTTTGAACACCGCCTTGCCGGGGTGAACTATGCAAACGAGTCGCAATTACTGCAGGCGGTTGCACCGCTTGGCTGGATTCTGGTGATTTGTTCATCACTGGAATGGCTATTTGCCATGCAACTGCCGGCCCGTGAAGCCGCAGCGGCAGAGCAGACTTTTGACGTAAAACAGTACAGCAAGGGACTCTACCTGCGGGACAACCTGCAAATGATCCTGGCAAACAGAACCATCTGGCTTTCGATTGTCGGTTTGTCCGCGTTCTGGGGAATCTCCCAGGTGGTACTGGCTGCTTTCCCGGCTTTCGCCAAGGAGACTCTCGGCGAGAACAACACCGTCGTTATCCAGGGGATACTGGCCTGTTCCGGGTTCGGCATCATCATGGGCTCCTTGCTGGCCGGACAGTCCTCGAAACGCCACATCGAAACGGGCCTCGTCCCGCTCGGCGCACTGGGTATCGTTGTCGCGCTCCTGTTCCTGCCACAACTGGACTCGCGCACCCTGCTGGTTATCGATTTTCTGTTACTGGGCATCTGTGGCGGGATGTTCATCGTACCGCTGAACGCATTGATTCAGTTCCATGCCCGTGACGACCAGCTGGGCACCGTGCTGGCGGGCAACAACTGGGTGCAGAACGTGGTCATGCTGGGATTCCTGGGCCTGACCGTCTTCTTCGCCGTCTACGGCATCAGCAGTATCGGCCTGTTTCATATACTGACCATCACCGCCCTGGCAGGCGCCCTCTATACCGTCTATCAGCTGCCACAGTCGCTGGTGCGTTATGTGATTGCACGGGTATTTTCCAGCACGTATCACATCGAGGTGCTGGGATTCAAAAACCTGCCCGGCACCGGTGGCGTGCTGATGCTCGGCAACCACATCAGCTGGCTCGACTGGGCGATGATTCAGATCGCCTGCCCCCGGCCGGTACGCTTTGTGATGTCCCGGG
>CAVQCA010000047.1:0-28807 GCA_963710815.1 uncultured Gammaproteobacteria bacterium | reverse complement strand
GAAATCGGCTTCGCGCTTTACGACCTGTTCGGGAATCGCTGTCTTCCCAACGGCGCGATTGCGCCGGTCAGGACGCGCGTGCTCTACAGCGACCCGCTGATCGCATTGAACCAGTGGCCGAGCACCGCCGCAACTTACGAGTTCCTGCATGAGGAGTCGGGGCCTCGGCTCTGCATCCGCCTCGCGTTCGACGTGCAGCGCTATGTGCCGGGACTTGGAGAACTTTACGAAGGTCCGCTTGCGCGGGTGAGGGCGGATCGCGACCTCTGCAAGCGGGTCCATTTCCAGATCTTACAGGACGATATCCGCTTCACGGCATCGAGCACGATAGAGGCGCAGGGGCCAGCGCTCGATCGCTCGATGTTTCGAGACTATATCAACCAAGTCCGGGGTTATCTCGGGACTCTGTCCGACCTGGTCCAGAAGCAACACGAGGTCACGAAGGATCAAACGCTGCATGACATTGCCTGCCTCTACCACCTGCCGATCGAAGCGCTGGGCCAAGGGAATGCGAATACGCCGGATCTGATCCAAAATGGTACTGCGAACGTGCTCGTACCGCACCTGTATGTCGTCGTGCAAAACGACAGTCTGGCCTCCGTCGCCCGACGTGCAAACGCGGCGCTGACGCCGGAGACCTTGGCAAGAATCAACAAATGGGCGCCGCTCAGAGTCGGTGCGGTTCTTGAAATTCGCGGAGTGAATGTCGAGATCAACCGGTCGACGACGCTCGCGCAGCTGGTGGGCCGGTATTCCGTCGGGGTCGAAGATATCGGCCGTGCCAACGCGGAGCGCGCCAACCTGTTCGCCGAGGGAACTCAACTCCTCCTCGACGTTCTGGAAGTAGACGCCGAATCCGGCGCCACGCTTGCCTCGATCGCAGCGCAACACCGTCTGAGTTTGGCAGACCTGTGTGTTGCCAACGCGCGAAACCCCAGACTGCTCGCGCCTTGCGCGACTGCCTGGATTCCCAATCATCTGTCTTTGGGCGCCAACCGCATGGCCACTCATCGGATCGAGGCGCGGGACACGCTGCACGCCCTGGCAGCACAGCGTGGCATAAGCGTCGTCTCGCTCGCTGCAGCCAATTTCAACCTGGACGGTATTCTTGCGACTGGCACGGTCATAATGCTCGACTCAGGTCACGAGGTAGAGGTTCGCGCAGGTGATACGCTCGCCACCGTCCTCGGTCGGTTTCGAAAACTGCAGGCCTGCGCCGAGGCGACGGCGGCACAGTTGGTGCTGCAAAATAGAAAACTAGAGGGCCTGCTCAAGACGGATGCCTACATGCTCGTGCCACCACGCGGGCAGCAGACGATAGTCCCGGTCGCGCCCCGTTACCCTGACCCGATCTTTCCTGTCAAAGTCTGGGTCTCGATTTCCCGTAGCGATGCGCTGATCGATCCGGCGCTTTTTGACGAAGCGTCTGTGCGTGAGATTCGAACCGAGCTTGGTCCGGAGCTTTCGGCCTCCGCCATGCAAGACAGCTGCGCGCTCAAACTCGAAGATTTTGCAGCGCGCTTCCAGGCGGCATTCCCGGATCTCAGACTGGCGACCGGGACCGATCGCAAGAACGGCGCAGCACCGCAGCGCGGCCTCACGGCCGTGCAGTTTCAGAACCAGACACTGGCCTACAGAATCGAACGCACGCCGTACTTCTTTGCGCCCAAGCCGCTGCTAAACGAACTTTGGGGATCTGCGCAAGGGGCTCCGGTCCCCATCCGAGAATACCGCGACGGAGCGCTGCAGCCGGCGACGCAACGCGCTTTCGAAGGAGTCGATCTGGACACCTGGGGGCGCACCTTTCTCGAGGACATGGACCGCCTGTTGTCCCCGGTGTTCGCAATTTCGGCGCAGCGCCTGAGCGCCGGTGCTGAAGCAGCCGATAGCGGCTCGAGCTTCGATCGTATCGTTCAGGCAAAGAGCGTGCTCGCGGGCGCTATCCGGGACTGCGTCGCGGAAGTCGTCGCCCCGCCGTCCGGCGAGATCTTTGAACCCGAACTCGCAGCGGCCCGGGAGGCATTGTACCAACATGTGCTCGTCGAGCTTTCCAGCGTCTACCGAATTGATACGATTGTTCAGTTCCCGGTGAAGGTCGATTCGCCCTACGATCACGCCGATACCGCACCCCGATTCTCGGGACAAGTCACAGGTGCGACGTATTCCATCGGGCCGAATGCAACGCTCGACCAGCTCGCGGCCCGGTTCAGCGCTCCGCGTTCCTTGCTCGCTTCTCTTCTTGCCGACGCCACGGACTTTCTGAGAATCGGCACCAGGGTACGCTTCGCCAAGCGCGAGTCCGTGATCGAACACGGTGACACCCTGCACAGTATCGCCGACGCTCTGGAAACCGATGTTGCGACGCTTGCTGACGAAGAGCGCCATAACGAGAAACTGCTGCGAGCCGGCGCCACGCTCAATCTCGTCACGCGCAGCTACGAGACGGTGGAGGGTGATACGCTCGGCACAATACTCGACCTGCTCGACGACACCGGGACGGTCGAAGAAGCCGCACATATTTTTAGCGCAATGAACGGCGAAACGGCGGATCTGCTGAAGCCGGGTGCCGTGATCATCATCGACAGCCGCGTTGCGGGAGGTGGTGCGACGGATAAGAGGCATCGCGTGAAGAGCGGTGAGTCGCTCGACGCCATCGCCAATGCGCTGGCCGTGACGCCGGCCGAGCTCGTCCTGAGTCAACTCAACATGCCTAAGCTCGTGAACGACAAGGTCGAAATCCTGTACCTGACATTCGTGCCGGGCTTTTCCCTGTCCGATGCCAAGGTCAAACTCTGCAAGGGTTCGACATTGACGTTCCTGTTTCAGACCGCGAGCAACAGGCGATTTCGCCGCATTCCTCTGGATCTGTCTTACCAGATCACCGAGATCGAGTACGACATCGGCGACGTCGATTGGGCGGATGGCTACCAGACTTCGCAATGGCTGACCTTCGTCGATCCGATCGTCGATCGTTCGATGCAGGACACGGTGGTGCCCGTGGCGCTGCGCACCTATCCGGCACCGCCCGCCATTCTCGGCCAACGAACGCGGCAGACGCTTGGAGAACGTCCGACGTTGCAAGCGATCAAGACTTACGACTACCTGTACAGCTTCTCGTATACACGCGCGGCGCAGGACCAACTCTACACGGCGCTCGAGTGCAACCTTCCGGATTCGGACGCCCTCATGACCGACCAGGATCCGACAGACATGCTGCCCTATTGGCTCGCACGTTACGATGCCGTGCGCACGCCCCTGTGGGCGGATCTCGCCAGGCTCGGCGACGCGATAGACGGGGCCGAGCCAGAACCGATTGTGGACGCGGCGCTACACATCTTCGCCGATTTTGCCGAAGGCATTGCGAATGCATGGGCGCAATGGGCAGGACCGTCCGGCGCGCTTGTGGCCGCGCAGATCGCGACAGAACCGCGCTATCGAATTCGGCTGAGCAGCTCGGTGCGCGGCAAACCGGGAGTCTCGATCCACCCCGATCCCGGTCGCGGCGCGCCGAGCCTCCCGACCTTGCGGTTCGCAACAACCCGCCTGTCTGCCGCCTTCAACCACGCTGCGAACGACGGCCGCTTCCTGGCCGGTCAGGAATCCGACAGCAGATTTGGTGAGCCCGATCTGATTTTCACTCATGAGGTGAAGGACCTCGATGTCATCGAGACTCAGAATATCCAAGGCACTGTATCCGTAGAACGCAATGCCGGGTTACTACCGAACCGGCCGACGAACCCGGACTTCATCTACAAGGTGCCGTGCGTGCGGCCGGCCGCGACTACGTGGCCGCTACTCGCCTACCGACAACCCATAGCGATGACTGCCGCGACGCACGCGGGTGGGGGAAACGCGAACAGGCCGTTGCCGGAGTACCTCGCAACATTCTTTGCACAACTTCTCGAGGTCACGCCAGACAGCCCCGCCGATCGGGCCCGTCCCGTTCGAGTGGCGGTCTGCTATGCGTACGCACTCAACGAGCAGGAGCGCTCGCAGGTACGCGCGAATGAATCCGAGGCAATCATCCTCACGCGCATACCGCTGGTGCTGCGTGCCGTAGACGATTTCGTTCCATCCCGCGATCTCGCGGAACCGGATGGTCTATGTCCGAGCCTGGCGAAACTCTTGATCGACTGGGCCAACAGTCATGAAGTGTGGAGCCAAGGGGGGAGCTTTTGTTTCGACCTGACTGTGTATACCAACCTGTCCGGCTCGGCACACCCCAGACCGCTGATCGAGTTGCCGGACCTGCGTTTGCCTCTGAGCCAAATCACACAGTGAGTGACGAATTCCAGCTCACCAGCCATGGGTGCCTGGATAAGTACCTTGCAGTGCGATAGCCAGGAATAGTGACCGGATATTTGGGGTGTAGACCGGGGATCACCGCTAACATTACCTGGTGTTCCCCCGCAGGGTCAAAATACTCATGCAGCTTCCCGATGGTAATATTTCAGTAGCCCATCTAAACGTTCTTTGCAGTGGATTGGTCCGTCGATACGATTCTCTACCTTCGTGGACACTGGAAGTAACAGTATGTTGCCTTTACCTTGAAGATTCTGTTCCGTATGAAAATGGGTGAGATATTCACGGATTGCTCTTCTTGACGATTTTTCGCCAAACAGAACCAGTTTCGACAAGCATTCATCCTTGACAGATTCTACCCAGCGCTCCGCAAACGCATTCAGATTCGGGCATCGTGTGCATACGAAGGACAGTCTCTGGAGTATTGACCTGTTTCGTTGCGAATCCGTCCTGTTAAAGAGCAACTGGGTCCTGGTGGTGATGGATCAATTTACGCGCCGCATTATCGGCTTTGGCATCCATGCGGGCGACGTGAACGGTGTGGCCTTATGCCGGATGTTCAACGCCGCCATCACAGCCGAAGGTATCCCGAAATACCTCAGTTCTGATAACAATCCTTTATTCCCGTATCACCGCTGGCAAGCGACCCTGCGTATCTTTGATATTCAGGAAATCAAATCGCTTCCCTACGTGCCTTTGTCACATCCGTTTGTCGAACGGCTGATAGGAAACGTTCGTCGCGAGTTGCTCGACCAAGTGTTCTTATGGAACGGCCACGACCTGGATAAAAAACTGGCGGATTTCCGTCATTATTACAACTCGCACCGCTTACATACTGCACTTGACGTCTCTACTCCCGCAGAGATGTCTGGGAAATGCATAAGCCGCTGCGCTGACATCAGCCAATTCCAGTGGGAACCACATTGCCGCGGTCTACACCAGCTGCCCGTAGCCGCCTGAGCAGCAATTCGCCATACACAGCCCGGGAGACGGATCCGACATTCACCAGGATGTTGTTTCCACTCTGATTGCACCGGGGGGCAGGGCATAGTTCTTCCGGTCGAACACGACAGCATGCACAAGCGGGTTGGCTGGGATTGTGCGCCGGCGGCCGAGATTCATCCGGCGCTCCTCGCGTTTCTTCTGCCAGTTCCAGTGTTTCTTCGGCACTATTTCAGCCGGCCACCACTTCCAAGTCAGCGATTCGTGCATTTCCGCATCGGCATCCGCCTTCGCGTACTTTGTCCCTGTTCGTCCCATGACCTCCTCAATACGCGCGCGGTCGACGAAAAGTCCCGCAAGTGCCGCTTCGCGCACCACCCACTCAAATGCAAACTTCGATAACCCGCTCTGCTCCTCGGGGTACCCTCCACCCACGTCACTGTGAACCCCCGGAAACCAGACCTGTCTGAGGTCCTTGGGTCCACCACCGGGCACCGGCGGATCGGGCCGCCACAGGTTCGTCCGGAAGAAGGCCCTGCGCTCGTCGAGCGCGACCGCATGCCGCCCGATCGCTATATCGGGATTGCTCGCCGAAAAGGGAAGCCTCAGCGGGTTCTCGATCCATCCGACCGAACTGACGGTATCCCAGACACCGACAAAATGCGGTTTGCAGACAGGGCCCCGGAAGATCGCACAGAAGTCTTCGGCGAGGTCAAATGCCTTGCCAGCTTTCTGCTGGCCGACGGCGCTCATCATACGGATCGCATAGGGAATCAGCGGCTCATTCCCGGCTGGAAGAAGGCCATACATGTGGAGGAGCGAGGCCACTGCGCGGACCGTGTAAGCGCCGCGGCTGAAGCCAAACATATAGAGAGCATCGCCCGGCCGGTATTGCTGCATGATAAAGGCATAGGCATTGCTGACGTCGCGTTCGAGCCCATAGCCGACAGCGAGGCCAAGAAGCTTCGTCGTCTGCCGAGCGACGCTTGAGAGGGCCGCTGCGGCTTCCATTGTACCGAGGCCCGGATGGTAGAACGCCACCTGACGGGCCGGATCATTGTCCAGCACGCGGAACAGCCTGAGTACGTTGGTGTGATCAGTTGCGAACTCATTCGCGGTCCCGTCACAACAGACGACGACGTTCCTGCCCATTGCGTTTCTCCTACCTTGCGGCACGGCAACCTGTTCTCCGTCAGGCCGCTCCACGCACATGCCTGTTTGTGGCGAATTCGTAATTGTCACCTGAAATCGATAACTTAGACAGTCTTGTCCCTGAAAGCAATCACCCCTACCCTGCTCTGCCATGAAGGATCTGCTGGTACTTCTCGTACACCTAATTAACTACGGTCGCCAAACTGCTAGGGCCTGGCGGTGCAAAGGCCATCGTCGCTGACAGCCTCCTCATGAAGCAGCAGCTTCTGGTCATCAACCCCCCCGGTGACGCGCACTCAATCTCTCGGCACTGGACCGATTCCTGTTGGGCTTCTGGTCATTGTTTCTCAACCCACACCACATTCAGCGGGCTGCCGTGATTATTCGGCCTTCGACACTGTTGAAATTTCACAATCTCCTCAAAAAGCGAAAGTATCGACTGCTGTATTCATCTGGCAGCGAAGGAAACCCCGGTCCCATGGGTCCACCACGGGAACTCATCCAGACGATTATTGCACTGAAGCAGCGCAATCCACGCTTTGGCTGCCGACGAATCGCTCAACAAATCGCCAAGATATTCGAGATCGTTATTGACAAGGACCAGGTCAGGCGCGTCCTCGCTGAATATTACCGGCCTGGTTCCGATGACAATGGACCGTCATGGCTGACATTTCTCGGGCACACTAAGGACAGCCTTTGGAGCATTGACCAGTTTAGGTGTGAATCCATACTTTTGAAAAGCCACTGGGTACTCCTCATTATGGATCAGTTCACTCGGCGCATTATCGGCTAGGGTCGGCTCCCGTCCTTTACCGAAATCTTATATAAGCGTCTCGTGCAGGATCAGTCAGAGATAAGGACATTCCCGCTAACAACCCATCCCGGCTTCACTCACGCGCACCCCGGGGGGAGGGAGGGGGCAGGTAAAAGCCTGGATTCCTGCCTATACTCCCACATAAACATGTAAGAGGTGCTGGTGAATAAACATAACGGGGTTCTTCCTTATCTGGCGGCGGGATTGCTGTGCGCTTTCGCGTGCCTGGTCAACGTACCGCTCAACGCCTCGGAAGTGAGCCAGTATTCTTTTGTGTTGTCCTCTGTCCCGGCCAAGAATGGCAACAACGACTCACCCACTCAGTCCAATGTCACACCGCAACTGCCCAACGCTGTACCGCGACTGCCCAACGCAACACCGCAGTTACCCAATGCAACATTTCCTGCCTCAGGGGGTAATCCGCAGATGCCCGCGTTCCAACCGTCCCAGGGCGTACCTTAAGGTGGTGCCGCAAGTACCCGACAGACCCGTCGCTTCTCCATGCGCGTCAATGCATCGCAAGCGTCGGGTGACGACAGCTGCGTCGGGCGGTGCAGGGTGCCGCCCCACCCCTACGGCCGGCGACGGCAGTTCAACCCGGTTCGGTCAGTTCGGACCCGCAACTCGATGTCCCTGATCGACTTTTCAGCGCGACACACTCCCTGTTTTCGGCCGAGCGCTCGGGATAAGTTCGGTTGAGGCCGTGGGGCACGAGAGGCACCGGAAATGCGTTTCGGCTTCTTCGGCATTCTGGGACAGCTTCGATGAGAAAGGGTTACTCATAATCCCAGGTTCGAGTCCTGGCGGGTCCACCATCTCCCTCTGAAATCATAGCGTTATGGCACCGAGAGCGGGGGGCTCGAGTCCCTTGTTCTGAACCATAGGATGGGGTACTGCGGGACTTAGTGAAGCAGAGATGGTTGCTGTTAATCAGTAGGAACGCACATAACCGCCATGCTGGTTTTTGACATGCTCATTGCTGTATAAAGACCGCACTGCAGTCCTGACCCGATGACCCAGGGAGGCGATCTTGTGTTAATAGCCACGGCAAAGAGACACCCCTAGTCATCGGGTCCGACTGCAGACCGAACCCACGTATTAACTCCCTTCCCGCTTCGCCCCCTGTACAAACCACTGCTTGCACTCAAGTGTTCTATACTCAGCCTATCAGCGAACACGTCTTGATTGGCCCGATGATTCAGGCATCAGTCCTGTAATACACGAAGGGGGGCAGACAATAATCATCGGGTTCGTTTTATGGCCCGTTGGTCCCGGCGCACCCTCTAGTGAGTATTCCCTAGCCTTGTGCCGGATCTTCGGGTCATCTTCTGACACCCGTTCGCAGAATCCACCTAATGGTTTCTTACTGTCAGCCAACAAAAACCCCGACACTTTGCCGGGGTTTAGTCAGTTGAGTCGACCTGCCGGACCTCTCCGCCAATCTGCAACCCTCAACAAAATTGGCGTTGTGTCCTAATATTATTTCTAACGCTTTGACCCGTTGATTCCGGCAACCGCCCAGTGACCTCTCCCTGGCCGCGAGCCGAGTCTTCGGGTCATCTTGTCACCACATTTAATAACATAGTGTACAGACACCCGCCTGAATTTGATTTTAGGCAATAACCGATCAGATATCTGACCCACCGCCGGGGGCATCACTAACAGCACCAGCACCCGCCGTCCGCGTCGTACAGCCCCGTCCCGGACCGTCGCACCTGCGAGGGCTCAGGCGGTCGAGCGGATCATTCAGCCGTACTTCCTGTTTGTCCATTTGGGGCTATGCTTGGATGTATGGCTCGGCAGTAAACCCGATCCTTTACCTGCAACGTCCTTTTGTGTTCCTCGTTGCACGGCGTTGCTGGTGTTCAGGCCGCCCGGGGTTGAGCCTCCTCGGGCGGTTTTTTTGGTGGCCATGCCGGCATCATGGTCTACAGTTATCTATATCGTCTTGACCCGATGACTCCGGCCCGCCCTCTTGGGCACCTTAGCTCTTAGGTACCGCGCCGAGTCATCGGGACGTCCTCACTTTTCCTACACCACCAGGTGATGACGACGTACAGTCAAATACGATCTGCCCTACATACAGAGAAATAATACTAAGACGATGTATCAATAAATCTGGATAAGGAGAAGACCCATGCGGCTACATGACTGGCTGTACAAGGCACTTCCCTTCATTTATGCGGTGACTGGAGCACTGGCTGTTTGTAGCGGGAAAAATTTTACGGGGCAATGCTCCGGTGCTCTGCTGTTTTTTGCCGCCCTTCTGATATGGTCGTTAAGAAAAAAACGCGGCACCAGCTAGGCAATTTACCTTCCATTAGCAGACAATCAGCGCAGCCGCCGCTCTCGCATCAGTAACGCTAGTTCCTCCCGCTACAAACAGCCAGAAGGCACAGCAGGGCCTCCTCTTCGGCTGGGGCCAGCTTTGTCAGGTCCATGCCCGGGAGCGCTAGACTAACGTTAATGCAACGTTAAATTGCGATGTACTAAATAAGTATTTCCCAAAATACTCGTAGCCGCGGCTCCGGTGCGAGGGTGATTGGGACGAAGGCGGACCGTGCGCCTCAGCGTCAATCTCCCGCAGTCCGATTCTCCAGCATAGGGCGGCGAAGCACCTGCTCCTGGTCGGGGCGCAATCCAGTCTCGAGCCGCTCGCGTTCGCGAGTATAGAGATCGCGCTGCACCCCTTTGGGCGGCAAGACAAGATCGAGTGAACGGCTCATCACTCTGGCGGTATTCCTTCGCGTGCGCCCGGCGAATTCCCATATTACCCCACCAGCCAGAATGCTCACTGCGAACAAACCAGGCAGCCTGAATATCCATGCTCCCGCGAAAATCCGCCAGCTGTGTTCAGCGAGCAGCAGAAAACTCGCGCCAATAACGATTATCGCCCATTCCCCAAGTGCAACCAGGAAACAGTCGGACGTCCACATGTCCATGTTACCCGTACGCACAGCGTGGCATGCCGCCGGCAGACACAATTCGTTACCAACGATATAGGCGATGACAAGCACTGCTGATGTGACCAGCGCCAGTGGCATCAACATGTTCACAGCCACGAGGTTACATCACTGAAGACCTGCAAAACCATTAACGAGCATCGAATACTGCCACAGGCCTCTTCCCTTGCTCCCAGGTTCGAGTCCTGGCGGGTCCACCATCTTTCTTTGAAATCATAAAGTTATGGCCCCGAGAGCGGGGGGACTCGAGTCCCCGGGTGTGATTCATTGGGGGGACTGCGCGGCGCAATAAATGACGTTGGGTGAATGTCTGGGCGCGGTGACACCTTCCGGTGGCAATGAAAACTGTGTAATCTTTTTCACACGCCGGAATAGTAAGCCTGCAGCGTACTACTCCAGACACAACGAACAGGTATCATGTGTCTGTAGATGTGTCGGAAATCGCTGTCCAGATATTGATGGGAATATCAGGATAATGAGCATTTACAGAAAATCATCGGGTCCGAGTTCAGACCAAAGAAAAGTCACTGATCGACGCAGACAGGAATTCGCGTGGCCCAATGAACGCCGACTGCGACCCGATCGACGCTTGAATAGTATCTCAGTTGAGTGGATCCCTTTTAATGAAGTCTATTTTCATCCAATAACAAGGGATGCATTTAACAGCAACCGCACAATGGGTAAAAAAGCAGGGCAAATGCGTGGAAAGGATACGCGTGAGAAAGAGCCCTCAAGGCAAGCACGATGTGATAAGGAAAATTCGTCAACAAGGTCTTGGTCAAATAATATCTTCAAACGACATCGGAGGGCAGATTTTGAAGAAAGAACAATAACTGACCGACGTACAAAGAACATAAAACAGCTATATGATAGGCGTGTGCGGCCTGACCGTCGCCTGGACAATATCTCTGTCGAGTTGATTACATTTGAATAAGCTGCACTTTCTTCACAGCAGGCGTATACCGTCAATGGCAATGGACTGCATCTTATCGTGCCAGCACCTACCTGACGCCATTTCACCGCGAGCAAGTCCTTGCGGGTTCACCATGCAGCCGTCACCTGCGCCGCGTGTTTCCAGGCACGACGCGCAAGGGCACAACAGCTGCGTGGATGAACTAGCACTAGCTCCCGCTTTGGTGGTTGCGCGCAGCGAGTTGATCGATCAACTTGTCAATGCCGCCTTGACGGATCTCTTCGGCAAAGCTGCTCCGGTTGCTGGCCACCATGCTTACGCCGTCGACTGTCACATCGTAGACCTTCCATTCACCGCCCGCCCGATGCATGCGGTAGTCGATGGGTATCGGTGGACCATCCTGCTGTTGCACCTCAGTTTGCACCACCACCTCGTTGTCCGCGGCAGACGCGCGCAGCGGCTTGTACACAATCTTCTGATCTTTGTATTTTGCCAGCGATACGGCATAAAACTGCACCAGATGCGTTCGGAACTCCTGGATGAAACGCTGTCGTTGTTCCGAATTTGCTTTACGCCAGGCCGGGCCCAACACCGATTCAGCCGTAGCCTGGAAGTCGAAATGCGGTGCGACAGTGCGGTTCAACAGCTTGTAAATGGCATTGGGGTCACGTTGTGCCATGTGTGGATCTTTTTTAAGCGCCTGAATGACCTGGTTTGAGACGTTGACTACCAACTGGCGCGCCGAGTCCGTCGTGCCCCCTGCCATACCGGCAAACAGCAGCGATGCCACTACTAATAGCATTAGCCGTTTCATCTGACACGCTCCTTACCCGTTTTTCGGGTGCTGACGATAATTTCAGCTCTCAGTTGTTAATTAGATCGACAACCGACGGAGATAAGTTCCAGTGTCTCGGTTATTAGTGATACTAATTGGAACAGTTCGTCTCCGACATAGCCCTCTTTCCGATATGACCAGCTTCCAGACGCCTTGAGTCAACTGAGACAACTTAATTCCAAGCAGATAGGATGCCAACTCCGACTACCCCGCATAATTTTATGGAAATATACAAATCGATCCGTGCCCTTCACGCCCTTCCGGTGAACCCGCCCGGGCAGGTCCTCGACGAGACGATCTGCATTCCAAACATGCTCAAGCCCCGGTTGCATCTTCCCGGACGCCTCCGGTGACTGAGCACACTGTAGGTAATATCGGCAACCCAGTGCTGATCAGGTCCATCCGTGATAAACTGCGACTCAAACAGATTCTGGGTACGCGCTGCCGCCGCATCGGCGACCTCGTGCAAATGAACCGCCTGGGCGTAATACCAAACAGGCCGGCAGCACGCATCAGACGCGCCACCCGCTTGCAGCCCACGTTAACATCATGATTATCCGCGAGCTCGGCATGGATCAATGGCGCTCCGTAGCCGCATTGTGTTGTCTCCTTTGACCATTACTGTGACGCAGGAGCGGTGAATCGGCATAGGGGCGGTCAGCGTCGCTGACCGTTCCCCTGCCACACCACCCGGCATGCGGGTCCGCACCGGGCGGTTCGAGAAGTTGAGGTCATGAGAGACGTGGCACTCCCAGCCGGTCGAAGTAGGCAATCGTCAGCACGTGATGCACCGCGGAGAGGCTGTTATGCCACCAGCGGCGGCTCAGCGCCGCCACCGATAGCGCGACTTTCGGGGTGGCCCCAAGGCGGAGCAGTTCCCGGTAGATCGTCTTGCCACGACGCCACTGCTTGAGCTGGAGGGCCCGTAGGCGGCGGCGTATCCACTCATCCAGCGATCGCCAGATGCGCGGGGTTTGCGCCAGCCCATAGTACCCTTTCCATCCCAACAGATAGCGACGTAGTCTCTCGACCACCTCCGCCATGCTGCGTCCGCCGTTGCGCCGGGTCAGTTGCCTGACCCGTTGCTTGAACGACTCCAGCGCCTTCTCCGACACCCCGCGCCGTACCTCGCCATTCCTGGCCTGCCACAGGGCGTAGCCGAGGAACTTGCGGCCGAACACGCTGGCCACCGCACTCTTGGATTCATTGATCTTCAAGTGCAGTTTGTCGTAGCAGCGCCTCAGAAGCGCCATCACCCGCTCGCCTGCCCTCTGACTGCGCACGTAAACGTTGCAGTCATCCGCATAGCGGGCAAAGTGATGCCCTCTGCGCTCAAGCTCACGATCCACTTCGTCCAACAGCACATTGGCCAACAGCGGAGAGAGCGGACCGCCTTGCGGCGTGCCTTCCACGCGTTCGACCACCACGCCGCCATCCATGATGCCCGCGTTCAGCCAGGCCCGAACCAGCCGGATCACGCCGGCGTCGCTCACGCGCTTGCTCAGACGGTCAATCAGAATGTCGTGGTTCACACGGTCGAAGAACTTCGACAGATCCACGTCCACCACGGTGCGGTAGCCTTGCTGCGCGTACCGCTGCGCAGCCAGCACGGCATCCCGCGCACGGCGTCCGGGCCGGAACCCGTAGCTGTGCTCACTGAAGGTCGGATCGATTAACGGTTGCAGCACTTGCAACAGTGCCTGCTGAATCAGACGGTCGGTCACGGTGGGTATCCCCAGTTCACGTTCGCTTCCGTCCGGTTTCGGGATGCCCACGCGCCGCACAGGCGGTGGCCTGTACGTGCCGTCCAGCAGTTGTTGCCGGATGATCGGCCAAGCATGTTTGAGATATTGGCCGGTCTGGACAATGTCCAGTCCGTCAACACCGGCAGCACCCTTGTTTGCCTTCACACGCTTCCATGCGCGTTGCATGTTCTCCCTCGCGAGCGCCTGCACCAGCAGACCTCGCCCTGCGCCCTTCGGTTCTTGTCGCGGGAGTCCCGTTTCATCGCTGGTCACCTCACGCAAGGCTTCACCTCGCCCTCGGACAACCCGCCCCGCTGATGCGGGCATCTGATGCACTACGTCACTCATCGACAAGGCGTTTGACGCTCCTTCTCGTTTGGCCCTTCGCCCCTTGCCGGCAGCTGTCGGGTCGGAGGAGGCGCGCTTGCGCGCTGGCCTCCGTCCGCCGCTCAAACCGTGCATACAGTTTTCCCGTACACGGCTTTCACAGAGATGTCGTTCGAGGGTTCGCGCACCGAATTCATCTTCGCCATTGCTTCCGCGCGATCCAGTGTCACGCCAAAGAAAAACCGCAAGGCGGTGATCGTGCGGTTCAGCGAGATACGGGAGATACCGCGCTCAACCAGGTGCAGCTGATAGCGGCGCAGATCTTCAGCCGTGGCCGTATCGGGTGAGCGGCCCAGGAAGCGGGTGAGGTTGACCACCGCGCGGATATAATGGCTCTGGGTCTTATCGGAGAGTTTGCGCATGCGCATGTCATCGAGCATGCGCTGGCGCAACGGACTGATGGGCTTGGTTGTCTGTGTCATGGCTCTGCTCCTGTTGTGAGTCGAGGCGACATGCCTCAACCCTCAACATAGGAAACAGACCGTCCAATCACTGCTACACCCCAATCCCCCCACCCATTACCGCTCGGAGAGCGGTTTAGTCCGTTGCGGCAACTACGACATGCCTTGTGGACCATGGCACGGCATTTATGCGGCCCTATCCGGACCTTCAGCTAATCAAAATATAAGCAACCCATGAATGGCGGCTTCCAGTCCCTAACCGGACGTCCTGAGCGTCGCAGGGCGTGTCGCTTTTGTACTGAAACTTGCCGATTAGTATCCCCTAATATTGCTTTATCAGTGCTAAAGATAATCGATCATAACTGAACATCAGGTAGAGAGAATCAAACTCACGTTAGTCAATTCATCTATGTATTTACCCGGGTTTGCATTCATTGAGTTCTTTTTCGTCCTTGCCGGTCTCATTGGATGTCAACATCGATGACTGCATTCTAATTCGATCGGCTGCAATTTCGGCGTTCATTTCAGCGGCACGACAATACAAGCGTACGCAAAGAAACGTTTTCTTCGCATGTCGTCAAACAAGGACATCTGAACTGCTGTCAAAACAGTCAGATACTGGTAATTCCGAAATTACCGACGCCAATCGACGACTATCTTGCAATAGCATCACCCCATTACACCGGGATTATCCAGGATCCTGGCTGCTAAGCGGCCTAAACAAAAGAGAAAATCAGCAGCATCTTATGTTTGGTATAAAAGGTGCTTTCTAAATTTATGGATAAGCTGTTGAGAGTTCACAGTAAGAATAGTTAAGCCACTACGACGAACGTGGCAGACGTTTGGATTCGTGCCGAGTCGTCGGGTCATATTCTGGTGATGTCTTGCACCTTTCCGGTAATCGCCCTACCACATGATTCGGTCAGACTATGGCGTATTGTGACTAGAAAAGTTGAAGAGGAGCATCAATGTGAATATGAATCTACGTTCCGATCAACAACCGATCGTCGGGGGCATCTACCACGACAAGTCAGGGAACAGTCTTGTGGTGTTAAACATCGTTGGCGGCCAGGTCCTGCTGGAATACGCCAGCGGTACCGTCGCCAGTATCGACGCCAAGAACTGGCAGCAGCTTGAGCCACACGTTGCCGTCTACTAGGCAGACTGCACAACCAGCAGAGATCATTCAGTGGCTGAAAGACGCAAACCAGGGGAAAGACGGGTGAATGCCTCCAAGCCGAGGGTGCCGTTCTATTGCATCCGGCAAAACGCGGGTCGAAGGTGTGGTAGTCCAACCGTGCCGAGGTTCCGGATCGCCGTCCCTGCGCCAAGACGGGCAGTCGATACCCCCTTGCCTTCCGACGAAGGTGTACTAGCCTGACACTGAGGCAGGACCGATAGGTGCATACGTTACTTGTCATGGTCAAGGAGGTTACCAATGAGCGAGACACTTCGTGCCTTCGTATATGGGATTTTGATCCTGGCAGCCGCCTTAATTCCGCCTATAGTTTCCGCAATTCAGGAATTCGGTAGTGCATAAGGCTTAGCTATATCGCTTTTGACCCGTTGGCTCTGGCGCCGTGGCATGCTGCTTACTGGCTGCCTAGTCAT
This sequence comes from uncultured Gammaproteobacteria bacterium, assembly GCA_963710815.1. Classification (GTDB taxonomy): domain Bacteria; phylum Pseudomonadota; class Gammaproteobacteria; order UBA9214; family UBA9214; genus CAVQCA01. The sequence continues at coordinate 12,742 of CAVQCA010000047.1, read as the reverse complement.
CGGGTCATACTAAAATGCAGCCGGTTCTCCGTTGCCATCAGGCCACTAGCGGCAGCCGGTCCTCAGTCCTTTGCCTGGTCAGCTTGGGTAGGCTCATAGACAGAAAGTCTGCCCCTCATCCAGGGGAGAGTTGAATCTGTAAGGCAGGTCTGCATCTGTGTGTATGTGTTTGTACGTATAGATATAAGGGTTTTCTCATGATTAAGATCAATGTGTAGTCTTTCTGAATTCGCTACCAGCTTTTCAGATCTAATCGCACGAAAAGTTGGATGTACTAAGTCAGCGGGTCTTTTTCTATATGACCGCTTTCAGAAAATCCATCCTGATAGCGCCCTACAAAGCCGCCAACCATCCAAGGCAACGACAGGTGTATAGACTTCCCACGTGCCAATTCCCGCGTGGGATCGCGACGCCTGAGACTGCACAGGCGTCAATGTAGTTACCTTCCCACTCATCGTGTTGCTGCTGTTAAGGAGAATTACCATGAAGCAAAAATCCCTTGTCATTAGGGTTGTCGCGATAGTTGGAATTACAGCTGTCTCGGTCTATTCAATTGCTGAATATTCAGACTATTCAGCGCACAAAAGAACGGATGTGGCACATGTAACGGATTTTGATCCTTATTGCTTTTTTCACGATCCCGATCGGAAGACATATGGGGGGCGCTTATGTCGAGAGTAATTTCGAAAAGCAGTTGGCTGTGTATACATGATCATATTACCTGTCGAAGACGGCGTCATCAGGTATCAATTACTTCTACGACCTCTGCCTAGTGCACTATACCGATAACGAGAATCGCTAACACGCCGCCGCCTATAAAGCGGGCCGTTAATGTCCAAAGTTGCATCTAAGACAGAAGCACCGATCTAGGGCTCGGTAGGTTTGCGGCCCTTTTCGGACCTTCAGCTAGTCGAAATATAAGCAACCAGTGAATGGCGGCTTCCGAGCCCTATCCGGACGTAACCCGCCGGCCCGGGCCCGTCGTTTTGGTACTGTTTTAAGACTTTTTGCAACCGGAATTTAATCGGCCACCATCGATCCGAAAACAACCCGCTGCACCGGAGGGACGTGTCGAGTCACTCGGTTAACTTCAACGCAACCTGAAAACTGAGTGACTTCACATCACTAGCGGCCTACGGAGTTAGGTTAGGTTGAATGTAAGTAAATGTGCGTATGAGGAATATACGTATATACAAAACAGTCTGGATCTGAAACCGCACGGCCGGAAAGCGGTTCCGCACAAGGCGAAGGATCGGCATAATTCGGACTTTGCGCGGGAGAAATTCCGACAGGCGCATGCTGGTAAGCGGCAGGGAAAAGCGGTCGATTTGTTCGGCGACTTTGAGCAGGCCGCCGATGACGGCAAGTCAGACAGCAGCGGCGACGCTTCGTCCGAAGGCCGTAAGCCCGCCGCCCATCCGAAAATCCGGCGCTATGGCCGCAAGAGAAAGCGTGATAATGATCTGGATAGGGGGCGGTGACCCCGTTTATCAATGTGGCTATTATTATCAGTGGCTGTGTGTAAGATATGCACGGATATCGAGCGATTAACGATGATAGTGAGGATTGTTTGCCGATGTTTGATTTTCGTTCCGAAGCCCGAGAGGCACTGGGCAAAGCGAGGACTGAATTGGGAAGCGGTGACGACGACCGGCTGAAATATGCGGCGTTGGAACTGCGGTTTGCCGTGGAAGCGATAACCTACGACCGCGCGCGGGCATATCGCGACGAAATGCCACCACAGGAATACGACACCTGGCAGCCCAGAAAACTCATGCAGCTCCTGATAGATATTGATCCAAATGCAGACAAGGATTCATCCCTGTCCTTCGGGATTGAGGAGCAATACGGGAAACCCGCAGTCCGAGATGAAGATGCTTGGTTCGGAGCAGGTTTTGAACCTGAAAACGCTGAAAGAGCATTACGATGCCCTCGGCTCATATCTCCACATGCCAACATTAAAGCGGCTAAACGAGGCCGGTCAGCCGGATTTAGAAAAATTGCGTAACCGTTGCAACGCGATTGCAGATGCGATTGATAACGTTCTGGCATCGACAATTTTCAATGTGACAATGGGGTCGATGGCAACCATCGACTGTTCCCAGTGTGGGAACGTCATACGCAGACGCTTACCCTTCAGCGGTGAGGCTGTCGAGGCGAAATGTATTGAATGCGGCGCGGGCTATATTGTTCGCGACGCAGGTGAAGGAAAAAGCCTGTGGGAGCCGAAGGGCCAACAAATCAAATGTCCGGAAGAGACCTGTAATGAGAGTATCTGGCTCTGGCAGGATAAGCTGAAAGCCTGGACGTCGTTGACGTGCAACGGTTGCGGCCAGGCCTTCGAGATCGTTCTGGCTTTGGAGAAGCGTGAGTCGGTGGAACAATGCGGTTAATTAGCGCCTGCCTTGAGTCGTAAATCAGCGACAGGCCGTGGCCTCTTGCATCCATTCAACGCCAGCTCCAGCTTTCCCGAGCGTCACCTTGTCCCTGATTGCATCTTCGGTGGGACAGGTCACGCCTTCCGGCACTTTTCCGACATCTGTCGTGCATTGTCGTGCAAAGCTGGCGACAGTCGTCATGGCACGGCCCTTACCTGATACCCGCATGACCCTGGACCGGGTAGCAAGCATTCTTTAACGAGGCGTCATATTTCCAGAAACCCACTCCGCCATCCGTTCGCTGGTCGATCTTTGGTCTTAATTCAGAAACTGGCCGCCAGACCAGCGGTCGAAATAACATCGCATCAAGGTAACGTTGGCCTGACAATTGCTATTAATATTGTGACGGTTGAATCCCAAGCAGTGTCGTCAAGGAGGTGACAGTGCTTCCCGACTGGCTTCTTGCAACAGGATTTGTTTTGGTGGTCGGGTGCGTCGGCATGCCGATCTACATGCGCGGCGCGGCGGGTAACGATTTTTTGCCTCCCTGGGAGGCGTATCACACGGCATTGAATCAGGCCCAAGCCGCCCGGGGGAAGTTTCTGCGAGATGGTTTTCTCGCAAGCGCAAAATTACTGAGAGATCGCATCTGTCGCCAGGCGCGAAAATGGCATGTCCGGCTTTCTCCGCTTTGCTTCTAAATGACGCGCGATCCTCGACTCCGGAGTAGTCACGGCGGATATGCTGTTCTTTTCCGGGTTGCATTTATATTCCGGTGCGCGAATTACGTCCCGATTATTTAGTTGATTGGTGTGGCTGCCATATGCGCGTTTAATGCCTACGCCGGGGTCGTGCCAAAAGCATGTTAAAAGGAGGAGAAACAGGCATGAAGAAGAGCGGGTCCCGGGAAGGCAAGTCTCCTTCTGAGCTGATAGACGCGAGAATTAAGGAGCTGCGCGACTGGCGCGGCAAGCTGCTCACCCGGCTACGCACCATAGTCAAGGAAGCCGATCCCGACGTCGTCGAGGAGTGGAAGTGGAGAGGGGTTCCGGTATGGTCGCACGAAGGATTGATTTGCACAGGCGAGACCTACAAGAACGTCGTGAAGATGACCTTTGCCAAAGGGGCGGCTCTGAACGATCCTTCGGGCCTCTTCAACTCCAGTCTTGACGGGAACACAAGGCGGGCCATCGACTTTCACGAGGGTGAGAGAATAGACGAGGAGGCGTTGAAGGCTCTCATCCGCGCCGCCGTAACCCTCAACGCGTCAAAAGTCCGAAGGTAATCTACTACGGTTCTGGAAATAATGGCGTGATCCTGCCAACCGGCTATATTTACTCTCCATGAGGCCAAGTAGTTCGTTTGATGTGGACGATTTGCGGGCCGAACGATTTTATAGGCGAAGGCGTTGGCTTGTTCATGTATTGGTAGGAGCCAGGTGAAAACCATGCGCAGCATCCGGACATTCCTCGATCTGACGCCATGGGGCGGGCAAGAGACCTGGGAGGACTCGCCTGAAGGCTGGCCGCAGAGCCTGTCCTATGAATGGTGGGGTTTTCATGATAAGTACGCCGATCAATAGACAAAGAGAAACGTCATGCAGAAAATATTCCCCTTTCTGTGGTTCAACGGCAACGCCGAGGACGCGGTCAATTTTTACCTCTCCGTTTTCGGAATTCCAAGGTAACGCAAATTACGCACTATTGCGAAGCGTCGGAAGAAGTCTCCGGCAAGCCCAAGGGCGCAGTAATGACCATTGCGTTTGAGCTGAACGGGAGCAAGTTCGTCGCACTCAACGGCGGCGATGAAATCAAAATGAACTGGGGAACGTCTTTCGTTGTCCCCTGCAATAGCCAGCAGGAAATTGACGACCTGTGGGGAAAACTCTCCGACGGCGGGCAGATCATCGAATGCGGCTGGCTTACCGACAAATTCGGCGTGACATGGCAGATCGTTCCTGCTGTCCTGGATGACCTGTTGAGCGATACCGATGATGCGAAGCGCGAACGCGTCATGGCCGCGCTTCTCAAAATGAAAAAACTCGATATTGAAAAACTCATAGCGGCATAGGAGCAATTATATGAGCGAACAAACCTATACCGGAAGCTGCCACTGCGGTGCTGTGGAATTTGACGTGACGATGTCACTCGAAGGCTTGATTACCTGTAACTGCTCGATTTGTCGGCGCAAGGGCACGATTCTCGGTTTTACACCAGCGGGGAAATTTACATTGAAAAAGGGAGAGGATCATCTGACTGATTACCAGTTCGGGGAGAAAACGATCCATCACCTGTTTTGCAATACATGCGGCGTGACAGCCTTTGCGAAAGGCAAGGCGCCGGACGGTACGGAGATCCGTGCTGTTAATGTCCGCTGTCTGGACGACGTGGATATCGATTCCCTGGAAGTGACGAAATATGACGGAAAAAGCTTGTGATGAATGGCGGAGAAGGAGAAAAGAGCTATGAAACCACTGACACCCTATCTGTTTTTCGCCGGCAATGCCCGCGAAGCCATGGAGTTTTACAAGGACTGCTTCGACGGAAAGCTGGAAGTGATGACCTATGCCGATGCCCCCAAGGATGCTTATCCTGAGGGCAAAAAGCCACCGGAAGAAGCCATGGATAAAGTCATGCATGCCTGTTTGACGACCGGCGACTTGATCCTGATGGCTTCCGACAATCCCATGGGCGCGCCGGTGGTGGGAGATAACATATCCATCAGCATTCAGCCCAAAGACATTCCGGAAACCGAGATATTGTTCAAAGCGCTCAGCGCAGGTGGTGAGGTCACCATGCCGCTTGCGGACACGTTCTGGGGCGCGCATTTCGGCATGCTGAAAGACAAATACGGCTTTCACTGGATGCTGAACTGTCCGCTGGAGAAATAAGCGCAGGAAAAAAATATGAGAAAGCTCATTATCTTGTCTTTCATAACAATGGACGGCGTCATGCAGGCGCCCGGCGCACCCACGGAAGACACGTCCGGCGATTTCAAATATGGCGGATGGACCGTGCCTTATTTTGACGAATCTTTGGGATGCGTGATGACCGAGCAGATGTCGAGGCCGTTTGACCTCCTGCTCGGCAGGAAGACATACGATATTTTCGCCTCCTACTGGCCGAACCATAATGATGCAAACGATCCCATAGCCTCCGGCATCAACAAGGCGAGAAAGTATGTCGCGTCCCGCTCTACATTGAATTTCGATTGGGATAATTCAGTTCAGTTGGCAGATGATGTGGCTCGCGAAATTGAGAAACTCAAATCGGAGGACGGGCCGGAACTTCAGGTGCACGGCAGCGGCAATTTCATCCAGACACTGCTAAAGCATGACCTAGCAGATGAATTTTGGCTGAAGATATACCCCGTAACGCTCGGCTCCGGCAAGCGCCTGTTTGCTGAAGACAGCATGCCGGCGGCATTCAGGTTAACCAAAAGTTCGGTAACGCCGGCAGGCGTGATCGTCGCCAATTACGAGCGTGACGGCGAGGTAAAGACGGGGTCATTCTAGTACGGGCAGCGCCGGCCAGGTGCCCGCTTTGTTAAATTCGTAAATCGACCGTCCAAAGGAAATAACCATGAACAACGTTAAAGCATCCTCGCCACAGACAGTACCGCATGCGGTGGTCTCGCGCGAGGAGTGGCTCACCGCCCGGATCGAGCTGCTCAAGGCAGAAAAGGAACTCACCCGCCACGGCGACGAGGTGGCGCGGCAGCGTCAGGAACTCCCGTGGGTCCGGATCGACAAGGAGTACCGCTTCGAAACCGACGAAGGAAACGTTTCGCTGGCCGACCTTTTCAAAGGCCGCAGCCAGCTCCTTGTCTATCATTTCATGTTCGGGCCAGATTTCAAGGCAGGGTGCCCGAACTGCTCGGCGATTGCGGACGGCTTTAATGGAATCACCACGCATCTGGCCAATCACGATATAATGCTGTGGGCGATCTCGCGCGCTCCGCTCGCCAAGTTGCAGGCCTACAAGAAACGGATGGGCTGGTCGTTTCCCTGGGCGTCGTCGTTCGGCAGCGACTTCAATTTCGACTTCAGCGCCTCGTTCACGGAACAGCAGCAGCGCGAGGGCGGCTACTACAATTTCCGCCGCGACGACCCGGTGATGGAAGTAGGTAAAGGGGCAATGACGAACCCGGTGTCAGCCGAGAATGCAGGCATGACGGGAATCGATATAAGCACCTATTTGCGTGAGCGGGAAGGCATGAGCGCGTTCGCGCTCGAAGACGGCGTCGTCTACCACACCTATTCCACGTACTCACGCGGTGTGGATGCCATCTGGAGCATGTATCCGTGGCTGGACCGCGCCCCGAAGGGCCGCAATGAATCAGGCCCGTGGGTGCGTCGTCATGATGAGTACTAAACCCTGGCAGTGCTGCAGGACAACAAGGAGGACCCAAACATGAAAATCGGAATTTTAGGCACAGGCGATGTCGGCAAAGTGTTGGCGGCGGGCTTCATGGCGGCCGGGCACGAGGTGATGATCGGCACGCGCGATCCCGCGGCCGGCAAGCTGAAAGACCGGGTTTGGGAACTGACCCGTCGTACGCGAGGCACCAAGATTGGCGTTATCGTTGCCGAGTTAAGAGAATTCCTGCTTGGTTGGAAAGCGTACTTCGGCATCGCCGAGGTGCTGAGTCCTCTGCGCGATATCGACAAATGGGTACGACGCAAGTTGCGCTGCTATCTCTGGAAATAATGGGGATCATCGGGGCTACCGGAAATTGTGCAAGCGCGGGGTGTCTGTGCGCGAAGCGTGGAACACCAGCAAGTCGGCCCACGGTCCGTGGCGGTTGTCGAGGACACCGGCACTGGCGATTGCGCCACCATTGCGCTTCTTCAAGAGCATGGGACTACCGAGCCTTGTGCCACGGTAGGAATTCAATTCATCGAACCGCCGGATACGTGATCCGTATGTCCGGTGGTGTGGGAGGGGGGAGCCGTGAGGCTTCTCCCTATCCCGATTACGAATGTCCGTTGCGGCATTTAAGACATAGACTCTGATTCTGAGTATGTCGCGTTTGTGGCCTAAGTCAGACATAACGAGTTCAGCGCAGAACAGAGCTCCCCACCCGAGTACCGCGTACCTGGCGCTGCGTGCTGAGCGCCTGGAACGGAGCACGGCCTGCATTGCAGGTAGATCTACATCCCACATTCCATAAATCCAAAAGCTCAGCATGCCTGCCTGATGGTATCGACCCGTGTTGACATCTCAATCTGGATCAGGAATTATCGGATACAGCAGAGCTGTAACAGCTTTGCTGGAGCCAGACCCAATACTGGGGTGGCTTCGTAGGGGTCAGATCGAGTTATCGACTGACTACCGCTTTGACTCCGTAATGGGGCGATCGGACATCTTGTTAATTTTCAAGGAGCCGATCATGCCCACTTCGATATCCAAACACCGTCTCACCGCATTCAATCGCCAGAAAGGCCGTTGCTTTTACTGTGGACTGCCAATGTGGCTGAAGCATCCCGCCGAGTTCGCCGTCAAATACAACATCAGCGAGGGGGATGCTAAGCGATTTGAATGCACGGCCGAGCACCTAAAGGCCCGGCAAGATGGCGGAACTGACTCTCGCGAGAACATTGTCGCTGCCTGCCGGTTCTGCAACGCTATCCGGCATCGAATCGCACGGCCACCAAGCCCAGCAGCACATCAACAGCGAATTCGGCATAGAATCAGTTGTCGTTCCCGATAATTCGTATCACGCTCATCACGCCGCCAATCGTTCATAATGATGATGCAAGCCACCGACTTCCGGGAAGGCTACGACCTTTCCCAAACACGGCGGCTGCAGCGCTCGCGATTCTGGGCTATCCATCTCCAGTGACAGATGCGTCCGCCAGCGGTGATAGTAGTTGAAGTAGCTGCTCAGCATCCGTTTTAGGTGACGTTCGTTCAGCACGACGACATGATCCAGGCAATCATGCCGAATGGTACCGATCACGCGTTCCACAAACGCATTCTGCCAAGGACTTCGCGGTGCCGTGAGCATCTCTTCGATTCCCATGCTTCTAACGCGCCTCTGGAATTCGGATCCATAAACACTATCTCGATCCCGCAGCAGATACTTTGGTGCCGTATCCCACGGGAAGGCTTCAATGATCTGTTGCCCGGTCCACTGAGCGGTCGGATGCTCGGTGACATTGAAGTGCACTACCTTGCGGCGATGATGGGCAAGGATCACCAGAACGAACAACACCTTGAATCTAACCGTCGGCACCACAAAGAAATCGATCGATGCCAGATCCGTGACATGCGTTCTCAGAAAAGTCTTCCACGTCGGCGACGGTGGTTGTTTGGACCGTACCCGGTATTTATCTACCGTGGATTTGGCAACATCAATGCCGACTTTCCGCAGCTCCCCGACAATCCGGGGCGAACCCCAGCTGGGATTGGCTACCGATATCTTGCGGATCAGCGCCTTGATTTCTTTGGATACCGGCGGTCTACCCGGTCTGCCCTGCTTGCTCAATTTGGCCCAATGATCCCGAAAGCGCTTGCGCTGCCAGGCGATCACGGTCCTGGGCTGAACAAACACCAGTGCGCTCTGCCAACCTGACCAGCAACGCGAAAGCCAGGACCAGAACAGGCGGTCTGCCGGGTGAATGCGGGGACGCAGTGTAGTTCGCTGATAGATAGTGAGCTGATGCCGTAGTGCGACGATCTCGAGCTGCAACACAACCCGAGACCGAAACAGGGTCGACAGAAATGCGAACAGCGTACTGATAACCGTTTTCATGCTTCTGGATTCCCTTCGGCAGCCAGGATGGCGGGAAATCCAGATTGACGGCGTCTCAAAAAATGGTCAAGAGAATCAAGCTGTACGCATTTTCGGGAACGACAGGAGATACACCAGCGGTGCTTAGCGGCAATCCTCTACCTCCGCGCGCAAATCTCTGCAACCATTCATGGCTATCACATTGCAATGGACTCTTTCATACGCCAATCGCTGCATGAATAGGAATTCGCCAAGGACAGGCCAATGAATTCTACTGACGAAGCTTAAATCTCTACGCCGTGAAAGGGTTCAGCACAGGCACACCGGTCTTAACAAAATCCTTGTCGTTACGTGTGACGATCGTCAATTCATAAATCAGTGCCGTTGCGGCAATTTGCTTGTCCAACGCGTTTTCTGGATGTGGCACCCGGAGCCGTCCCCAGAGCTGTGCAATGTCCTGGTCAATATCGAGTATGTGATCCTGGTATTCGGTCAGCAAGGCCACCAACCATTTATCTAACTGATTCGCCTGGCGCACATCGCCTCGGTGACGGATCAATTCGACACCGCGACGCAATTCACCGACGGTAACGACCGATATGAACAGCGGTGTCTCGTCCTCGATGGCCTGCTCGAAGAATGCCCGGACCCCTCTATTCCCTTTCGACCTCTTGCGCGCCTCGCTTATGACATTGGTATCAACCAAATACATGAGCGTTACCGACCTCGTCATCTACTCGCTCGAAATCTTCATCCTGCCCCACGTTGGGCATCGCTGCGAGGGCTTCCGCGAAGCTTTTCCCCTTGGGCCTCAAGAGTAATGCTTCGAGTAAAGCGCGATGCTCGGCCTCGGCACTACGACCGTGTCGCGCCGCACGTTGCTTGAGTGCATCGACGATGCGTTGATCAAGGTTTCTAACCACAAGATTTGCCATAACAGCACCCCATGTGTTTCGATGAATAGATGATTGCAATGATAGCGCCGCTTCAGGCAATAATGCAATCATCGATAGCGGTGCGCGGCAAATTCGATATTGTTCCCTGACAACGATAACTTGGCGCACTCAAAGAGATTCGAACTCCCGACCGCCTGGTTCGTAGTGTTCCGCCTGAGTTTGTGTATCCGATTGTACTATTTGTCTTTATAGGACTTCCGCTGTCCAATAAAATTGATCTGACTGGCCTTATACGCCTATATGCAAAGTTATTTATAGCTGTCTATTGGACAGCTAATACAATGTCTACCTGATCAAAAGCAGTCGATGGCATATCGAGGGAACCCGCAAAGACAGCCGGGCTGAATGTTACAACACATCGGGGGATGTTAATATCTCCCTAGTTAATGTAACATTCCGGCATCATGGCTACCCAGACCACACGGACAGACAAAATACTGGAACTGGTCAGGAAAGCGGGCGTTTTGCGTCCCCGCGATCTGGATCCCTACGACATCCCCCGGACCTATCTCAGTCGTCTCTGTACTGCCGGTAAACTGCAGCGGATCGGCCGGGGGCTTTATGTGCTGCCGGAGAATGGCGCCACTGAGCACCACTCACTGGCCGAGGTCTGCAAACGGGTACCCAAAGGCGTGGTCTGTCTGCTGTCCGCCCTGCGTTTTCATGACCTCACGACCCAGGCGCCATTTGAAGTCTGGCTGGCCATCGGCGAGAAGACCTGGCGGCCGCGCCTGGAGTACCCGCCACTGCGTATCGTTCGCTTCTCCCAGGCTGCACTCAGTGCCGGCGTAGAGGAATATCAGATAGAAGGGGTAACCGTGCACGTATATTCCCCTGCCAAAACCGTCGCGGATTGTTTCAAATACCGGAACAAGATCGGCCTGGATGTTGCCATCGAGGCACTCAGGGAATGCCGGCGGACGCGACGTTGCACCATGGATGACCTGTGGCACCATGCCGGGATCTGCCGCGTCCGCAATGTCATGCGACCCTACCTCGAATCGCTCGCGCTATGAATAATAAATGTGGAAAGAATACCGCAGCCTCGGTGCGCGACCGATTGCTGGCGTTGGCGCGGGAACGGGGCGAGGACTTTCAGTTGCTACTGACCCAGTATGGACTCGAACGCCTCTTGTACCGCCTGAGCCAGTCCAGTTATCGGGATAGATTCATACTGAAGGGCGCCATGCTCTTCCTGTTATGGGGTGACCAACCGCACCGGCCGACACGCGATGTGGATTTCCTGGGTTTCGGCGACAGCAGCGAAGCAGGTCTGCAGGCAATCTTTCGCGAACTCTGTGGCATTCCCGTCGAAGATGACGGGCTGACGCTGATCGCAGAAAGCGTGCAAGTCGAAACGATCCGTGATGAGACGGAGTACGGCGGCATACGGGTAAGGCTGTTCGGTGACCTGGCCGGCGCCCGCGTGCCGATTCAGGCCGATATCGGATTCGGGGATGCCGTGACACCCGAGGCGAAAGAAGCCGAATACCCCACCCTGCTGGGCAACCCCGCACCGCACTTAAGGGTGTATCCGCGCGAAACCGTGGTGGCGGAAAAATACCAGGCATTGGTCAACCTGGGTATGGCAAATAGCCGGATGAAGGACTTCTATGACCTTTGGGTCATCGCCCGCGAGTTCGACTTCGACGGTCAGACGCTCTGCGAAGCGATTCACAACACATTCTCGTGTCGTCAAACACCGTTGCCGGAACACACGCCATCCGGGCTCAGTCCCGGGTTCTATGAAGATTCACGAAAGAACACACAATGGAATGCCTTCGTGCGCAAGGGAATGCTTGTTACCTCCCCGCCATCATTAACAGGGATCTGCCTTTTCCTGGAGACATTCCTGGTTCCACCAACGCAAGCGTTAACCCAGGATCGGGACTTCCGGGCCAAGTGGAAACCCGGCGGACCATGGCATTGACCAAGGCACAGTCACTCCGCCAGGCAATCGCACGCGAGCAAGCACTGCTCGCTGATCTCGCACACAAACATCATGAGAGCAGGGAGCGCTTGGCGGCACTGAAGACAGCGCTTGCCGTGATGGAGTCAACTGTCGTTCCCGATAATTCGTATCACGCACATCACGCCGCCAATCGTTCATAATGATGATGCAAGCCACCGACTTCCGGGAAGGCTACGACCTTTCCCAAACACGGCGGCTGCAGCGCTCGCGATTCTGGGCTATCCATCTCCAGTGACAGATGCGTCCGCCAGCGGTGATAGTAGTTGAAGTAGCTGCTCAGCATCCGTTTTAGGTGACGTTCGTTCAGCACGACGACATGATCCAGGCAATCATGCCGAATGGTACCGATCACGCGTTCCACAAACGCATTCTGCCAAGGACTTCGCGGTGCCGTGAGCATCTCTTCGATTCCCATGCTTCTAACGCGCCTCTGGAATTCGGATCCATAAACACTATCTCGATCCCGCAGCAGATACTTTGGTGCCGTATCCCACGGGAAGGCTTCAATGATCTGTTGCCCGGTCCACTGAGCGGTCGGATGCTCGGTGACATTGAAGTGCACTACCTTGCGGCGATGATGGGCAAGGATCACCAGAACGAACAACACCTTGAATCTAACCGTCGGCACCACAAAGAAATCGATCGATGCCAGATCCGTGACATGCGTTCTCAGAAAAGTCTTCCACGTCGGCGACGGTGGT